>CALVOV010000001.1 GCA_944350385.1 uncultured Bacilli bacterium
TTAATTTAGAGGGATGCATGTTTGATTTAAAGACCATGCTAAGTTATTATGATGCTATTTTTATAGACTTTGAAAAAGAAAAATTATCTCGTAAAGCATATGAAGAGATTTCTAAAGATTTTGCAGTTAGAATTGAAAAAACAAATGAATTAGTGAAAAAGGTTTACGAACAAATTGATGATATCAAAAGTATGTATGACTTAGAAGATAGTGATATTAAGATTATTGATGATGTAAATAAAGTTTTAGTTGTTATTAATGATGATTACAATAAGATGTTAGCAAAAGTTAGTAGTGGTTCTTCTCCTTATTCTCAAGTTAATGAAGAACTAGATAATTTAACTAAAAGATTATCAAATATGGAAGATGATTTTGATGTTGCTTTGAAGTCTCTTGGTAATATGTATGAAGATGAACAAAGAGCTCGCGAACAATTAGAGGAAATTAAAAATTTCTTGAAACGTTGCAAGTATAATATTAGATCTTTTAAATTGCCTATTGTTACGGATAATTATTTCGTTCAATTAAGCGAAGCTAATGATGCAATTGATGAAGTAATTAAGGAGTTAGATAAGTCACCAATAGAAATTAAAGTTTTAAATACTCGTGTTGATACTGCCAGAGATTTAGTTTTAAAATTATACAATACTACTAATGAAATAATTCATAATGCTAAGTACGCTGAAATGGTTATGGTTTATGGAAATAGATTTCGTAGTAAAAATACAGAAATTGAAAATAGATTAGATATAGCCAAAGAAAAATTTTATAGAGGAGATTATAAAAATTCTTTGGATATATCTTTAAGTGCTATATCATTAATTGATAAAAATATAGATATTAAATTTTTTGGAAAAGATGATGATTAATCATCTTTTTCTTTTTTAATATAGAAAGATTAAAAAAAATATGATAATATTATAATTGTATCATAATATATTAATTTACGAAGATAGGGTGAATCATATGAAGAAAAAATTGTTTTTCATTATTGTTTCTGTATTATTGATGATTTCTGTTACAGTCTATATGGCTGTGAACGTACAAAAAAGTTCAGCTAAATCTTTTCCTAAAGCAGGATATATCTTGAATGGTGTTACTGCATCTGGAAATGAGTCAGAAGCTAATGATGAAAATTCTATTAAGTATTATTTTGAGACAAATACTTCTTATAAGAATACATTTGATAAGAATGTTGAGTTTAAAGATACTAATGGTGAATCAGTTAAGGTTCCAGAAGCTTCTTTTATTCATTATGAAGATGATTCTATCGGTTTGTTAAAAAAAGGTGTTATTTTAAATTTAGATGATATAGAAAAAGATGTTCCTATTTATTATAATTTATTCGAAGGAACTATTCTTCAATTTAAAAGTGGTGACTATATAGTTGATAACTTGGGCAAAGAACTCAAGTTTAGAGAATTTGTGGTTAGAGTATCAGATAATAAATATTTATTAGTAAGCGATAATATTAAGTTAAACTTGGATGATAATACATCAACTGATATTAAATCTAATTATGTTGAAATTAGTGTTGTTGAAGAAGGTATTGTCCGTATAGAAAATCAAGATACTGCATATCAAACTGTTGCTAGTGATGCTTCTATAGAAGTTGATGATTTAAGTCTTAATTTAGATAATGGTTATTTCTTCAAAGATGATGAACCTATTATTAATTTGAATTCTATGGTTATTGATAGTGATGACAATATTGATATAACTCCAATTCAAGAAATAAAAGATCAAATCGAAGCTGAAAAAGAACAAGAAGAAGCTGAAAATCAAGAAGAAAATACTGGAGGAGGTATTGGTGGCAGTGGTGGTACTACTGGTGAAGATAATGTAGGTAATGATAGTGTTGATGGAGGATTTATAGGTTCAGAATCAGAAGTTGTAGAAAATGAATTATCTTTACCAACTTCACAATTAAGCGATGTGCAAGTTACAGCCAACTCGTTCCAAGCTACTATAACTATTAATGATCCAGATTCCCTTATTACAGGTACTACTTATACTTCAATTTTAGAAAATAGTTCTAATAGGGTAGTATATGAAAAAGAGACAGAAGCTGGAATTTATACTATTGATATATTGGCTGAATCTTTAAATCCAGAAACTAGTTATTCTTTGGTAACTAATATTCATTATGTAAAAAATGAAATTGAATATACTATGGATGTAGTTCAACAATTGTTTGTCACTAGTGCTATAGGTATAAGTATAGATAAAGATTATTATTCTTCTTCAGAATTATCATTTAAAGTAAAGATTGATAACTATTCTAAAGTAAAAAGCGCAGATGTAAAACTATTGAATTCTACCGGTGAAGTTTTGGATGTTCAATCAATAACTGATGCAGTTGCGAAAGTTGATGAAGGTTTTCAAGTTCTTTTTACTGGATTGGTTCCTAATACTAAATATAGTGTTGTAGTTGATAATATTTTATATGAAGATACTGTTATTAGTTCTGAATATTCTTTAGAACTTTCTGCTAAAACCTTAAAACCAAAACCTACAATGGGTTCTTTATCTTTTACTATCGATAAAAAGAATAGTTTATTTACTATAAAGATGGATAATATGGTCGATCCAGCTAATGGTGTTGAAAAGTATATTTATGAAATATATGATGCTAGAACAGTAAATGATAATCCACAACCTATTACTGTAATTGAAAAAGGAAGTTTGTCTTCTGTTGATATTCCTGTAGATGGTGAAACAATTCAAAGAGCTGTTCCTTATACATATAAGGTTAAAGCTTTATTCTATGATAATGAAAAATATATTGAGTATACTACTGGTTATAGTAATAATATGCAAATGGATGGTGTAACTTCTCCTTCTATTTCTTGGACAACAGATGAAGAAAATGGTGGTATTACTTTTGAAAGAATTAATGGTTTTATTCAAATAACAGATCCTGCTGGTACAATTGATTTTGATAAACCCATGACTGTTGTGTATACCAATTCAATTGGAACTTCAATTAGCAGGACATATACAACAGGAAATGCTATTATTCCATTTAATGAAAATAATTTAAGAGCTAATGAAACATATACCATTTCGCTTTATGCTACTGTTAATTTAATGGATAATAATCCAGCTATTGACTCGTATCATGTTGGTAGTGTTATTGTTAAAACGGAAGAAACCAAGAAGATAGATGTAATGTATAGTGTTAATACTAATTCTGTTACCGATGCTTTTAGTGTTCAATGTAAGTTGTTGAATGTTACTGGTGCTGATAATACTCTAGAAGCATCTACGCTTAGTGAATTAACGTTCTTACTATATGATGGTCCTTCTGATACTGGTACTATTGTTAAACGAATTAGAAAAGTTGATAGAGATGAAAGAGAATATTATAGTACCTTAAAAGAAGAATATTATGATAATGAATTCACCATCACACCTGCTTTCTTTAATTTAAATAATACAGATTTGCCTTCTGAATATTATACAATTGCTATTGTTGATGCTAAAGATTATACTGATTTTAAAAATGATATTCCAATATCTAATGGTACTGTAACAGTACAAGTAAATGGCTTTGTAGAAAATCCGGATCCAGAAGCTAAAGAGTGGGTTACTACAGAATTAATTAGAAATAAAGATGCTGGAGCTTACGAAAAATATGATGAAAAGTTAGATCCAGAAACTATAGTAGGAATTAAAGTATCAGCCAATTATGATAATAGTAGAAGATATGGTGTTTTCTTAAATTATTATGTATGGGATTATACTTCAGGTGCTGCTAATGCGGTTGAGATTGAATCTCAAAGAAAAACTGTTAATTTTAACTCCGATGGAAGTATAGATTCTGTTTACTATTGGTTTGATTATGGAACAGAAGATGGTGTTGATGATACTGCCGATGGAAAATTACGTCGTGGACATTCTTATGTATTTTCTTTTGTGGGAGGATTAGACTTAAATAAAGATGGTGAAGCAGAAACCAGGTATCCAGCTTCTGAGAGTATAATATTAAAATCAGAGGAAAATAAAATATACAAGCAAGAGCCTAATATTTTGATGTATCCTTCTACTAGTGATAGTTCATCATTTACAATAAAATATACATTAAAGGATTTAGATTCAGCCTTGAGTGATGGCGCATTCACAGCTGTTTTAAGTGATGCATCAGGAAAACAACTTGGTTCTAATTCACAGGATGTTGTTGAAACAAATACTTATGTACCTTTAACTTTTAGTAATTTTGGTAATAATGAAGGATATTTATCCATTAATGCTAATATTGAGTCAATAAAAGGGGCTACTCCTATAAAAAATACCTACATTAATCAGTATTATACTAAGAAGTATACTCTTCCTTCTATCAGTTATAATTTTGTAATTGCAGTTAATCGTATTTTGATTTCAATAGATAATTATGACTCTATATCTGAAGCTATATCTCATATTGCAGCATTAAAAGTTACATTTACTTGTGAAGGAAATACAATAGTAAAAGATTTTGTGAAATTGAATGGTGATAATGCTGTGATTGATGTATATGATTTATCAGACTTTAAGGGAAAGATAGTTGCTATAAAAGTTGAAGCATATTATGATGATAATACAATTGGTTGGGATCCTACTACTGAATATGTTGCCTTACAATCTGTTCAAGATGTGTATGGTGGTGGAATGTACTATACTTTAAATTCAAATAATTTTTTAGTAGAAAGTGATATTGCTAGAGGATCTATATATAGTTTGAATTCTGAAGGTCAAGATTTTGTTTTATCTGAAATGGGTACTACATATAAATATAGTTTTGATAAGACTCCTGGTACTGGAGGTATTCGTAGTAATGGTGAATATTTTAACTTAAAAAATCTACAATTAAAACAACTTAATAATTCCGGACCTGAGGATACTTTCATATTTTATCAGATTACTCCTGGTATTAGTTTAGAGAATGATGAAGGTATTTTAGATATTTCTCCAGCTATTCAAAGTGTTTCTTTTAGAGCTAATGTTTTTGGATTTGGTGAAGATAACATTCGTGATTCATTAATTTATGTTCAGATGTCTTATACAGATGATGTTGGTTCTTATATCACTAATGTTGGAGAACCTATCGAATTTACACTAGATGAAATAAACTCTGGAGTTTGCGAAGTGGATAATTTACAACCTGGTACTAATTATGCTATGCAATTTTTTGCTTATGTTAGTGATGGTAAAGGTGGTTATACATATACCCAGTTGTATGATTTAGATGATAATTCAGAAAATAGAATTTACTTTTTTAGAACTTTATTAAGTATTAATATTACAGATATTTCTTTCTCATATCTTGCTAATAGTTATACTGATAAGAATTTAGTATTTAATTTTAGTCTAGATAGAATAATGGGTTATGATAAAATTGAATATAAATTATATAAACAAGTTTTGAATCAAGAAACAATGGAACATGAATTTGTTGATTCTGGTGTAACAATTGATCCTGATGTGGGATTTAGATATGATATGACTAAAACTATTCCATGTCCTCCGGGAAGTCCACTTGATTTTGGTGCTGTTTATAAGTTAGAAATCGTTCCTTATGTTGAATCATCTTTAGATGGCAGTTGGATTGCTTTGGATGAAAAAATTGGCGAATATACATTTAATTTACTTACATTACGTTCTCCTTACGTTGGTGTTACTGCATCAGTTCATGATGGTGTCGATGTAGAAGGTTCAGCACTTGATTTTAAGGTTACTTTTTATGATACAGACTCAATTGTTGTAGATGGAAAATATTCAATAGAGGTGTATGAATTGCTTTCTGGAAATATTGCTGGAGATCCTGTTCCTACAGATTATGATGGTCAAATATTTGACATTTCTACTACAAGAAGGTCGTTCTATGTAGATGGATTAGTTGAAAATAAAAACTATTTATTTAGGGTTAATTATTATGCAGATCCTACTAATAAATCTGAGCCAGTTGAAGAAAGCTATAATTTTATCGCTAAAGCTTTAAATCCTGATAGTATAAGTATTGGTGATATTTCTGCTGTTGCTAATGCTATTAATAAAAATAAGATTGATTTGAATTTTACTAATTCATCTAAAATTACAGAAATTGATAGTCTTCGTTATTCTATTTTCAATTCATTTGATGAAACTTCATTTGATAAAGAAATTGACTTTAATATAATTAGTAAAAATGTTAATGGTACTATAGTTTATTCAATTACTTTACCTGAAACATTAACTTCGCAAGGAACATATATTCTTCAACTTCAATTTATTTCAGAAAATATGGTTGTTGAGGAACAAACAATTGAATATAGTTATTTCTTGTAATACAATATAAGATAGGAGAGGATTATATGAAAAGAAAACTTGGAAAGGGGAATATGCGTTTATTTGTTTTATTCTCTTTTCTTGCTTTATTAATTACTGGCTTATTTATTTATGGTATTTATACAGCTTTTTCTTATGATAAAAATGAATATGAAGTTGCCAGTGGTACTTTTACTTATGATTCTGATAATAGCTATGTGAAATTGGAAACTGATGGTATTCTACAGCAAAGATGGGATAAAAAATATTATTTAAGTGTAACTGATTTAACTAGTAAAAAAAATTTAGTATATGATTTAGGTACTGATGCGATTATGTATAACGAAAATAATATGTATTTGAAAATCTATGGGACTAATTATCAAGTAGATTCCACAGGAAAAGTTTTTTATAATGATAAAGAATTAGAAGTTTCTAGAAATTCCTCTTCTTTATTTTATAAGTTAGATGATAGAAAATATTTAATTGTAAGTAAGACAATAAATACAGAAAATAATGAAATTAATACTGATAGTTATTTGATAGTAAATATAGATAAAAGTGGTAACGCTTTATTACTTAATCATGAATTGAATGTTAAAACATTGAGCACCATTATATTAAAGACTGCTGGTTTTGATTTTGATGTTGCTAATGAAAAATTAATTATTCCAAATTCTAAAAGAGTAATTGATTTGAAAAAGATTAGTGGTAGTTCTAATCAATATGTTGAACCGGAACCAGAAGAAGATGAAGAGGAAAATGTAGATGAACCAACAAACAATTCTAGTAATTCTGGAGGATCAACTAATGTTGGTGGCAATAATGTAGGAAGTACAGGCGGGGCAACAGGAAGCGCAGGTAGTTCAATAATAAATAATAGTACTATAAATAATTCAGAAGAATTGAATATAGTTAAGACGGCTATTGTTACTTCTGTTGTTCCATATACTTCTTATATTGATGTTTATTATAGTGTTAATGATCCTAAGGGTGAATATATTTCTGTTTTCTTAGATATAACGGATTCTAATAGTGTAACGGAAGATGGCAGTGAGGCAGAAGCAACACGTATAATATTAAATAAAGATTTGACTAGATATCGAATTAGAAATTTAAAGGCTAATACACAATATTCAATTAATTTCGGTTATAGCTATGCTAGTGCGGATAATTCTGATATAATTTTAGAAGATATAGCAAATTCGTTTGTAGCGAAAACTAACAAAGATCAAACAAAGATCAATATAACTAAGATAAGTGGTAGAAACATTTATTTTAATGTTACTTTTGATACATCATATTCTTATGAATCTGCTAATGTTGTTGTTTATTCTGATAATTCTGTTATTGGTAGAGGTAGTGTAAATGTAACTGAGGCTAATCGTAGTAGTGGATATAATGGTATAATACAATGTAATAATGATTTAGGATATGAAATAGTTCTGAAATTAGAAGATTGTCGCTATGACGGCGAATCTATTCAATCTAATGCCCAGACTAAGTTCATAAATGGATAAGGAGGAATTTTATGGAAACTATATTATCATCAACAATCGGAGCAATAGGCACAATGTTAGGTTTGGCTTTTTTAGGAATTGGTATAGGAATAGGTATATTAGGTTCTAAAGTTGCTGAAGCTGTTGGTAGAAATCCAGAGACAAAAGGAGATGTTGTTCATTCTGTTATGACATTGATGATTGTCGATACTGTATTTTTACTTTTCTTGTTTGCCTTTGTTTTCCTATTATTATATTTTAATCCAATGTTGAGCTAATATGGAAACAATCATAGTTACTATATTATTGATTTTTGTAACTTTATTAATACTGGTTATGTTTTTCTTTATAAGAAAGACTGTTGCTAAAATAAATCAGCAAACAAAAGATTTCTTTGTTGATAAGTTGCAAACTTATGATGATTTAATTAGTGAAAGAGAAAAAAAATTAAGTGGATTAAAAGAAGATATAGAGCAAAGAGAAAAAATATTAAAAGAAAGTATTAATATTTCTGATGGAAAAAATCAAGTATTTCTTTATGACTTAAAAAATATTGATTATCAATATGATAAAATTTTTAAGAAAATGAAAGAGGTAGACCAAAGATTTAACATTGATACTGTAAAATTAATTAAAAGATTTATTAAAGAACACTTTAAAGATGATACTGTTTTGGAGTATACTAAATATGATAGCATACGAAAAGAATTTAATCAGCAAGTTATATTTAAATTAATTTCTATGCGACCAGTTGAACAAGAAAAAGAAGTAAGAAGAATAATGAGGGATTTAATTTATATTGTAGATAATTACAAAAAGAAAAACAAAATATTCGATACAAAAAAATTCATTTCTTATTTTGATAAAATCATAGATAAAGTAGATCCTTACATATATGTGTATACTGGTTCTAAAGATGAAAATTATGATTCTTTTCATCCGTTTATTAGAACCAAAGTTGATAATGAAATATATAGAGGTATTTCAATAGTTTACAGGGGAAAATTATATGATTACAGCTTAAAATAGGAGGTGTTTACTATGGATCAAGATTATGTAGATAAGCAAATTGATGCTAAAATTATCGAGATTAATAATAATGATAATGTCTATGAAGTTGGTACCGTCGTAAATGTTAAAGACTTTATAATAGAGGCTACAGGAATAGGTAATGTTATGTTTTATGAAAAAATTAATATTGCCAACAAGGCTATTGGTTATGTAAATAATATTAATGAAAGCACTGTTACTATAGCTGTATTAAAAATTAATTCTCCTATTAATGTTGGTGACATGGTTTATTCTACCAATACTCTTTATCAAGGAGAATTTTCTCCTTCCTCATTTGGTAGAGTTATTGATTTATTTGGTGTTGATAAATTAACTGGAAAGAAGTTTAATGATTTAATTCAAATACCTATTGAAAGAAAGACTATTCCTATTATGGATAGAGGTTCTGTAAATAGACCTTTATTAACTGGAATTACAGGTATTGATTTAATGTATCCTATTGGTAGAGGTCAAAGACAATTAATTATTGGTGATAAGAGAACAGGTAAGACTCAAATAGGACTTGATACTATTGTTAATCAAAGGGATCAAAATGTTTTGTGTTTTTATGTTGCTATTGGAAAAACAAAAAAAGAAGTAAAAAATATTTATGCTGAATTAATGAAAAAGGGTGCTTTAGATTATACTATTATTATTACAGCTTTTAACGATGAACTTCCTCCTGTTATTTCTTTGATTCCTTATTTTGCTTTGAGTATTGCTGAAAATTACATGATGGAAGGTTCTGATGTATTAGTTGTTATTGATGACTTAAAGAGGCATGCAGAAGCTTATCGTGAAATTAGTTTGATTTCTGGTAAAACTCCTGGTCGTGATGCTTATCCTGCTGATATATTTTATACACATTCAAGATTATTAGAAAAAGGTTGTCAACATAAAAATGGTGGTTCAATAACAATTCTTCCAATTGTTGAGACTAAAGGTGGAGATATCACCGATTACATTTCTACTAATATTATTTCTATTACAGATGGTCAGATAGTTTTATCTTCTAAAAGTTTCCAAAAAGGTGAGAAACCAGCTATAGATTATGGACTTTCAGTTTCTCGTTTAGGTGGAGCTGTCCAAGAAAAAAGCATGAAAGTTGTTGGTTCTGTTGTTAGACGTAAATTATTAAGTTATTTGGAAACAAGAAATATTTACGAATTAGTTAATATGGATGAAATGAGTTTTGAGTTAAAAAACCAATTCATGGAAGGTAAAATTATACTCGACAATATGATGCAGTATAAGTTTTCTCCTCGTACTCCTGCTGAAATGCTTGATTTATTTGCAGGCCTTGTAGAAACTGATGAAGATGAAAATAGTAGTGATTCTTCTACGGATGAAGTTGCTATGGCCAATAATGAAGTGTTTGAAACTCCAGCTCAGACTATTCCTGAAGATGGCTCTATATTTGATAATGATCAGACTGTTGTTATGGAAGAATCAGTTCCAGAACCTGTTTCTGAAGAAATTCCAAAAGAATCTCCAGTTCTTATTGAGCAACCTGTTGTTGAAAATGTTACTGACTTAACACAGCAAGATGTTTCTAATTTAGTTAATGTTATGCCAGAAGAGATTCCTGCTACTCAAGTAGAGGAAAATATTCCTACTGATCCAATTGATAATTTAACGTCACAAGAAGTTCATGATGCAGTTGAAGTTCCTGATGAGTCAGCTTCAAGTAGTGAGGTTTTAGAAGTTCCATCTGCTACTGATTTAGTTGACAATCTAACAGCTCAAGAAGTTCACGATGCAGTTGAAGTTCCTGAAGATTCACTTTCAGAAGAACAAAATCCTGTTAGTGAGGTACCAGAAGTTTCTGAGACAACTGACTCAGTTGATGATGTGACTGCTCAAGAGGTTTATGATACTGTAAATGTTTCTCCTAATGAACTACCACCTAATAGTATGCCTGAGGAGATACCAAGTTCTCCTACAGAAGATATTTCATATATACCTGCTGAAGAGGTTATGGCTACTGTCGATGTACAACCTACTAAAGAAACTAAAGAAACTAAAGAAACAACAGTTGATGATGTAACTATGGGTACAACATTTATTGATCCAGAACAAGTTCGTGCTACTGTTGAAGAAAAAGTTGTTGAAAATGATTTTGAACCTGCTATTCTTTCTGATATGGGAGTTGAGCCTGCAAATGATATGGAAGAAAAAAATTCAAAAGAAAATGAAGAAATTTCATCAGAATATCCAGTTCATGAAAATGTTGATATTCAGCAAAATGTTTCAATAGATAATCCACAGACAGTAGAAGATGAATCTATAGTTAAACAATCTCTGCTTCCTGAAGAGGTGTTTATTGAGTATCCTACTCAGGAAAATACTATGGATATTCCAAAAATTGTGCAGAGTGAAACAGCAGATAAATCTCTTGATATTCAGCAAAATGTTTCAATAGATAATCCACAAACAGTAGAAGATGAATCTATAGTTGCACAATCTCCGCATCCTGAAGAAGTGTCTATTGAGTATCCAATCGAAGATAATAATATAGTTAAAAAAGAAGATGAGTGTTCGTTTGCTTTTGATCCTGCCCTTATTTCAATAAGCACATCAGTCATTACTGAAGATAGTTCTGAAATAAATCATTCTGACGATAATGAAGGTGCAGAAGAGGAAGAAGTGATTTGATATGGGTGTACGTAATGTCGTAAAAGTCATGAATTTCCATTCTCTTCTTCGTGTTGATTCGGCAAGAAAAAAAGCTGCGATGTATTTTGATACTGAAAAAGAGTTATATAGATTCATGCATAAAATCTTATATAATAAAAATATAATCTTAGATAAAAAATCCATAAGGCCTAATGAAAGTGCTCCGGTTTTAAATGTATATATAGGTAATGATTTAGGCTTTTGTGGAGACTTTAACTTCTCTATTAATAAGCAGGTAAGATTAGATAAAAATGATTATAAAATTATAATAGGTAGAAAAATTCACTCTTATGATGATGATGGTAAGGTAATTTTGTTTTTGACAAAAGAGGAGTTTTTTTCTAGTTTTAAGAAAGTTGAAGATGTTATTTATGATGCGATAATAGGTCGAAAGTATCGTGAAATAAATGTTGTATATAACCATTATCATAACGTTAATAATTTGGAATTTACTAAGAAAAAACTTTTTCCTATTGAATATAATCCAGAAAATTATAATGATACTTATGATGAGGATTTTGCGATGGAAACAGAGATTACTAGTATGTTGAATAACTTAACAGCTCTTTATATTTGTTATGAATTAAAGATTTCTGAAATGAATAGTTATGCTGCTGAAAATGTTGTTCGTCAACAATTAACTAATCAATCTTTGAAGAAAATTGACGAAATAGAGGAAGAGAAAGCTAAAGTTGCTAGAAAAGAGAAAAAACAAAAAGATTTCCAAAAGATTATAGAGAATTATAGAAAATAACTAGAAAGGGGTAGTTAGTATATGAATATTGGGAAAATAATTTCAATATCAGAGCTTAACATTAGGATTTTACTTGATGAAGATGTTAAAGTAGAGATAAAAGATATTTTAAAGACTACAGTTGATGGTAAAGATTATCGTTTTGAGGTTGTATCTATCGATGAAGAGGTGGCTACTACTATTCCTTTTGACTCTGTTATAGGATTAAGAAGAGGTTTAGATGTTGTTCGTGTTAGTGATAGTTTAAAGATTGAATATTCTGATGCTGCTATTGGTCGTGTATTTAATTCTTATGGTGAATTAATAGATCATGGTGAATTGCAAAGTATAAAGGAACGAGGAGTGTATGATAAAGAATTAGGATTAGATGAAATTGATATTAATGGTGATATTTTATGGACAGGTATAAAAGTTATTGATTTTTTCGCTCCTATTCAAAAAGGATTTAAAATGGGCCTTCTTGGAGGAGCTGGTGTTGGAAAAACGGTTTTAATAAAAGAGTTAATAAATAATGTTTATATGACTTTGAAATCTAATGCCGTTTTTGTTGGGGTTGGTGAGCGTTCCCGTGAAGGTAAGGAATTATATGATGAGATGAAAGAGTCTGACTTACTTGACAAAATGTGCATAGTTTTTGGACAAATGGGTGAAAATTCTACTGCTAGAAGTAAAGCAATTTATAGTGGTTTAACTTTAGCTGAATATTTACGTGATGAAAAGCAACAAGATGTTTTGCTTTTTGTGGATAATATTTATCGTTTTGTTCAAGCTAAATCAGAAATTTCTAATGAATTAAAAAATGTTCCAGTTGAAAATGGATATCCAACTACAATGGTTTCAGATGTTAGTGATGCAGAGGAGAGAATTAATTCTACAGACCATGGTTCTATCACATCTTTTCAAGCTATCTACATTCCAGCTGATGATATTACGGATGAAGCTGTTCAAACAATTCTTACTCACACTGATGGACAATTAGTTCTAGATAGAAAGGTTGCTGAAAAAGGTCTTTATCCAGCAGTTAATGTTTTTAAAACTACTTCTAAATCTATTGATGTTGAAAAAATAGGACAAAAACATTATGATCTCGTTGAAGAAGCGTTAAGATATTTAACAAGATATGAAGAGTTGGAGGAGATTATTGCTGTATTAGGTATTGAGGAATTGAGTGAAGAGGATAAAAGAATATTTTATCGTTCTAGAAAATTAAGAAATTATTTTACTCAACCTATGTTTGTTGCACAAAACTATACAAATATTCCTGGAAAGTTTGTTAAAATAGAAGATGTATTAATTGATGTTGATAATATACTTTCTGGGGTTTATGATAAAGAAGATGAAACTAAATTCTTATTTGTAGGTGATTATCATGCAAGCATATATAACGGTTAAAATATTCTCTATTTCTAATGGTTTAGTAATAATAAATAATGTAAGAGTTATTCGTATTAAGAGTAAAGATTATAATATACTTATTATGCCAGATTATATGCCTGTTCTTGGGGAAATTGAGGGAAGAATAGATATCGAAAGTGATGAATCTTCTCAATCTTTCGAAAATTTACATGCATACTATGTAAGTTCTAATAATGAATTTGCATTAGTAATAAGGGAATAAATATGAAAATAAATAGTTTAATGATTATACTTATAAGATTTTTAATAATGTTTATCATCTTCGTACTTCTATTACAATTGATTTTTTATCTTATTGTAGATAAGAATAAATCTAATGAAATAAAGGGATTAAGAATAAATTTTTTTGGATTACTTTTGGAAATTGATAATTGGATGACACTTGCTTTGTCAGTATCTTTGATAAGATATATATTTATCATTTGGACTTTGTTTGATTCTGCTTCGATAAGTATTATTCATGTTACTATATTATTTACTCTTTCTGTTTTGTATGGTGTCTTTACTAAGAGCATTAAAAATATAATATTTGAGTTTTTAAGTAGCATTGCTTTATACTATTCTTTAATCTCTAGTAGATTATTAACTGGCTATTTAGCTGAAGTTCGTTATGAGTGGTATGTATTTTTAGGTGATATTTTATTAAAAATATTTATTATTTTATATTCGACATTATTCTTATTAAGAAATATTACTGATGCTGTTTTGAAACATAAATTTATTAGGAGTGATAAAAATGGAAATCATCGATAAATTACTTAATAATAAGTATCTAAAATGGTTAATTTTAATAGCTTTCATATTTATTGTTACTATGTTTATAGTGGTTAGAAAAGAAGAAGATAAATTTATAGTTAAAAACCATGATTTATATCAGTATTTCAATGGATTTAGAGTAGATTATACTGGTAGAATAACTTTGAACCAGAAAGAAGATAAAATTACTACCATTTCTTTTGATGGTGATGATTCTGAACTAGATACTACTCCTTTATATTATAGTGATGATGATAGAGTAATTTTTCCTAAGAATATGTCTGTTATTTATCCTTTAGAAGGTGTTCAATATAAAATAAATTATTATTCAGAAGCTTATGTTGATTTTGAAGAAGTAATTGTCAAGGATAAGAAAAAGGAAAAAAGATTATTTAATAGTATAATCTATGATGGAGCAGATTTATATTTTTTAACAGAGTATAGTACAATAAATTTTGGTGATAAATCTATTAAATTAAGTCCTTTATCATATCTAATTGTTGATACCTATAATAGTTTAGTTTCAGTTTTTGATTATGAAAGTGAGAAATTTACTATTTATGATAATGTTTTAGATAATGTTATTATTTCAAATGGAAAATATAAGGTTAATGCTAGTTTAGATTTAATGTATTATGATAAAACTTCTAAATTGTTTTTAAAAGATATTTCTAAATTAAAAAATTTACCTATTAAAGATTGATTATTCAATCTTTTTTCTTTATAAATAAAGTTATTTGTGTTAAAATATGCTTGTTTGGAGGGATTATATGGACAAAGTTATATTAATTAAATATGGTGAATTAAGTACTAAGAAGGGAAATAGAAATTTTTTTATAAATACTTTATCTAGTAATATAGCAGCTAAATTGTCTAAATATGATGTTTCTATAAAGAAAGATAGGGCACATATGTATATTGAATTTAAAGATAGTGAATTGGATAATATTAGAAGAGATATTGAGAAGGTTTTTGGTATTCATAAATATAATATTGCAAGTATAGTAGAAAATGATATTGAGAAAATTAAAGATGTGGTATTAAAGGTTATCAATGATAATAATCCTAAAACTTTTAAAATTGAAACTAAAAGAAGTAATAAGAACTTTCCTATACATAGTGGAGATGTTAATAATGTCATTGGTGGATATGTTTTAAAAAACATTTCTTCAATAAAAGTAGATGTTCATAATCCCGAGATGCTAATTAAAGTTGAAATTAGAGAAAAAAATGCTTATGTATATTATAAAGAATATAAAGGAGCAGGGGGCTATCCAGTTGGTACTCAACCGATTGGTATGTTAATGTTAAGTGGTGGAATTGATTCTCCTGTTGCAGGATATATGGCTTTAAAGCGTGGTGTTAAGTTAGAGTGTGTTTATTTTGAAGCTATTCCACATACTAGTATTGAGGCTAGAAATAAGGTTATTGAACTTACTAAAAAATTAGCTGAATATACTAATTATATTAATTTGCATATTGTAAATTTTACAAAAATTCAAGAAGCTATTTATAAAAATTGCCGTGAAGATTATTGTATTACTATAATGCGTAGAATGATGTATCGTATAATGGAAAATATGTGTAAAGCACATAAAGGATTTGCAATTATAAATGGTGAATCTATTGGGCAAGTGGCAAGCCAAACTTTGGTAAGTATGAATGTTATAAATAGTGTTACTAATATGCCTGTTATTAGACCAGTAGCTTGTTTAGATAAATTAGAAATAATTGACATTGCTAGAAATATTGGTACTTTTGAAATAAGTATTCTTCCATATGAAGATTGTTGTACTGTCTTTGTTCCTAAACACCCAGTTATTAATCCTAAAAATGAGACAGCAATTATTGAGGAAAATAAGTTTGATTATAAAAGTTTAATAGATGAAGCATTGAATGATATTCAAACTATTAAAGTTAGGGCAGAAGAAAAAGAATTTTCTGATTTATTGTAATTTTTATGTATTAATTATTAATAATTTCACATTCTAAAAGTAGGAGGTGAAATTATGGCAAGAGGTAGAAAATCAAATGCTACAAAAGCAAAGATGAAAGCTGCTTCAACAGCGAAAGTTACAGTTCCTGGTTCAAAAAGTGCTGTTGATAATATGAAATATGAGATTGCTAATGAATTTGGTGTTAACTTAGGTGCTTCTGCAACAGCTCAAGATAATGGACGCGTTGGAGGAGAAATGACTAAGAGATTAGTTCAAATGGCAAAAAAGAAATAATAATAATTTAATGGATAGAGTTTTCTATCCTTTTTTTGTGTTTATTGACTTTTTCAGTTATTTTTGTTATTTTATAATCACTGAAGAGAGGGATTTTATGAAGTTATTAAGTATTAATGCAGGTAGTAGTTCTTTAAAGTTTAGGCTATATGAAATGCCTGAGGAAAAGTTAATTGTCAAAGGTACTTTTGAACGTATAGGTTTAGATGATTCTTTTTATACAACTCGTATGAATGGTGAAAAAAAAGAAATTAGTGTTGTTATAAGAGATCATAAAGAAGCAGTTGAAATATTATCTAACTTATTAGTAGATATGAACGCAGTTAGTTCATTAGATGAAATCGAGGCTATTGGACACAGAGTAGTTCATGGCGGAAATAAGTATTCAAAGAGCGTAAAAATTACGGATAAAGTTATTCATGAAATAGAAAGAATATCTGATTTGGCTCCATTACATAATCCAGCTGCTTTGAAAGGTATATATGCTTTTAAGGAAAAAATTCCAAATGCTAAAATGGTTGCTTGCTTTGACACTGCATTTCATCAAACTATGGATGAAGCTACTTATTTATATGCTATTCCCTATGAATGGTATGTTAAATATGATGTTCGAAAATATGGATTTCATGGTTTAAGTCATAAATTTATTACTGAACAAATGTCTAAAATTTTGAATAAAAAACCTAATTTAATAATTTGCCATATAGGAAATGGAGGAAGTGTTACTGCTGTTGAAAATGGTAAGTGCATTGATACTTCTATGGGGTTTACACCAAATGCTGGAATCATGATGGGTACTCGTTCTGGTGATATTGATTATTCGATAATTAGTTATATAATGAAGAAAGAAGAAAGAAATTTAGAGTGGGTAGAGAATCAGTTAAATAAGTTCAGTGGATTAGAAGGTATTGCTGGAATGAGTGATTTACGTGATATTGATAGAGCTTTCGAAGCTAAAGAAGGTAAAGTTATTTTAGCAATTGATATGTATTCTAATAGAATTGTTGATTATATTTCTAGATTTTATGTAAAATTAAAAGGTAATGTTGATGCAATAGTATTTACTGCTGGTGGAGGAGAAAATGATTCTATTATTCGTTCTGAAGTTGTTAAAAAGTTATCAGCTTTAAATATTTATTTGGATAAAGAAAAAAATAATGCAACCATTGTTCGTAAAGGTGTGGAAGGAATTATATCTACTGCTGATTCAAAGATTCCTGTATATGTTTTAGCAACAGATGAAGAACTTATGATAGCAAGAGATACTTATACTATATTTAATGAAGAATTATCAATGCGATAATTCTTTTTCTTTGAATATCAAATTAGTTGTTGTATAATATTAATAGATTTGAAAGAAGGAGACATTTTATGAAAATATTATCTATTAACTGTGGAAGCAGTTCTTTAAAGTTTAGTTTATTCGATATGAAGGATGAATCAGTAATCGCTTCTGGAGTTTTTGAAAGAATCGGTATTGAAGGAGGAGCATATAAGATTAAATATAATGGTGAAAAAATCACTCAAGAAATTGAAATGCCAAGTCATACTGATGCTGTTAGTGTATTGCTTGAAAAATTAATTGATTTAGAAATTATCAAATCATTAGATGAGATTGATGGCGTTGGACATCGTATAGTTCAAGGTAAAGACGAATTTCTTGAATCAACATATATTACTGAAGAAGTAGTTCAAAAGATTGAAGATTTTAAAGATTTTGCACCACTACATAATCCAGCACATGTTCTTGGAATAAGAGCTTTTATGAAAGTATTACCAAATGTACCTATGGTTGCTGTATTTGATACTTCTTTTCATCAAACTATGGATAAGGAAGCATATTTGTATCCTGTGCCTTATAAATGGTATAAAGAATATGGTGTTCGTAAATATGGATTTCATGGAACATCACATAGATATATTGCTAATGCAGTTAAAGAAATTTTAGGCGGAGATCAATTTAAATTAATAAGTTGTCATATAGGAAATGGTGGAAGTATTACAGCTATTAAAGATGGTAAATGTGTTGATACTTCTATGGGATTTACTCCGTTAGCAGGAATTATGATGGGTTCTCGTTCTGGTGATATTGATCCTTCAATTATTCCTTATGTTATGGAAAAAGAAGGAAAGAATGTTGGAGAAGTTATTGATGATTTAAATAAAAGTAGTGGTCTTTTAGGATTAAGTGAATTTTCTTCTGATATGCGTGATATCATTTCAAAATGTGATGAAGGAGATGAAAAGGCTTTAATTGCTAGAAATAAATATGCTAGAAGAGTGGTTGATTATATAGCTCA
This sequence comes from uncultured Bacilli bacterium, assembly GCA_944350385.1. Classification (GTDB taxonomy): domain Bacteria; phylum Bacillota_I; class Bacilli_A; order RF39; family UBA660; genus RUG14891. Next base: position 18,968 of record CALVOV010000001.1, read on the forward strand.
ATATTATGTTTTACTAGGTGGAGCTGATGTTATTGCCTTTACTGCTGGTGTTGGAGAAAATAGTATTCCTATGAGAAGATTAATTTGTGAAAAACTTGCTTGTTTAGGAGTTAAAATTGATTTAGATAAAAATAATGTTATGGGTGAAAGAGTTAAAATCAGTACTGATGATTCAAAAATTGAAGTTTGGGTCATTCCTACTGATGAAGAGGTAATGATTGCTAGAGATACTTTAAATATAATAAAGAATAGATAGGAAATGTAGGATGTTTGAAGAAATATATAGGAAAATAGTTGAATATGATGTTATAGTTATTGCCAGACATATAGGTGTTGATCCGGATGCTTTATGTAGTCAATTAGCTCTTAGAGACTCTATTCGTTTAACTTTTCCAGAAAAAAAGGTACTTTCAATTGGAACTGGCAGTGTTAAATTTACACAAATGGGAAAATTGGATAAGATTGAAAATGTAAATAATGCTCTTTTAATAGTAGTTGATACTCCTGATAAAAAGAGAGTAGATTCCGTTTCTTTTTCGCAATTTTCTTATAGTATCAAGATTGATCATCATCCTTTTATAGAAAAATTTTGTGATTTAGAATTCATAAAAGATACAGCCTCTTCAACTTGTGAAATTTTAATTGATTTTATTTTAAATTCAAAGTTGAAATGTGATGCTAATATAGCACAGACTTTATATATGGGAATGGTAAGTGATTCTAATCGTTTCTTATTTGATAGTTGTACTTCAGAGTCTTTTGGTTTAGTTTCTCGTTTATTAAATGAATATTCTTTTAGTTTAAGTGATGCATATCAAAAACTTTATTTAAGACCTATTAATGAGGTAAGACTAGAAGGATATATTGCTTTAAATATGAATGTTACTGAAAATGGATTAGGTTATATTAAAATAACTAATGAAGTAATAAATGAATTTTCAGTAGATAGTGCTTCTGCTGGTAATATGATAAATAATTTTAATTTCATTAAAGAAGTATTAGTATGGGTTACTATGACTGAAGATTTAAAAAATGATCAAATACGTATATCTATAAGATCACGTGGTCCGGAAATTAATAAATTAGCAGAAGCGTATGGTGGTGGTGGTCATAAAATGGCTGCTGGAGTTAGAGTTAAAAATTTTGATGATGCAATGAAATTTATAAATGACTTAGATAAACTTATCAAAGAGTATAATGAAATAGTTTAAGGAGGAGTAATATGGTTATAAAAGAAGCAAATTTGGAAATTATAGCCACAAGAAGAAGTCAATATCCAGAGAATGGAAGAGCAGAATTTTTACTTGTTGGTCGTAGTAATGTTGGTAAAAGTAGTTTTATTAATGCAATTCTTTCTAGAAAAAATCTTGCTCACACATCTTCTAAGCCAGGTAAAACTCAAACATTAAACTTTTATGGTGTAAATGATCAGTTTTATTTAATTGATGTACCAGGATATGGCTATGCTGCTGTTGATAAAAAGACACAATCTAAGTTTGGAATGATGATAGAAGAATATCTTGAAAAAAGGCAGGAATTAAAAAGAGTTTTTATGTTAATAGATTTTAGGATTAAACCAACTGAAGATGATTTATTAATGTATAATTTTCTAAAATATTACAACCTTCCAGTAACTATAATCGCTACTAAAGCTGATAAAGTGCCAGGAAGTAAAAAAGAAAAAAATCTTAAAATTATTTTAGAAACTTTAGATTTAGTAGTTGGTGATGACTTAGTAGTTTTTTCAAGTACGACGAAATTAGGAGTAAAAGAGGTTTTAAAGAAAATAGAAGACTTAATTTGATAAGTCATTTCATTTATGCTATAATATGAACAGGTGGATAAATATATGAAGTCGAAAAAGAAGATTGGTTTAATAGTATTCAGTACACTTCTTTTTGCTATTGCAATAACTGGTTATTTGACTTTTGGCAATGCCTATGAGAATTATTTATTGACAAGAGAAGTTAATAAATTAACTGAGTTAGATTTAACTAAAGATAGATATGATACTGAATATGTAACTACTGGTCAATTTAAAATAGTAGAAAAAGCTATTAAAGATTATTTACAAGAATATGCGACTAATGTTCAAAATATAAATAGTTTAATAAGTGATGATAAGTTTACTAGTTTGTTATCTTATCAAAATCTTTCTACAGATAGTAGTTTTGCTAATTCTATTTTATTTGTTAATGATACTATGAATGAATTTAATTTAGAAATGGATAAATTAGTTAAACTTGCTAGTCAAGATAATATAAGAAATAATATTGCTAAGTTTAAATTAGATGATTATTATGTAGATATGTATTATAAATTAATGTTTGACGATAATATGCAAAGAATATTTAATATATCTACAAATAATTTAGAAAGTTATCGTGAAAATATTAATAATAAGTTTAAAGCATGCAATGAAATATTTTTCTTTTTAAATGTTAATACTGACAAGTATGCTTTTGAAGATGGAGAGTTGCATTTTTATAGTGACTCTATGATGAACCAATATAATTCTTATATAAAAAAAATAAAAGCTTAAAGATTTAACTCTTTAGGCTTTTTATATTACAATAGCAATCATGTTACTAGAACCTTTGTTTACAACTTTTGATAGTGTTGTTTGTAATTTAAATCTAATATTATCCGGCATAAGATTAATTTTAGATTGTATTCCTTCCTGAACTATTTGGTCTAGACTTCTTCCAAATATTTCACTTTTCCAAATTTCTTTTGGTGATTCTCCTTGATCTTTTAATAGATAGTCAATTAATTCTTTACTTTGAACTTCACTACCAATAATAGGTTCAAATGTTGATTCTACATCAACTCTTATCATATGAATAGACGGAGCTACAGCTTTTAGTTTTACACCATATCTTGGCCCTTGCTTAATTATTTCAGGTTTATCTAATTTCATATCTTCTATTGATGGAGTAGCAACTCCATATCCTGTTTGTTTGACCATTTTTAAAGCATATTTTATTTGATCATATTCTTTTTTTGCTGTATTAAAATCTTGGAATAAAGCAAGTAAATCAGCTTTATTTTTCACATCTATTTTTATAATTTCTGTTAATGTTTTATTATATAAATTTGGTGGTGCTGTTAAATTTACAGTGACTATGCCTGTTGCAGGATCTACATCAGATAAATAAGCTTTTTCTATATCTGGATTTTCTAAAAAATGTTTAGTGATATGTTCTATATCTTTCAATTTTTCAATTTCAATAACACTTTCTTTTATTGAATTAATGTAACTTTTTTTAATTTCATGGTCAGGATTTAATATAGCAATCCATTCTGGCATATTAACTTTTACTTCGATTACTGGAAATTCGTATAATGCTTCTCTTAGTATTGTGTACATGTCCTTTTCATTCATTTGATCTACATTCATTGGTAATACGGGAACTTTATGTTCACTTGATAGACTTTCTGCAATTCTCTGTGTTTCTGGTAGGGTAGGATGAGTAGAATTTAATATGATAATAAATGGTTTACCTATATTTTTTAGTTCTTCAATAACTCTTTTTTCACTTTCTAGATAATCATTTCTTTCAAATTCACCAATAGAACCATCTGTTGTTACTACTATGCCGATAGTAGAATGATCTTTAATTACTTTTTCAGTACCAACTTCAGCTGCCTCTACAAATGGTATTTCTTCTGCATACCATGGAGTTTTAACCATTCTTGGACCATTTTCATCAGTTGCTCCTTGTGCTTTATCAATCATATATCCAACACAATCTATTAGTCTTATTTTGCATTTGAAATCATCTATTTTTATTTCAGCTGCATTATTAGGGACAAATTTAGGTTCAGTAGTCATTATTGTTTTACCAGCTGCACTTTGTGGTATTTCATCTAGAGCTCTTTTTCTTTCATATTCATCTTCAATATTAGGAACTATTAAAGTTTCCACAACTCTTTTTATAAATGTTGATTTACCAGTACGTACTGCACCTACTACACCTAAATAAATATCTCCGCCACTTCTAGTTGCTATATTTTTTATTATTTCATGTTTATCCATTATCATTCTCCTTGCTAATAATTATTATGTTTATATTTTTGGTTTTAGAACTAATGAATTATCTAATATTTTTTTCATATAATTTATCATGAGTTATGATGAAATAAAAAATCGTTTAAATGATATAAAAATAGAAAACTATATTTGGATAATTTATTTAATAATTATTTTTCTTAGTTGGTATTCTAATAGTGTAGAAAAAAACTATTTTTTAACTGGTAGTTTAGATAGTAGAGAAAAATATCAAAAGTCACTAATTTTAATTTTTTCAATTTTAGTAATAATTTATTTATATTTTTTGGAAAAGTCTTATATAGATATTAAAAATTTGAATTTTTTTGATAATAAAAAGAAAGTTAGTCTTTCTTATTTATCTTTTATATCTTCTTTATTGATTACTATTAGTGGACTTATTTATTTATATATTGCTTATCAAGATGAAAATATTGATGTAGAGTTAGCTTTTAATTAAAACATTTTGTCTATATTATTAGGTACTTTATCTTTTATGATTGCGTTAACTATTTTATCTTCTTTTTCTTTTGAAACTTCTTTTCCAGTTAGATCAGCGATATTTTTAATTACTTCTCTAATAGTTTTTTCATCTTTCATATTAGAATTTTGCAACTTTTTAGCAAGTGTTAGAATTGTCTCTTTATTAACATTTGTTTTTTTTTCTACTTTTTTAAAAAAATTATCTCCAAACATAAAAAATCCTCCTATTAGAATATATGTAAGAGGACTTTTTTGTTTACTATTTTTGTCTTTTCTTTGCTAGAAGATTTACTTGCTTAGTAAATTCATCTAGGCTAATTATTCCATTCTTTAATCTTTCATTTAATATAGCAAGACTTTTATTGTATATGTCATCAGTATTATTTATATCAGAATATTTTTGTTCCTTGATATCTTTAACAAAAATATTATTATCACTTTTTTTATTTTCTTGATATTGTTTGAATTTATTATTGAAATTATTACTTACATTAAGAAAGTTGGAATTTTCTTTTTTAAATCTATTGCCATTGTCATTATTTCCAATTATCATTCTTCATCACCATTCCTATTTTTAAATTGTAATATTATAGGTGTGCCTTCAAAGTCAAAGTTTTCTCTTATTTTATTTTCTAAGTATCTTTCATATGAGAAGTGTACTAATCCTTTGTTATTAACTCTTAATGTAAATTTCGGAGGCTTAGTTCCGGTTTGTGATGAGAAATAAACTTTTAATTTTTTTCCTTTATAGGAAGGTGGTGGAGTTAATTGAAAAGCATCCAATATAACTTCATTTAATAAGCTTGTTTTTACTTCACGCTTAATATTTTCAGCAACTTTGATAACTTCTGGCATCAAAGTATGAATTCTTTTTTTAGTTAAAGCTGACAAGAAAACAATAGGAGCATAAGTAGCAAATTGGAATTCTGTACGCATTAATTTTTCAAATTCTTGAATAGTAGTATCGGTTATTGTATCCCATTTATTTACAACAAATATTAAGCCTTTTCCTTTTTCAATAGCATATCCAGCAATATGTTTATCATGTTCTTTAATTCCTTCTTCAGCATTAATAACTACTAGACAAATATCACTTCTATCAATAGCTTGTAGAGAACGAAATAAACTATATTTTTCGATTGCCTCAAATACTTTTCCTTTTTTTCGCATTCCAGCAGTATCAATTAAAATATATTCTTCATTATTATATTTTAATACTGAGTCAATTGAATCTCTTGTTGTACCAGCTACATTTGACACTACAACTCTTTCTTCATTTAATAAAGCATTCATTAAGCTACTTTTACCAACGTTTGGTCTGCCTATTAAACAAAATTTAATTCTATCATCTTTTTTTTCTTCTTTTTCCTTAAAATCCTTAGTTATTGCTTCCATTAATTCAATATATCCAGTATTATGAATGGAGCTAATTGGAATATAAGTATCAAATCCTAATTCATAAAAGTCATATAAATTTTCTTCAGCAATTTTTACATCAATTTTATTGATTGCAACTATTACTTTTTTATTACTTTTTCTTAAAATATCTCTTACTATTAAATCATTATGAGTGATGCCTTCTTTACCATCTACTACAAAAACAACTACATCGGCATCTTTAATTGCAATCTCTGCTTGAATTTTAATTTCAGTATTAAATGTCATTTCTGTTGCATCAATACCACCAGTATCTACTAAATAAAATTTTTTATTATTATATTTTGCTTCTTGATAGATTCTGTCTCTAGTTACTCCTGGTATATCTTCTATTATAGATATTTTTTTTCCACATATTTTATTAAATAGTGTACTTTTGCCAACATTAGGACGTCCAACTAAAGCAACAGTAGGTATAGCCATAGTATCCCCTCCAATTCATGTGTATTATATCATATACGTAAAAAAAATGAAAGATTTTTTATTTAAATGAAATTGTAAGTTTATTTGTGCTATACTTAATAGTAGGAGAGTGATAATATGGAAAAGAAAAAAAACAAAGTATTATGGTATGATAACTCTAATATTATTACTAGTGCTATTATTGGTTTAATTATTTTTATAATAATTTTAAGTCAATCTTTTGCTGTTAATAATGAATTAAGTACTATTCTTATTTTTAGAGATATTATTAATCATAATATTAACTATATATTAGTTTTAATTTATTTTATATTTTTAAAGTTTAGTTTTGGGAAAAAATATTTTAATTATTTAAATGTATTCTTATCATTGTTATATTTAATATTTACTATTACTTCATTTCTATCAGTTTTTCAATCTATTTCAATAATTAATATTTTATCTTTAGCTATTAAAGTTATTTTATTTATTTATCTTATTCATACTATGTTTATTGATACTAGATATTATAAGGAATGTAAATTAAATAAGTCACCTTTTAATGAATTTAGTAATGAAGATTATTTTTGTGCTTTATCTGTTTTAGCAGTTGTTTTATTCTTATTTAATCTTTTTATAATTAAAAGTTATGATGGTGCTATTATATCTTTATTAGATACTGTTTATGTAATTTTATTAGCTAGATATATTTATTTATATAAGGATTATTTAGATTTAAAAACATTTGTCAAATTAAAAGAAAATGAGAAGAAGGAGGAAGAGTAAAATGGATATGTTTGAAGAAATAGATAAAGTAAAGAAAGATTTACCTAAGGTGAAGAGTTTATCTAGAGAAGTCTATAAGATGAGTTTTAATGTTTATCAAAAGATTGCTATTGTAATATTTTTAATTTGTTTATTTCTCGGAGTATATTTTGGTAATTTATTTCCATCTTGTGGATCTACATCAGAGATATATTCTAATGTTTGCTTAACTACTGAATTTAATTTTTCTTTAATGTTATTTATTTGGTTTACTAGTTTTATAATTTGTTTATTTATCTTTGCAATTGGTCATGTAATTTATTTACTTGATTCTATTAATAATCAATTAGTTAAAAAGTAATAAATTTTGTTTATATTCTTGCTTTTTATAATGAAGCATGGTAAATTTAATATGTAAGCATAACATAGTGCTTAATAAACATAGGGAGGTAAATACAATATGAAGAAAGTTGAATTAGTAGAAGCAGTTGCTACAGCTACTGGATTAACAAAAACAGATTCTGCAAAGGCTATTGATGCTACATTAGAAGCTATCACAGGTGCTTTAGCAAAAGGAGATAAAGTTCCTCTAGTTGGTTTTGGTACATTCGCTGTTTCTAAGAGAGCAGCTCGTGAAGGTCGTAACCCTAGAACTGGTGAAACTGTTAAAATTGCTGCTAGAAAAGCAGTTACTTTCAAAGCTGGTAGCGCTTTAAAAGATTCTGTAAACTAATTATAGATGTAAAGTAGAGAACCTTATTGATAGGTTCTCTTTATTTTTGTGATATAATATTTATAGTAATATAGGTGGTGAAATATGATCGACTTAGATATGGCTTTAAAGGTAGTAGAAGAGATTAATGAACATGGTTTTAAAGCTTATTTAGTAGGTGGAGTTGTACGTAATTATTTGTTAGATTTGCCTTCTAGTGATGTTGATATTACAACTAATGCTACACCAAAAGAGTTAATGGAGATATTTGAGGATTCTATTTCTACAGAAGATTATGGTTCTGTTACTGTTAACCGAAAAGGTGTTAAATATGAGATTACGACATTTAGACGAGAGTTTAATTATGTTGATCACAGAAGACCTAGTGAAATAAAATACATAGATGATCTTTATCAAGATTTATTAAGACGTGATTTTACAGTTAATGCTATATGTATGAATAAAGATAAGGAAATAATTGATTATTTATGTGGACAAGACGATATAAAATTGAGATTAATTCGTTCTTTAGGAGATCCTAATGTTAAATTCAATGAAGATGCTTTAAGAATACTTAGAGCTGTTCGTTTTGCGACTACTTTAAATTTTGAGATAGAAGATAAAACAAAAGAAGCTATCCGTAAGAATAAGATATATTTGAGAGAATTATCTTATGAAAGAAAAAAAGAAGAATTAGATAAAATATTTTTTAGTCCTAATGCATATGCTGGTGTTCAATTATTATTGGAATTAGGTTTAGATAAAGATTTAGAGTTAGATAAATTAGATCAAATTACTCCAACTAATAATTCTTTAGGTATTTGGAGTGTTTTAGATGTTGTTGATAAATATCCTTTTTCTAATAATGAGAAGGAACTAATGGAGTCAATTAATTGTGCTTTAGAGCGCAATAATTTAGATCCAATGTCTTTATATAAATATGGTTTGTATGCTAATAGTGTAGCTGGTAGTATAAAAAATATAGATATTAAGGATATTACTGAATCTTATAATAATTTAATTATTCATAGTAGGAAGGAACTGGATATTACAAGTGATGATATCATGAATCTTTTAAATCGTGAACCTGGTAGTTACATGACAGATATTTATGAAGATGTTGAATATGAAGTATTATATAGAAAGTTATCTAATGATAAGTATTCTATTGAAAATTATATAAAAAATAAATATGTTAATTAGATAGTTCATCTATCTTTTTATTTTGATTTGTGTTAGAATATGGAAAACTGGAGATGATAAATATGAAAAATTCTAAATTTTTGGAGTTCTTTAAGGATGGTAATATTGTTATACCATTGTATTTTATGAAAAGATTTTCTGAGTTTAAGATAACAGCCGATGAATTTTTATTTTTGATGTATTTATATAACTTAGGAGATAAAAGTGTTTTTAACCCTCAAAAATATTCAGAAGATTTAAATATTACTTTATTGGAGATTATGAGTTATATTACTGTTTTAAGCGATAGAGGTTTAATAAGAGTTGAGGTTGTCAAAGATGACAAAGGTGTAATGGAAGAAAAGATTTTATTAGATAGCTTTTATAGTAAGTTGTCTTTAATATCTATGGATGAAGCTGTTCAAGAAGAGAAAAGTAATAATGAAAATTCAGATATTTTTGATGTTCTTCAAAAAGAATTTGGCAGAACTTTAAGTCCTATGGAATATGAAATCAGTAAAGCTTGGCTTGATAATGGAGTTAGTGAAGATTTAATTAAAGAAGCTATTAAAGAGGCTACTTACAATGGTGTTTCTAATTTAAGATATATTGATAAAATATTATATGAATGGGGAAAGAATAATATAAAGACTCCTGGAGATGTTGAAAAAAATAGACGTTTAAGAAAAGAAGAAAAAGAGAAAATAGATAAAGATGTTGACATGGAAATAGTTGATTGGAATTGGTTTGATGAATAAAGTAGAGTTAATAGAAAACTATATGGATGAATTATTTCCTGATCCTAAATGCGAACTTATTTACAATAAAGATTATGAGTTATTAATTGCTATCATGCTTAGTGCTCAATCTACTGATAAACGTGTTAATATGGTTACTCCTATTATTTTTAATAAGTATAAAACATTAAAAGAATTAAGCGAAGCAAATATAAATGATTTGGAAGAGATTATTCATTCAGTGGGTTCATACCATAAAAAAGCATTATATACTAAAGAAATTGCTATAAGGTTAGTGAAAGATTTTAATGGTGTTGTCCCTATTGATAGGGAAGTTTTGGAATCCTTTCCTGGAGTTGGTAGGAAGACAGTAAATGTTTTCTTTAGTGAATTTTATCATTTCCCAGAAATAGCTGTTGATACTCATGTTGAGAGGGTTTCAAAACGGTTAAAGTTAGCCTATAGTAATGATAATGTAGTAAAAGTGGAAAATAAGTTAAAGAATAAGTTTAAAAAAGAATCTTGGTCTAAGATTCATCTTCAATTTGTTTTATTTGGGCGATATTATTGTAAAGCAATCAAGCCTGAATGTTTTTCTTGTAAGTTAAAAGATATTTGTAGAGAAAAAAAGCATTTCTAATGAAATGCTTTTTATTATTATGGTGTTATTGTTGTATCTTCAGAATCTGTTATTTCCTGATCAGGTTCGACGTCTGTCTCATCATCTTGTTCTGGCTCTTCAATTGGTTCTTCGACAGTTATTTCTGCCGCTTCGCTTTTTATACCACTATATCCTTTATAATTTGCTATAATCTTATATGTACCATATTCAGTTCCTACATATGTTGTTTTGTCCGTCCATGTTAATAATTTATTATTTAAATATATACTATAACCAAAAGTTCCTAAATCTGAATTAGCAAATTCACCAGGATCAACAGCATTCCATGTTAGTGTAATTTTGTTTGTTTCTTCATCTACTGTTGCTTTTAAGCCTGTTGGTTTTCCTAAAGTAGCATTACCTGTTGCTGTTTCAGTTGGTTCAGTACCTTTTTTGAAATATTCATATACTGCTTGTGTTCCTGGACCTGCAAGTTTTGGTGGGTTACTTCCTTGAGCAATTCCTACTTTTACAACGCTTGAAGGTTGAACAAAAGCAGAACGATTTGATTCCATTGCTCCAGCACTTACTAAAGCGTTGAACAATCTATCTTTTTGAATCGTTGCTGGTACATTGTGTAAAATGTATCCCTGACGAATTAAATCTTTTGTTATCTGATCATATCCATACCACATACCAATTACTGTTTTTGTTGAGTATCCTATTACCCATGAATCTCTAATAGCATCTCCTGGCATTTCATAATCTTCCATAGTTTTTTCATCAAAGTTTGTAGTACCTGTTTTGCATGCTACATTTTTAGGAGTACCTCCTGTCAATGCAACATCTTGTAGAACACTAGAAATCATAAATGCAGTAGAGTCTGACATAACTTTTGTCCTATTTTGTTCATGTTCTATAGTTTCACCAGTTGATTTAAAAGTTATTTTAGCAACACTATATGGTTCGTTATAATATCCACCATTAGAGAAAGCAGCATATGCAGCACTCATTTCTAATGGAGAAACTCCTGTGAATGCACCTATAGCATGTGCTTCATGAAGTTTATTTGGTTTATGCATATCTGTTTTATCTTTTGGATTGACACAGATATCTTTTTCTTTGTTATATGTATATCCTGAATTACAAACTTCTGGAGTTATACCTAAGTTTGTTACAAATTCTTTGATTTTATCATTGTTTACTTGTTGGAAAGCTTTTAATGCTGGAATATTTCTAGAAGTAGATAATGCACGTCTTAATGTTATTGTTCCAAAATATCCACCATCCCAGTTTTTAATAGAATGTCCATCAGAATAAGAATATGGAGTATCATCAAATAATTGATATGTTGACCAATTATTATATTCCATTCCTGGTCCATAATCAAATAGAGGTTTAGCTGTTGATCCAGGTTGTCTTTCTATTTGAGTGGCATAGTTATATGTGTTTATTCCAGTTCTATTTCTACCACTACCTATAGCAAGAATTGCACCTGTTTCAGAATCTAATACGGAAACTCCCGTTTGAACTTTATCATCAATCCATGAATATGCTTCACCAGAAAGAACTTTATTAACAGCATCTTGTTTTGAACGATCTAGAGTTGTATATACATCCAATGAAGTTGTGTAGGCATTAACATTAAATTTCTTTTGAATTTCTGCAACTACTGTATCTGTAAATCCTTGGTATTCATTTACTTGAGCTTCATTTTCTACTACAAGGGAACTAACTGGTATTGAATTAGCTATTTTTTCTTCTTCCTCATTTATATAGCCATGTCTTTCCATAAGATATAGAACAGTTTTTCTTCTACTTTCAGCATTTTCTGGGTTAGTATCTGGTCTATAGTAGTTAGGTGATTTAAACATTCCTGCTATAATTGATGCTTCTGCTAAAGTTAATTCACTAGTATGTTTTCCAAAGTAGTATTCACTAGCTTCTTCAACACCATAGATATTTCCACCTAAGAAGTGGTTATTAACATAAAACTCGATTATTTCTTCTTTTGTATAGTCTTTTTCTAGCTTAAATACTGCTAGATAGATATCTTGAAATTTTCTAATAATTCCATTAATTCCTTCATCAAGACTAGCATCTGTAAAGACGTTTTTAACGACTTGCATTGATAGAGTAGAAGCTCCACCAGCATCTTTATTTCCTAATATTTGTCCAATTGAAGCTTTAATAAATCTTGGAGCGTCAAATCCATTATGTTGCATATATCTTGAATCTTCTGTTGCAATTATGGCATCTATTAAAACTTCAGGTAATTCTTCATATAAAACATTTTCACGCATCTCAGAACCTAATTTAGCAAATTCTATCCCATCTTTATCATATAGGGTAGTTATTTCTTTTTTATTTAATTCGCTTTCTTTCTCTTTATATATTGGATCAGAGATAGCTTTTATATAAAGTAGGAAAGCTCCTAGTATTCCCATTACAATAATAGCACCAGCTAAGATTATAATTAAGATTACTGTAATAATTTTTTTCTTACTTTTACCTTTTAGTTTTTGTAATATTAGGATTATTCCAAATAAAATTACTAATAAAGCTCCAACGGCTAAACCTACGATATTTCCACCTTTAGCAAAAGCCACTAGTGTAATTGCTACAAAAACTAGGATGATAGCCAATAAAATAATGTTTTTATATTTTAAATTTTGTTTTTGAACTCTTTCTTTTATGTTTCTTTTGTCTTTTAATGAAGATCTAGAAGAAGTTTTTACCCTTTTTCTTTTTATTTCTTTTTTCATTTTTTACCTCCAATTAATTTATCAACTATTTTCAAATAGTCAATTCTAGGGTTATAGCCATCCTTAATTAAATATGCATTTTCTTTAAAATATTCTATCGGAATTGATTTTCTATCAGCGTTTTCTAAAAATAAATTTAGTTTTTCTGTTGTTAATAAATATGTTTTATTTAATGTTGTGAATCTTATTATTAGAAAAGATATTCCTTTATGTCTAGCAATATTTTGCAAATGTTTAATTTGATGTGGATGAATATTACTTAATGTAAAAGATGTTGAGCTTTTGGATTCTTTAGCTTCAAAATCTATGTAATAACCCTTGTATAATCCATTGTAATCGGTAGTTGATGGGATAGTAAAAAAAGCTTCCTTAATAACAGCTTTATCTCTTGATGGGTAATCAACTTTAGTTATTTTTATAGGGGTTGGTTTTTTATAAATATAAGCTTTATCTATTTCACGATAGTATTCATTTGATTTATTTAATTCATCTTCTAAATTCATACCTCTATTTTTATAACTAATAGGAGTGGAAGCTATATTTAAGTTTTTCTTCTTTATACCATTAGGATAATTCATCTCATCACCTATGACTTATTATACTATATATATTAGTTTTTTTCTATATAAATGTTATAAGTATTTTTAATCTTTTTCTGTCGAATTGATTGCATAGTTTTCTATATATAATAAAATTATTTTGGTGATATTATGAATAATTTAGAAATTTTGAGAGTTTTAAATATGATGTCAAATAAAACAAATAACGCTTGCTTTAAGTTAGATATATATTATATAATGAATGGGTTAACAATTGACAAAAATAATCAATAATGTAATAATATTTATATAAATAAGGGATTGGTGATTTTAATGTATCAGAATAAGATTACTCTTATGCCACAGGATATTCTTGAAAAAGAATTTAAAATTGATACTAGAGGGTATCGATTAAAAGAGGTGGACCAATTTTTAGATATTATTATTGGTGATTATGAACAATTCTTTAATATAATTAATGGCTTGGAAAAAGAAAAAGCGGATTTATTAAATGAAAATATGTCTTTAAAACAAGAATTAAGAAATTGTAAATTAAGTATGGAAGCAATGCGTTCTAGTGCTGATCTTCCAGAAATGAATAATGTTGATATTATTCGTAGAGTTTCTCAACTTGAAAAGATGGTATATGATATGAAAAATAATAATTCAGATACTGAAGAAAAAGACAAAGAAAGTGAATAAAAATAATATATATAGACAAACGCTGGAATTTTTAAGATTCTTGAGGAAAGTCCATGCTAGCACAGACCTGGGATGGCTGTAGTGTTCGTGCCTAGGGAATAAATAACCTAGGGTAACAAGTGTTAACGGCGGTTTTAAACCTAAGTGGTAACATATGGTTTATTCGTAATGTGCCACAGTGACGATTCTTTTGGAAACGAAAGAGTGAAACGCGGTAAACCCCACGAGCTAGAAACCCAAATTTGGTAGGGGAACCTTGACGAAAGAATTAAATGGAGTTAAGGACTAGGAAACTAGTAGATAAATGTTTGTCGCTTCGTAAGAAGAACAGAACATGGCTTATTTATATATTGTTTTTTACTAGTGAGAGGTGATATTTTGAAAGAATTAGGAGCGTATTTAAAACGTACGAGAATTTCTAATGGTGTAAATATTACAGAAGCTGCAGAAGATTTGGACATTTCTGTACCTGAACTAGAAAATATAGAGTCTGGTAATGTTAAGGCATTTAAAGATGTATATGATTTGAAGGATTATATAAAAATATATGCTAAATATTTAGGATTGGATTCTGAAAAAGTAATTGATGAATTCAATGGCTTTTTATTTGATCATACTTCTAAAATATCTTTGGATGATATTAAATCAGCACAAAAAAAAGATAAAGAAGAAGTTAAAGTTAACAAAATAAAGTCTCCTTATACTAAGGAGTATAAAGAAAAGTCTTATGTGTTGCCAGTATTAATAACAGGAATAGTAATTGCTATAATTTTATTTTTAATAATTTATTATATTATAAGTAGTTCAAATACTATTCCAACTAGAGTAAATGAATTATCACCTGTTGGTGGAGAGGAGTTATATTATGAATTTACCTACTAAGTTAACTGTTTTACGTTTAATTTTATCTTGTTTTATTATTTTTATTTTATGTTTTCCATTCTATATGGTAGGTGTTCAATTTCCTAATATTTATATTAGTGGAACTGGATTTACTATTGAATTGCAATACATAATTGCAGGAGTTATATTTATTATTGCTAGTTTAACTGATTGGTTAGATGGATATTTAGCTAGAAAAAATAATCAAATCACTGATACTGGAAAAATGTTAGATGCTATTGCTGATAAGGTTTTAGTAAATTCAGTATTAATAATTTTAGCTGCTCAAGGATTTATGAATGTTATTATTCCAGTTGTTGTTGTATTAAGAGATATTGTTGTTAATGCAATTAAAATGGAGGCAGCTGGTAAAGGTAAAGTAGTTGCTGCTATTAAATCTGGCAAGTTTAAAACAGCTACATTAATGATTGGTACTACACTTACATTCTTTTATAATTTGCCTTTTTCATTGATTAATATTGATGTTGCTAATTTTCTATTATATATAGCAGTCATTTTATCAATTATATCTGCTTTCCAATACTATAACTTGAATAAAAATATAATTTTTTCAAAAGAAGACTAAATTAAAAAAAGCATTTTTGATATATGCTTTTTTATTTTTTTCCAAAAAAATGATATAAATTATATAAAACACTTGTTCGAAAAAAACTATTGCATTTTATAAGATACTATTATAAAATGAATGTGTAAGTTATTGAACTGGGAGGGTTTTATGAAGACTGTTGAAAAAGATGTTTCTAAGGATAAAGCTTTAGAACAAGTATTAAATGATATCGAAAAACAATTTGGAAAAGGTTCTATAATGAAACTTGGAGATAATAAGCATTTAAAAGTGGATGTTTGTTCGAGTGGTTGCTTATCTTTAGATATAGCTTTAGGTGTTGGAGGATATCCTAGAGGTCGTATTATTGAGATATATGGTCCTGAATCAAGTGGTAAAACTACTTTTGCATTGCAAGCTATTGCGGAACATCAAAAATTAGGGGGTAGAGCTGCTTTTATTGATGCTGAACATGCTCTAGATCCTGAATATGCTGAGAGATTAGGTGTTAATATAGATGAGTTATTGTTAAGTCAGCCAGATACAGGTGAGCAAGCTTTAGAAATCTGTGATGCTCTAGTTAAAAGTCAAGCAATTAGTATTGTTGTTATAGATTCTGTTGCTGCTCTTGTTCCTCAAGCGGAAATTGATGGTGAGATGGGAGATTCACATGTTGGATTGCAAGCACGTCTTATGTCACAAGCTTTAAGAAAATTATCAGGTACTATAAGTAAAACAAATACAACATGTATTTTTATAAATCAATTACGTGAAAAAGTTGGAGTTATGTTTGGTAATCCTGAGACTACTCCAGGGGGTAGAGCTTTAAAATTTTATGCATCAATCCGTTTAGAAATTCGTCGCTGTGAACAATTAAAGATGGGTGATGGTGTTGTTGGTAATAGAACTAATATAAAAGTAGTTAAAAATAAAGTTGCTCCTCCATTTAAAACAGCAACTGTTGATATTATGTATGGTGAAGGTGTATCTCGTGAAGGAGAAATCATTGATCTAGCAACTGAAGCTGGAATAATTGAAAAGTCTGGAGCATGGTATGCTTATCAAGGTGAAAAGTTAGGCCAGGGCAAGGAAAACGTTAAATTACTTTTAAAGGATAATACCGAATTAAAAGAAGAGTTAGAAAAGAAAGTTCGAGAATATTACGGAATTTCTTTGGATAATGATAAAAATACAAAAAAGAAAGCTGATAAAGAAAAGTAAAACTTTTCTTTTTTTATTTGTTATAATATTAACCAGATATTTAAATTAGAATAAAATAATTTAGGTGATAAGTATGAAAAAGATTAAAGAAATCATTAATTGTGATTATGATATATATATTTCAGGTATTACTAATGATTCTAGGCAAGTAAAAAAAGATTATTTATTTGTCGCTACTAAAGGATTTAATGTAGATCATTTTAATTATATAAATGATGCGATAAAAAATGGTTGTAGTGTGGTTATAGCTGATCGTGACATAGATATTTCAGTGCCTTTAATTAAAGTTAAAGACATAAATAATCTTTATTATAAATTATGTGAAAGATTTTATAATATTAATTTAAATGATTTCTCATTTATAGGAATTACTGGTACAGATGGCAAAACAACAACGGCGACTATTGTTAAACAATTACTTAATAATATAAACAAAACAGCTTACATTGGTACTAATGGTGTTGAAATTGGTGATAAAAGTTTAGATATTAATAATACCACGCCTTGTATTTCTGAATTATATAATGTTTTAGAGAAGTCTAGAGAAGAAAAATGTAGTGATATTGTAATGGAAGTTTCTAGTGAAGCTTTATTACATGATAGAATTAAAAATATAAAGTATGATATTGTTGCTTTTACTAATATTACTGAGGATCATTTGAATGTGCATAAAACTTTGAAAAATTATGTTAATTGTAAGAAAAAGCTTTTAAACAATTTAAAAGATTGTGGTGTTGCTATTGTAAATGGCGATGATAAGTATTGTAAAAAAATAGAAGCAAATACAACTGTAAAATTTGGTTTTGATAGTAATAATGACTGTGTTATTAATAATGTAGAACTTTTGGAAAATATGACAAAATTTACCATTAAATATTTAGGTAATAGTTATGATATAAAATCTCCTTTTTTAGGTTTATATAATGTTTATAATTTAACAATGGCTTTTTTAATATGTATCCATTTTGGTTTAAGTGCAGAATATTTAGTTGATACAATACCTAATTTAAAAGTTGTAAAGGGAAGAAGAGAAAAGTTGGATTTTGGTCAAAATTTTGAAATAATTTTAGATTATGCTCATACTTTGAATGGAATTATTAATATAATTGAAAGCATTGATAAAAACAGAAAAATAATAGTTGTTACAGGTTGTGCCGGAGGAAGAGAAAAATCAAAAAGAAAAAAAATAGGAAAATATATTTTGGAGCATGTTAATCAAGCTATTTTTACTATGGATGATCCTAGATATGAAGATGTTAATGATATAATTGATGATATGGTAGGAAATTCTAATATCCAATATTTGAGGATCATTGATAGGAAAGAAGCAATTTATAAATCGTTTGAGTTAGCTGATTGTGATACTACGGTTTTAATTTTAGGAAAAGGTCGAGATAATTACATGGCTATTGAAGATAAAAAGGTTAGTTATTGTGATTATGATGTTATTTCAAAATACTTTGACAAGTAAAATTCTCTTATCTTGACATAGTTTTAAATTCACTCTACAATAGAATTATGTTAGAATTATTTACTAACTGAATGGAGGTATTGTATGAAAATAGAAATAATATACCCCATTTTACTTATATTAGGTGCAGTTGTTGGTTTTGCATTATCTTATGTTTTTAATAATATTAGATTAGCATCTGCTTCAAAAGAAGCTGAAAAAATGATTAATCAAGCAAAAAAAGATATAGAAAAAGCTAAGAGGGATGCCGCTATTGAACAGAAGGAAGAAGCACATAAATTAAAGATGGATTTAGAAAAAGAAATTCGTGAAAAAAAGTCAGAATTAAAAGAGTCTGAAAATAGATTATTGCAGAGAGAAGCGAATATTGATAAACGTGATGAGATGTATCAAAAACGTGAAAGTACTTTAGATGAACGTGAAGAAAAATTGTCAGAGCGTCTTGAAGAAATCCAAAACGAAAAAAGTAAAGTGGAGGATATTAAGAAAGAACAATTAGAGTTATTAGAAAAAATTTCAGAAATAAGTAAAGAAAAAGCTCATGATCTTATAATGTCAAAAGTTCATGATGGCATGACTAAGGAAATTTCAGAATATATTAGAGAACGTGAAAATGAAGCAAAGTTGCAGGCTGATAAAATAGCTCGTGAACTTATTGTAAGTTCTATGCAAAAATATGCTGCTGACATAGCTAATGATCAGACAGTAACTGTTGTAAGTTTACCTAATGAAGAAATGAAAGGTAGAATAATTGGAAGAGAAGGTAGAAATATAAGAACTATTGAAGCTATTACTGGCGTTGATTTGATTATCGATGATACTCCAGAAGCTGTAGTTTTATCTAGTTTTGATCCATTGCGTAGAGAAATTGCACGAGTTACTCTTGAAAGTTTAATAAAAGATGGAAGAATTCATCCTACTAGAATTGAGGAACTTTACGATAAAGTTTGTAAAGATATGAAACAAAAAATTATCGAGTTTGGTCAAGAGGCAACTTTTGAATTAGGATTAACTAAGTTTGATCCTGAATTATTAGAAATTATTGGTAAACTTCATTTTAGAACAAGTTTTGGACAAAATGCATTACAACATTCAATTGAAGTTTCACATTTATCAGGATTGTTAGCTGCTGAATTAGGTGAAGATGTTGTATTAGCAAAACGAGCTGGCTTACTACATGATATTGGGAAAGCAATAGATCATGAAATTGAAGGAAGTCATGTTGAGATCGGTGTAGATATTGCTAAAAAATATAAGGAAGATCCTGTTGTAATTAATTCAATTGCATCACATCATGGTGATGCTCCTGCAACTAGTGTTATTTCCAACATTGTTTCTATTGCTGATGCATTATCTGCATCAAGGCCTGGAGCAAGAAATGATTCATTAGAAAACTATATTAAGCGTTTATCACAATTAGAGGAAGCTGCTAATGAAATAAAGGGCGTTGAGAAAACTTTTGCTGTTCAGGCTGGAAGAGAATTACGTGTTATTGTAAAACCTGAAGAAATAAGTGATCTTGAGGCGCATAATGTTGCTAGAGAAATCAAGGAAAAAATTGAATCTACTATGAAATATCCAGGTACAATTAAAATTACAGTTGTTCGTGAAACGCGAGCTCAAGAAGAAGCTAAATAGCTTCTTTTTTTATTTATATTGTTGTGGTAATATAGTAATTAGATTAGAATAATAGGGGTGTTGATATATGACTACAGTTAGTTATGTTTTCGAAATCACATTAAATACTTGTTGTTTATTATTTATTGTTTTTTTAGCTATCATTTATTCAACTAAGAAAATTAAAAATAACTTAGAAAATAAATTGTATAAAATACTTTTATCAACTAGTATAATTGATATTGTTTTTGAATTATTGTATATTTTTTCTACTCGCTTTATTTATAATGAATTTCTTATAAGTTTAGCTAAAAAGTCTTTTTTTTGCTTTATTGATGGGTATTATTATTTTATTAATCTATTATGTATTTATTGTATTACATGAAAATAATAAAAGTGTGATGGATTTTTTTGAAAAAAATATTAAATTATGCAATACATTAGTATTTAGTTTAATTATAGTCATTGGAGTAATTGAAATTTTTTTACCTGTAAAACTTTCTTATAATGCTATGGGTTATGTACAATATATGTATGGTACAGCAACTTGGTTTACTTATATATCTAGTACAATAATTTATTTATGTCTTTTCCCATTTATTATTAAGAATTTAGGAGCGATTAATAAAAATAAACTTTTTCCATATTTTATAGTTTTATTTTTCTTCTTTATTACTTTAGCTGTTTCAATCATTTTACCAGATATTTGTGTTGCTTGTGTTGCACTCGCTTTATCTTGTTATGTTATGTATCATACAATTGAAAATCCAGATTTAAGATTGATTGAAGAATTAGAAAAGGCTAAAGATGCAGCAATGAAAGCTAATCAGGCTAAGACAGATTTTTTATCTAATATGTCTCATGAATTAAGAACTCCATTAAATGTTATTCTTGGTTTTTCACAAAGCCTTTTAGAACAAGATTTGAGTAAAAGTACTAGAGAAGATATTGAGGATATTTATAGTGCTTCTGAAACGCTTTTAGAGTTAGTTAATGAAATTTTAGATATTTCTAAAATTGAATCTGAAAAGTTAGAAATAATAGAGGATGAGTATTCAACTAAAAAGGTATTTAAATATTTAATTGCAATGACTAAAGGTAGACTTGGTAATAAACCATTAAAGTTCATTTATGAAATGGATAATAAACTTCCAGAATTTCTATGTGGAGATAGTGTTCTTATTAAACAAATTGCGGTTAATTTTTTAACTAATGCTGTTAAGTATACTCAAGAAGGTTATATTAAACTTAATATGAGTTATGAACCTCTTGATGAAGATAATTGTTATTTGATAATAACTGTTAGTGATTCTGGAATAGGTATTAAGGAAGAAGATTTAAATAGATTATATTCTAAATTTGAACGCTTTGATCAAAGAAAGAATGCTAATGTTGAAGGAACAGGCTTAGGTTTAGCACTTACTAAAAAATTAGCTGATTTAATGAAGGCAGAGATCAATGCTGAAAGTAAATATGGTGTTGGATCAACATTTACATTTAAAATAAAACAAAAAATAATTTATAAAGAAGTTATTGATAATCAAGAAGATTCTATAGAATATGTTGGAAATTTTATTGGAAATAATGAAAAAATACTTATCGTAGATGATAATAGTGTTAATTTAAAAGTTGCTATTAGAATGTTAAAGCCTTATAAGTTAGTTATAGATATTGCATCAAATGGTGCGGAATGTTTGGAAAAAATCGCTAAGGGAAATAAATATGATTTAGTATTTTTAAACGATCAGATGCCTGGAATGAATGGAGTAGAGACAATGCAACATTTAAAAGAAATCGCTGGATATTCTACTCCTACTATTGCTTTAACTGCTAATGCAATTTCTGGATTAAGGGAAAAATATATTTCTCAAGGGTTTAATGACTATTTATCTAAACCAATAGATAAAGTATTATTGGAAGGTATATTGATTAAGTTTTTGGGTAATAATACTAATATGATAAATAATAATGAAAAAGAGAGTAATGTTATGATAAATTTAGGTAATGATGAAAAAATAGATTCTAATCAAATTGTTGGTAGTTCTAACAATGAGGTAGAATTATTAGATGATACAGAAGACAAACTATCTTTAAAAAATCCAGATTCTGAGGAAGATAATATATCAATAGGAAATGAAAAAGGTAATGTTGAATACTTGAAGTCTCAAGGAGTAGACATAGATAAAGCTCTAGAACTTTTAGGAGATATGGAAATGTATAATGATACGGTAAATGATTTTATATCCGAAATAGATAATAAAATAAATGATATAAAAAAATTTCATGATACTTCAGATATGCCTAACTATGCTATACAAGTTCATTCTCTAAAAAGTGATTCTAAGTATCTTGGATTAATGCACTTGGCGGAATTAGCTTATAATCATGAAATGGCAAGCAAAGGTAATGATGTAAATTATGTTAATGAACATTATGATGAATTAATGAAAGAAGCAAATAAAATGATAAGTGTTATGAAAAAATACAATGGTTAAAAAAAACAATCAAATTAAATTTGATTGTCTTTTTTTTCTCTTTTAATATCTAATATTACTGGTAAAATTATTGGTTTTCTACCCGTTAAATTATAAATGAATGGGTATAATGCTTCAGTTACTTCACTTTTTAATATTGCAAAAGTAGCTTTTTGATCTTGTAGAGTAGTTTTAATAATATTTTCAGCTTTGTTTTCTATTTTGTGAATTAGTTCTTCATTTTCATTTACTAGAATAAAACCTCTTGTTGTAATATTTGGTTTTATTAATAATTCTCTTTTTTTCATATCTACATTAATAATTACTACAAGTATTCCATCATTTGACATTATTTTTCTATCTTTAATTATGGCACTACCAATTTCTCCAATTCTATTTCCATCTACATATATATCATTTCCTGGAATAGGAGTACCTATTGTTAAAGTATGATTTTTTAATATTAAAACATCACCATTTTTTATCACAAAAGTATTTTCTTTAGGTATTCCACAATTTATGCCAATATTTGCTTGCTTTTTTAACATACGATAGTCACCATGGAATGGAACTAAATATTTTGGTTTAATTAATCTTATCATTAATTTAATTTCTTCTTCATTAGCGTGTCCTGAAGTATGTAAATTATCTAAGACATTATTAGTATAAACTCTTACCCCTTTTAAATATAGTTTATTAATTGTTTTAGAAATACTTAAAGCATTTCCAGGTATAGCGGAAGATGAGAATATTACTACATCATCTGGTCTTAGTTTAATTTGCTTGTGAGTTCCGTTAGCTATTCTTGACAAAGCTGCTAATGGTTCACCTTGAGAACCAGTACATAATATTGCAACTTCACTTGGTTTAAGATTATTTGCTTCTTCAGGTGAAACTAGTAATTCTTTGTGAGAAATATAACCTCCATTTATAGAAATGTTTATGTTATTTTCCATACTTCTACCGAATACGCATATTTTTCTATTATGTTTGTAACATGTTTCAAATATGTGTTTTACTCTATAGATATTAGATGCAAAAGTAGCAATTATAATACGATTAGTTTTGCATTTATCAAACATTTCTCCTAAAGTTTCATCAACAGCAGATTCTGAAGCTGAGAAACCTTCATTTAGAGCATTAGTTGAATCTCCTAAAAGAATATCTACACCTCTTTCACCAATACATGCCATTTTGTATAAATCAGCCATTGGACCAATTGGTGTTAAATCAAACTTATAGTCACCAGTAGTAACAATAGTACCATCTGGTGTTGTTATAGCAATTCCATGTGAATCAGGAATTGAGTGAGTTGTTCTGAAAAACTCTATTTCAATTTTGTTAAATTTTAGTTTAGTATCTTCGGTATATACATATAAATTGTTATATCTGATATTTTTATCTTGTAATTTGACTGCTATTAATTCTTTAGCATGGTTCGGAGCATATATTGCAGGTATATTTATACTTTGTAGTAAAAATGGTATTGCACCTATATGGTCTTCATGTCCATGAGTTATTAATAAAGCTTTAATTTTATTTTCATTTTCTTTCAAATAAGTAAAATCAGGTAGTACATAATCTACACCCATTAAATCATTTTCTGGAAAACTTACACCGGCATCAATAATAACAATCGCGTCATTATGTACTATACAGTACATATTTTTTCCGACTTCTCCTAAACCACCTAAAACAACTATTTTTGTTTCATTGGTTTGCATAAAAACTCCTTTCTTTTTTTTTAATTTTTATTTAATAAAGAACTAACAGATAGATTATACACCATTTTTTTTATTTTGTCTATCTAATTATATTTTGTAAAAGTTTATTTTTATTTTTAGGTAATTTGTTGATATAATTGAGTTGGGTGATATTATGGGATTATTTAATAAAATAAAAAATATGTTTAAAAAAGAAGATGTAAAAGAGGTTAAAGAAACTTCTTTGGAAGAAAAAAATATTAAGAAAGAAGAAAATAATAAAGAAGATAGTAGTGTAGATATTTATGAAAAAGGTCTTTCTAAAAGTAGAAAGGGATTTGTTTCTAAATTAGCTAATTTAACTTCTAAATATAAAAATATAAATGAAGATTATTTTGAAGAATTAGAAGAAATATTAATAATGGCTGATATTGGTGTTAATACAGTTATGGATTTTATGGATAGAATTAGAGATAGGGTTCGTAAAGAAGGATTAAGTAATCCTGAAGAATTAAAAGAAGTCATTGTTGATGAGTTATTTATTATTTATGTTAACGATGAAGTTCTATCAAGTAAAATAAATTATCGTGATGATGGTCCAACTGTTATTTTATTTGTAGGAGTTAATGGTGTTGGTAAGACAACAACGATTGCTAAGTTAGCTAGTAAAATGAAGGTAGAAGGTAAAAAGGTATTATTAGTTGGCGCTGATACTTTTAGAGCTGGTGCGGTTGCTCAATTAAAAGAGTGGAGTGAAAAAGTTGGTGTTGGGTTTTATGGGACCCATGAAGGTGAAGATCCAGCCAGTGTGGTTTATGATGGAATTACTAAAGCAAAAAATGAAGGTTATGACGTAGTATTAATAGATACTGCTGGTAGACTTCAAAATAAGGTAAATTTAATGAAAGAATTAGAAAAAATGAATCGTGTAATTGGTTCGTTAGTAGATGGAGGTGCTAGTGAAACATTACTAGTTATAGATGCTACTACTGGCCAAAATGGAATTAGTCAGGCTAAGGCTTTTAAAGAAATTACTAATATTACGGGAATTGTACTAACAAAATTAGATGGTACTGCTAAAGGCGGTATTGTTTTAGCAATAAAAGAAAGTGTTGGAATTCCTGTTAAATATATAGGACTTGGCGAGGGAAAAGAAGATCTTCAAGTATTTGATATTGAAAAATATATTTATGGATTATTCAAAGATATGATGTAATGGAGGTTAACAATGGAAGATGTTATTTATTATAATGAACTTTATGATTTATATTCTTCTTTATTAACTAATAAACAAAGAGAATATTTTGAAGATTATTACTTTAGAAATCTAAGTTTTTCTGAAATGGCCCAAAATTATGAAGTAAGCAGAAATGCTATTTTTAAACAGTTAAAAATCACTAAAGAAAAATTAGAAGAATTTGAGAAAAACTTAAAATTATTAGATAAAAAAAATAGATTATTAAAAATTGCTTCATTAGTAAAAGATGATAAATTGAAAAAAGAAATTGAAAATTTAATTTGATTGAAGTGCTTCGGCACTTTTTATATTGTTTTTTTTATTTATAAAAGTTATAATTTTGTTATAGGATAAATAGGATTGGGTGATATTAATGTTTGATAGAATTGTTTATATTGGAGATCATTATGCTAATGTTAGATTAAAAGATGTTAATAATTTGACTATTAATTTAATGAATATGCATTTAATTTTTGAGGATAAAGATAAAAAAGTATTAGCAGAAGTAGA
Organism: uncultured Bacilli bacterium; assembly: GCA_944350385.1. Lineage (GTDB taxonomy): Bacteria > Bacillota_I > Bacilli_A > RF39 > UBA660 > RUG14891. The sequence continues at coordinate 45,024 of CALVOV010000001.1, forward strand.
TAATTTAGATAAAGACTTAGTTAAAGCACGTTTTTTAGGAGAAATTTCTAATGGTAGATTGATTGGTGGAACATTACGTAAACCATCTTTGGATGCACAAGTTAGATTGATAAAATCAGAAGAAATACCAATGATTACCGGGAAAAACGAAAAAGGTTATATGCCACTTGGATTTAGTCCTTTTTATAACGATATTCCAGCTTATTTAGATGTTAATAATTTCTTCGGAGGACATTTTGCTATATTTGGTAATTCTGGTTCTGGAAAGTCTTGTGGAGTATCTAGATTATTTCAAAATATGTTTCAAGATAAAAGATTATTTCCATATAAGGCCAATATTTTATTGTTTGATTCCTCTGGTGAATATTATAATGCTTTTAAAGATTTAGATAAAATAGATCCTAATTATCATTATCGTTTTTTTAGTACTAATGAAACTGATGGTATAGGTGAAAAATTAAGATTACCTATTTATTTGCTTAATAAAGATGATTTAGCTTTACTTTTACAATGTACTAATCATGCACAACTACCTTTGATTGAAAGAATGTTAAAGTTAGCTTTAATTTTTTCACAAGATGGTATGGATGCTGATACATACAAGAATCATTTGATTGCTAAGGCAATTATGACTATTTTGTATACTAATGAAACATCACCTAATAAGAGAAATGAAATATTTTCAATTTTAGCAAGTTGTTCTACACCACAATTTAATTTAGAAGCTCCCGTTCAAGGAATAGGTTATACTAGAAAATTTAGGGACTGTTTTTTAATTAATAATGATGGTCAATTTAGTGAAAGCGTTTTATTAACGGAATATGTTTCTTCATTTATAAAATCAGAGCTTGATGATTTTGAACCTCAAGAAGGTGTTTATTATGATTTAGATACATTAGAAAAAGCTTTGAATTTTGCTTTGATTAGTGAAGGATGGCTTAGAAATTCTAATACTTATGGAGATGCTATTACTATTAAGGTACGCCTTCATTCACTAATTGTTGGAAAATATGCTAAATTCTTTGATTATCCAGATTATGTTCCATTAGAATCATATTTATCATCATTATTGATAAATAATGGTATAAAATTTCAAATTATTAATATAAATTTAGATGATGTTGATGATGATTTTGCTAAAATTATAACTAAAGTTTACTCAAGACTTGTATTTGAGTTTGCTAAGGGATTAAAACAAAGAGGAAGTATTCCTTTCCATATTGTAGTTGAGGAAGCACATCGTTATATTCAAAACGATACTGATAGATTTTTAATTGGTTATAATATATTTGAAAGAATTGCCAAAGAAGGTCGTAAATATGGTGTTCTTCTAGGATTAATTTCCCAAAGACCTAGTGAAATGTCAGATACTTGTATTTCTCAATGTATGAATTTTTTGATTTTTAAGATGAATCATCCTGTAGATGTGGAATATATTAGGAAAATGGTTCCTAACATTAGTGATGAGATTGTGGAAAAACAAAAATCTTTGCAATCTGGTACTTGTTTAGGTTTTGGTACTGCTTTTAAGATACCATTAATAATAAAAATGCAAATGCCTGATCCTGCACCTTGGAGTGGAAATGTTGATGTTGTTAAAATATGGAATGGCAATTCTAATCAAGAAAGTTATCAACAGCAATCTTCAAATCCTCAAGTTAATGCAAAAATAGAGAATAAAACTCCTGCAAATAATTTTACTAATCCTAATGAAATACCAGAAATGGTTATTAGTAATCAACCTACAGAAAATTCAACTTCTATGGAGCAAATTATCTCAAATGTTACAAGTCAATCTATGGCTTTGCCAGAATTGAATTTAGAAGATGATGATGAAGGATTTGAAGAAGATGATTATGAAGATACTCCAGTAATGGATACGGCTATATTTAATAGAGCTTCAAATAATCAATCTGTTAATAATGTGCAATCTGTAAATCAAACTACAGCAAACAATTATAATGTTCCAGTCATGTCCAATGGACCACAAGCAGTCAATAATAATGTGAATGATGCAAATAAAACAAATAAGCCTTTAATTACGTTAATAGATTAATAGCAAGGGAGTGAAAATATATGTATTGTAGTAAATGTGGAAGTCAAGTATTAGCTACCGATAAATATTGTTCATTTTGTGGTGCGTTAATATCTAATACTGATTATACTGATTATTCGAATAATTTTCAAAATAGTAATTATTATACTGATAATTCTGATACTACTTTAGAAAATATCTTTATTGGGGAAAATTATGAAGCAATACGTAAAAAAATTTTTTCCTTTCCTGCTATGTTCTTTGGTCTTTTATATTTCCTTTATCGTAAATTTTATTCTGGATTTTTCCTTTTCCTTGTAGTTAATGTTTTAGTATTGGGGTTAATTCCAGAATTAGCATTTATTATTCCTTTTGTTTTTGGCTTTTTATTTAATAAATTATATTTAAAATTTGTAGAATATAAGGTTAATAAAATTAAAAGTCAATTTATTGGTACAAATGAGGAATTAAGAGCAAGATTAATAAAAAAAGGTGGAACTAGTTGGTTAGGACCTATTATTTATATTATATTTTCAGTTTTACTTTCATTTATTATAATGGTTATATTTTTTCTAATTATATTTAATATAAATGTATCAGGTGAAAATCCAATAGAAAATGATTTTACATTTGAGCCACAAATAGTATTTAAAATTTAAAAGCTTCCTTTAAAGCTTTTTTCTTTTCATTTTTTTTTAATATGTTATAATAATAAGCAGGTGATAATTATGTTTGAAAGTTTAGGGGACAGATTACAAAATGCAATTCATAAGATAAAGGGTTATGGAAAAATTACTGAAGAAAACATTTCTGAAATGATGAAAGAAATAAGATTGGCTTTATTGGAAGCTGATGTTAACTATAAAGTAGTAAAAGAATTTACAAATACTGTTAAAGAAAAAGCTTTAGGCAGTGAAGTTGCTTCTAGTATTAATCCTGGAGATCTGTTTGTTAAAATTGTTAAGGATGAATTAACAGAACTATTAGGTGGAGAGAATGCTCCATTAAATTTGAATGGTAATCCGGCTACTTTGATGTTGGTTGGTTTACAAGGATCAGGTAAAACGACAACTATTGCTAAAATAGCTAATTATTTAAGAAAAAAACATAATAAAAAACCATTATTAGTAGCATGTGATGTTTATAGACCTGCAGCTATTGATCAATTGAAACAATTAGGTAAACAATTAAATATTGAAGTTTATGAAGAAGGAAAGAAAAATCCCGTTGAGATTGTTGATAATGCTATTAAATATGCAAAAGAGAATAGATATGATTATGTTTTAATAGATACAGCTGGTCGTTTACATATTGATGAAGAATTAATGAATGAGTTAGATAATATTAGAAATTCTATTCATCCTGATGAAATATTATTAGTTATTGATTCTATGATGGGACAAGATGCTATTAATGTTATTACTGGATTTAATGATAAGTTACCTTTAACTGGTGTTGTTTTGACTAAGCTAGATGGAGATACTAGAGGTGGAGTTGCTTTATCTGTTAGACATTTAACTAATGTTCCAATTAAGTTTATGGGTACTAGTGAAAAACTTGATGGATTGGAGATGTTTGATCCCGAGAGAATGGCCGGTAGAATTTTAGGAATGGGTGATATTGTTTCACTTGTTGAAAAAGCTACTGAATCTATTGATGAGAAAGCAGCTGAAAAAACAGCAAAAAGAATGCAAGAAGGTAAATTTGATTTAGAAGATTTTTTGGATACAATGAAACAAATGAAAAAATTAGGACCACTTGAAAATCTTTTAAAGTTAATTCCTGGTGCTAAGAAAATGGGATTAAATAATATAAAAGTTGATCCTAAGCAAATGGCTCGTATTGAAGCAATTGTTTTATCAATGACTCCAAAAGAAAGAAGAAATCCGGAAATTATTAAGGCTAGTAGAAAAACAAGAATAGCTGCTGGTTCTGGTACTTCAGTTCAAGAGGTAAATAAGTTGTTGCAACAATTTGATCAAATGAAAAAGATGATGAAACAATTTAGTAATGGAAATTTAAAGTTACCTTTTTAGGTTTCTTTTTTTTGCTTTAGGCTAATATTATATTTATGTTTATATTTAATCATAAGATAAATTAGGAGGTATTTGTATGTATAATAATGATGTGGTGAACAATTTATACGTTGATGGTAATAATAATAATATAGATAGTAAAATGAGTAATGAAATGAATATGACTATGTTAGGTCAGCAGTCTCCACAGATGATGGCTAATCCTATTACTGAGGGAGTACAAGAAAAATGTGTTCATCGTACAATAGTACATGATGTTCCACATGTTTGCCCAATTCATACTCGTGTGATTAATCATCATGTTTATAGACATTTTTATCAACCTAGATATACATGTAGTGAAGAAAATACTGTAAGTAATGTTCAATGTGGTTCTTGTTGTAATTATCGATAGTTATGAGGGTGTTTAACATCCTTTTTTATGTAAATTTTTTGTCTAATTATTTACTTTTATTGATAATTTAGTTTAAGTAGTTTATTCTAATAATAAGGAGTGTGATATTATGATATATCCTTCTATTGATAAACTTCTTAATATAGTTGATTCAAAATATGAATTGGTACACATAGCTGCTAGAAGAAGCAAGCAAATGTCAAAAGATGGATTATTTCAACTACCTGAGAATGAATACAAAAGCAAAAAAAATATCGGAAGAGCTCTTGAGGAAGTTGCAGCTGGCCTTATTGAGATTAAGAAAAAGGAGCAATAGTTCCTTTTTTTTATATATTTTTTTTGATATACTTTTTTTGGGTGATGGTATGAAAATACTTAAGTATAAAAAAATATCTAATGGCCGTTACAAAGTCATTTTAGACAATAGTGAATTGGTTTTGTATGAAGATGTTATTTTAAAATATAATTTATTAATAAATAAAGAAATTGATGATAATGAATTAATAAATATTAATAATGATAATCAATTTTTCGAAGTTTATTATTGTGCTTTGCAAAGTCTAAAATCAAGATTTAAAAGTGAGTATGATGTATATAATTTATTATTAAAAAAGTCTTATCCTAATGATTTAGTTGATTTGGCTATTGAAAAATTAATCGTCCAGGGTTATTTAGATGATTCAAGTTTTGCTAAAGCATATATTAATAATCAAATAGTCACAACTAATAAGGGACCGAATAAAATAAGAAAAGAATTGCTAGTTCATCATGTTGATCCTAATATTATTAATGAACAAATTGCATTATTTTCAGAAGAAGAACAATTAGAAAAAATTACTAAGTTAGCTAATCGCCTTAATAATAATAATAGAAGTAAAGGTGGAAGCGTTTTAAAAAATAAAATATTTAATTATTTAGTTAATTATGGTTATGATATTTCTTTAATACAAGATGTTTTAAATAGTCTTGATTTTTCTATCGATAATGATATTGCTAAGAAGGAATATGATAAAATATACAGAAAGTTATCTCGTAAATATTCTGGAGATGAGTTAATGAGAAAAGTTCATGAAAAGATGTATATGAAAGGATTGCATTATGAAGAAGTTGAGTAATAAAAAAATATATATTCCTTTATTTTTACTTTTTTTTAGTTTTTCGTGTTTTTTATGTACTTTTTTAGTTAAAGAAAGTGATTATTTTTGGCATATTACTGCTGGGAAATATATGTTTTTGAATGGTCCGCTAAAAGAGGATGTTTTCTCTTGGGTTTTGAATGGAACCTACTGGATGAGTCATGAATGGTTGTTTGAATTATTTATTTATTTTTTAAAAGTGATATTTGGCAATTTTAGTATGCTCATTTATATATTTTCATCTTTATTTATGTTTTATATAATTATATATTTATATAATAAAGAAAAGATTAATAAAAATTTATTTTTTACTACTTGTTGGATAGCTTGTTCCTTGATTTTTATTCTTGTAATGCAAGCACGACCACATTTTATAAGTTATTTATTTTTGTCTTTAACATTATATTTTATTTTAGATTTAGTTCGTAATGAAGATTCTAAAAAAATTTATTTTCTTCCTTTATTAACAATTTTATGGGCTAATTTCCATGGTGGATCTAGTAATTTAGGATACTTGTTTTGCTTTTTTACTTTTTTTATAGGATTATTTCAATTTAAATTTGAAAAAATTGAGGCTAAAAGATTAAGTAAAAGTCAATTAAAAAAGTTATTTATTATTGGTTTTATTTCAATTATTTGTACTATGATAAATATTCATGGTATTAAAATGACTTTTTATCCATATTTAAATATGTTAGACAAAACTATGTTAGAGAATATTACAGAGTGGGCTCCTACTGATATAAATAATTTGACTCATTTACCTTTTTATGTTTTAAGTCTTATTATTTTAGGAATATTGTTATTTAGTAAGAAAAAAATACAATTATTAGATATAACTTTTATTGGATTAGGAATTTATTTAGGCTTAAAAAGCTTACGATTTTGGCCATATTTATATATAATTTCATCATTTTTTGTATTTAATTATATTAGTAAATTTAAATTTGATAATATGAAATTTATTATGATTTTTTTATCATCTTTTCTCTTGATTTCTAGTGTTTTTAACTTTGATAAAGTATATTCTGAAATAAACAAAGAAAATTTACATGTTGATAAAAAAATCATTGATACAATTAAAGAGGTAAAACCTAAAAGATTATTCAATTATTATGGTTATGGTGGAGAATTAATATATCATAATATTTTAGTTTTTATAGATGGTAGAGCAGATTTGTATTCTGAAAATGGTGTATTTACTGATTATTTACATATTAAAAATATGCAATATGATTATAAAGAATTGATGAATAAATATGATTTTGATTATTTTCTTGTAACAAAGGGTAGTACTTTAGAAAAATATCTTAGAACATTAAAGTATCAAAAAATAATAGAGTCTAATGGAATATTATTATATAAGAAGGTATAAAAAAAGCTCATTTAAATGAGCTTTTTTTTATTCAGTAGTTGCTGAAGCTTTTTCAATAATTCTATCCATTAAATCGTTATATGCTTTCTTTAAATTACTATCATTCCATGTAATACCATTTTCTTCTCTGATAGCAATTAATGTTTCATAATAAAGAGTAGTATCTTCTTGTAGTTTTTTTTCTCTTATTTTTTCTACAACTTCATCTTTTACATCTTCTAGTTCTGGTTTTTTAGATTGTTTAGTTTTTAAAATAATATGATAACCATAAGAAGTTTTAACTGGCTCTTTAGTATATTCATTAACTTTTAAATCAGCACAAGCTTTAGAAAATTCTTCAACCATATCATCATATGCGAAACTTCCTAAATCTCCGCCTTTATTAGCAGTTGCTTTATCATCAGAATATTCCTTAGCTAAGTCATCGAAATTTTCTCCATCATTTAATTTTTTAATTACCTCTTTGGCTTCTTCTAAGGCTTTATCTTCAGCTTCTTTTTTCTCTTCTTCAGATGCATCCTCATCAGTATCAGCTTTAATTAAAATATGTTTGGCTGTCATGTCACCATAGATATTATCTTCATAATATTTATTAATTTCGTCATCCTTAATATTTTTTTCTATGTAATCATTAACAGCTTGTTCTCTTTTATATTCTAATCTTAAAAGTTCTTCTAGTTCATCTTCATCATTAGCACCAAAATATTGTTGAATAAATTGAGTGAATGAGTCCTCATCTGGATAGTATTCTTTTATTTGATCAATTTGTCCCTGAACATTTTCGTCTTCATCTTTATCTGATTTATATTTTTCATCAAATAATTTATGATCTATCATATCTACTAATATAGAAATATTATTTTCACTGATTTCTTTATAGTAGTCATTAATAGATATTTCTCCATCTTCGAATCCTACTACAGCTTTAGAACTTAAATTTACTTCTTTTCCACATCCTGTTGTTAATAGTGATGCAATTAAAAAAAATGAACTTACTCCTAATATTATCTTCTTGTTTTTCATACTAACCTCCTGTAAATTATAATAGCAAAAAAATAATTTTAGTGCAATAAATTATAGATATAATCACAAATTCTTAAAATTTCCATAAAATAAAATGAATACTAAAAAAAGGAGGAGTTAATATGTGTAATAATACAACTTCAAATTCATCAACTAATTCAGCTGCTGCTATTGTGTTAGTATTATTTATTCTTTTAATAATTATCTTAGGTGCATATATTTAAGGAGGTGAGTAGTTGTGAATAATTGTACAGAAACAAATAATACTTGCTCTCACAGAAAAGGAAATAATGGTTTTGTAATTATTATAATTCTATATATATTATTAGCAATTATATTGGGTGGAGCATTTAATAATAATAACTTCTATTAAAAAATAAAATACAAAGATTTTTCTTTGTATTTTATTTTGTTATTTTATTGAATACTTCTTCAAGATCCATTATTTTAGATTTATCATAATTGAAATCAGCATTATCATCTTTATATCTTGGAATTAAGTGAATGTGATAATGTTTTATTTCTTGACCTAAATCATTATTTTGTGCTAATGTTAATCCTTCACAGTTTAGTTTTTCTTTTAGTAGAGGATATATCTTAGTTCTAATTATTTGAATCATGTGAATAATTACTTCATCTGATGTATCCATTAAATTTTCCATATGTTTCTTTGGTAAAACTAATAGATGACCATTGGTATTGGGGTTGATATTCATAATAATTTTTATTTGCTCATCCTCATAAATAGTTTTTGATGGTAATTCATTATTAATAATTTTACAAAATATACAATTTTCCATATTTGACCTCCTAATTCAAATACTCATAAGTTATATTATAAGTATTTAGCAAATTGCTTTTTTTCTTATTTAGTATATCATTAATTATATTGTTTAGATTATTATCATTGATAATTTTACTATCAAGATTATTAATTTTGATTGCTATAGTTTCATCTTCGGGGTTATCTATAATAAATGTATAGTTTTTTGGTGTTATTTGTTTATTAGTTAAATTGTTATTAAATCCTTTTAACGTACTACATATATTTTTAGTATCAAACTTTTCTACAGAAATATCTGCTTCTAAGTTGTATATTTTTATTTGCTCTGGTGTCTTGCTATTGATTATTTTATTTCTTATTGTTTCGGTATATTTATCTAATGTTTTAGGAATAGTAACTTTAAAAGTAGTTCCGGTTTTCTTTTTTATATTTTCGATAATTTTTTCTTCTTGAAATGATATTATCGATTGTCCTTCTATATAGTCTTTTTTATATGTATCAGTAAATTCCTTGTTTTTATAATATACATAGAAATAGTAATTTTCATTATTTTTATCAAGTACTTTTGCTTCATATCGCATGTTTTTATATTCTACATTATTTAGTTTTAAATTAGTTGCTAAATCATGATAGTTGTTATTTAGATATGTTGATATTTTTTCAGTTACTTTTGGTATTTTTAATGGAGATATTTTTTCATTAACTATTATTACTCCAAATACTACGAAAACTATAAGAAAAAGAAGAGACATTTGAATCATTAGTTTTTTTTGCTCTTTCATGTTACCACCACTTTTATTTTATACTAATTATTTTTTTTATGCAATTTTTACTAGCTATTTTAAAAAGATTGTTGTGTTGACTTTTTTTTTGTGTTAATATTAAAGAAGATAAAAGAATAAAATAGGTGGTGTGTTTATATGTCTATGCAGATACAGAGAGGTTTAGTGAAATATAAGGATAGAAGTGACATTATTTGCAATTATGGTGTTACAGATGATGGAAAACAATATTATTTTTTAGACGAAACAAAATTATCTAATGGAAATAGAATTGTTACTACAACATTATTGGAAGCTGTTGATCCTTTAGCGGTAGCAACTCATGTTGGTGTTATTGATGAAAATGGTAATGTTGTTATACCTTGTGAAAATAAAAATATAAAATTAATTTCAAGTGATATACTTTTAGTAGAAACTGCACACCCTGTTAGTAATAGCGTTTTAGAGGCTATTAAATTAAGAAACGATCCTAACTCTGCTGCTAAATTAGTCACAACTTCAGCAACTATTAAGGATAATATGAACAACGCTATGGGTAACGATGGAAGATATGTTTTTAATGATCAATTTTCAGAAGCTACTATTTACGACATCAATGGAAATAATCTAATTAATAATGAGCTTTATAGTTTTGTTGGTGTAGATGATGAAAAAATTTATTTCAGTAAAAATACATTAGATTCAAAAGTTATTGAATATTCTCTATATTCAATGAATGATGACAATAAGAAAGAAGAACAACCAAAATTAAATATCGAAACTACTTCTGTTACTAAGGATTCTATTGAAAAGGCAATTAACGAGCAGCTTAGTAATTTATCGCAAACGATTGAAAATGATGCTTCATCATCTGATGAAAGTTCTTCTAATTCAGTAAGTGAAAACGTTGCTAATTATGCTTCTGATAGTATTGAAAACTCAGAGGTAATTCCGCCATTAGTTGAAAATTCAGAAGAAAATGTTACAACATCTGATCAGACATATGTGGAAGAATCAAATGTAGATAATAATGAGATAGTTAATAATTTTGAAACTGGTGTTACTATTAATCAAGGGGGTCTTCAAAATTTTGAAGAAGTAACTAATAAAGAAGATAATAATGTTTCTGATACAGATAATGATTCAGATGTTTTTAATCAAGAAAATAATTCTACTAATAACGATAATGAAACAGCAGATTTTCTTGATAAAAAAAATCTTCAAAATTTGGGTGAAGAAATTAACGAAGAATCTAATAATAGTACAAATGATGAAACTATAGATATCTTTAATCAAGCTAATGTTCATAATTTGAATGAAAATGTTACGGAAGTAAATATTCCTTCTGAAGAAAACAAAGAAACATATATGGAAGAATCTACAAAAGAGGTAGATGCACTTACTAATGAAGATAAGTCATTGTCAGAAGAAGTTGCAGTTTCTAATGAAGCGACAAATACAGAAGGATTACAGGAAAAAATAACAGAAGATAATGATATGGAAGAAACTGAAGAAGAAGTTACTGATTCTAAGGAGGAAGCAAATGTGGAAGAATCGCAAGAAGACGTAACAGAAGGTAGTGATTTAGAAGAAACAGGAAAAGAAATTCCGGATACTAATGAAGAAAATAAAGAAAAATCTCAGGAAGAAATAGTAAATGATATTAATACTGAGGTACCACTAAAAACGGATTCTAATGAAGAGTCAAGTTTAGATGATTCTCAAGAAGAAGTAACAGAAAATAACAATGATGAAACATTATCCGAAACTGCTAAAACTAATGAAGAATCAAATGTAGAAGAAAAAAATACTGATGCAGTTTACTCAGAAGAAACTATTGATTCTGAAAATACAGAAAATGAACCTGTTTATGTTGAAGATTCATATAATTATGATTATGATGATGGAGCATATAATAATTTGCTAGAGAGTTATGACTATAATAATAATCGTAATTTACCTGCAAAAAATATATTTGATAGTGTAACAGTTACTATTTCTAACTTAGTTGAATTAAATCGCAATTTACAAGCTATGAATGATGATTATGAAATTAAATTATCTAAATGTGATAGTTCTAGAAAAAAATTATTGGAATTATCTAAATCTCAAGCTAGGGAGATTTCTAGTCTACATGCGCGTATTGCACGATTAGAAAGTGAAAAAGCAAATCTTGAGAGTCAAGTTAAGGCTTTAACTCCTTCAGCAGATGGTGATTTTGCCAGAGTTCTAGCAGATGCACAAAATATTTTGGATAATACAAGGATGAGAATTAAAGGTAGCAGTAAATAATACTTAAAAAGTTAAAACATAAGTCAAAAGCTTATGTTTTTATTTTTGCAATTCACTTATATTTATGATAGAATATAAGTGCTTTTAGGAGTGATATAATGCTAAAAATAGATAATTTGACTGTAAAGGTTAAAAATACAGATAAAAATATATTAGAAAAATTTAATCTTGAAATAGGAAATGGTGAAATTCATGCCATAATGGGTCCGAATGGTTCTGGAAAGAGTACTTTATCTAAAACTATTATGGGCCATTATAATTATGATGTGGTAGATGGTTCTATTATTTTTAATGGTGTTGATATAAATAAACTTCAGGTTTATGAACGAGCTAGATTAGGAATATTTTTATGTATGCAGGACCCAACTGTTATTGATGGAGTTTCAAATTCTGAATTTTTAAGAACAGCAAGAGGAGAAATTTCTGGTGAAAAAGTCAATTTATATTCATTTATAAAGGATATGGATAAATATATTGATGATGTTAAATTAGATAGTAGCATGTTACATAGATCTTTAAATAAAGGATTTAGTGGTGGAGAAAAGAAAAAAAATGAAATTTTACAGCTTAAATTTTTAAAACCCAAGTTAATTATTTTAGATGAATTAGATTCTGGTTTAGATGTTGATAGTTTGAAAGTTGTTTGTAAAAATATCAATGAATATCTTAAAGAAAATCCTGAAACTTCGGTTTTAATTATTACTCACTATCCTAGAATTTTAGAATATATCAAACCTCAATATGTTCACATATTAAAAGATGGTAATATAAAACAAACTGGTGATATCAATTTAGCTTTGGAAATTGAAAAAAATGGATATGATATCATAGGCAATAGAAATGAGCTTGATGTTAATGAGTAAAGTAATATATGTAAATGATAATAACCAGAATCAAAAATATAAATATAATATAGAAGAAGATACTATTATTTATCATTATTCTATTAATTCAAGTTGTGAAGTAGATATTGATTTGGTTAAAGAAGGGGTAACTCTACATTATTATTATAATAATATAAATTATGATGATAATAGGTTCACTATTATAGTTAATCATTTAGTTTCTAATACACATAGTGAGGTATATAATCATGGTGTTAATGTATTTAAAAATAAATTAACTTACGATGTTTTTGGAATAGTACCAAAGAGTTCAAGTAAGTGTATTTGTAATCAAGATAATCAAATTATCAATATGGTTAATGGTAAGAGTACTATATGCCCTAATTTGGTTATAGATAATTTTGATGTTGATAGTAACCATTCAGCATATATTGGTAAATTTAAAGACGAATATTTATTTTATTTGATGAGTAGAGGTATTTCATTAGATAACAGTTATAAATTATTATTAAATAGCTTTTTAGTTAATAGTGATTCAATTGAGTATGATAAAATTAATAGTTTTTTAAGTGAGATTGAAAAAATATAGATAGAGGTGTGATTATGAATAGAGAAGATTTTCCTATGTTACATCAAGATATTGTTTATTTTGATAATGGTGCTACTACTTTAAAACCTAAGTGCGTAGTTGATAGTATTATTAGATATATGAATGAACATACTTCTAATATACATAGAGGAGATTATGATGCAGCTATTATCACTAATAGACTTTATGATGATACTCGTAATGTGGTTGCTGATTTTGTTAATTGTAGTCCGAAAGAAGTTGTTTTTACTTCAGGAACTACTATGTCTATTAATCAAGTAGTTTTTGGGTTTATGAAGTATCACTTACATGCAGGAGATGAAGTACTGCTTACAAAAAGTGAACATGCTTCTAATGTTTTACCTTGGTTAAGATTAAGTGAAGAAATTGGGATAGTAATTAAATACATGGATTTAGATGATAATCATGAGTTAGTTATTGATAATGTTTTAAAAAGTATAAATGATAATACTAAGGTTATTTCTATAGCGCATGTTACCAATGTAATTGGTGATGTCAGAGATGTTAAGTCTATAGGAAAAATATGTCATGATAAAAATATTTATTTTTGTGTTGATGGTGCTCAAAGTGTTCCACATTTAAAAGAAAATTTTAAGGATAATAATATTGATTTTTTGAGTTTTTCTGGTCATAAAATGTGTGGACCTACTGGAGTTGGTGTTCTAGTTGGAAAGTATGAATTACTTAAAGAAATGAAACCATTATGTTATGGTGGTGGAATGAATAATTATTTTGAAAGTGATTCATCTTATGAATTAAAAGATGTACCAATACGTTTTGAAGCAGGCACTCCACCAATTGCTGAAGTAATTGGTCTTAGAGAAGCTATTTTATATTTAAAATCAATAGGAATTGATAAGATACATCAGCATGAAATGAATTTAAAAAAATATTTAATTTCTAAATTAGAAAAAATTAAAAATATAGAAATATATAACAAAAGTTCTAATAGTGGAATTTTAGCTTTTAATATAAAAGGTGTTTTTGCTCAAGATGCCTCAGTTTATTTAAATCATTATAAGATATTTGTTAGAGCTGGTAATCATTGTGCTAAGATGTTGAAAGATGAAATAGGTATTAAAAATACTGTACGTATAAGCATGTATTTTTATAACAATTATGAAGATGTTGATAAATTAGTTGATGCTTTAGAAAAAAGTGAGAACATATTTAAAATAGTATTGTAGGTGATTTCATGGATAATAATTTAAGAAGGGAAATTATTCTAGATAATTATCAAGATCCGATGAATAGAGGATTAATTGATGATAATAATTATTTAAAAGTTAATACAAGTAGTGATAGTTGCATTGATAATTTAGATTTTATGATGAAAGTAGAAGATGGAATTATAAAAGATATTCGTTTTGATGGTGAGGCGTGTGCAATTAGTACTTCTGCTACTTCAATAATGATTAGAAGTTTGATTGGTAAAAAGTTAGAAGATGCTAAAAATATTTTGACTAATTATCAAAATATGATTAATGAAGAAAAATATGATAGTAAATTATTAGGTGAATTAAATGTATATGATGAAATTTGTAAACAACCTAATAGAAAAAATTGTGCTTTACTACCAAGTAATGCGATAGAGAAAATGTTGGTGAAATTAGAAAATGAATAATGTTGAAAAATTTAATAAAGATAATTTATATATTGCAGGTCTGAGATATTTTAATAAAGAAAATAATGGTATCGAATTAGGAGAGAATTTATCATATGGAATAATTGTTAAGGATGAAGTTAGTGATACTTATTATAATGTTTTTAATTTATGTGAAGAGTATCCTATTTTTAGAAGAAGTTGTTATTCTAATTATACTGAAGATGATGAACCTTATGGAAGTAAGATTATTTATCATGATGGTTTATTAAAAGATGGACCTTGTTGGTTAATTCAAGAAAAGTTATTTTCTGATAATTTACCTGGAGTGGTAACTTTGAATGAATTAGAAAAAATTGTTTTGTATTCTGATAAATACTTCAAAGATCGTAAAGAAATTTCTAGAAAATACTTAAGAAAAGATCCAATAAGATTATTAAAGGTATTTTGTAAGGATTTACAATCAGAGGAGTATATGGATAATTATTTTAATGGGCGAGAAATTCAAAAATTTAAAAGAATATAGAATAGGTGATGTTTATGGAAATTGTAGGAATAGATAAAGATAAGATACTACAAATATCCAATAAGAAAAAGGAAGATGATTGGGTAAGAGATTATCGATTAGATAGTTATTCTAAATTTTCTAAAATGTTAATGCCAAAATTTGGACCTAAAATTGATCTTGATTTTAATAAAATTATTTATTATAAATCTGATGATCGAGATGAAATGATCCAAAGTGATTGGAAAAATGTTTTAAAGCCAGTTGTTGATGAGTTAGATGGATTAGGAGTTTTAGAAAGTGAAAAATATTTAGGTGGTATGGGTGTTCAATATGAAAGTGAAGTAATTTATCATAAAATGATAGATGAAATAGAAAGCAAGCATGTTATATTTACTTCTATTGAGCATGCTATGAAGGAATATCCTGATTTAGTACAAAAATATTTTGGAAAAATAGTAAAAAATGACGAAAATAAGTTTGCTGCTTTAAATGGGGCAGTATTTAGTGGAGGTAGTTTTATATATATACCTCCATATACTAAATTAGATAGACCTTTACAAAGTTATTTTAGAATAAATAGTAAAAATATGGGACAATTTGAAAGAACATTAATTATTGTAGATGAAGGTAGTGATTTGCATTATATCGAAGGTTGTACTGCTCCTACATATAGTGAATCTTCATTACATGCTGCTGTTGTAGAAATTTATGTAGGACGCAATGCTAAGTGTAGATATTCAACTATTCAAAATTGGGCACCTAATGTTTATAATCTTGTTACTAAAAGAGCTTTGGTAGATGAAAATGGAACTATGGAGTGGATTGATGGTAATATAGGAAGTTATGTAACTATGAAATATCCTTGTTGTATTTTAAAGGGAGATTATTCTAAAGGAACCTGTATCACTATTAGTGCTGCTAGTAAAAATCAAATCCAAGATACTGGTGCTAGAATGATTCATGTTGGTAAAAATACAACAAGTAATATTGTTTCAAAAAGTATTGCAAGTAATGGTGGAAATGCGACATATAGAGGAACAGTTCGTATTGAAGAAAGTGCAGAAAACTCCGTGTCAAATATACAATGTGATACTTTGATTTTAGATGAATTATCAAAGAGCGATACGATTCCTAAAAATTCTTGCTTCAACTTAAGTAGTACATTAGAACATGAAGCTACTGTATCTAAAATTAGTGATGATAATTTATTTTATATGATGAGTAGGGGTATTTCTAAAGAAAGAGCTACAGAATTAATTGTTTTAGGTTTCTTAGAAAAGTTTAGAGAAGAGTTACCTATGGAGTATGCTGTTGAACTAAATCAATTGATAAAAAGAATTTTATAAAACTATTGAATTTATTAAAGTGGAGATGCTTATATTTAGAAAAAGCAAGTTCATTATTGAATTTGTTTTTTTTTTTGTGTATTTTTTCATGAAATAAAAAAATTGTTCATTTTACAATTAAAATTAAAGTGTTTATTATACATCTTCGAAAGGAGGTGCTAGATGCTAAATCAAATAGTCTTAGTAGGAAGATTAACTAAAGAAATATCTATTAATAAGTCTGAAAAAGGAGTAAAAGTTGCCACTATCTCTTTAGCTATCCCACGTAGTTTTAAAAATATGGAAGGTACATATGATACAGACTTTATTGATTGTGTTGCTTTTGAAAGTATTGCTACTAATACTGCAGAATATTGCAAAAAAGGGGATATCATAGGAGTGAAAGGAAGGTTACAATCAAGAAATATAGAAAGTGAAGGAAAACATAGTGTTGCAATTGAGATAATTGCTGAAAAAGTAACTTTCTTAAGTAGTAATTCTAATAAGAAAAATAATAATGGAACAGACTTATAGTCTGTTTTTATTTTGATTATTATGTTATTATTTTTATTGTAAGGGAGAGTAAGATGAATAGGAAAAAAAAAAAAAAAAAAAAAAAAAAAATAATGGTAGGTAGAGTTCAAATTGGAGGACAAAAAAAGGTTGTTATTCAATCAATGACTAATACTAAGACTGTCGATGTTGATAGTACTATTAATCAAATACTAAAGTTAGAAGACGCTGGATGCGAGATAGTTCGCGTAGCTTGTCCAACTATTGCTGATGCTAAAGCTATTAAAGATATAAAGAAAAAAATTCATATTCCGATAGTAGCGGATATTCACTTTGATTATAAAATTGCTTTAGAGGCAATAAATAGTGGTGTTGATAAGATAAGAATCAATCCTGGAAATATTGGAAGTGAAGATAAAGTTAAAGCTGTTGTTGAAGCTTGTAAGAGTAAGAATATTCCAATTAGAATTGGAGTTAATGCTGGTTCACTTGAGAAAGATTTATTAGAAAAGTATGGTAAACCAACTGCTGAAGCTATGATTGAAAGTGCAAAAAGACATATTGATATTTTGGAAAAATTAGATTTTTATGATATTTGTTTATCATTAAAGGCTTCAGATTTAGATTTATGTATTTCAGCTTATGAGTTAGCAAGTCGTTATTTTCCATATCCGCTTCACATAGGAATAACTGAGGCTGGAACAGCTTTTAGTGGAACTATTAAATCGAGTATTGGCTTAGGAGTATTACTTAGAGAGGGAATCGGTGATACATTAAGAGTTTCTTTATCTGAAAATCCAGTGGAAGAGGTTAAAGTTGCTAAGGAAATACTAAAGTGTTGTAATTTGCTTAAATTACCAAGATTGGTTGCTTGTCCAACTTGTGGTAGAACACAAATAGATTTAATACCAATTGCAAAGGAAGTTGAACAATTTTTACAGACAATTAATAAGGATATAACTGTTGCAGTAATGGGGTGTGCTGTAAATGGACCAGGTGAAGCAAGAGAAGCTGATATTGGTATTGCTGGTGGTGTAGGAGAAGGTCTTTTGTTTAAAAAGGGACAGATAATAAAAAAAGTTCCTCAGGATAAAATTGTAGAAACTTTAAAAGAAGAAATTATAAATAATTTTTAGCAATTCATTCTAATATGTTTCTTTTTATGGTATGATTTTTATAAGGATTAGGTGATTTTATGAATGTTGTTGTCAGAAAATATGAAGATAATGATTCTAGCCAAGTTGATAAAATTATTTTAGATAATTTTGGTGGAGAGTTAGTTCGAGATAAAATTGCTGACTATATCGATCAATATGTAGCAGTGGAAAATGGTAAAGTTATTGGATATTTTGTTACAACAAAGATTCTAAACGTTATTCGTGGTTACTATTATTATTTAATTGATTATGTTTGTGTTGATAAAGATAATCAAGGAAAAGGTATAGGTAAGGTTATGATGAATTTTATAATTGAAAGAGCTAAAACAGAAGGTATTAGGTATATTCAATTAACTAGTTCTGATAAGCGTATTTTTGCTAGAAAACTATACACTTCGGTGGGATTTGTAAAATATGATACAAATATATTTAGGTTGGTGATTTAAATGATAATAGATATTATTAATAAAAAGAGATTGGGTAAAGAATTAAGTTATAGTGAAATTGATAAGTTTTTTAATGCCTATTTAGATGGTGAGATAAAGGATTATCAAATGAGTGCTTTACTTATGGCAATTTGCATTAATGGTATGACAGATGAAGAAGTTTTTGCTTTAACTAAAGTATTTATTGATAGCGGAGAAGTTTTACAATTTACTGGAATAATTGATAATATGGTTGATAAACACTCAACAGGTGGTATTGGTGACAAGACAACTTTGATTATCGCACCTATAGTATCAGCTTGTGGAGTGCCTGTTGTTAAGATGAGTGGAAGAGGTTTAGGATATACTGGCGGAACTATTGATAAATTAGAAAGTATTCCTGGCTATAGAACAGATTTAAGTGATGAGGAAATAGTTAATCAAATCAAAAATATAGGTGTTGTTGTTACTGGACAAACGGCTAATTTAGCTCCTATGGATAAAGTTATATATGCATTAAGAGATGTAACGGGGACAGTTTCTTCTATTCCTTTAATTGCTTCTAGTATAATGAGCAAAAAAATTGCTGGAGGAGCAGATAAAATTTTAATTGATATAAAAGTTGGAAATGGTGCTTTGTTAACAACTAGAAAAGATGCTAAGGAATTAAGTAGATTAATGATTGAAATTGGTAAAATTTATCAAAAAGAAGTTCATACGATAATAAGTGATATGAATGTTCCTTTAGGTTATGCAATTGGTAATTCTTTAGAAGTTAAGGAAGCTATGGATATTTTGCAGGGAAAAGAAACTGATAATAATTTATATGATTTATGTATTGATTTATCTTCTACGATGGTCAGTTTAGGAAAAAATATTGATAAAAGTGATGCTATAAAAGAAGTTTTAGAAGTATTAAATAAAGGAAGAGCTTATGAAAAATTCTTAGAATTGGTAAAAGCACAAGGTGGAGATATTCGTAAATTAAAAGTAAGTGATAATTTAAAATATATAAAAGCTCCTAAGTCTGGTATTATTAGTAAAATTAATGCTTTAGAGCTTGGAAAATTATCTGTTTCATTAGGTGCTGGACGTATTTCTAAAGAAGATAAAATTGATTTTGAAGTTGGTATTAGATTGAATAAATTAGTTGGGGAAAATGTTAAAAAAGGAGATGTTTTAGCAACTATTTATTATCATAAGGACTTTAAAATGCCAAAATTAGAAACAATTTTTGATATAAGCTAAAAAATGGTTTTAAATTTATAAATTTATGTTATAATAAATTTATAAGGATAGGAGTAAAAATATGGAGAAAATTTATATGGAAGAACAAAATCAAAACCAAAATAAAAACAAAAAAAGAAGATCTTTAACTTCTAGTACATCAATAATGATGTCATTTATTTTAGCTTTTGTAGCTATTATTTCTATTGTTGCTTATGGATTTGGGCAAGTTTCATTTGCTATTCCAGAAGAGTCTACAACGCCTTTTCCTGAAACAATTACTACAGGAACAGAATCAGATGAGTCATATAAGATAAAAGGAAATATTGCTACTACTCAAATAGCTTTACATCGTACTACAGAAAATAAGTATATTTATTGTATCGAAAGTGAAATTGATATTGCTGAGGATACTCAATATCAAAAAGATAAAGAAATTACTGATAATGGTCTATTATTCTTATTAAATTATTTATTAAGTGAAGATTTTGAAATAGTTGACGAAAGAGGACAAGCTGTTCCGGAAAAAGCTAAAGGTTGGATTATTCAAAGTGCTATTTGGACTTATCAATTTGATGTAAAAGCAGCAAATTCTTATGGAACCACAATGACTGCTGAAGCAGCTCAAGGATTTAGAAATGAAAAAGCTATTTTTGCAATGAATGATTTTATGACTAATATTTTTGAAACTTCTGGTGGTACAATTTATGATACTTGTAAATTAAATGGTACTTCATTACCAGCAAATGATACAACTATTACTGGTTTAATAGCAAAAGCTGAAAGAATTCACAATGGTCAAGAATCATGGAATGCATTTACAGTTACTGCTAGTAAAAAGTCTGATACAATTTCTTTGACAAGTGATGACAAATATTATCAAACTGATGTTGTTACAATTAATGGAACTGAAGGTTTCTTAGGATTTAAGATTGATGCTTCATCAGCTCCAAAAGGAACTATGATTTTAAATACTAATGGTGAAGAATTAACTGGTGATAAATTAGATAATTTAGTTAATGGAACACAATTTGTTGTTAGAGTACCTGTTGATTCTATAACTGAAGAAAATAAACAAGTTTCTATTCAAATTACAGGTGCTTTCAAAGGAGATATGGCTTATAGTTATTCAGCACCTGAAAGACAAAAGGTTGCATTTACTGGAAAAGTTACAAAACATGTAGTAACTGGCATATCATTTAATTTTGATTATACTCCTGATGTTCCTGATACTTCACTTACTACTGCACAATCAATATACTTTGTTGGATTAATTATATTATTAGCTGGTGTAGGAATTATTTATGCAAACATTAAACCAAAAGAAGAAAATTAATCATAGGATAATTATTAAAAAGAGCCAGAAATTGATTATTGGCTCTTTCCTTGTATTTATAGGAATTTTATTATTAGGTTGGAATTCAATTGTGTCTTTAAGAGATGAGGTTTATTCTGATTTAAAATTAGAGATGACTAGTGATTTAGAAGAAACTCAATCTCTTATTACAATACCTGTTGCAAATAATGTAACTGATAATTCTCCTACTACTAATAATAGTGAAGTGGTTAATAATGCTCCTTCAGAAACTATAAATTATAATCAATATTTAGGTGTTTTAGAGATACCAAAAATAAGTTTAAAAAGAGGATTTTACGGGCTAGATAATAAATATAATGATATCCAATATAATGTTACTTTAGTCAGAGGTTCATCTTTACCTGATGTAAATAAGGGAAATTTAATTTTAATGGCTCATTCAGGTGATGCTTATATATCTTATTTTGCTTTCTTGTATAAGCTACAAATAGGTGATATGGCCTATGTTACATATAATAATATTAAATATGCTTATAAGATAGTTAATATATATAATGTACCTAAAGTTGGAAAGGTTACTATATCTAGAAATTATGATAAAACTACCATGACTTTAATTACTTGTACTAAAGATGATGACTTTTCACAAACGGTTTATATTCTTGAACAAGTTTAGAGGGTGATATTAGTGAATTTAACAGCAATAGAAAAAATAAAGACTTTACTTGAGTATACTTTTTCTTCTTTTCTATCTATTGAACTATTAATGTTTTGTATTTTATTGTTTGTATTATTAATAGCTAACGTAGAAAGAAAAGCTAGGTTTGTTACTTATTGTGCAATAGGAATATATATTGGCTTACTTATAGGAACAATGATTGTTTATAATGATTATATTTTGTTATGTATAAAAGAATTCTTTAAAATGATTATTAAGTATATATGTTTTCCTACTACAGTTGCTTTTTTCACAACAATTGTTTTTATAACGATAATTATGATATATACATTATTTTCTAAGAAACTAACAAAATTTAAAAAAATAGTTAATTATTTGGTTTTTTCAATAATTTATTATTTATTTATGTCTTTTGTAGCTTTAACTACTTACTATGACTTAGCTATAGAAAAAAGTGTTGTTCTATATTCTAATGATTATATATTAGCGATAGTTCAAATTTGTAATTGTTTATTTTTGATTTGGATTATTTTTACTTTGTTTTATAGATTATATTTATATTTTAAA
Organism: uncultured Bacilli bacterium; assembly: GCA_944350385.1. Lineage (GTDB taxonomy): Bacteria > Bacillota_I > Bacilli_A > RF39 > UBA660 > RUG14891. Next base: position 67,637 of record CALVOV010000001.1, read on the forward strand.
AGAAAGTATGATTAAAAAAGACACTTGTGTGTCTTTTTAATTTTCTAAAAACATTGCATAGTATTCTTCATAGGAAATTTTATTTTCGTGAATATATGATGCAATTTTTATTCCTAAATAACGATAATGCCATGGTTCATATTGATAGCCAGTTACATTTACTTTATCTTCAGGAAATCTTAAAATGAATCCATATTTATAAGCATTTTCTTGCATCCATTTAAATTCTTCTGTGTTTTCAAAATCGGTATAAGATGTTTTACCATTTGATAGGTCAATGGCTAATCCTGTTTGGTGTTCTGAAAAGCCAGGTTTTGCAGAGTATGTATTAGCAATTTCTTCTCCATCTTGTATTACATAATTATTATATAAATTTTCTTGATATTGATAACTTCTGTATGATGAAGAAATAACTAATTTTAAATTTGCATTTTCTGCAGCTTTAGCCATAGCTTCATATTGTTCTTTAGCCTCTTTTACAAGTTTCATGCCATTTCTAGCATAATATGTATTAACTTCTTCCAAATCTTTAGGCTCATAGTCAGCATTCAAATAATTATATTTATTTACTAAAATAGTATTTTCATATAAATCAGTAGCTTCTTTAGTATTAGTATAGAATGGATTATCTAAGCCAATATTTACATTTAAAACTATTTCTTTATTTGATAAATTAGGATTGTTTTCTTTATATTTTAAATATCTGTCTATATAGTCTTTATTGAAATAATTTAATTTTTCATCAATATTTCCTAATTCTTCAAGACGTTTATCTTTGATTATTTTTTTATAAGTTTTATCATTTTGATTACTATAAAAAAAATTCATACCAGTATAAGTTAGAGTACTAATTGACATTATGATCAAAATCAGAATCATAAAATTTTTCTTTTTTATTTTGACCTTTTTCTTAACTTTCATAATTATCATCCTCTATTATATAATAGCAGAAAAATATTAAAATATGTATAAAAACACTTCACTTGACATAAGAAAAGTTAGGAGGATAGTATGAAAAAAATTTTGTTTTTATTAGTTGCTTTAGGGTTTTTTATATTTCCAATGACTGTTTTTGGGGAAGAGTTAATACCCAATGCTACTAGTGGTATATTGATAGAAGCGGATAGTGGAAAAATTATATTTGAAAAAGACATGAATAAGGAAGTAGCAATTGCTTCAATGACAAAAATGGTTGCTCAAATTATTATTTTGGAAGAAATTGAAAAGGGTAATATTAAGTGGACTGATAAAGTTAAAGTAAGTAAAAATGCTGCTGATATGGGTGGTTCACAGATATATTTATCTGAAGGTGAAGTAATTACAATAGATGATTTAATGAAAGGAATAAGTGTTGCTAGTGGAAATGATGCTACTGTTGCTATGGCTGAGGTGATAGCTGGTAGTGAAGAAAAATTTGTTAAAATGATGAATGATAAAGTAAAAGAATTAGGGCTTAAAAATACTCAATTTAAAAATTGTACAGGATTGGATGAAGAGGGTCATTATTCTTCAGCATATGATCAAGCTATGATAGCTAGATATTTAGTAACGAAACATCCTAAAGTTTTAGAATATTCTTCTATATATGAAGATTATTTACGTGAAGATACTGAAAATAAATTTTGGTTAGTAAATACTAATAAATTAATTCGTTTTTATGAGGGTGCTGATGGTTTAAAAACTGGTCATACTGACGCAGCCAAATATTGTTTAGCTGCTACTGCAAAACGTAATGACTTAAGACTTATAGCAATTGTCTTAGGAGAAAATGATAGTAAAGTTAGAAATAGTGAGACAATGAGTCTTTTGGATTATGGTTTTAATAATTTAAAAGTAGATGTATTAAAAAATAGTGGAGAGGTAGTTAAAAAAATAAAATTAGACAAAGCAGATAGAGAAATAGTACCAATAGTTTTAAAAGATAATTTATATGTTATAGAGGAACAATCGAGCAATAAGAATAAATATGATTATAAGGTTGTTATAGATGAATTTGAATTACCTATAAAGAAGGGAGATTCAGTAGGAAAAATTAAAGCTTATAGTAATAATAAGGTAATTGCGGAAGCTAATTTAACTGTTTTATATGATATTAAAAGGATAAGTTTTTTATCACTTTATAAAAAGACTTTACTTGATTTAATTACTGGTGTTTATTAGTGAAAGCTTATATGTTATAATCGCTTTAGGAGGATTAAATATGAAATTTTATAAGTGCCCTATTTGTGGAAATATAATTACAATAGTTGAAGGAGATGTTCAAAGAGTTAGATGCTGTGGTAAAGAATTAGAAGAATTAATTCCTAATACTATTGATGCAGCTTTCGAAAAACATGTTCCTGTTTATACTATAGAAGACAATAAGATAAAAGTTGTAGTTGGCGATGTAGAACATCCAATGATTGATGAACATTATATTATGTTTATTGCACAAGTATATAAAGATAATATAAATATAGTAAAATTACATCCAGGAGAAAGACCAGTAGCAACATTCGACTATATTTCAGATTCTAAAATTTATGCCTATTGTAATCTACATGGTTTATGGTTAACAGAAGTTAAATAATAATTAAGTATCATTTATAGTAAAATGATACTTTTTATTTTAAAATAATTTACTTTTTTTATTTAAAATGATACTCTTATTGTAGAGTAGGAGAATATGCTATGAAATGTAATGTATGTGGTAACACTCTACAAGAAGATGATAAATATTGTCCTAATTGTGGGAATAATATTAATAATCAGAAAATAGAGACTATTTTAGATAATGAAAAAAAGCCTAATATATTTAAGATGATTTTTAGTATTATTCTTATTTTGTTCATAATTATCAGTATTTATTATTTAATTGTTAATTTAAATGATAATTTAACTGTTGTTGGGGATTGGAAGTGTGCTGATTACACTTCTCAAGTTACTTTAAGTGATGATAATGACTACTATTTTAATTTATCTTTTTTGGAAGATGGAACATTTAATCAGAAAATTATTGATTCTCCTGATTATGTTAGAGGAATATATAATGAGTCTATGAGTGATAAAATGGTCCGAGGAGTTAGAGGATATTTGAATGTATATATCACTAGTAATTCTTCTTTTAAAGATGGTATCTTAAGTAATAGTAATGAAACTACTCGTTATGAATTTGGAATATTAACAGACGATGAATATGCTTTAGTTATTAATACAAAAAACTATAATGCATATCTTTGTAAAAGAAATTGAAGGTGATTGGCATGTTTTGTAAGAAGTGTGGTGCTAAATTAAAAGATACTGATAAGATTTGTTTAAATTGTGGTTCATTAGTTTCTGAAACTGTTAATGATTTATATGCTGATATTAATAAAGATGAAGATGATGATATTGATCAATTTAGTGATGACTCTGATAGTGATACTGAATATAATGCTGAATTGGAGGATTTATTAAATTCTTATAAAAAAGAAGATGGACCTGATTATAGTGCTTTTAAAAGTAATGAAAATTCAAAAGAAAAAAATAAGTCAAATAATTTTAATAAGGATAAATCAGACATGCAAGAATATACTATAGATGATTTAATATCTATAAAAGATGATGATTCTTATAATAAAGATTATACTGATTTTACTATTGTTGATGATAATGAAAAGAAAAAGCGTAAATTTAATTTTAATAATATAAGTATAATTCCATTTAAAATTATTTTTGCAATTGGCATTATTGTTATGGTGATTATGCTAGGAATATTGGGTTATAAATATTATAAGAGTAATGATGGCGAAGAGTTAGAGTATGAGATTGATAGAGATAATCCTGTCGTTCCTAGTAAGTATAGTTTAAAAACTAATCCTAATTATATAAATGGTAAAACTTGGGTTTGTGGCTCATCAAAAGAAGATGGCAGTCTTAGTGATGATATTGATACTTATTTTCAATATGATTTTAATAAAAATAATACGTATGCTATGCAGTATTTAAATAAGAAAGAATCTTACGAAAATGGTACGTTTAGTGTTTCCTTGGATGATATTTCAAATAATATGTATACTTATAAATTAACTATGGTTGCTAATTTAGAGGGTGGTTATAAAACTCGATATACTTTTACACTAGTAACAAATAAGGAAGGAACAAAAGGAACATATAGATTAAATAGTAGTGTGTATAGTTGTGAAGAAATGGAGTATTTTAATAATAAAAATAGGTAGGTATATGAATGATTAAGATTAAAAATGTTAGCAAAACTTATAATGGTAGAATTAAAGCTATAGATAATTTAAATTTAGATATAAATTCTGGTGAGATAGTTGGTTTTATTGGTTTAAATGGTGCAGGAAAAACTACTTTGATAAAATTGATGACTGGCGTTTTAAAACCAGATAAGGGTACTATTACAATCAATAATTTAGATATTGAAGAAGATAGTATTGAAGCTAAAAAAATAATAGGTTATATATCTGATAATCCCAATATGTTTTTAAGACTTACTGGTTTTGAATATATAAATTTTATTGCTGATGTGTATGATGTTCCAGTAAAATCAAGAAAAAAGAAAATTTATGAATTAGCTGATAAATTTCATTTATTAGACCAATTAGATAAACCAATGCAAAGCTATTCACATGGTACTAGACAAAAAATGATGGTAATTGCTACTTTAGTTCATGATCCTAAAGTTTGGATTCTAGATGAGCCATTGATTGGACTAGATCCAAAGAGTGCTTTAATATTAAAGAATATGATGATTGAACATGCTCACTCCGGTAATATAGTGTTTTTTTCCACACATGTTTTGGAAGTTGCTGAAAAATTATGTGATAAGGTTGCTATTATAAATAAGGGTAAAATAGTTTTTTATGGAACTTTAGAAGAACTAAAAAGCAAATATGATCAGAAGGATGATTTAGAAAAATTATTTTTGGAGGTTATTGATGAATCAATATAATTCTTTAACAAAAGTATTTATAAAATCTTTAGGTATGAGTGAAATTCATGATAAAAGAAAAAAAATATTTTTTAATATATTATTGTCTTTAGTATTGTTTTTTATCTTTATACCTTTTGTTTTTTTATGTGGACTTTTTGTTAAAGAGTTAACTACAGTATTTGAAAGTGCTGGATTAGGTATTTTATGTTTGAAATTTGTTTGTGGTCTTATTTGTGTATTTACGTTCTTTTTTAATTTTCAAGTTATACTAAGTCAGTTTTATTTTAATGAAGATTTAGAAAACATTTTATCTTTACCAATTAAGTCTGAAATTATTTTAGCGGCTAGATTTACAGCTTGCTTTATAGCAGAGAATATTATGCAATTTTTATTGATATTTGCAAGTGTAGTTGGTTTTTCTATAGCAGTAAATTTAAATATGTTTAATGTTTTATTGAGTCTTATTGGTATTATAACGTTACCTATAATACCTATGCTTTATTGTGCTATTATAAGTATGTTAATAATGAACTTTACTAAGTTAATAAAAAATAAAGAGATAGTCAGAAAAATTTCTATTTTTTTTGTATTATTATTATTACTATTATTTGCATTTTCTATGAGTAAGTTACAAGCTTTTGATATTAACCCTTTCATTTTTATTAAGGATAATGAAAATTTCTTTAAAATAATTAATATTGTTTTTCCACATATTAATTTATTTATAGATGTTTTAGTTAATAAATCTTTAATTAGTTTTTTGTTATATTTTATTCTTCAGTTTGCTTTTATAGGACTATTCTTAATTATAGGTAATTTACTTTATTTAGATAGTGTTTATAGCTTAAATAGTAAAAATAATACTAGTAAAAAAAATATTAGTAAATTAATTAATTCTATGAAACAAAATTCTATATTTAAATCGTATATAATTAAAGAATTTAAGCTTTTATTTCGTAGCCCTGTATTCTTTATAAATTGTATTTTTGTTAATTTTGTATGGCCATTCTTTATATATATTGTATATAAAATTTGCTTTTCTAATATGACTTTAGATATTTTAAGAAGTAAAGTAAATGATTCTTCTTTTATAACGTTAATTTTATTATTTGTATTTGGAGTTTCAATATTACTTCCTGCACTAAATTCTATTGCTTCTTCTTCATTTTCAAGGGAAGGTGCAAACTTTAGTTTTATGAAATCTATTCCTGTAAATTATGAGGAGCAAGCATTTATTAAAGTTTTAGTTAGTTTTATTATAACTTTTGTTGGTGTTAATATTTTTACTATCCCATTTTATTTAATTTTAGGTTTAGATTTTTTAGTAATATTAGAATTAGTAATTGTAAGTGTTTTAGTAATTTTACTAATGTCATATTTTGGAGTTTTTGTTGATTCAATACAACCAAAATTAATTTGGGAAGATGAAGCTAATTCTTTAAGAGAAAATTATAATACATTTATTGTTATGGGATTTGCTTTACTACTATTTATAGTTTTTGGTGGAATTATTTATTATCTATATCATTTAGGAGTATCTTTTAATTTAATTTTAAGTGTGATTTTATCATTATTTACTTTATTTAATATTATAATGATTTTCATTAGTAAAAAGTATGTTAATAGTAATTTGATTGAGCAAGAAGAATTTTAATGTTATAATTAAATTATAATTAGGAGGGGTAATTATGTTTGAAGAAGTATTTGATGAAGAAAAAGATGATTTCAGTACTATTGCCACAGATAATAGTTCATATTTTAATCAAAAAATAATTGATCGTGGAGAAGAGTGTTATTATTCTGGTGGCGTTACTAACGTTACTAGATTGGGAAATATTTTTGTTGCTGATGTAGTAGGTAGTGATGATTATACAGTTAGGGTTAGTATTTCAGATGATGAAATACTAATGAGTTGTGATTGTCCTTATGAAGATAATTGTAAGCACGAATATGCTACTCTATTAGCAATTCAAAATGCTGAATATAATGAAAAAGAATTAAAAGACTTTGTACCTGAGAATAAGTTGAAATTAGATGAATTAATCAGGAAAATTCCTGCTGAAGCTTTAAAAAAATATATTTTATCTGATCATGGATTAGCTTCTATTTCTTTTGATATGAATGATTTGGAAAAGACTTTTGCAGAGTATGTTCCGAAACAGGAATATAATTATTATTATAATAATTTATATAATAGTTATTTATTGAGAGATGACTTTCTAAATTTATATTATTCTTACTTTGATGAGATAAAAAAATTTATTGATACTAATGATTATGAACAAGGATTTAATATTATTAAAGCTGTCATAGAAGTTACTCATGATTTAGATATTGATATTATTTCTGATTATCCTGAACTTGGTATGTATCTAAGAATTTGTTATAGAAAAGCTTCAAAAGAGGTAAAGAAAATTATAGAAAAATATATTATGTCTTTAATATTTAATCAATATTATAATAATTGTTATCTAGAGGACATGATTGTTCATATTAATTAAGTGTAAACTTTAGTAAACCTTTACTATTTGTTTACTTTGTAATATAATTACTTATTGTATTTATCATAATTAAAAGAAAATTAAAATATTTTCTTTTTTTGTATTTCATATGAGTGCATGATATAATTTCTATAGTAGTGAAAGAGGGATAGTATGGCTAAGAAGAAACAAATCAAAAAAACAAAGAGAAATGTTGAATTAGAAAAAAAAGTGGATTCTTTGGTTGATGAAATAGAGCGTACTAATAACTTTAAATTAGAAGAATTAACTAATGATGATTCTTATATTAAAAATGAAGCGAAGAAAAATAAAAATAGTAAAGAAAATATTGAAAATGACAATTTCAAAGAGTATAAAGAAAAAGAAACTGATTTTTTAGATAATGAAAAAGAATTAGAAAATACAGAAAAATCAGAAGAAGAGAAAGATACCAATGTTGATTCAAATGATATCAATGAAGATTTTTTAGATAATGAAAAAGAATCAGAAGATATAGAAAAATCAGAGGAAGAAAAAGATACCAATGTTGATTCAAGTGATATTGATGAAGATTTCTTAGATAATGAAAAAGAATCAGAAGATATAGAAAAATCAGAAGAAGAAAAAGATATCAATGTTGATTCAAATGATACTGATGAAGATTTTTTGGATAATGAAAAAGAATCAGAAGATATAGAAAAATCAGAAGAAGAAAAAGATATTGATTTTGATTCAAGTGATACTGATGAAGATTTTTTAGATAATGATAAAGAATCAGAAGATATAGAAAAATCAGAGGAAGAGAAAGATGTCAATGTTGATTTGAATGATGCGGATAAAGATTTATCATCTAATAATGTATTTAAAGATGAGTTAGAAGATACTTCTAAAGAAAAATCTAAATTAGACAAGATTGATGAAGAGTTAGAAGAAAGTGGCTTTTTAGATGATAATAAAGATATTTTTAGTGATTTAGAAGATTCTAATAATACAGATGATTTTGTAGATATTTTCGCAAATTCAAAGCCAATCGGACTAGATGATACCGAAGATGAAAAAGTGCAAAAAGAACTATCTGATAAGTATAAGATTTCTACTCAAAGGAATATAGAATATAAAGAAAAATATTCTGATTTAAATAAGACGAATTCTTATGATTTTAGTTTTGATGATGATAGATTGGATGAATTAGAAAGTCTTGATACTAGTTTTTTAGAAGGAAGAATTAATTTTTCGGAAAAAAAGAAAATCAAGAAGAATAGTAGATCTAAAATTAAAGAGGCTAGGAAATTAATTACTACTATGCGTAGAAAGAGAATTTTAATTTTCTTAATAGTAATTTGTACTTTTACATTTGTAGTTGGAATTGCTTCTATTATTCAGGTTAATAATATTAAGTTAGAAAAAGCTAAAGAAGAATTGGAAAAACAAGAAAAGGAAAAAGAGCAAATAGAAAATGAATTGAACCAAGTTATTGATGAAAATTATTTATTTGTAGGGGATAATCTTACTGAAGATTTTATGGTAGATGATTATTTTGATAATCAACCTGTTGTTAATAGTAGTAAAGATGAATATACTACAAAAGATCTTTATGATAATTTGTATGATATGGTTTTTAGATATAATCCTTCTAAGATATTTATTCAAATAGGCACTTATGATTATACTTTAGATGATGGAAATAATAGTATAGAGGAAAACATTCCTAAAATTATTAAATCTATTAAAGAAAATAGACCTTATGCAAAAATATATATTGAATCATTATATCCAATTAATGATAATGATGATGAGGAAAAGATTGATTTAGATATGGTTGATGAAAGAAATAATGAGGATATTGAAAAGATTAATGATGTAATCGAAGAGATTTGTAAAAAAAATAAGGTCAATTATATTGATCTGTATTCAAAATTATATAATGAAGATGATAATGGTTTAGATTTAGATTTTACAACAGATGGCTTTTATATTTCAGATAAGGGTTATGAAGTTATAAAAGAAGAAATAGAAAAATATTTATAGGTAGTGATGGTATGAGAGATAAGGAATTTTGGAAATATAATAAAAAAAAGATACTTTTATGTATTGTATTCACATTCCTTATTTTTTTTTATTGTAGTTTTGTTATTTTTAACTATATGAGAGTAAAAAAATATGATGATACTGTTTTACCGAATTCTTATTTGCAAGATTATGCAATAGGGGACTATTCATATTTTACTCTAAATGAATTTATTAATTTTATAAATGGTATTGTAGATGATCAGAAGGTTACCTTTTTAATTAATGGACAAGAAGTCAGTTATAAATATTCAGAAGTAGGCTTATACTTAAACACTAATAAAATTATTAAGAATATTGAAATATTTCAAAATGAATTAAGTTATACTGATAAAATTCAAATTCTATATGATAATGATAAAATTATGTATTCTTATCAGTTTACTTATAATAGTGAGAAATTAATAAGATTTTTAAATAATTTAAAAATTGAAATAGAAAATTCTAATGATTCTTTTTCATTAGATGTTGATAAATCTTTTGATGTTATTGTAAAATCGCTAGATACTAATATTGTTGGTAAAAAAGTTGAGTTAATTGGAAATGTTTATAAATAATTTATAAAATGTGCATATTTAAATATTTTCTTCATATTATTTAATTGTAATAGAAAGGATGATATTTATAGAAACATTAAAAGTAAGCAGTAAATCAAATCCTAATAGTGTGGCAGGAGCTTTAGCTAATGTCTTTAGAGAAAAGGGAACTGTAGAAGTACAAGCTGTAGGTGCAGGAGCGTTGAATCAAGCAATTAAAGCAATAGCGATAGCTAGAGGATTTGTTGCTCCATCTGGAAAAAATTTAGTTTGTATACCTGCTTTTTCTGATATTTCCATTGATGGAGAAGAGCGTACTGCAATAAAATTAATAATCGAAGCCAAATAGGCTTTTTTTCTTGCTTGTTTATTCGTAATTATATGTTAAAATAAATATAATAAAGGTGGGAAAAATGTGAAAAAAGTTGATAGTGATTTAGAAAAAGAAATCGAAGAAATAAACTCAGAAAAACAAATTATTACTGATAAAACTACAAGATATGGTAATGAAAAATTAGTTCGTTGTTCAAAATGTGGTCAATATATGCGAATAAGTGCTAGATGTTGTACCCATTGTGGAGAGTTAAATTATTTGAATCAGAGAAATGATCGAATAAAGCCAATATTTTTTTTAGGAAAAAAGTTAAAAGCTAAAGAAGATGCAAAAAAAGCTAGAGAAGAAGAAAAATATTATGCTGGAATTGATGGAAAAGGTCGTACAAAAAAACAAAGGATATACTTGTATACTAAGAGATTGACAGCTTTATGTATAATTATCTTCTTAGCAATTGCTATTTTAAATATTCAAGATATTTATAGATTCACAGCAGACTTTAGAGCTAAATCATATTTGAATCAAGTAGATAAAATTATTACGCAATTTGATAATGACGTTAAAAATAATGTATGTGAACTAAGTACTAGTGATGATGGTAGTATTTACTTTAGTTTTTATGAATCACCTGATTTTTTTAAAACTTCAATTTCCTTATATACTTTTGACTACTTTCATGGTTTCATAAGAATTACTGATAATGGTAATGGAGAATATAATTATTATCTTTCAATTAGCGATGGTAAGTATGGATTTGAAGATATTTTGTATAATGATGATTTAGATATAAGTGTTGTTAAAAAATTAAATGAAGATATTAGAGTTCCTGCTAGTTCTGTTACTTGTAAATAAATGGTTGATATTTCAAATAATATGTGTTATATTAGTAATCAGAAATCGATAATTAGAGATAATAATAAGAATGTTTATCATAGAGAATTCGTGGTTGGTGGAAACGATATAGACGCTTATTTGTCTACTCTATAGTGAGTTTAATAAACTCCGGTGTTTACCGTTATTTAAATTAAGATAAATAAAGGATGGTACCGTGCTTTGCACTCCTTGGTACTATCCTTTTTTATTTTAAAAAGGAGGATTTATATGTTTGTTATGGAGACTAAAGTCTCGAATATTAGTAGTATATTTGAAAATAATAAAAATATAGATAGAGGTGTAGAATATGATAGATATTAAATTAATTAGAGAAAATACTGAATTAGTAAAGGAAAATATTAAAAAGAAATTTCAAAATGAAAAGTTACCTTTAGTTGATGAGGTAAAAGATTTAGATGTAAAAGTACGTGATGTACAAGTTAGAGCTGATAATTTAAAAGCTGATAAAAATAAGAAAAGTACTGAAATAGGAAAATTAATGGCTCAAGGTAAAAAAGATGAAGCTGAGAATATAAAAAAGGAAATCACTACTATGAGTGATGAAATAAAAAAATTAGAGGAAGAACAAGAAAAATTAAATAAACGCATTAAAGATATTATGATGGTTATTCCTAATATTATGGATCCTTCTGTACCAATTGGTGAAGATGACACTAAAAATGTTGAAGTTCAAAGATTTGGAGAACCAAAAGTTCCAGCTTATGAAGTTCCACATCATGCTGATATTATAGCAAGATTTAATGGATTGGATAAAGAAAGTGCAGGTAGAACTAGTGGTGAAGGTTTTTATTACTTAATGGGAGACATTGCAAGACTTCATGAAGCTATGTTAGCATGTGCTAGAGATTACATGATTAATGCTGGATTTACCTATGTTATTCCTCCATTTATGATTCATAGTGATGTTGTTACTGGCGTTATGAGTTTTCCTGAAATGGAAGCTATGATGTACAAAATTGAAGGTGAAGATTTATATTTGATTGGTACTTCTGAACATAGTATGATTGGAAAGTTTAAAGGTCAAATTATTGATAAGGCCACTTTACCAATTAATATGACTAGTTATTCTCCTTGCTTTAGAAAAGAGGGTGGAAGCCATGGTTTAGAAGAACGTGGTTTGTATCGTGTTCATCAATTTGAAAAGCAAGAGATGATAGTTATTTGCGAACCTGAAGATTCAATGGCTTGGTATGATAAGATGTGGAAATTAACTGTTGATTTATTTAGAAGCTGGGATGTTCCTGTAAGACAATTAGAATGTTGTAGTGGAGATTTAGCTGATTTAAAAGTAAAATCTTGTGATGTAGAAGCATGGAGCCCAAGACAACAAAAATATTTTGAAGTTGGTAGTTGTAGTACTTTAGGTGATGCTCAAGCTAGACGTTTAGGAATTAGAGCAAAAGGAGATAAAGGAACATATTATTTACATACATTAAATAATACTGTAGTAGCAACTCCTCGTGGTTTAATTGCTGTATTAGAAAATAATTATCAAGAAGATGGTTCTGTATTAATACCAGAAGTTTTACAACCTTATATGGGCGGTAAAAAAGTTATAAAACCTCAACAAAAATAGTAAACCCTCAGCAGACTTAGATGTCTGCTTTTTTTATGTAATAAATAAAGTAAGAGGTAATAAGAATGTCAGCTTTTAAAATTATTTATCTATTTTTCATAAAAACTTTAAAAATTATCGATTGTAATTTAGATATAAAGAAAAATATGCTATTATTATGCTTGCAATTAACTGACTTATGAAATTTTATGTACTAAATAAATTATTTGAAAATCAAGTATTGGATATTGGATGTCATGTGAAAGTAGAAAAAACGCTGAAGTAAGTGATATTTTTTATCATCAACGTTAATGGAAAATAGGATGATAGAATTATAGTAAGTTCAAAAAGTATAAAACTTATGTGTAATTTGTTGATAAAATGAGTAATTTATAATCTGATAGGAAATTTTATTCTTGTTAGTCATATGTGAAATGAAAATGTTTTATTAGAAACTCATATTTCTATGATGAAAGATATTTATAAAACTTATGTCAAATTATCAATATTCTATTGTTTTAATAGGATCTATCTATGAAAATGTGGGCGAAGAAAAGAGATACAGGATTAAATATTTCTATTTCTAATTCAACATGAGTCATTAAAAGAAATAACACAAAAATTAAAACATATAAAGAAAATACAGCAATTGTTATCATATATAATGGGATATGATAATGATTAATAATTACCAAATCAAACTATATTGTAAGATGATGGCTATCAAGTAATATCCTCAGAATGTTAAAAGAATATACTAATAAGAATAAGCAAACAAGATAAAAAAGTGTTGACTTGCCAGTCAACTGCTCTGTTAGTATTAAGTCGAGAGGAGGAAATTTTTGAGTAAAGGAGTAGATCATAAATATATAAAATTGGAGATTTTTCAAAAATAGTTAATATTCCTGTTAGAACTTTAAGATACTATGCAGAATATGGTGTGTTAGTACCAAGTGAAGTAGATAAATTTACTGGCTATAAGTATTATAGTGAAGCTAACGTTATTGAATGCGAACTTATTAAATTATTAAAATCATAGATTTTACATTAGATGAAATCATTGAACATAAAGATAATATCAATGAAGAAATATTAGAAAAAAAGAGAAAAGAAATTGAAGAAAGAATGTATTTATTAAAACTAAAGTATGAAAGATTAACATATATGAAAGAAAAAATAAAAAATAAAAATGTTTATACAAGAATTAATGAAACAGAAGAAGAAAAAGTACTAAGGAGAAAATATGAAAAAAGAACTATTGGAAAGTGTTCTTAATGCGCATAAAAATTTAATTGTTGAGGGAGATATTGCATCAGGAAAAAGTAAGAATGTATTATTTCCTATTGTTGATAATGCTATTGAAAAAAAGAAAGCCTATTTATATTGGATTCCAAAGAAGAATATATAAATAGATACTATGATAAGTTAAAATCAAATAATTATAATACTATAATAATAAATTTAAGAGATATGGATAAAAGTGAAGGTTGGAATCCATTAGAGTATCCATATAATTTATATAAAAATGGTGATAAAGATAAGGCACAGGAATATCTTGAAAAAATAGGAAAAATTATTTTTCATGAATATTCTAGTCAAGATCCATTTTGGATATTAACAGCATCTGATTTCTTTACAGGAGTAACACTTGCTTTATTTGAAGACGGAAGTGCAAATGAAGTAAATTTAAATAGTGTTAATAATATGTTTAATGAAGTTGATAAAAAAATTGGTGCAAGTGATTATATTACTGAATATTTTAAATCAAAAGGTGTTGCTTCAAAACCTTATATTTTTGCTTCAACAACATTTTTGGCACCAAAGGATACCAAAGAAAGTATTCTATCAGTTGCTAGACAAAAATTAAGATTGTATGTATCAAGAGAAAAATTATCACAACTTATGAATAAAACAACATTTAATTTTGAAGATATAGCAAAGAAACCATCTGCAATAATTTTAATTTCACGAGATGAAAACAATTCTTTAAATTCGATATCAGCAATGTTTATCGAACAATTATATGCAGTATTAGTTGATTTAAAAGTAAAAAATAGATTTAATTTAATTTTGGATAATTTTGATAATATTGAAAAGTGCAATGATTTGGTCGATATACTAGGATCTTGTATTTCAAGAAATATTAAAACGTATATTGCAACTCGTTCATTATTAGAACTTACAAATATATATGGAAGCTATATGCCAAAATTATGTGATCTATTATCTATTGGAAATGATGATATACGATTAGTTATCAATAATGTTGAACAAAAAATGGATAAAGATTTTAAAACTGTTACTATTCAAAATGGAAACATTGAATATCCAAAATTAAGTATTACTGATATTAAATTGTTTGATTTGGAGAAATTTGTTAAAGATATCAAAATACAACAATTAGAAAATATTGATTTTGATAGCACTAATCTAGGTGAATTATTTGATGTAGATGCTTTAATAAAAAGCATAGACGAAAAAATAGCTCAAATTGAAATGAAAGAAAAAATAGAAAATAATAAAGAAAAAGAAGAAATTAAACCGAAAGCAAATAAGTCTAAAATAATAGATATTTAATTATACTGGTTGTATAGCAAATTTTGATAGATTATATGATACAGATAAAAATTATATGAAAAACTTATTTTAAAAGCTTGTTTTTTAGAAGTAATCTCAAAACGTAATATTAGATGTAAACATTATAAGAGTATTTGTAGTATACAATTTAAACTGATGAAATTAATTCAGAAATTTATATATGTATGTCAAATTATTATGATTACAGTGAAACATTATTAAATTTACATATTAAGAGTCATTAGTTATAAATAATTTATTATAAAAAGATATATCATTTTGATATATTTTTTTTATGAATTGTTATATAATTGATTTATATGATATGGAGGATTGATTATGATAAAAGTTGACTATATTTCGACTAGAGATATTAATAGGGTGGCTAAAATACATAGTAATAAGAAATATTATAATTGGATTATGAAAATCGTAGATAATGAATATAGATTTTATCCTCCTATTGTTATTGAAGATGATGATGAATATGATGATTTTGATTTTAATACAGAAGAGGATAATTTTGAATTTGATGGTTTATTTAAGACAGAAGATTTGAAGTTTAACTTACCAATGTTTGGTGAACTTTGGGAAAATACTACTAAATTTTTTAAAGAAGAAAAATTCAAGTTTGTAAATATATTGGAATCTAATTTAGAAAAGAAAATGCATACTATAAAGAAGGGAATGAATTCATTAGCTAAAGTAGAAAAATATACATGTGGTAATAATTTTTATAAATTATATCGTGTTAGACAAAATAATAGTTGTGAAAGTAAAATGAAAAGGTACGGAGGTGCTTTAATGAAATCTTATAAAATTACTACAAATATGTCTTCTAGGATAAAAAAAGAAAAAGCTAATGAAGATTTAATTAGAGGGATATCTAAAAATTTGACTACTGTTATTAAGAAAAAACAGTATGAGAAAGAATTGACTTTGGCGACTTTACAAAAAATATTAAAGAAAGAAAAGTGTCAAAAGAAAGAAAAAGATATTTTTCAAATTATTACTAAATATAATACATCAAAAGTTAATAAACCATCTCATGTGATTGAAGAATCTATCACTAAATTAATTAGTGAATGTAATACTTTTAAAAATATTAAATTAGATTATAGTTATAAGACTAGTAATTACTCTAGAAAACAAGAATTGGAGTTAATAAGATTAGCGAAGAATAATTGTTATTATAAAAATATATTTTTTGGTGCTGTAAATTTTGATATTGGTTGTAGTGATTATGAATTAAAACAAAAAGAACAAGACATCATGAATTTAGTTAAAGAGTGTAGGAATATAGATAGTATTCAAAATACTAGATTAAAAAATTATGAGATTTCAATCATTAATATGGCCAAAGAATTTAAAGATATTAAAGAAATTCCAGATATTAAAGTTAGTAAAAATATGGCCTTTGTTGCTAGAATTAGTAAATTTTTGCAGCAAAAGAAAGAAGAAATTGAAATTTTATCTTTTGATGAAGAATATGCATAAAAGTAAGTTTTCCTTACTTTTTTTATTTATCTATTTTAAAATTTTTCATTTGTTAGTATAATTATAGTATATGTAAAAGTATATAAAGATAGGAAGTGGAGTAATGAAAAAAAGTGCTTTTCTAATAGCCATGATATTATTAGTGGTATTTAGTTTTACTATGTTTTTTATTACACGTTTTGATACATCAACTTTAATTGCCAGAGATGGATTTTTTGTATCTGGGACACAATTAGATGAAGTTTTACTTAATGAAAATAAACTTGCTAAAAGTGAAAGTGTTAATTTGGAAAAGATTTCTTCTTTAGATACTATGTATGTTAATTTGGATAAGATTTACGTTGGTGAAGAAAAAAAGATTGAGGTTAATACTATTTATCCTTTATTTATCAATAATGGTTTAGGTATTGTTAATCTTGACGATAAATCTAAATTAATTAATAAAAAATTTGAATTATTTGATACTTATGAAAATTTTACCATTACTGGTGGAAAACTTTATAATTTTGGTGA
Source organism: uncultured Bacilli bacterium (assembly GCA_944350385.1). Lineage (GTDB taxonomy): Bacteria > Bacillota_I > Bacilli_A > RF39 > UBA660 > RUG14891. Next base: position 85,005 of record CALVOV010000001.1, read on the forward strand.
CTTTGAACAAGCTGATTATGAAGATTATATTTTGTTACAGCTTTCAAATGGTACATATGTAAATTTATTAGATATGAGCCTTGAAACGATGAGTGGAAATTATTCTATTATGACTAATAGTATTATCAATTTTCAAGAAAGTTATATTAATTATTACTATTACGATACTGAAGGTAAGTTAGTTTATAAGATTATTGATGGACTTAGTTTAGATAATACTATTTCGTTTGGTAAAAATAATTATACATATCAAGAATTTTTGGTGGGTATTGAAAAGATGACTTTACCAGAAGATGATACTATTATCGAAGATGAAGATGATTCAAGTGATGATGATTATATTATTGGAGAAAATGATAACAATAATAATACTAATTCTGGTACTAGCAGTGGTGAAAAAAAATATGTTGCTCCTAAAGTTAGTGTTACTAATTTTACAGCCAATGTTTATTCAGCTGATGCTACTCTTTCAATATCTGATCCTTCTAGAGTTATAGTTGGAGGAATTAATTTTCAATTTTTTGTTGATGATAAAGTATTTTTACGTAAAACTTTTTTAAATAGCGGTAATATTGAAGTTGCTGGATTAGTTCCTAATACTACTTTTAAAATTGTTGGTACATATAAGTATTATAACGAAGAAAGTAAAAAGATGGAGATGACTTTCTTTGAACAAGAGCTTACTACATTAGGTGTAGAAAATCTTGAACCTATCTCTTTAGAATTTGATAATGGGGTTATTTATCCTAATAAAATAGAATTAAATAATCTTAAAATATCATCTAATTTGCAAAGTGAGACTGTTAAGGGTGTTAATAAAGCAATTATAATTATAAATGGTGAGCAGTTTAGTATTGCTACTGGAAAACTTACAGAGATTATTAATGGAAGAAGTATTACTTATACATCTCCAGCTAAAATAGAATCTAATACAGTTATTAATTATGAAATTAAATTGTTAGATGCTTATTCTAATGAGATAAAGTTAGTTAATAATTCTGGAGTTACTAGAACAAGTAAAAATGCTCCAACTACTTCTATTAAAGTTGCTGATAGTGCTGTTAATGAGGTTAAATTAATTGCTAATTTAAAAAATATAGATAATGTTAATATCAATGATTATCGTTATGTAATTAGTGATGCAAATGGAACTATCTTTGAAGAAAAATCATTAAATTCTAATGAAGATAGTCAAGAAATAATTTTAAAAAATTTAAATCCAAATACTACTTATAGTGTTGTGGTTTATGGAAATTATGATATTGAAAATGGTCAAGGTACAATGATTAATCAAGTGATGGGTGAAGGAAAGTTTACAACTTCTCCTTTATCTAGTTTGGGATTTTTTAGAGTTACAGCAACACCATTAGATTTGACAAGTTCTTCTGTAACTATTAGTTCTAGTTTAGATATTAATAATGTTTCAGCTATCTTATTAGAATTACTTAATAGTTTAACTATTTCTATTACTGATGAACAAGATAACATAGTATTTACACATACTTATAATGGTGATGCTTTGGATTTAATTCGTTCAGGCGAAGAATTTTCTATTGATTTAGATGGTTTATCATCTGTTACAACTTATAATGTTAATTATAGTGCGACAGTCAAGCAAGGTACTGTAGTTGAAGCAATTAATGTTTTATGTTCACTTAAATCTTTTAAAACTTATAAATTAGATGCTGAAGTACAAATACAAAAAGAGTTTGTTACTTCCAATATGATAGATTTTGATGTTCGTGTTGTTGATTTAGATGGAGCGATTGAAAGTGGACGTGTTTTACTTGAGGTTCGTGATTCCATTGGTACTTTAGTAGCAAAAGAATACTTAGATATTAATGCAGATTATGTTCAACTTACTTATTCTCAATTGGAGGCAAGCCAAAAATATACTTTTAATTATATAGCTGAGGAATATAATAAAGGATTTTCTAATGCAACTTATGAGGGTGATTATAAGTTATTATCTAAGGATATAGTAACTGAAGAAGGTATTAGTGGGGAGATAAAACTTATTAATCTATTACGTGATATTACAGGTAAGAATTTATTTAATTTGGAAGATTATAATCGTATTCGTAAAGAAGGAAATACTGGTTATAAGGAATATGATGTTCAAAATAACACTGTAATGTTTGGAGCTAAAAATGGTTATGTTACATATTCTTATTTTCTACCTGAAGCTTATCATAAAGTAGTAAATTTATCTTTTAAGGCTAGATATAATGAAGATACCCAAAATACTGCTCCTGTTTATATTTCTTTAGGTTATGGAAATAATAGAAATTATGCGGTAACTAATTTAACTGATCAATATAAAGAATATAGTTTTACTTTTTATTCTACTTCTAATTATATTGGATTTAATATATATGAAACTGCTAATGCTAATAAAAAGACAACCGTTGATTTTAAAGATATACAAATTTTAAGTCTTGATGAAGAAGCATTTTTAAATACTGAAAATTCTATGTCAATTCATCCATCACGTTATATTTTCTCAGATACTATTATGATAGATGGTAATAGTTCTATGCCAAATTGGAGTTCTGGTGGAACAATGATAGGTAATGCTGGAGCTGGACATGCTAGGATTACTAGACTTAGTGATGGAAAAGTTTACGAGTTTAATTATACTGGTTCTCCACAAACTTTTGATGTTCCAACTTCTGATATATATAGAATAGAATGTTGGGGAGCCGCTGGTGGAGATAACTCTAATCCAGTTGGTTCTAATAGAACTTCTCCATCCACGGCTGGACGCGGTGCTTATACTTCTGGCGATATTACCTTGGATTCTAGTGCTACATTATATGTTTATGTTGGTGGTGCTGGAGTTTACAGTACTACTTCTAAAGCTGGTGGTTGGAATGGAGGAGGAAAAAATGGTGGTGGTTCTGCTGGATCTGGATCTGGTGGAGGTGCTACTGATGTTAGATTAATAAATGGAACTTGGAATAATTTAGAGTCATTACAATCAAGAATTATGGTTGCTGCTGGTGGTGGTGGTTCAGATAATGCTGGAGGAACATTGAACGGCAGTGATGATGGACGTGGAGGTTCAGGAGGAACTTTATTTGGACTTGGTGGTTACATAAATGGAGTTATTCAACCTGGTAGTGTAGCTACACAAGTTACTGGAAACGCTTTTGGTATTGGTGCTAATCCTACTACAGTTACAGATACTGGTGGTGGAGGTGGCGGTTATTATGGTGGCCTTGCTACTAACAGTGGAAATGGTGGAGCAGCAGGAGGATCTTCATATATATCTGGTCATCAAGGTTGTATTTCTTATAACAATGCAGCTAATTTCTTAGCTTTTGAAAAATATCAAGAAAATTCTCAATATCAGGGAACTTTTGATATTACTATACAAGATTTGCGAGATGAAATTACTACTAACGACTATTATGTTAGAGTTTATAGAAAAGGTGAATATCTTAATGAATATCATTATGATTTACCTGATAGTAATTTGATTGAAAATGATAGGCAAACATATGGATTTGATAAAAATGTAGAATATACACTTACTTTATCTGTAAAACAAAGGGATAGGTATTATGATATTGATTCTGTAGAGTTTACTACAGAAACTGAAATACGTTCTATTACTACTGTATCTGAGTTTTTTGCAATGCATCCAGATGGTAAGTACATTGTTTTAAATGATTTAGATTTTACTGGTTCAACTACTATTTATAGTTCATGGTTTTATGGAGAAATTGATTTTCAAGGATACCATATGACACGTAATGCTCAAGGTGCTGCTTTGAGGTTATTTGAACAGTTTAGATCTAGTGCGGTTATAAAAAACCTTGTTATTGATTTCTATTTTGATAATTCATCAAGTAGAGAGTGGTATTATGGTTTAATTACATATAATTATGGTACTGTTGATAATGTATATGCAATAGTACATGAAGCTACCCTTGTACCTAATTATGTTCTTACTCTGTTTTGTTATGCAAATTATGGTACGATTAGTAATTTTGTAATTAATTCAAAAGTTAGTGTTTCAGCATTAGCAGCTAGTGGATTAGCTACCTGGTCAAATCAGGGAGTATTACGTAATGGTTATGCTTATGGTGAAAATATTTATGCATATCATCAAAATGTTGATAGACGTAGTAGAAAAGATGTAGCGGTTTTTGCTGGTGAAACTAATAATAATTCTCGTATAGAAAATGTATTTTCATTAATTAGTGTTGAAAAGTCAAATAGTTATGGAACTGGTGATAAAGAGTTATCTGTTGGTAATATGGTTGGTTATCATGGTTCTGGTTATATGGGTAATTCTTATTCTGTAGAACTTACTGATAAAACAAATACTAACATTTTAACTCAAGATCCTAATATTGGTAAGGTTTCATCTATTAGACAAAATAATCTTTATTATGTATCTGATAAAACTTATGGAGGAATATATTCAAATAAAATTTCTAAATTGGCTTTGTATGATAAAAATTTCCAAAATCAAACATTGAATACTTATAATGGTTTTGATGTTGATCCAGTTGATTTAGGATATTTTCCACAATTAAAGTTAAATGATTGTATGCCTAAACAAGATTGGATTGAGTTGCCAACTGTTACAGAGGATGATTTGATTGATATTACTTCCATTGAAGTAGTGGAAAACAACGGAGATAATGCAGTTATTAAATTGTATATTAATAATCCATCTAATGAACAAATAACCCGCATGACTATTACAGATATTAATAAAATAGATATAATAAATCAGGTCAATTCTTTTGGTAAAACGACTCTTACTGTTAAATTGAGTCAACCACGTTCATATAAATCAAGATATTATATTGATACTTTATGGATTAAACCAGCTTATGGACCTGAATATACTAGAGTTTATGAGAAAAATGAAAGATCTATTAATATTGATTTATATTATCCAATTTATAATTTAAATGATTGGAAAATAATGGTTTCTAATCCTTCACAAAATTATAGTTTAATGGCTGACTTAGATTTTAAAAATGTGGCTTCTATCAGTAGTTATGTTGTTAATAGTACATTTAGTGCTAAATTGGATGGAAGAGGTCATACTATTAGTAATATTACGATTAGTAGTAATAATGGATTGTTTAATAGTGTTACTGGTACAATTAAAAATTTATTTGTTAAAAATTATAAAAAAACAAGTAATACATCTTATGGTGGTTTTATCTATCAAGCAACTACTAATTCTGTTATAGATAATGTTCACATAGATGGTTGTCAAGTTTATGGACGTGATAGGATTGGTGGATTAGTAGGTTATTCTAATTCCATGACGATTAGAAACTCATCAGTCACGGGATTTAAACCTTCTGTTCCAGATGATCAAGAAAATTCATATATTGGTGGTTTAGTTGGGTATGCTAACTTGACATTTATTGAAAATTCTTACACTCAAGATCTTAATATTAATATTGATAATGCTATGTCAACATTAGGTGTTGGAGGATTAGCAGGACGTATGGTTCAAGGCACTGTTTCTTATTCATACTCATCAGGAACTATTAGGACTAATACTATTAATGTTGGTGGTTTAGTAGGTTGGAGTTCAGCTACTATTAGTAATGTTTGGAGTTATGTAAATATATCTACAGAACTTGATTATGTTGGTGGTATAGTTGGTAAGTCTGATAACTCTAATGTAAATAATACCTTGGTTGCTGGTGCTATATATTCAAGATATGTATCTAATCAAGGAAATAATATTCATAGAACCACAGGTAATGCACTTTCTGTTATTCAATCTAATTATGCTTGGGATAAGCAAAAATTTTATGGTTATGTTACTGGTGAAGCGTCAGCTGAAATTTTAGTAACAACAGAGAGCTTACAGGAACTTACTACTTACCAAGATTTAATTGGATTTGGAGAAATATTTGATTATTCTCAGATAGGAGATTCTATCTTACCAAAGATTAAAAATCCTGATACTGGAGAATTGTTACCAAATCAAAAAGATATAAATTTGGTAGGTGAAGAGTTTGATGTAAAAACTATAGAAATTGAGCCTACAGCAACTAATGCTACTATTCATATGATTATTGAAAATCCAAAACAATATGAAATAACTGGTATTGAATTTGATTATTTGCAAAAAATAACTGAGAGATATGTTAATAATGCTACTGATGGCACTACGGATGTTTATTTATCTGTTAGTCCGACTATGTATTTTGATAGTTACGCTTTTAATAAAGTAAATTATATAGATAGTAATGGAGAAGCTGCATCTTATGATAAAGTTGTCAGGATAGAATTACAATTCTTTAAAATATTGTCCTCTTTTGATGGTTGGAATCAAATAAGTACAACTTTTGCTGAAAATTATCGTATTACTGGTGATATTGATTTATCACAATTAGCTTCACCTAAATCCGGTGTTATTTTTGGTAGATTAGAGGGATTAGTTAATGATTCTGGTGTTAATTATAAAATAATGAATTATACAAAAACTGGAATTAAGGCATCTAAAACTAATTTAATTCGTAAAATTACAACTACTCTTAAAAATATAACATTTGAAAATATTGATTTAGAAACAACTGGCACTTCAACTTATTCTTATATGAATGTTATTTATTTAAATTATTCTGATATTGAAAACGTTCAGTTTAATTCAATTACAATCAATGCTCCTAAATCTAGTTATGTTGCACCTATAGGTGTTCATAGAGGACAAAATATTGATAATGTTCAAATAAATAATAATAACATTACAGGAACAAGTTATGTTGCTGGATTGTTAGCATCTTCGTATAATACAAGTAGTACGGACGTTGTAGCAAGAGATTGTACTATTTATGGTAGCAATCAATACGTTGCTGGTATTGTAGCTTATAAGGATTATTTGAATGGATATAATACATTTAGATATTCAGGTTACAACATGAATGTTACTGGTAAAACTGATGTTGGTGGGCTATTTGGTTATGCTGGTGCTCAAGATGCTAGAATATATGATTCAACAATCACTGGTATAAGTAATGGTAATTATGTTGGTGGTTTAGGTGGACGTAGTAGTTATGAACGTAGTGATATTCAATTGGTTAGTGGTTGTACAATAGTAGCTTCTTCTAATTATGTTGGTGGCTTATATGGTTGGGCAAGACATATGTATGATTGTACGGTAGAGAATACTACTATTACACAAACTAATTCTGCAAGAACTTATGTAGGTGGAGCTTTTGGATATCAAGATGGCTATACGCATTCTAATATTGGTATTGTTAATGTTGATATAACTAATGCTGGAAATTACACGGGTGGAATTACAGGAAGATTAAATAATACTCCTGGTTTACATTATGTATTTACAAATAATGTTACTATTAAAGGTAAAGATTATGTAGGAGGAGTTGCTGGAAGTAGTAATACAGGTCGTTTATATTATAATGTTACTAATGTTAATATAAGTGCAACAGGAAATTATGTTGGTGGAGTTTTTGGATATATTTCTTCAATACATGCAGTTGATAGTGCTTATTCAGCTGTTGTTTATGAATGTTTGGTAGCTAATTCGGTTGTTACTGGTAATAATTACGTAGGTGGTTTTGTTGGTAATACTAATGGAAGTCAACTTACTCCTGCCAAGTTCTACAATATTTTGTTAGTTGTTGATGTTAATTCAACTGCTTCTTCTAACGTTTATGCTGGAGCTATTAATGGAAGAGATAATAAAGATTATTCTACTATTCTAATGCAGAAGATTAGGTTATATGAAAATAATAGATTGAATAATTCCACATTGAAGGCTTTACGCTTACCTATGATTCCTTCATCTAACTTGGTAACTACGACTAATTTAAAAACTCAAAGTTACTATACTGGATTTGGTTTTTCTACTGCAAGATGGGATTATGCAAATATATCTACAAGTTTTCCAAGAGTAAAGACTGCTTCTAACGGAAAGATTAGAGGAGAGCAAGAGCTATTGCCTGTTCCTACTTCAAATATTGTCTTTGCGAGAGCTATGCGTGAAATAGCACCTGTTGGTCATGAACTTCCTAAGATGTCAGCATATGCTAGTGGTATTAATTCTATTAACTTAGAGTTTAGTGATACAGATGAGTATTCATTCTTTGAAGTATATGACGGTGAGACTAAAGTATTTGAACAAAATGTTGATGAAAGAGCATTTACTATTAATTATGATTATCAGTCTAATATCAAGGTAATCTTAAGTGATGGAAGAAATTCTAAAGTTTATGAATATAAGGCAAGTGATTTTAGAGTTCCTGCAAGTACTTATAATAAGAAATATGCTTATATTTATAAAGGCGATTTAAAAGGAAATGTTGATCCTCCTAATACCAAAGGAAAATTTATTCATATTTATAGAGATCTGGCTTTGACAGATGAGATGGAAGTAGTAAATATTATTACTGGTGAGATATCAGAAGGTAGCTACATGTTCACAATTTCTTTAGCTGATAAAACTGTTCCATTGTTTGAATTTGATTATAAAGATACTCCTATTGAAACTTATTATAATTATTCTATTGTTAGAAAAGATGGTAATGATATTCTTTATAATAATCAAATCTTAGTTAAAAATGGTAATATTGAAATTGTTGATTCAATGTTAGAATCTTATCATAATATGGTTATTTTAGATAATTATTCTAATAAAGATTATATTTCGGTTTTAGGAACTGATGGTTCATTATATGATTTGAAATCTCCGATTTCAATTCCTAATAATTTTTCAAATAAGGCAATTCGTTTTATATCTAATAATATATATAGTGATAATAGTGCCGTAATACTTATTTATAAAACTGGTAAGGTGGTAGTATTCGATTATCGAACTGGCAAAGAGATAGTACAAGAAAAAGCTACTGAAGATATTTCGATAGTAGATTATTTTAAAGAAAATTTCTCTTCTTCTACTCCTTTAATTGGCAGTAATATTACTTCTAATTATCAAGAAGCTTTGGACTTAAAGGAACTTCTTTTAGATACTCCTATTCAAGCTACTAGTAATGGTTCATTCACAATGGCCAATGAAGATAATATTGATTCTGACGATATTCTTTCTTCTATAAAAAAATCTAAAAATTATGTAACTTATTACAATTCGGTCAGAGATGATTATGATGTTTTAGATATTTCTAGTCTTATAAGTGATACTGATAATACAATAAAAGATTCTGAAAATATAGTAACAGAGAACAATAAAATTTATACTTCAAATAATTTGGTACAATTTTACATGAAAAAATCAGCAATTAAAGAAGTGTTAGAAAATATCAATGGTTTATATATTTTTGGAGCTTTATTCATTGGATTATTAGGAGCTTTGTGGTTAGGTTCTAGATATACTAAAAAGTTAAAACCGATAGAGGAGGAATAAAATGGTTAAATTAAAATTAAGTAAAAGAGGAATTATATTTGTTGCAATTGCTATAATAGTAGTGATATTACTAATTGTACTGGGACTTAGGGTACTTAGTAATGCTTCTGTTAAAACTCCTGTTGAATTAACTGAATCTTTTATGAAAAAATATCAAATAGCAGATAGTGAAATAATGAATAAGATTGAATATCCTTTTGATGATCAGTTAACTGATGAACAATTGAAAAGATATAAGGATTTAATTGAGACTCAGTATTTAGCTCTTGATTATCAAATAGTTGAAGAAAATATTGGTGAACTTGATGCTATTATAAAAGTGGAGTTTAGTGTTTTTGATTATGCTTCAAGTTATGATAAGGCTACTAATTATTTAAATGTATATGAAAAAGATATGAGCTCAATAAAACAAGTTGACTATAAATTGAAAGAGATGGAAAATACTCAGGAAAAAATCACTTATGCTATTACATTTAATTATTATAAGTTAGATGGTAAATGGATTATGTTAGAAGTCTCAGATACTGATTTGAGTAAATTATCTGGAACATATTAAAAAAGATGGATTTAATAATCCATCTTTTTATATTATTTTTATTATTAAGTATGATATAATAGAATTAAGATGGGATGTGATAATTCGTGGAGGTTTTGGACAATAAATGTCCAGGATGTGGTGCTAAAATAAATTTTAATCCAGTTAATCAAACGTGGGATTGTGATTATTGTGGAAGTAAGTTTACTTTAGAAGAAATGCAGAAATATTCAAATGCTAGTAGTGTAGAAGTTAATACTGAACAAATTCAAAATAAAACATTAGATAAATTTGTTACTTATCATTGTAGTAATTGTGGAGCTGAAATAATGGCTGATGAAACTACTGTTGCAACTTTTTGTGTGTATTGTGGTAGTACAGCAATTTTAAAAGAGAAAATTGAAAATGGGAGAGCTCCTGACTTAATTATTCCTTTTAAAAATACTAAAGAAGATGCGTCTAAAGCTTTTTCTAATGTTACAAGGTATAAACCACTTATGCCAAAAGAGTTTAGACAATTAAAGAATATTGAAAAAATTTCTGGTATATATATTCCTTTTTGGGCATATGATATTGTTTGTGATGGAAATGTTACTTTTTCTTGTACTGATACATCGCATTGGTCAGATTCAAAATATAGATATACTAAAGTCGATAGATATAGTTCTACAATTGAAGGACATTTTGATTATGAAAAAGTATTAGCTGATGCTTCAAGTAGATTCAAAGATGAATTGATGGATTCAATAGAACCTTTTGATTATCAAGAATTAAAGGAGTATAATCATGCTTATTTAGCTGGATTTTTTGCTGAAAAATATGATGTTAGCGAAGATAATGCTTATATAAGAGCTAAAGAACGTACTATGAATACCTGTGTTGAATTAGCACAAGGTGAAACCCATCATCAAAGTAGTATTATTAATAACAATCAATTCAATTTAGTAAAATCTTCTACAAATTATATTATGTTACCCGTTTGGATGGTTAATATTAAATATAAGGATAAATTATATACTTTTGCAATGAATGGACAATCTGGAAAAATGGTTGGTGATATTCCCATAGGCATTAAAGAAACTATAATTTGGGGATTAATTATTTTTATTGTTACTTTCTTAATTTGTTTATTAGTTGTGTTATTATAGAGGTATTTATGAAAAAGAAATTTATATTATTTTTAGTAGTTTTAAATTTATTTTTATATTTACCAGTAAATGCTAGTACTAATACATATGAAAGAACAAACGATAATTTATTAATACCTGATGATATTGAAGTAACAGAAAGTAATAGAAGTAATATCTTATTAACACCGGCAGTAAATGCTAAAGAAAAGATATATGATTTTGCTGATTTATTTTCTGATGCTGAAGAGTTAGAATTATATGCAAAAGTTTCAAATTATATTAATCAGACAAGTTTAGATTTGGCAATAGTTACTATAAATTATAATAATAAGCATAATATTCAAGTATATGCTGATGATTTTTATGATTATAATGATTTTGGTATTGGTAATGGTAATTCTGGGTCTTTATTCTTGATTGATATGGATACTAAACAAATTTATATGACTACAACTGGTAATGCTATTAGGACATATACTGATCAACGTTATAATATTATTTTAGGAAATGTATTTACCTATGTTGCTAATGGACAATATTATAATGGAATAAATTCTTTGGTTGATTTAATGTCATCGTATGCGGAGATAAATCCTTTAGAAGATGGTAATTATGTAATTGAAAATGGTAAAGTTGTTAAAGATAATAATGATATATTAGTCTGTTTGGGTATTGCATTAATAGTTACTATCATTGCATTACTTATTATGGCTAGAATGAATAAAATGGTATTTAAGGCTAGTTCATCAAGAAATTACTTAAAGCATGAAACTATGAATATAAAAAAGATAAACGAAGTTTTTCTTGGATCTAGTGTTACTAAGGTTAAGATAGCAGAATCTTCTACTGGAAGTGGCTCTAGAAGAGTTGGCTCTAGTAGATCTAGCTCAATCCATCGTGGTAGTAGTGGTAGATTTCATGGTGGCGGTGGAAGACGTTTTTAAAAAATAGGAAAGAGGTTTATTATGGGATTAATTAAAGCTGCTGCAAGTGCTATTGGAAGTACTTTGCAAGATCAATGGAAAGATTATATTTTATGTGATGATTTAGGACAGGATATTCTTATGAAAAGAATATCTACTAAGAACGATGTTATTTCAAAAGATAGTGCTATACAAGTGGCACCTGGTCAAATTGCAATTATTTTACAAAATGGAAAAGTATTAGATGCTACTGCTGAAGAGGGTATTTATATATTTGATCAATCAACTACACCATCTTTTTTTGCAGGTCAATTTGGTGATGTTTTTAAAGATATGTGGACTCGTTTTACATATAATGGGGCAACTGCTAAGGAACAAGCCGTTTTCTATTTGAATGCTAAGGATATTATAAATAATAATTATGGTACTCCTGCTCCTGTTCCATATCAAGATTGGTCACATCCTATTCCAAATCAAATGACTGGAACTATTACTCCTTTAAGAGTAAATGTAAAATGTTTTGGAAAATATACATTTAAAATATCAGATCCAGCATTGTTTATGAGTAAAATAGCTGGTACAGCTGAGGAATATAGAAAAGATGAAATTATTGAACAAATGCGTGCAGAAGTAGTTGGAGCATTTCAAAATGTTTTAAATGAGTTAGGAAATTCTGAACATAAAGTTCCAGTATTGGAATTACCTAGTAGTACGGATGAGATAAAGAAATTAATGAAAGAGAAAGTTTTTGATCAACCAATACGTGAACGTGGATTAAGTATTGTAGGTTTTGTTGTTGAGTCTGTTACTCTAGATGATGAATCTAATAGAAAAATTGATAATTATGAATTATCTTCTAATGGTTATATGCAACAAGGTTCTCTTGTTGGAGCATATAGTAATGCAGTTCAAGATGCTGCTAAGAATGAAGGTGGAGCAATTAATGGTTTCATGGGAGTTGGTATGGTAAATATGGCTTCTAATGGTATGTTTGGTGGAGCAGTAAATAATACTAATCAAAATACTCAAGCTACCGCTGGACAAACTATAGGTACTGTTGGTACTACTACTGAAGCATTGTTCTGTCCTAATTGTGGAACACCTAGTAAAGGTGGAAACTTCTGTACTAATTGTGGTACTAAATTAAAATAATAATAAAAAAAGTTGACTTAGGCAAGGTCAACTTTTTTTAATGATAAAATCATTTTTCTTTCTTTTTTCTTTTGTTCTAATACGTCTTCAATTGATGAAGTAATCATTTTAGTACTTATTTTTGTATTGTTAGAGTGTGTTTTATATTGTGACAATATTTCTTTTATTTCTTTCTTTTTTAATAAATAAATACCAGACTTTAGGATTTGTAAATCAATAGCAAATTTTGAAGCTTCTTCTTTATCATTTAAAATACTATCAGGATATATATAACAACGTGTTGCTTGTTCGTTAATATGAGTTGCTAATACATCATTATAAATATAGTCAACAACTTCTAATTCATGGCCATTTTCAAGACATTTTTCATAACCATCAACAATGTAATTTTGGTTTAAGTATCTTTCTTCTAATTGTTTATCAGTAAATAATAATCTGTTTTTTTGATTAATAGCTTTATCAGTAATTGATAAAGAATCGGCTGTTTCACTTAATTCGTTTAAGAATCTGATAATACTTGTATTATAGTCTAATAATGCTTCGTGATGAATAGTAGCACGATCTTCTTGTAATCTTTTAACTATATTTGAGCTAGTTGATTTCTTTGGCTGATATCTAAATTTCATTATCAAATAACTTTCAAATCTTTTTAAAATTAAATCATTTACATAGCGTCTTTCATTTTTTATTAAATTGATGTATTCGTTCAAATCTTCTTTTAATTCATTGTTTTTAATATCAATCTTAAAATCTTCTAGCAGTGATTCATTTAAACTATTAACAAAATCTATATAAATTTCTTGAGAATTTTTTTCTTTAATATTTAATGTATCTAATAGATAATTTTCATTTTTTATTTGTTTTTTTAATTCTTTTTCTAGGACTTCTTTATTTTGTGAGTTCATGTTTTCATAGATGCATTTTATATTATATGATGTATTAATTATATTCATAATAGTTTTTTCTCTTTGTTGTTTATTTAAATTATTCATATTTATTCCCCTTTGTTTAAATAGTTTCTTTGCATTTAAACTTGCTATATTATACCATAAAAAAGGTATTTTGTATAGTTTTTTTAATATTTACCATAATAATGGTAGGAGATGGATAATTTGACAAAGAAAACTTCTGATAGTATAATATATAACTGTCACGTATACAAAGAGGTGTTTAAGATGTTTAATAGTGATAGTGAAATGCTTAATGCATGTACGGAAGAGCCCTCCCTGATTTTTAATTTAATTAAACAAGGAGAGTTTGAAATCATTCAACTTTTGATTGATAAAAATAAAATCAATGTTAATTTATGTGACAGTGTAGGAAATGATGTTGTTACTAGACTTTTGAAAGCTAAGCAATATGATTTAGTATTACAATTAATGAAAAAAAGAAATTGGGATGTTAATCATCAAAATATAGAAGGTAACACTTTTGGACATATTTTAGCTCAAGATAATTCAGTATCTACATTAAAAATTGTTGATCAATTAGTAAAGAAGAAGAACTTCTTACCTAATATTAAAAATAATAAGGGAGAAACAATTTTAGATAAAGCAATTAACAACAACTATATCTGCACAACTTTTAAATTTTTGGAGGATAAAAGATTTACTAATATCGATGTACTATCTTTTCAAAAGTTATTTAATGCATATATTAAAAATACATATTATGGTAAATATTCAAAATTAAATAATTTAGAGATAATTGTTTATAATTTGGATAAAAAAGAATTAATGCCTAATATGAAACATTTGGTTGAAGAAATTAAAGATAATATGAACATAATTAAAGAAGAAATTATGAATAATAAATCTAGTTCTTTGGAAACTTTAATTATGTCTTCGTTAAATACAAGTATTGCATAAAACAGTTTTTACTGTTTTTTTTCTTGTTTTTATTTCTAAAATATTATAATATATATTCAGTTTGAATGGGGAGGCAGTAGTATGAGATTACCTGATTATAAAGAGGCTAGAACTCGTGACGTTCGTGATTATAAAACTATTCAATTTAAATTTGATGAAAAAATAAAGAATAAATATTTGGGTAAAAAATATTATTTGAAAACTTATGGTTGTCAAATGAATGAACATGATAGTGAAAATATAAGGGCTTTACTTGAAAATATTGGCTTTTCAGAAATAGATGATTATGAAAAAGCTGACTTAATTTTATTGAATACATGTAGTATTAGAGAAAATGCACATAATAAAGCATTTGGTATGTTGGGTAGAATAAAGCATTTAAAAGAAATGAGACCAGAAGTATTAGTTGGTCTTTGTGGGTGCATGGCTCAAGAAGCAAGTGTTGTTGAAGAAATACTTACAGATTACAAATTTGTTAATTTTGTTTTTGGTACACATAATTTATATGATTTACCAGAGATTATAGATAAAGCTATTGAAACAAATAAGCAACAGATAGAGGTTTTAAGTCGTGAAGCTGATATGGTGGAAGGATTACCAGTAATAAGAGCTAATAAATTTAAAGCATATATTAATATAATTTATGGTTGTAATAAATTTTGTACATATTGTATTGTTCCTTATACTAGAGGTCGTGAGAGAAGTCGAAAAAAAGAGGATATTCTTAAAGAGCTTGAGGAATTAGTTAAAGATGGATATAAGGAAGTTACTTTATTAGGTCAAAATGTAAACGCTTATGGAAAAGATTTATATGATGATTATAATTTAGCTAACTTGTTGGAAGATGTTGCTAAAACAGGAATTCCTAGAATTAGATTTACTACTTCACATCCTTGGGATTTTACTGATGATATGATAGAAGTAATTGCTAAATATCCAAATATTATGTCTAGTATACATTTACCTGTGCAGAGTGGTTCTAGTAGTATTTTAAAGAAAATGGGTCGTAGATATACTAGAGAGAGTTATTTGGAATTATTTGATAAAATGAAAAAAATTATTCCTAATGTAACAATAAGTACAGATATTATCGTAGGTTTTCCTGGAGAAACAGAAGAAGATTTTGAAGAAACTTTATCTTTAGTTGAGTATTGTAAATATGATAATGCTTTTACTTTTATTTTTTCAGCTAGAGAGGGAACTCCAGCTTGTAAATTGGAAGATAATACTCCTTTAAAGGAGAAAGAAGACAGACTTCAAAGATTAAATGAAGTAGTTAATAAATATTTCTTGGAAAATAATAAAAAATTAGAAGGAAAAGTACTTTCAGTTTTAGTTGAAGGTGTTTCTGAAAAGAAAAATATGTATTATGGTTATAGTGAAACTAATAAACTTATTAATTTTTCTTCTGATGAAGAAATAGAAGTAGGTAGTATAGTTCCTGTTCATATTACTAATGCAAAAACATGGAGTTTAGATGGAAAAATTGATAGATAAGGCAGTAGAAGAAGTTGTCAATTCAATCGTAGAAAGTCAAGAATATCAAGATTGCTTAGCAATTCGTCAAAAGATGTCTTTGAATACAGATCTTGTTTTGAAAATAGAAAAAATAAAATCTTTACAAAAAAAATATCTACGTACTGCAAATCAAGATATAGAAAAAGAAATTGTTGATCTAAAAGAAGAGTTAAATAATATTCCTATATACTATGAATATAATAGAAAATTATCTATAGTAAATGAAAAAATTAATTATGTTGTTGATGAATTGAATAATTTTTTTGATAATTTATTTAATGAAGGAAAATAATCCTTCTTTTTTTGTTTTTATGATATTATTTAATTGGAGGTATGATTATGGATTTTTTTAGTTATTTAATCAAGAAAGCACATGATGACGGAATAGAGAAAATAGTTGTTGGTGGAGTAATTATGGATTCTTCTGGGAAAGTTCTTATTTTAAAGAGAAAACAAGATGATTTTATGGGTGGCATTTGCGAATTACCTAGTGGAAATATGGAAAAAAATGAAACTATAGAAGAATCACTTAAACGAGAAATTAAAGAGGAAACTAATTTGGATGTTAAAAAAATCAAATATTATATTAATAGTTTTGATTATTTATCTAGTAGTGGAAAAAAAGCTCGTCAGTATAACTTTTTAGTTGAAGTTTTTGATGGAGATATTTTACTTACTGAGCATGATGAATATATTTTTATGAGTATTGATGGTATCAGAGAATCCTCTAATATTAGTCGTGAAGTTAAAGATACTTTAGAAATAGCTTTTTTTAATGCATAAGTTTTATGTCCCTTTTTATATTGATATAATTAATTAAAAATGATAATATTTTATTAAGGTAGGTGTCTTTAATGAAAAAGATTAGTAAAATAATTTTTGTTTTGATTACTATATTATTATTTGGAAATAAAAATGCTTTTGCTTTAGGTGGAACATATCAATATAATGGTTTTACATATACAATAAATAATATTCATTTAGATGTTTATAGGTCTAAACTTGATGCTGATAACAATTATGATGGCTATAATAAGAGATTACTTTATTCATTAGATTTACCTGATAGTTATACAATAAATCCTTCTTATTATGATATGGTAGATAATTCTAATTCTGCTATTCAAAGTAATAGTACTTATATAATATTAAATTTAAATATCACTAAAGATGAAATTTTAGAATTATTAAAGAGTAAAATAAATATAGTTGATAATGATAATCATTATTTTATTAGAATGATGGTAGATTATACTATAAATGGTATTCCTAGTGGATTAAGTTATTATTATCAAGATGTTTATGATAATAGTAATAACAATATCATTGAAAATAGTACTTCAGTAAATAATAGAACAAATATGTTGATGCCTTTATTAATTGGGCAAAGTTATTCTGAACCTTTTGCTAATTTTGAATATAAATTAGTTAATAATAATGCAGTTTCTAATTATACTACTGAATTTACTAAAGGTATGCCTATTTATTTAGATTATTATTTAAATTCAACTATTTATTCTTCTGCTGATGAAACAAAAAATCAAGTATATGAAGTTGATGGTTATCAAACAGATGTTAGTAATGATAGTATTTTGTTAAATAATAAAATTATTAAAAGATTAAATTTTGTTGGATATAGCAATATTCAAGAAATTATCGAAAATAATTATTATGATAAGTATTTTATGCAGGAAGTTGAGAAAAAAGTTGTTCCAACAGAAATAGCTACAGAAAATGGTATATTAAATTTATTTATATATGGATTTTGTACTATTTTAGTAATTATTGGCTCATTTTTGTTAGTTAGAGTTATCCGTGAAAAAATTTATGTAAATGCTGAATAAAAAGTGATTTATTCACTTTTTTATATGCAATAAAATCTTTCTTTTGCATAAATTATTTTAGGGAGGAATACTTATGGCAAATTATAGAGAGATTGTTACTAAGGCTGTGATAGCTAAAGGAAAAAGATCTTTTACTTCTAATCATACAATTACTTTGGAAAATAAGCCTTCAACTATTTTAGGGTGCTGGATAATTAATCATAATTTTAATGGTGTTAAAAATGGTAACACTATAAATATTAATGGTAGTTATGATATAAATATTTGGTATTCTTATGATAATGATAGTAAAACTGAAGTTGTTAGACAGACAAATAATTACACTGAAACAGTACACATGCGTAGTGTAGATGATGATGTCTTAAGTGAAGAAATAATTGTTAGAAGTTTAAAACAGCCTAATTGTATAAAAGCTGAAATAGATAATAATAATAATATTAATTATACAATAGAAAAAGAGTTAGGAATTGAATTGGTAGGAGATATTAAAGTTAAAATTGAAGCTACTATGGATGAAGACCCTTGGGAGGAAATATTAGAAGAGTCAAAAGTTGATGAAGTTATTGATAAAGAAGTAAATGAAAATTATATAGAAGATAAAATTTAAATAACCTTATGGTTATTTTTATTTGACTAATTTTATTAATTTTGATAAAGTATTATCGCGATAGGGGATAGATTATGTTAATTGATAAAGAATATGTTAAAACAAAAAATTCTATGCAGAAAGTATTAAAAGATAATCCTGATGATTTTTTAGGGTTTTTACAAAAATTTTATGCAGCTAATGTTGTTAGAGAAATTTTTGGAAGAGATGAAAAATTAAAAGCTGAGGCTGTACCAGTACTTAGAGAATATTTGAAAGAATTATATGCTAGTGATTATTCTAAAAAACTAGTATCTGTTTCTGATGATAATAAAAGTTTTGTAGTTACTACTATGGCTTTATTAGAAACTATTTTTCCTGAATTCTTAGATGGAAGTTTTAGCCTAGATACTTTAAGTGAAGAGCAAAGAGAACTAGTTAATATATTGTTTACTAATTCTAGAGCATATCAAAGTAGTACAGTAGAATTTCAAAGTGATTTTCAAAAGATTATTTTTGAACCACTAGAGATAAAGCGTGATGGTTATCAAAAAGTTCATATAGCACCAGAATTAAAGGAATTATTATATGAAGATTATGGTTATTGTAGGAATGGTTTAGAAAAGTAGTGTTATCAAAAAAAGGTTGACAAACAAGTTATAATTTACTATAATTTATATAGCTTTTAGAAATGGAGGGATAGTTATATGGCAGTTAAATTAAGATTAACAAGAATGGGTGCAAAAAAGAAACCAACTTATAGAATAGTTGCTACTGATTCACGTCGCCCTAGAGATGGACAATATCTTGAACTAATTGGTACTTATGCTCCAGTTGGTGAAGGATCAGTAAAGATTAATGAAGAATTAGCTTTAAAATGGTTAAATAATGGTGCTGTTCCAACTGATACAGTTAAAAATTTATTTAGTAAAGCTGGTATTATGAAAAAATACGCTGATTCTAAGTCAAAGAAGGAAAATTAATTTATGGATTTAGTAAAATTAACAGAAAATTTAGTTAAATCTGTAGTTATAAATGAAGATAGCGTTAGTGTTAAAGAATTTCCTACAGATGAAGAAAATGTCATGTTTATTCAAGTTATGGTAGCAGAAGAAGACATGGGTAGAGTCGTTGGAAAAAATGGCAATGCCGCTCGTGCTTTAAGAACTCTTGTTCAAACTGCTTCTTCACTCGAAGGTGGAAAATTCGTTAAAATTGATATTGATAAATTTTAAGAGAGTCTTTTGACTTTCTTTTTTTTTGTTCTTATATTATAATTATTAAGAGGTAATGATATGAGAAAAGATTTAGTTATACCTAATCATATAGGTATTATAATGGATGGCAATGGTAGATGGGCTAAACAACGTGGTCAAATTCGTAGTATGGGTCATCGCGCCGGTGTAGATAATTTTAAAAAATTAATGAAGTATATGAGTGAAGTTGGGGTTAAATTTGTTTCAATGTACATCTTTTCAACTGAAAACTTTAAAAGAGATAAAAAAGAAGTAGATTTTTTAATGGATTTATTTGTTAAAATGTTTACTGATGAGTTTGATGAAATTATGAAGGCTAATGCACGTGTAGTTTTTTCTGGAAGAAAAGAACCTTTACCTGCTAAGGTATTAGAGGCTATGAAAAAAGCTGAAGAATCTTCTAAAAATAATACTGGACCAGTATTAAATTTTTGTATAAATTATGGTGGGCAGTGGGAAATTGTTGATACTACTCGTAAGTTATGTGAAAAATACAAAAATGGAGAAATAAGTTTGAATGATATAACTCCTGAATTTATTCAGAAAAATTTATATCAAGATTTGCCTCCTCTAGATTTTGTTATTAGAACTAGTGGAGAACAAAGAATCAGTAACTTTATGTTATATCAATCAAGTTATGCAGAATATTATTTTCCAGAAACTTATTTTCCAGATTTCGGACCAGAAGAATTTGATAAAGCTATTGAAGAATACAATAATCGTGATAGAAGATTTGGAGGAATAAAAAAATGAAATCTAGAGTGTTAAGTGCAATTTTATTAGTTGTTATATTTTTACCACTTTTAATAATAGGTGGAATTCCTTTTTCCATATTAATGGGTTTAATAGCTGTATTAGCTTTTTATGAATTAATTCATATTAAAGAAACAAAGAAAAAACTTCCTTTGTTGATAAAATTATTTGCTTATATATTGGTAATATTCTTTACACTTCATTCAACATCAACTATTGATTTTCAATATAATATGGATTATATTGTTATGTCTATTATCATATTTGTATTTCTATCACCACTGGTAT
The DNA here is from genome assembly GCA_944350385.1 of uncultured Bacilli bacterium. Lineage (GTDB taxonomy): Bacteria > Bacillota_I > Bacilli_A > RF39 > UBA660 > RUG14891. The sequence goes on from CALVOV010000001.1 coordinate 106,231, forward strand.
TTATTAATAACTCAGAAAAATATAGTATTAATGATGCATTATATTTAATTAGTTCAGTTTTATTTATAGGGCTTAGTTTTAATCTTTTGATTGTAACTCGTAATTATGATCTTAGATATATTTTATATTTATTTTTGATTACTACTATGACTGATTCCTTTGCTTTATTTACTGGAAGATTAGTTGGTAAACATAAGCTAACTAGTATTTCTCCAAAGAAGACAATAGAAGGATTGTTAGGTGGCACATTTATGGGTACATTTATTAGTGTTGCTTTTTATCATACTGTTATCAATCCTTCTATGCCTCTTCTTACAATTATATTTATAACAATTGCTTTATCTTTAATTGGTCAATTAGGTGATTTAGTTTTCTCAGCAATAAAAAGATATTATGGCAAGAAAGATTTCTCAGAATTGATTCCCGGTCATGGTGGTATTCTAGATCGCTTTGATAGTATTATATTTGTAGTTTTAGCATTTATTATAGTATTGAGAATTATATAGGAGGGGTTTTATGTTAGGCGTATTATGGAATTTATTCCTATTTGTAATTATTCTAGGCGTTATAGTATTTATTCATGAGCTAGGCCATTTTACTTGGGCTAAAATAGCAGGGGTATATGTTTATGAATTTTCATTAGGTATGGGTCCTAAGTTATGGGGCAAAAAAATAGGTGAAACAGAATATAATATTCGTTTGATACCAATTGGTGGATTTTGCTCTATGGCCGGTGAAGATTTAGAAATTGATGATGATGAAAAGATACCTAAGGAAAAAAGATTGCAATCTAAAAATTGTTGGCAAAGATTTTTAATAATGTTCTTTGGACCTGGTAATAATTTTATTTTAGCTATAGTTTTATTATTTTTTATTGCTTTAGTATGGGGTGGAACTACTATGGATCCAGTAATTTCTACTGTTACTGAAGATTATCCAGCTGCAGAAGTTGGTCTTTCAAAAGGTGATAAAATTCTTGAAATAAATGGACATGAAATTAAAAATAGTGACGATGTTAGTTTATATTTAGCAATTGCTGATGTTAATAAAGAAAATAGTATTAAAGTTGTTAAACCTAATGGTTATGAAGTTGACTATAAAGTAAAACCAAAAGAAGTTGAAGAAGATGGTGAAAGTAGATACTATTTTGGTATTACTATTGAACAAACTAGAACTCATGGTATTGTTAATGCTTTTAAATATACTTTTGTAAAATTTGGTTCATTAATTAAACAAATGGGATTGACTCTTAAATATTTGGTAACTGGTGATATTGGTTTGAATCAATTATCTGGGCCAGTAGGCATTTATTCTGTAGTGGGATCGCAAAGTAAAGCTGGAATTGAAAATATTTTGTTCTTAATTGCTTACTTAAGTATTAATGTGGGATTTTTAAATTTAGTTCCAATTCCTGCTTTTGATGGAGGACATATATTATTTATAATCATTGAAATGATTAGAAGAAAACCAGTTTCTCCAGAATTAGAAAACAAGATACATGCGGTTGGTTTAATGTTATTGATGCTTTTAATGGTTGTGGTTACTATTAATGATATAATGAGACTTATTTTTTAAAGTCTCTTTTTTTGTAAAAAAAAATAAAAAATAGATTTATTAATTTTATATAATTTGATAAAATAGCTATAGTAGGTGTTTAATATGAATAAGAGTAAAAGAGGTTTTACATTAGTAGAAGTTATTGTTACTATTGCAATTTTAGGGGTAATTACATTAGTTGCTTTGCCTATTATTAGTAATGTGCAAGGTACTTTGAGATCATCAAGATTACAGGTTCATAGAAATGCAATTTCTTCTGCTACAAAATTATTTATGGATTCAAATCAAGAAGATTATTTTGGTAATCAAAATAGTGGATGTGTAGATATTAAATATCTTGAGTTAGTTGATGCTAATTTATTAGATCCAATTGATTTTTCAGATTTTACCGAGGTTAACCCAGACAATATATTTACGAGGGTTACTAAGGCTAATGACACTTTCGATTATGTTGTTTATTTGACGGAAACAGAAATTAATGGTGCTGGTAGCAGTTGTGATGGTTCTATTGACGAGAGTGGACCTAATATAGTTTTAACTCCAGATGGCAATTCTTCTCCTAACAAATATATACAAGTAACGATAAGAATTTCTGATGACTATGGATTAGGTGCAAATCAAAAGATTAAATATAAATGGATTAATGAAAGTAATGCTACTATTGGTAGTGAAAAAACACATGATTTTGGTAATCTGATGACAAATAATAATTCTTCACTTAGTTTCACAGTTAATACGCCAAATGATGTTACTGGAAATATAAGATTGGTAGTTACACCTGTTAACGTTGTTGATTCTCTTGGAAATCATACAACCATGAGCAAGACAAGTGCTCCATTTGTTTTGGATAATACTGGACCAAATATAGTTGTTAAAATATATAAATTAAATGGAAGTTCAAAGACTGGAAATGTTTTGTTAACGAAGACAAATAGTGATGCCTCTATAACTACTTGGCAAAATTATGGTTATTATTTTGATTTTAGTGATAGTAATGATACAAGTGGAATAGTTAAGCAGGAATGGAAGTGGAATGAAACCAAGAATGTTAATCTAGTAAAGAATTATGCTGGTGGAAGTACTACAAATTCTAGTGTTACTGATAAAACTTTTTCAGGACGTGGTGCTAGATATGGTACTGTTACGATGTATGATAAACTTAATAATAAGACTTCTATGAATATTATTGTTTACATATCAACTACTTACACAATAAAATATGCCGGAAATGGAAATACTGGTGGAAGTACTGCTAATACAACCTGTTATTATGGTATTAATTGTACTTTAAGGTCTAATGGATTTAGTAAAACAGGTTATAAGTTTAATAATTGGAAAATAGGAAGTACTAATTATAATGCTGGAGCTACAGTTAAAAATTTATCTACTACTGATGGTGGCACAATTACAGCAACAGCACAATGGAGTGGTAATTCATATACAATAAAATATGCCGGAAATGGAAATACTGGTGGAAGTACTGCTAATACAACATGTAAGTATGGTTCTAATTGTACTTTAAAAACTAATGGATTTAGTAAAACAGGTTACCATTTTACAGGTTGGAAAATAGGAAGTACTAATTATAGTGCTGGAGCTATAGTTAAAAATTTAACTAGTAGTAGTGGAGGAACGGTTACAGCAACCGCACAATGGGCTGCTAATACTTATACAATAAAATATGCTGGAAATGGAAATACTGGTGGAAGTACTGCTAATACAACGTGTAAATATGGTTCTAACTGTACTTTAAGAGGTAATGGATTTACTAGAACAAATTATAATTTTACAGGTTGGAAAATAGGAAGTACTAATTATGGTTCTGGAGCCACAGTTAAAAATCTAACTAGTACAAATGGAGGAACAGTTACAGCAACTGCACAATGGACTTTGAAAAAATATACAATTAGTTATAATGCTAATGGTGGTAGTGGAGCACCAGGATCACAGACTAAAACACATGGTACTGCAATAAAATTAAGTGGTACTAGACCATCTAGGAGTGGTTATACTTTTGTCGGTTGGGGTACTTCAAGTACAAAACATACTGCATCTTATCAACCGGGAAATAGTTATTCTGGCAATTCTAATGTTACTCTTTATGCTATTTGGAAAAAGACAATTACAATTACATTTAATAGAAATAAAGCTGCATGGATGGGCAATTCTTCTAAAAGTTGTACAATGTGGAATTCTGACTCTGGTTGTTCTATAACTTCTCCTTCTATACCAAATCTTGGGGGAACAAACAAAACTGGGGATAGTTATAGTAGTATTTTAGATGTAAAAGGTTGGAGTACAAGCAGTGGTGCTACTTCTTCAAGTTGGGGTGCTAATACTAGTAAAAAAGTTAGTAGTAATGCTACTTATTATACTGTTATTAATCTAAAATTATTAAATAGAAATGTTAGGGTAACTTCTGATACTGGATTAATTCAAAGAAATTCTCCTTGTAGTGGAAGTAAAGTTGGAGTTACACATTATCAATCTTATCTTAGAACAACAGGATCAAATACTGACTGGAAATATTGTAATGCAGATAACCCAATTTGGATTCGTGCATGGTTTAATGGTAATGGAGTTTGTTGGGATAATAATGATAGATATTCAAGTTCAGCATGTAATGGCTGGTCTAGTACTAGATATATGGATTGGTGATGTTTATGAAAAATAAAATCAAATATATTTTATTGATAGTTGCGATTTTTCTAGTTGCTGTAGGAGGAGTATTATTTTATATGAATATTCCTTCTGCAACTGAGCAGCCAGAGAAAGAACAAACTAGTCAAGAAGAAGATGATAAAGTATTAGGAATACCAGAATTTATAACTAATAAAGGTATAACTGAAAATGTAGTTACTGATGCTAATGGCGTTAGAAGAAATTCAAGTGAAGCTTTTAATAAAGTTCATACTTATGGTGATTATTCTATAAATTCTCTACAATTGTATTTTGATTCAGAAAATGAAGATATGGCTCATGTTAAATTTATTTTAAATAATAATGGATCAAAGCAATATAATAATACTGGCATAAATATAAGATTTATTTTTGAAGATGGGTCTAAATCAGAGAAATTCTTTGCTATGACTTTAGATACTACTAAAGAAATTGAAATAACAATTTTACATAAAGTAATGGATGCTGTTGATTATGAATTTAGTGTAGAAGAAGTTGTTGGTGAACCTCTTGGTTAAAAATAGAACATATTGTTCTATTTTTTTTATTAAAATATAGTAGTATGTTATAATATCTTGAAGAGAGGAGGCAATAATGGTAGCAGGAGTTTTAGTTGAATTATCTAATAAAAATATAGATAAAATTTTTGATTATAATGTTCCAAAAAATTTAGAGGATAAAATGAAAATTGGCATTAGAGTTGAAGTACCTTTTGGAAGACAGACCTTAGATGGATTTGTTTTAGAAATTAAAGATTTTTCTGATATAGAGTTAAAAGATATATTAAGTATTAAAGATCACGATATTATTTTAAATAATGAATTATTACAACTTGGTAAAGCATTAAGCAAAGAGTATTTAGCAACCTTGATTAGTTGCTATCAAGTTATGCTGCCAAAAGCTTTGAAAGCAAAAATAAATAGTAAAAATAATATAATATTTGATACTTTTTATAGATTAAATAATGTTAATATTACAAAAGAAAAATTTAATGATAGTCAAAGAAGAATAGTTGATTGTTGTTTAGAGAAAGAATGTGTTTCTAGAGAAGAATTAAAAGCAATTAGCCTAAGTAGCTTAAATACCTTACTTAAAAGAAAAATCCTTGTAGAGGAAAAAAGGGAACATTATAGATTAACTTATTCTGATTCTAAATTATCAAAAAAAGAATTAACTATAGATCAAAAAAAAGTTGTTGAAGAAGTTATTAATACAAATGATTCAGTTTATCTTTTATATGGTGTTACTGGTAGTGGAAAAACAGAAGTTTATATGGAGTTGATTGAGGAACAATTAAAATTAGGTAAAGGATGTATTGTATTAGTTCCTGAAATAAGTTTGACTCCACAAATGGTACATAGATTTCAAGAACGTTTTGGTAAGTCAATAGCTGCTTTACATTCTGCATTAAGTGATGGTGAAAAATACGATGAGTGGAGAAGAATTGCTAGAGGTGAAGCTAGCATAGTTATTGGTGCTAGAAGTGCTATCTTTGCTCCTATAACTAATATTGGTGTTATTATAGTTGATGAAGAGCATAGTGAATCCTATAAGCAATCAGATGCTAATCCACGTTATCATGCTGTTGATGTTGCAATTATGAGAAGCAGATATCATCATTGTAAAGTTATTTTGGGTAGTGCTACTCCAAGATTGGAAAGTTTTGCTAGAGCAGAAAAGGGTAATTATCACTTGCTAAAGTTATTAAACAGAGTCAATGGAAAACCACTACCAAAAGTAACTGTTGTTGATTTAAATAAGGAAGTAGGTAAAAATTTTGGACATTTTTCTAATGCTCTTATATCTGCTATAAATTCTCGTCTAGAAAGGAAAGAACAAATAATTTTATTATTAAATAGACGTGGCTATTCTCCTTTTATCACTTGTAGAAATTGTGGCCATACTATTAAGTGCCCAAATTGTGATATAACCCTTACGTATCATAAATCTTCTAATACTTTACGATGCCATTATTGTGGATATGCTGAAAAAAAATTAGTGAAATGTCCTAATTGTGGTGAAGAATCAATCCATGATTTAGGATGCGGTACAGAAAAGATAGAAGAAGAGCTTCATAAATTAATTGATGCACGTATTTTAAGAATGGACTATGATACTACTTCGCGAAAAGGATCTCATCAAAAAATGATAGAAGCTTTTAAAAATCATGAGTATGATATTTTATTGGGCACACAAATAGTAGCAAAAGGTTTAGATTTTTCCTTAGTTACTTTAGTTGGTGTTATCAATGCTGATACTAGTTTAAATCTTCCAGATTTTAGAAGTAGCGAAAATACCTTTTCTTTGCTTAATCAAGTAGCTGGCAGAGCTGGTCGTAGTGAGCATAGTGGTGAAGTGATTATTCAAACATATAATCCTAATCATTATGCTATCAGATATACACAGGAACAAGATTATTTAAAATTTTATAAATATGAGATGGAAATAAGAAAAAAATTAAAGTATCCTCCATACTTTTATCTTACATTTATACGTATCAGTGGTAAAGATTTAGAATTCATTTCTTTAGAAGCAGCTAAAATAAAGAAAAGTATAGAAAAAAATTTAAATAATATCATTGTTTTAGGTCCAACTTCATGTACTCTTTTTAAGATTAATAATATATTTAGGTTGGGAATTTTAATAAAGTATAAAAGATGCGATAATTTGAAGTTATTTTTAGATAAGATATTAAGTCATTATAAAAGTAAATCAAATATAAAAATCGATATAGATTTTAATCCTAGTCAAATGTTATAAATTATGATATTCTATTTAATAGAATAGAGGTGTTATCCATGGCTTTTTTTGATGATTCATTTATGAAGAAGGAAAATGAAAAAGAAGAATTACATAATAAAGAAACATCAAATAATCAGAGTAGAAATAGTAATCAAAATGAATTAGAAATTAATAAGAAAAATCGTGAAGCATATGAAGATTTAATGAAAAATTCGCAAACTAGTTATGATTCATATTTTGATAAAAATAATGTATTTGTTAAATTAGTTTTATTTTTGTTATTTGTCTTTATTGTTATTGGTTCGGCATATTATTTATTACAATATTTTTCTACTAAATAGGTGGTGATTAATTTGCTTGATAATTTAATCAAAACAAAAGAAGTTCAATCTTTATTGATGCAGATTTTTAATAATCCAAAATATTATGATAAAACTATTGAAGAAGTTTTAGAAAGTCAGTTTGTTTTACAAGAGAGAATTTTACTTTTATTTTATGATACTTTGTTTAAATATCAAATGCTTATTACTGATCATAAATATTTAAAAGAGTTTATGTTATCATTTGAAACTTTATTAAAAAGATTAGATAATGTAGATGATATTAATTATGGAGTTTCTAAGATAATTGGAAAAACCATTTTAAAAAAGTTAGGGATTACTCCTGAAGAAAAAGAAGAAAAAAAAGAATTTGTTCTTAAATATGTTTACGAAGTTTATATCAAGAATGGTTTTTATATAAAAGGACTTAGTAGGGTTGATTATTATAATATTCGTGGTAAAAGTTTGAATAAAAATATATTTTTACCTGAAGTTCAAGAATTAAACGAAATTTTAAGTAGATATGATTTTAATATATTAGAAAGTCAAAATAATAATATTACTTTTAATACTGATATTATTAAAGCTTGTATGGAGTCGATTAATTCACCAATCTATTTATATGATTTAGTTGTCAATAATTCTTTTATTTCAAAAAACAAAGATGCTTATTATTTAAAAGATTTACAATTATGTTTAGATAATTTAAGTATTGTTCTTAAAGAGCTAAATGTAAATGATAAAGATAAGAAAAGAATTATTAAGTTATTTAAAAAGATTTGGCCTTTTTATAATACTGAGAGTAATAATATATATTTAATTTTTATTAAGAGAAGTAAATTAAATAGTATTATCGAATATAAAGAAAATTTTGATTTTGATTTTGATGAGGCGTTATATAATTTGTTTAATACTTATAATGATTTTTATGTTACTGATAATATTAATGAGAAAATAGATTTTTCTTGTGAGTTACCTAGTTATTATCAATATAAAATTAGGAAGAATAAAAAAAATAAGGTTAAAGGAATAGAATTTATCGATGATGGATTTAATTTTAATAATAAATATGGTAAAGCTACTTTGTTTATTTTAATTGGTTCCTTATTGATTATTATTGGGGTTGTGTTTACTATAATATTTAATTTATAGGAGGTATTTATGAAAATAATATTTATGGGTACACCTGATTTTGCAGTACCTATTTTGGAAGGTTTAATTGAAAAATATGATGTGGTTGGAGTGGTTAGTCAACCTGATAAAAAAATAGGTAGGCACCAAGAGTTATCTTTTACTCCAATAAAAAAAGTAGCACTTGATCATAATATTAAAGTTTTTCAGCCTGAGAAGATACGAAATGATTATGAAGAGATTCTTAGTTTAAATCCAGATATCATTATTACCTGTGCTTATGGTCAAATCATTCCTAAAGCTATTTTGGATTTTCCTAAATTTGGTTGTATTAATGTTCATGCCTCTCTTTTGCCTAAACTTCGTGGTGGTGCTCCAATACATAGAGCTATATTAGATGGATACAGTGAGACTGGAGTTACTATTATGTATATGGATGTTAAAATGGATAATGGTGACATTATTAGTACCAAATCTACTAAAATAGAAGATAGTGATAATTTAGAAAGTTTGCATGATAGATTGAGTTTAATGGGAAGAGATTTATTGTTGGAGACATTACCGAAAATTTTTAATGGAACCAATAAACGTATAAAACAAAATGAGGAAGAAGTAACTTTTGGATATAATATTAAAAGAGAAGAGGAACACATTGATTTTAATAGAACATCTAGAGAGATATTTAATCATATTAGAAGTTTATGTCCTTTCCCTGCTGCTTATGCATTATTAGATGATGTAGAAGTAAAGATATATGATAGTTATATTGGAAATAAAAAGGCTACTTCTAGACCTGGGGAAATATGTGCAATTTATAAAGATGGTATTGGCGTTTCAACTAAAGATGGAGAAATAGTTATTACGTGTATTAAAATGGCTGGTAAAAAGAAAATGTTAGTTAAAGATTATTTAAATGGTCTTAGAGGAGAAAGTTTAATAGGAAAGGTATTTAAATAATGAAAAAAGTCATCGAAATAATTAAAAATTTAAAAAAGACTCCACGAGGAAGAGGAATTTTATTTTTTACTTTTTATTTTTTCTTTTTTTTGATTCTTGCTATTGTGGCAAGACTTTCACCAAATGATTCTACTATGGATGGAAAAGAAGATAATGAAAATGTATTTTCTTTTGTTGAGTATAATGGAGATAATTATAAGTATGATTATACTTTTTATGTAGATAGTTATACTGCATATGTAAAAGGAGAAAAGAATTCTGATAAAGAGTGGTTTAATTATTCTTTTGGTAATGAAAATCGTGATTATTATAAGGAAAATTTTTTATATTATAGCGATGGTGTTATTGTTAGTAAACCTAATGCTTTATTAGATATAACTGATTCAATAGATACTATTATAAAGAAATCTAGTTATGATTCTATTACTAATTATCAAAGTGGAAAAAAAGTATATAGATATCAAATAAGTAGTGCAACTATTAATAATATTTTAGGCATGCAAGATTTGGATGTAGAAGAGAAACCTAATGAAATTGTGATTAGTGTTATTGACAATAGAGTTACAGATATTGAGTTTATTTTAGATAGCTATTGTGTTGCAACTAGAACTTGTTCTGATAGTATGAAATTAAATTTAAAATATAGTGATTTTGAAAGTGTTAAAGAGATTGTTAATGATAATAATAATTAATAATTTCTTTTGTTTTTATGGTATCATATAGAAGTGAAGTAGAGGTGGTATGCATGAAGAATATTTATAATTTGACATTGGAAGAGATGGAAAATTATTTTTTAAGTATTGGATCTAAAAAATTTCATGCAAAGCAATTATTTGAATGGCTTTATATTAAGAGGATAAAGAGCTTAGATGAAGCTTCTAATATAAGTAAAGATTTAAATCAAGTTATTAAAAAAGATTTCGAGTTTAATCCTTTGAAAATAGTGGAAGTTCAAGAAGATGTTGATGTTAAAAAGTATTTATTCGAACTTCATGATGGTGAACATATTGAGGCTGTTTTAATGTTTCATGATTTTGGAAATAGCGTTTGCGTTTCTAGTCAAGTTGGCTGCAATATGGGTTGCAAATTTTGTGAGTCTGGTAGAAGAAAAAAGGTTCGTAATTTAGAAACTTATGAAATGGTTTTACAGATATTAATGATTGAGGAAGAATTAGGAAAAAGAATTAGTCATGTTGTGGTAATGGGAATTGGCGAACCCTTTGATAATTATGACAATGTAATGAATTTTTTTACGATTATAAATAGTCCATTTGGATTAGCAATTGGTTCACGTCATCTAACCGTTTCTACATGTGGTGTTGTTCCTAAAATTAAGGAATTTGCAGAATTTCCTTTACAAGTTAATTTAGCTGTTAGCTTACATGCTCCAAATAATGAAATTAGAAATAAGATAATGCCTATTAATAAAGTTTATCCATTAGAAAAGTTAATTCCAGCATTGAAGGAGTATTATAAAAAAACTAATAGACGACTTACTTTTGAATATATTTTATTAGAAGGAATTAATGATAGTGAAAGTAATGCTTTAGAGTTATCTAAATTGGTTAAAGGAATGAATTGTTATATTAATTTAATACCTTATAATGAAACTAATAATATCGAATTTAAAAGAACAAATACTATTAAAATTATGAAATTTTATGATATACTTAAAAGGAATAATATTACAGTTACAATACGAAGAGAATTTGGTAGAAATATAAGTGCTGCCTGTGGACAACTTAGAAGTAAGAAGGAGGAATTATGAAATCTTTTTATTTAACTGACGCTGGTAAAGTTCGTGATCATAATGAAGATAGTGTCATAATTGTTAAAACAAGTGAAGATGATTATTTACTAGCGATTGCTGATGGAATGGGTGGACATTCTGCTGGTGAGGTTGCTAGTAGTATAGCTATTGGCTATTTGGGAAGACATTTTAAAGAAACATTTATTAATATGAGTAAAATAGACGCGGTTAATTGGATTAGAGATTCTGTTGATGAGATAAATACTTTGATTTTTCAACATGAAAAGACACATCCTGAAAGTAAAGGAATGGGAACAACTTTAGTTTTAGCTATTTTAACAAAAGATTATTTATTATTTGGTAATGTTGGAGATTCAAGTGGTTTTGTTATTAGGGATGATAAGTTACATAAGGTAACTTATGATCATACTCTCGTTAATTTACTAGTTAGTGCTGGAGAATTAACAAAGGAAGAGGCTTCAGTTCATCCAAAGAAAAATGTTTTAATGAAAGCTTTGGGAGCAGCTTTAGAAGTTGATGTCGATATTTTTGATTGTGATATGGATGTTTCTCAAATTTTACTTTCTAGTGATGGTTTAACAAATATGCTTGAGAAAGATCAAATAGAAAGAGTTTTATTAGGAGATGGAACTGTTGAAGATAAAGTAGTTAAACTTATTCGAAAAGCCAATAATAGAGGCGGAACAGATAATATTTCAGTTGCATATTTAGTTAGGTTTGAAGAAGGTGAAGTTAAGTGATAACAAAGGGGCAAAAGATAAATGAACGTTATGAAATAATTCGTTCAATTGGTGAAGGTGGAATGGCGAATGTTTATCTAGGTTATGATGCTATCCTAGATAGAAATGTTGCTATTAAAGTATTAAGAGGAGATTTGTCAAACGATGAAAAGTTTGTAAGAAGATTTCAACGTGAAGCTTTATCTGCTTCTAGTTTAGCACATCCAAATATAGTTGAAATGTATGATGTAGGTGAAGATGACGGACTATATTATATTGTAATGGAATATATTGAGGGAAAGACGTTAAAGCAATTATTAAAAAAGAGGGGTACTTTAACTTTATCTGAAGCTATTGATATTATGCTACAATTAACTGAAGGTATGGCACATGCGCATGATTCTTATATTATTCATAGGGATTTAAAACCACAAAATATAATGATTAAAGATGACGGACAAATTAAAATTACGGATTTTGGTATAGCAATGGCATTAAATGCTACACAACTTACACAAACTAATTCAGTTATGGGTTCTGTTCACTATTTGCCACCTGAGCAAGCTAGTGGAAAAGGTTCTACTATTAAAAGTGATATCTATTCTATGGGCATTATTTTTTATGAATTGTTGACAGGTTCATTACCATTTAAGGGCGATAATGCTGTAGAAATTGCTCTTAAGCATATGCGTGATCCTTTACCTAGTGTTCGTGAAATTAATCCAGCTATTCCACAAAGTATTGAAAATATTATTATTAAAGCAACAGCTAAGAATCCAAAAAATAGATATGATAATGTACGTAGTATGCATCAAGATTTATTAACGGCTTTAGATGATGATAGAATGAATGAAGAACCTTATAAATATAAATATCCTGAACATGAAGAACCAAAGAAAAAAGTAGAAGAAAAAAAAGAAGAAATCATTGAATTAGAAGAACCCAAAGAAGAAAAAATAGTTGATACTGAAGAAAATATAAAAGAGGAAAAATCTTCTAAGAAAAGTAAAATAGTTATTATAATTTTAAGTATTATAGTTGCGTTAATAGTTTTTGCTTTTGTATTTGTTATATTTATACTTCCAACTTTTTCTGAAAAAGAGGTAAAAGTACCTGATTGTACAGGATTAAAAGTTAGTACTTGTCAAAATAGATTAGAAGAAGCAGGTTTTATTGTTAATAGTAAAATTGAAAGTGTTGCTAGTGATGAGATAGAAAAGAATCGAGTTGTTAGAACAAATCCTAGTGCTAATAGAAATGCTAAAGAAGGTTCAGTTGTTACTATTTATAAATCCTCTGGTGATGAGACTTTTGTTTTAGAGGATTATACTGGAAGAAATTATATCGAAGTAAAAACAATATTAAGTACTAATTATGGATTAAATGTAAATGTTGAAAAACGTGATGTTGGTTCTAATGATGAAGAGTTTGGTGAACAAGAAATAATTGGTCAGTCATTAGCTGCTGGCAGTCATGTTAAAGCTGGAGATACAATAATTTTATATATACCAAATATTGTTGATGTATTTCCAAATATGTCTGCCCTAGGATGGAGTGAAGCAGATGCTCAAGCTTTCTGCGATGAGCATAATCTTATTTTAAAAGTTGAACAGCAAGAAACAGATGAAGTTGAACCAGGAAAGATAATTGATCAAAATCGTGCTCCAGATAGTCCAATTGTTGAAGGTCAAACATTTACTATAACAGTAGCAGTTAAGCCAAAAGAACCAGTAGTATCAGAAAAGCCTGAAGAAACTGGTCCATCGGATGAAGTTAATACTGATACAGATACTGAAGATAAAAAAGATGAAAATATTACAAATACTACAGAGTAGGGGGATTTATGCAAGGACAAATAATTAAAATTTCAAGTGATTTACATTTTGTTAAATGTAATAATGAAACTTATCCTTGTAAATGTCGTGGAATATTTAGAAAAGAACATATTATTCCTTTAGTAGGAGATTATGTTCTTTTTAGTAAAGAAAAAAAATTAATAGAAGAAGTATTACCACGAAAGAATGAGTTTCAAAGACCAAAAGTAAGTAATATCGATCAAGCTTTTGTGATAACAAGTTTAGTTAATCCAGATTTTTCTTTGAATTTATTGGATAAACTAATTGTGTTAATGGAAATACATAAAGTAAGACCGATTATTATCATTACTAAAGAGGATTTAGTTTCAAGAGATAAATTAAAAGAAATATGGAATATTTTAGATTATTATAAAAGTCTTGGATATGAAGTTATTTCTAATACAGATATTGATAGTATTAGAAAGATGATTGGAAATAAGACTAGCGTATTTACTGGTCAGACAGGGGCAGGAAAATCAACTTTATTAAATAAGTTAAATAAAGATTGGAATTTGGAAACTGGAGAAGTATCTTTAGCTTTAGGTAGAGGCAAACATACTACTCGTACTGTTGAGTTATTTGATTTTTTAGATGGCAAGGTAATGGATACTCCTGGTTTTTCAGCTTTAGATTTTAAAGAAAATTCTAGCGATGAAATAAGAAATGCTTTTAGAGAATTTTCTAATTTTCCTTGTCCTTTTAAAGATTGTACGCATACAAAAGAATCAGAATGTTTAGTTAAAAAAGCTGTTTTGACGAAAAATATTTTAGAGAGTCGCTATGAAAATTATTTAAGTTTTATTGGTGAGGAGAATAAAAGATGAAAGTAAGTGTTTCTTTTTTAAGTAGTAAGAATATACCTAATGATTTGAAAAAGTTAGATAATACTGATGCTGATTATATTCATGTTGATGTTATGGATGGACATTTTGTTCGTAATAAGACTATGCCTTTTTCTGAAATGAAAAATATTCATAAATATACTTCAAAGAGATTAGAAGTTCATTTAATGGTTGATGAGCCGGAAAAATATATTCCTTTATATGCTGAATTAAATACTGAATATATTATAATTCATCTAGAATTAGATAAGGATATTAAATCATTATTAGAAATGATTAAAAGGTATTCTATTAAAGTAGGATTGTCAATTAAACCAAATACTCCAATTTCAGCTTTAGTTCCTTATTTACCATTAATAGATGAAGTTTTAGTAATGAGTGTCGAACCAGGAGAGGGTGGACAATCATTTATAGAAAATACTCCTAATAGAATTAATGAAATAAGAGATTTATTAAATGAATATAATTTAAAAGTTATTATTAATGTAGATGGTGGAATAAATGGCAATACTGTTAAGAAATGCTATAACTGTGACATCGTGACAAGTGGAAGTTACATTATTAATAGTGATGATTTTCAAGAAAAAATTTCAAGTTTAAGATAATTATGTTATAATAAGAATATAATAGGGAGTTGAGAATTATGAATAATAATAATTTACCTAATAATGATGTTAACTCTACGCTAGATAGTGTGCCTAATACTTCTGTTCCTCCGGTTTCTCCTCAAGTAAATCAGACAGAAGTTTCAGAGGTTCCAATTGTTGCTCCACCTATTGTCAACCAAAATAATAATGTTATGGGTGAAGATGGAATATTAAAACCATTTGTTAATCAGCCTGTTGAAAAATTAGTTTCAGAGCCAGTTGCTATACAACCTGATGTAATTGTTGATAATAATGGTGATTTGAAGAAAGAACCACCAATTATTGAGAATACTAAGATGGAGAAAGTAAATATTGAATATAAACCACCAGGTAAGATAAAAGTGTTTTTTATGATACTATTTTTCTTTGTATTACTTGGATCAATTTTATTTCTTCCAGAAATAAATCAATTTTTACAGAGTATGCAAGAAGAAAAACCACCAGTAGTAGATGAAACTGAAATATTAGATGGTTATTTAACTTGTAATTTAGAGACAAGTAATGATACTTTTGATCTTATTTATGCTCTTGAGTTTTCTTTTGAAAATAAATTATTAAAATCATTAAATTATGATGTTACTACCAGAGGAGATAAAACATTAGATTTTGATAGTTTAAGTTTACTTTATAATAATTGTAAGAGTCTTTCTGCGGAATTAAATCAGAATGATTTAGGATCTTCAATTAGTTGTGATATGTTTGATGGATTAGTTACTACTTCTGAATCTATTGATTATACTACTTTAAATTTAGATCAAGTAAATAAATTATATGAAAAATATTCTATGCAGTTACCTAATTTTGAATTAAATGAAAATATTTCTGACATCGAAAGAAATTTAAAATCTAGTGGTTATACTTGTGAAATTAGAAAGAGTGATTAATTTACTCTTTCTTTATGATGATAGGATGAGATGATTATGAGAAAAAGAAAAAGTATATTTTTAGTAGTTTCACTTATTTTATTTATCAGTATAGGATTTTCGGTACTTTCTTCTAATATTTCAATTAATGGTTCATTTTCCTTTTTAAATAATACTTGGGATATTTATTTTGATAATTTGGAAGTTTCTCCAGGAAGTGTAGCAGCAATCGAAAGTGCAAAAATTATGGAAGAAGATAATGAAACAATAAATTATGAGATTAAATTTACTAAACCGGGTGATTATTATGAATTTAATGTTGATATTGTTAATGATGGAACAATTGATGCAATGATTTCTAATATAACAAAGAGTCCATTAAATGAAGAACAACAAAAATATCTTGATTACGTTGTTAGTTATGAAAATGGTGATAGTATATTAGAAAATGATATAGTGAGGGCTAATGGAAGTGTAAGAATAAAAATAATAGTTAGTTTTAAAACAGATATTAGTGCTCAAGATTTACCTGTTAATGGAGATTGCTTGAATTTATCTCTTTCTACAGATGCTATTGTAGTTAATGAAATTTAATATTAAATATAGTAAGTTAAAAATCTAATTTAGATTTTTTTCTTTTGTAAAAATAAGTCAATAAAGTATTTAAGTCTTTCTCTTTATGATAAAATAATTATTGTTATGGAGGATTAATATGAATGAATTGATTGTAAAAGGGATTTCGCTTGATTTAAATATTAGTGAGAAACAAGTAAATGTTGTTTTGGAAATGTTAAGTGAAGGAAATACTATTCCTTTTATTGCAAGATATAGAAAAGAAGCTACGGGAGCTTTAGATGAAGAAACAATTAGAAAAATAAATGAAGTATATGAATATCAAGAAAATTTACTTAAAAGAAAAGAGGATGTTATTCGTTTAATTGATGAAAAAGGATTGCTTACTGAAGAATTAAAGAATAATATTTTAAATTGCAATAAGCTGGTTGAAGTGGAAGATTTGTATAGACCATATAAAGAAAAGAAAAAAACTAAAGCTACAGAAGCTATAGCTTTGGGATTGGAACCATTAGCAAAGATGATAATGTCTTTTCCAACTAATGGTAATATCAATGATTTAACTAGTAAGTTTATTAAAGATGATTTAGATCAAAATAAATGTATTGAAGGAGCTAAATATATAATAGCTGAATGGATTAGTGATAATGCTTATTATAGAAAAATTGTAAGAGCATATTTTTATAAAAATGGGATTATTGTTTCTTCGTTAAAGAAAAATGCGATTGATGAAAATAAGACATATGAAATGTATTATGATTATAGTGAATCGATTAGATATACAAAACCACATAGAATTTTAGCTTTGAATAGGGGTGAAAAGGAAAAAGTATTAAACGTTAGTATAGATGTAAATAAAGATGAAATTTTGGCCATTTTAGAAAAGAAAATAATTAAAAATCAAAATAGTTTCGTAGTCAATTTTGTAAAAGAGGCAATAGATGATTCTTATAAAAGATTAATTGCACCTTCTGTAGAAAGAGAAGTAAGAAGTGAGTTAACTGAAAAAGGTGAGGCAGCAGCAATAGATAATTTTGGTAAAAATTTGGAAGCTTTACTTTTAACTCCACCACTAAAAGAAAGAGTAGTTCTAGCTTTTGATCCGGGCTACGTTAATGGTTGTAAGTTAGCTGTTATTGATAAAAATGGTAAGTACTTAGATTCTATAGTAATAAAGCCTTTCTTAAATGGTAATACTGAAGAAAGAATTCGTTTAAGTAAAGAAGTTGTTTTACAATTAATAAGAAAATATAACGTTGATGTTATTGCAATTGGTAATGGTACTGCTTCTCGTGAATCAGAAAAATTTTGTGCTGATATGATTCATGAAAATAATTTAAAATGTCAATATGTTATTGTAAGTGAAGCAGGTGCATCAATTTATAGTGCTTCTCCACAAGCTATTGAAGAATTTCCAGAATTAGCAGTTGAAAAGAGAAGCGCTGTAAGTATCGGCAGAAGATTACAAGATCCATTAGCAGAATTAGTTAAAATTCCTCCGGAAGGAATTGGCGTTGGGTTATATCAACATGATGTTTCTCAAAAGAAATTATCAAGTTCTTTAGACTTTGTAGTTGAAAAATGTGTTAATAGTGTTGGTGTTAATATAAATACAGCTTCAGCTTCCCTTTTAAAATATGTTTCAGGTATTACTAAAAAAGCTATTGATAAGATAATTGAATATCGTGAAAAAGTAGGTAAGATTACTTCTCGTGATGAAATTAAAAAGAAAAAACTTTTAACTGATAAAGCTTATGAACAAGCCATTGGTTTTTTGAGAATTACTGATGGTGATAATATTTTAGATTCTACTGCTATTCATCCAGAAAGTTATGATTTGGCAAAACAAATTTTAAATGATATTGGCGAAGATGTTACAAAAGTTGGCAGTGAAGAATTAATAGATAAACTAGATAAATTGAATTTAGAAGAATACAAAGATAAATTAAAAACTGATATATATACTTTAGAGGATGTTGTTGCATCTTTAAAAAAGCCTAATTTAGACCCTCGAGATGAGTATCCACAACCTATATTAAAGAGTGATGTATTGGATATTAAAGATTTAACTATTGGAATGAAATTACAAGGTACTGTACGTAATGTAGTTGATTTTGGATTATTTATAGATATTGGATTACATGATGATGGTCTTGCACATATATCTAAATTATCGAAAAATTTTATAAAACATCCTTCAGATTTATTTAGTGTTGGTGACATAGTAGATTGTTATGTTGATGATATTAATCTTGAGAAAAATAAAGTTAGTTTAAGTTTATTAGAGAGATAGATTTATCTCTTTTTATATATATTTTTTTTTAATTTCATGGTAATATTTTATTATAGGAGGCTTTATATGGAAAATGAAGTTGATATTTCTGGAAAAATAAAATCATGGATTATAGTCGGTGTAGTTTCTTTAGTAACTTTTATATTAGTATTTTTTGTAACCAATATGCTTGTTAATGGTAATAAAAAAGATGATGAAACAGAAACTCCTGTAGAAGAAAATGTCACATATGCAGCATATGCTGAAGGTGATGCTGTGACATTAAAGAATGGTACAAAGTGGCATGTTTTATATGATAGTAAAAAAGACGAACAGTATATTACTTTATTAAGTGATGAAGATGTAAATGATAGCGATGTTTTATATGGTAATGTTAATAGTTTTTTAAGAGGAACATATAAAACAAATTTAATTAAAACCCTAGTTTGTGATAGTGCAGATATTGTTGAAGTAAGACTTTTAGCATATTTAGATTTATCTACAATTGCAAAAGCTAATTCTTCAGAATTTTTACCTGGAGTTGATATAACTAAGTATGATATTCCAAAGTTTATCTATGCCAGTGAAACAGTTACTGATACAGTATATCAAACTGATAAAGCAAATAATCCAATAATGATTTGTTTTAAAGATTCGGCTAATGAATTAGAAGAATCAGGTGAAGAAACAAATAATGATGATGAGATGGAAGAAAATGTATCTACTGGTGAACATTTTTGTTTAGCTGATTCTACAAAAGTATTGCCAGTAAGACCTGTTATCATTGTTAGTAAGACGATACTAGATACTAAAGAAGATACAAGTAATAGTGAAAATACTAATACTTCAGATGAAAGTGAAGAAATGGCAAAATAATTTAAATAAAAAACTAACAAATGTTAGTTTTTTTGTTTGTTTGTCGAAACGATAGAAAAAAATTTGAACTTATTTTATATTTAAAATGTAGTTTAGATAGGAGGAGAAGAAAAGTAGAGGGTGTATTAGAGTATGAAAATTTAGTTTATAGTATTGTCCATAAATATGGAAAAAATTATGATCTAGATGATTTATATCAAGTTGGGATGCTTGGTTTAGTAGAAGCTAGAAATAGTTTTGATGATAGCTTAAATGTTAAATTTTCTACTTATGCGTATTATTATATTATTGGAGAAATTACTAAATTTATTAGAGAAAGCAAAGCTGTTAAGATTAGTAAAGATATGGTTAAATTAAATAAAAGTATAAATAAGGCTGTGGAAGTTATGACACAAAAATTAGGAAGAAGTCCAACCACACTAGAACTATCATTGTTTTTGGATGTAGAAGAGGAAAAGATTAATGAAGTTTTAATTGCTGTTCAAGACGTACAAAGCTTAGATTTCTCTTATGAAGATGATGGTAATGACTTATATAATTTAGTAAGCGACAAAGAATCAATTAAAGATGAATTAATAGATCTTAAGGAAGAATTGAAAAAATTAAGCCCTGAGGAGAAAAAATTGATTGAAGCTAGATATTATCAAGATTTAACGCAGACAGAACTAAGTAAAAAAACTGGTATAAGCCAAGTACAGATTTCTAGAAAGGAGAATAAGATTCTGCAAAAATTGAAAAAAAGATTATAACTTAAGAATATTCTTAAGTTTTTTTGTGCATAATTATTAATGGTGATAGATATGAAAAATACAAAATATGATAGGATTGCAGATAAATATAAATCAAATCGTCATGTTACTAAGAATGCGATAATTGCTTTTATTACTGGTGGAATTATGGGGATTATTGGTGAAGGACTTATTGAAATATATATATATTTATTTAATTTATCTAGACAAGCAGCATCTACTTATATGATTATTACAGTAATCTTTTTCGCTTCTTTGTTTACAGCATTAGGTTTTTTTGATAAGATGGTTGGTTTTTGTAAAAGTGGTTTGTTAATACCTATTACTGGTTTTGCCCATTCAATGACTAGCGCATTTTTAGATTACAGAAAAGAGGGATTTGTTTATGGTATTGGTTCAAACGCCTTTAAGTTGGCTGGTACTGTTATTGTTTATGGAGTACTATCTGCTTGGTTTTTTGGAATGGTAAGATTTTTATTAGGAGGATGATTATGACTTTTAAATATAATAATGTTTATTTAAATGAAACTTCAACTGTTACTGGTCCAGTGGAAAAAGATGGACCTTTGAAAGGATATTTTGATAAAACATATGAAGACATGTATTTTGGAGAAAAATCTTTTGAATTGGGAGAAGTAAAGCTTGTCAAGGATGCTTTAGTTTTGTTACTTAGAAAAAGTGGTTTATTAAAGAATGAGATAGATTTAGTAGTTGGTGGAGATTTATTAAATCAAATAATTGCATCTACTTATGGAACAAGCGGAGTTGGTAATTCTTTCATAGGTGTTTATGGCGCTTGTAGTAGTAGTGTATTAGGAATGATTATTGCTGCTAATTTTATAGAGGGAGAATTTATAAATAATGCTATTGTTGAAGTTTCTAGTCATAATAGTTCTTCAGAAAAACAATTTAGAAATCCTGTAGAGTATGGTGCTCCTAAACAAGATAGTTGTACTTTTACTTCAACAGGAGCAGCTGCTTGCTTATTATCAAATGAAAGATCAAATGTACGTGTTGATTGTGCTACCTTAGGAAAAATTGTTGATTATGAGCAAAGTAATGTTAATGATATGGGAAGAGTTATGGCTCCAGCTGTTTACGAAACCTTAAAAAGTCATTTTGAAGAAACAGGGAGAAAGCCGGATTATTATGATTTGATTTTAAGTGGCGATTTAGGAAAATTTGGTAAAGAAATTATTGTAGATTATATGCGTACTAATGGTTATGATTTAGAAAATTATAATGATTGTGGAGTTATGCTTTATGATTTAGAAAAGCAAAAAGAAGTTCGTGCTGGTGGATCTGGTCCAGTTTGTAGTGCCTTAGTAAGCTATGGTTATATTTTTGAACAATTAAAGAAGAAAAAATTAAATAAAGTTTTAGTTGTCGCAACAGGTGCTTTATTTTCACCAACTTCTATTCATCAAGGACAAGATATTAATTCTATTGCTCATGCAATAAGTTTGGAGGCGATTTGATGTTACTTTTAAAATCATTCTTATTTTGTGGTTTTGTTTGTTTAATCGCTCAATTAATTCTTGATCATACTGATTGGTCTCCTGGACATGTAACTTCTTTATTTGTTATTTTAGGAGCTCTTTTAGATTTTTTTGGAATATATGATTTTTTAATAGAATTTGTAGGAGGGGGAGCACTATTACCAATTACTAGTTTTGGTCATTCATTAATTCATGGAGCTTTGGCTAAAACAGAGACTTATGGTTTTATTGGAATTATGATGGGAATATTTGATTTAACAGCAGCTGGTATTACTGCAGCGATTATATTTTCATTTCTATTTAGTTTGGTATTTAAACCAAAGCATTAAAAAAGTACTAATATTTATTTAGTACTTTTTTTAATCTACTTTAGAAATTTTAATTATTTCTGACATATCATCATCTTTTGCCATAATATTTTTATGTTCTTGATGACACTTTTCACATTTATAAATTATTTTATAGGTATCTTTAAATTTTTCTATTCCTATAGGCTTTAATAATCCTTTACATTCATTTTGTCTATCTCCAGGGTTAATATCAACATGTTTTGAGTATAGACAATATGGACAATGGTCTCTAGCGGTATATCCCAAAGCTGTTACTTTTCTATGACATTTTTCACATGTAAAATCTTCATCAAGCATATTAAATCTTTTCATGATATCTTCCTTCTTTATTTATTTAAGTTAATTATTTCTATTATAACATATTTTAGTATGATATAATTAATTGTAGTTCGGAGTGGTAGAATGAATATTGAATTTAAGATTAATGAGTTTGAAGGACCTTTAGATTTATTGCTTCATTTGATTAAAGAATCTAAAATGGATATTATGAATATTGAGATTGAAAAAATCAGTGAACAATATATGGCATATTTAGATTCACAAGAAAAAATGAATTTAGAGATTGCTTCTGAATATTTAGTTCTAGCATCAGAGCTTATTGAGATAAAATCTAAATTACTTTTACCTAATGTTAAAGTTGAACATGATGGTGAAGAAGTTACTGAAGATCCTCGAGATGAATTAGTTAAAAGATTATTAGAATATCAAGCATATAAAGAAATAACTAAAGTTTTACATGAAAAAGAAGAAATAAGAAGTATGATTTATACTAAAACTCCAGAAAATTTTGCTAATTATAGTGATGGGAAAGTTGAAGTTAAAGTTACTTATGAAGTTGAGGATTTAGTTAATGCTTTAAAAAACTATTTAGCAAGAAAAAAAGATAGTAAACCTTTTAGTACTAAGGTTACCATTAATGAAATTAGTGTTTCTTCTAGACGACATGATATTAAAAATATTTTAAAAAATAAGCGAAGAATTTCTTTTTTTGAGTTATTTCCTGTTGCCTCTAAAGAATATATAGTAGCAACGTTTTTGGCTATTCTGGAGATGGCTAAATCTAGTGAATTAATTATTAAGCAGGAAGATAGTTTTGGTGAAATAATTTGTGAGGTGATTGATGATGAATAAGAAAGCTATATTGGAAGGATTACTCTTTGTAGTTGGTGAAGATGGCTTAACTTTGGATCAAATAGAAGAAGTATTAGATATTAATGAAGATGAATCGCATGAATTATTGACGGAATTAAAAAATGATTATTTAAGTGAAAATCGTGGTATTAGAATAGATTTTTTAGGTAATAGATTTAAGTTAACTACTAAGAGTGAACATCGTGAATATTATCAAAAATTGATTGAAAATCCTGAGACTAATGTTCTTAGCCAAGCTGCTTTGGAGACTTTAGCAATTATCGCTTATAATGCACCAATTACACGTGTTCAAATAGATTCTATGCGTGGAGTAAGTAGTGTTTCAATACTAAGAAAATTATTAGCTAAGGGATTTATTAAGGAAGTTGGAAGAAGTGAATTGCCTGGTAGACCAATATTATATGATACTACTTCTGAATTTTTAGATTATTTTGGACTTTCTACTAAAGATGATTTACCATGTGTAGATGATTTTATTGAAGAATCTGAAGATGATGAGGATAAAGATTTATATACTTCTAAGTATCAAGAGGAAAAATAGTTAAATTTATAAAATTTTTTTAATAAATTAGTATTTTTATATTGGTTTTTATTTAAAATGTGTTATAATTTACCTATGCATGTGTGGCGGAATGGTAGACGCGGTGGACTCAAAATCCACAGTAGGCAACTATGTATGGGTTCAAGTCCCTTCACATGCACCAAATTGATTTCAACGATATTTATTCGTCATAATATAAACTAACTAGAAATAGTTAGTATTTTTTTACTCATCTTTACCTTTTACTTGTAATATCTGGAAAAATGATTATAATAAGAGGCATTTAGAGGTGATTACATGAGTGTTATTACAATTTTAATTTATTGTTTAGTTGGTTTTATCTTTTTTACTTTGCTTTATTTTTTAAGACATAAGTATAAAATAAGTAGATTATATAATACTTTGTTTTCTATTTTCTTATTAGTTATAACTGCTACTATTTTTAATTATTTAAAATTAGATTATTTGAATGAAAATATCTTTTTAATTTTTTTGTTTCAATTTATTTTTGATTTTATGTATACTACTTATATTTTAGAAGAAGACTTCTTTATTAAAAATGAAGCTAATTTATTATATTATTTACTTTTAATTTTCTTTGGCGTATTTTTAAATAATGTTTTTATCAATAAAGTTGATCAGATATTTTTAACTGGAGAAGAATTTAGATTATTAGTATGGACTTTCTTATTTATATTTATTTATAAATTTATTAAGGAAGAAAAAATATTTGAAAATAGTTATCATACTAATAAGTTATTAGATGAGGGTAATGTTTTGACAATGTTTACTAAATTGAGAAGACGTTATCTAAATGATATTATGGTAAATGATTTACAATTAAAATTAGCAATTTATTCTATTATGATTGTTAATAATAGTAAGCGTAGTCCGATTTTACGCTATTTTGATAATATAATTTTTAGAATAACAGGAAGAAAAAGAAAACTTGGAATAATGCAGATAGAATCAAAAACTTTTATTACGGATATTGAGAGTATTGATTTAGTTACAAAAGATATAAAAAAATTGATTGGTAAAAAGAGTGGATCTGGTACTTATGAGTCTGCTTTGAGTACATATATGGGTGATAATAATTTAGAAGTATTAGAAGTGTATAATATTCTTAAGAATTTCTTTAAAATTTAGTGTAGGTATGATATATTTTATATGAAGATAAGGTGGTACTTATGAAAAGAGTAAAATATATCATACTTTTTATTTTTATTTTTATTTGTATTGGTTGTAGCTATAAATATGGTTCATCAATAAGAAATATTAGACATAGTGGATTTAATCTTTCTAAAAGTGAATTTGTTTGTGATGTGATTGCTACAGAAGATGAAATAAAAGATCCAGTTAAATTTTACGTTGGTAATTATTTAATCACTGAGAGTGGTAATATTTATGAAACTAATTTGAGTAAAGTATATTCTAATGATATGAATTGTAAAAAGCCAGATTTTGATGTTTCGATAAAAGCAATTTTTGATTTATCTATTTTAAAAGGGACGGATAATAAATATTATTATGTTGGTGGTACAAATAATGTAGCTGCTTTTTCAGAAGTTTCTACTAATGATGAAGATTATGTTTTATATGATTTATTATTAAAAGAAGATGATGTTTTGAAAGCTAGTACAATAAATGCTAAAGATGGCACTTATTATGTATTAAAAGAAGATGGAAATATTTATCAATATACAATTATTAAGGAGAATGAAGTTTATAAGTTGATAAATTCTTTCTTATTATATGATAGTTCTGATTATGATTCTAAAATATTAGATTTTAATTATAATGGTTCTAGTACAACTACATTTGTAAAGACTGAAAAGAGTTATTATAGGATGCAGGTTACGAATAGTGAAGAATGTTACAAGTATGCTGATGTTGCTTGTAAATATGAAATGTTAAAAGATGAAAAATTAACTGAAGAAAAAGATAGAATAATGGCCTATAGTGGTAGTACACTAATTACTAATTATGGTAGAGTTTTTAATGTTAATAATTAAAAGCTCTTTTTCTTTCATATAACCTATGGTATAATATGGTTACTTTAAGTCCTATTATTACTAGGGGGAATATATATGTATATATTAGGAGAATTGGATAAAGTAAATAATAGTTATCGAAGAAAAGTTGGTTTAGAAAATATAAAAAATGTTAATGAAGTTATTAATAAATTTGAAAATATTATGCTTTTTAATTATTCATTACCAGAAAAGTATTTAAAGTTAGGGCAATTAAAACATAAATATAAAAAAATAGATAGTGTTATGGTAGATTCTTATTTTAACAATTTTTTATATAAAAGTGCTAAGAACTCTTATATTAATGAAGTTATTAATACTTATCGTATCCTAAAAGATGAGGCTGAGTTAGTTGATAATTGTTCTAAATTAAGTAATAAGATGTTTAAAGATAAGACTATAGATAAAATTAAAATTCAATCTAATAAATATATTAAAGAAGTATCTTCTCCTATAAAAGCTATTTTTGAAAAATATATAATTGATAATGAATTAGAATTGATTAATGATTATTTTGATATTTTAATTAATTTTAATTTAGATTTTAAAAATA
Organism: uncultured Bacilli bacterium; assembly: GCA_944350385.1. Taxonomy (GTDB): domain Bacteria; phylum Bacillota_I; class Bacilli_A; order RF39; family UBA660; genus RUG14891. The sequence goes on from CALVOV010000001.1 coordinate 132,913, forward strand.
AATGTTATGTTAATACTAAAATTCAAGTTTATAATGATTTTTCTTTTATGGATTATCAAGAAAGTATTGATAGTTTATGTACTAAAAAACATTTTATAGATTTACAATATAAGATATTCAGTTCTTGCTCTGAAATGAACGAGATGGAACTTGAGAATATTTTTAATAAAGTTTTTGATTCGTATGAATTATTGACAAAAAGTTTAGATAATAATTTATCTACAGATGAAGTTCGCTGTTGTGGGGTGGGCTTCGATTCTAATAATTTATTAAATCAATATTTAGTTGAAGTTTGCGGTATTATTAGAAATAATTGCTGTAGAAGAAATAAATTAGATAATAAAAAGTATTTAATGGGGTGATAATGTGTTATTAGCTGATAAATGGAAGGATTATGAATTAATTGATGCTTCTTGTGGAGAAAAATTAGAAAGATGGGGTAATGTTTATTTACTTAGACCTGATCCTCAAATTATTTGGAATAATGGTAAATTAATTGATAAATATAGAAATATTATTGATGCTGTTTATTATAGAAGTAATAAGGGTGGAGGACATTGGACAGATTTAAAAGTTCTTCCAGAAAGTTGGAAAATTAAGTATAATAATTTAATATTTAATATTAAAAAAATGGGATTTAAACATACTGGATTGTTTCCTGAGCAAGCTGTTAATTGGGATTTTATGATTAATAAAATTAAAAATAGCAAGCGTGAAATTAAAGTTTTAAATTTATTTGCTTATACAGGGGGAGCAACTGTTGCTTGTTTATCAGCTGGAGCTCATGTTACTCACGTTGATTCTTCTCGTGGAATGGTAGATTGGTGTAAAGAAAATGTTCAAGACTCTGGATATCAAGGAGACCATATTCGTTATATTGTTGATGATGTTTTAAAATTTGTTGAAAGAGAGATTCGCAGAGGTAATACTTATGATGCTATTATTATGGATCCACCAAGTTATGGTCGTGGAGCTAATGGAGAAGTATGGGATATTGAAAAGAATTTAAATTATTTGGTAGAACGTTGTTGCTATATTTTAAGTGATAAACCTTTGTTCTTTTTAATTAATTCTTATACTACTGGTCTTTCTCCTAAAGTTTTAGAAAATTTATTGAAAATGACAGTAAATAGAAAATATAAGGGATCTATTTCTTGTGGTGAGGTTGGTATTCCTATTAAAGAAAATAACTTGGTATTACCTTGCGGAATTTATGGAAGATGGGAAGAAAATGAATAAATTAAAAGTATTTTATGAGGATAATCATATTATTGTCGTTGAGAAATCTTTTAATGTTTTAAGTCAGGGTGATGCAACTGGTGATTTGGACTTACTTACTATGATTAAAAATTATATTAAAATTAAGTACAATAAACCAGGTAATGTTTATATAGGGCTAATTCATCGTCTAGATCGTCCTGTTGGTGGAATAATGGTGTTTGCTAGAAGTAGTAAGGCCGCTAGTAGATTAAATAAACAATTTCAAGAACATACTATTAGTAAGAAATATTTAGCTATTGTTAGAGGAAAAACTTTTGAAAGTGGAACTTTAAAGGATAATTTAAAAAAATTGGATAATGGAAATACTATTGTTTGTAAAGATGGTAAATATGCTGAATTGGATTATAAATTACTAGAATATAATAAAGAATTAGACATGTCATTGGTAGAGATTGAATTAAAGACTGGTAGACATCATCAGATTAGAGTACAATTTGCTAGTAGAAATCATCCTTTAGTTGGAGATCAAAGATATGGGATTTTAGATAAAGAACAATTATGTTTATATTCCTATTATTTAAAATTTATTCATCCAACCACTAAAGAAAATTTAGAATTTACTTCTAAACCTTGTAAAATAGGGTATTGGAAATATTTTAATATATAGAAGATGTTATTTACATCTTTTTTCTTTTAAAATATATTTGCATTATTATAAATTTTTTGTTATCATTATTTTAGATTATAAGAATAGAGGGAGTCTGATATTATGAATTTTAAATTTGATTGGTTTTTAACTTTACCTGGTATGTTTATTACTGGTGGAGTTATACTACTAGTTATCGCATTAATTATATTATTAGTAACAAATAAAAAATCAAAGAAAGCAGCAGAAGCTAATGAGGAGACAGCAACGGCAGAAACTAATTCTGATGCTCTACAAACAGTAGGAAGTGTAAATTCTATGCCTACTGTAAATGCAACACCAAGTGTGGCACAAACTACTTCTACTGGTGCTCCAGAGGTTAATTCTATGCCTACGCCAATTGCACCAACTCCAGTAACACCTGAAGTTAAACCTGCAGCACCAACTCCAGTAACACCTGAAGTTAAACCTGTAGCTCCAACTCCAGTAGCTCCTGCAGTTAAGCCTGTAGCACCAACTCCAGTAGCTCCTGCAGTTAAACCTGTAGCACCTGCTCCAGTAGCTCCTGAAGTTAAACCTGTAGCACCAACTCCAGCAGCTCCAGAAGTTAAACCTGTAGCACCTGCTCCAGTTCCACCTGCAGTTAAACCTGTAGCACCTGCTCCAGTAACACCTGAAGTTAAGCCTGTAGCACCAACTCCAGTTGTTCCACCTTTAGATATTAAACCTATCGTTGATACTCCTGTAGCAGAAGTTAAACCAGCTGAAGCTCCAAAAATTTATGGTGGCGCAGATCCAGCAGTTGGAACAGTTAATTTAAATACTAATCCAAATCATCAAATATATGGTGGTGCGGATCCATTAGAAAATACGCAAGATATTTCACATGTTGCTCCTATTGTTAATTCTTCTCCAGAAGTAAAACCAATAGCACCCGCTCCAGCAATACCTGAAATTAAACCTGTTAGTCCAACTCCAGTTGCACCTACAGTTACCCCTGTAGCTCCAGCACCTGTAGCACCTGCTCCACAACCTGTTGTTAATCCTACTCCAGCAGTGGCACCAACACCAAGTATTCCGGTAGTGGAACCAGTTGTTAATTCAACACCAAATCAACAATAAAAAGCTTAAATGCTTTTTTTCTTTATAAGGTGATAATATGGAAAAGTCGCTTAAAACAATTGAAAAAATTATATTGTTTATATCTATAATATCTATTATATTTGGTATAATAATATTGGCTTTAAATTTTAGTAAAAATGAAAATGATCTTGTTAAGATTAATAATTTATATTTTATAGTGGCTGATAATAAAGTTGTTAATACTTCTATTGAACCTAAGGATATTTTGCTTGTTGAAGAGTCGAATTTAAGTGAATATCATATTAATAATTTTATTGCATATTATTCAGCTGATGAAGAAGGAAATATTGTTGTTAAAGTAAGTCAAATATTAGATGGTTATTCTGATGATAATCAAAGCTCTTACATTTTTATGGTAAGAGGAACTGGTGCAGATTCTATTACTATTAGTGGTTCTGATGTTATTGGTAAATGGAATGGTAATAAATTAGATCAAATCGCTGACATTTATAATTTTTGTTTATCTAGAATTGGTTTTATATGTATAACTATTATACCTTTAATAATTTTATTTACTTTTGAATTTTTTATGTTAATTTATGATTATATAAAAAATAAAAATAGTTGCTAATTGGATGTGATTTTATGAAAAAAGATAATAATAAAAAGCATAGTAGTTATAAAAAAGATCGCTTTTTGATTGCTTTATTATTAATTCTTTTAATAATTTCAGTTGGTTATAGTTATTTATCTAGTAATTTATCTATCATAGGTTTAGGTGGTACTGGAAAAATAGCTTGGGATGTTCATTTTGAAAATGTTGTTGAGGATAGAGAAAATAATATTATTGCAGTTACTCCTGCAAAGGTTGCAGAAAATAGTACTAAAATTTCTTTTGATGTAGAGCTAATATTACCTGGTGATAAATATGGATTTGATGTAGATATTACTAATGATGGAACAATTGATGCGATGATTGGCAGCCTTTCAATTTATGGTATTAGTTTTGAACAAGAAAATTATTTAACTTTTTCTGTTACTTATGCTGATGGGCAACCTTTAAAGGAGAAAGATTTGTTAAAAGCTGGTGAAACTAAGACAATTCATTTAGAAATTTCATATGATGATAATGCAAATGTAGATCAGGTTATTTATGATGAAGTTATAAATTTAGTTTTTGATGCAAATTATATACAAGCGGATGAGACTGCAGTAGAGCGATAAGCTCTTTTTTTATACGTTTACATATAAACTTCTCTTTTATAAATGTGGTGTGTTATAATTATATTGGTGATAGATATGAAAAAAGTAGCTATACTTTCTTTACATTTGGGTTTTGGCGGAATAGAAAAATCAATAGTAGCTATTGCTAATCTCTTAGCTGATAATTATTTAGTAGAGATTGCTTGTACTTATAAATTATATGATAAGCCAGCTTTTTCTATTGATGATAGAGTATCTATTAAATATTTAACTGAAGATGTTGCACCTAATAGAGAACAATTTAGAGATGCTGTCAAAAGTAGAAATCTTTTTGATATTGCTAAGGAAGGTAAAAAGAGTGTTGATATTCTAAGTTTGCGTAAGAAGACGATGATTAATTATATTAAATCTAATGATGCGGATTATATTATTTCTACACGTGATATTTTTGATGATTGGTTAGGTAGATATGCTCCTTCTAATGTAATTAAAATTGGTTGGGAACATAACCATTTTCATGGTAATTTTAAATATGCTGATAAAATAGTCAAATATGCTTCTAAATTAGATTATTTTGTTTTGGTTTCTAAAGAATTAAGAGATTATTATACTGAAGCTTTAAAAAATAGCAAATGTAAATGTTTTTATATTCCAAATATAATTGATAAATTGCCTAAATATACTTCAAGGTTAAATAAAAATAGATTAATTTCCGTTGGTAGGTTATCTCCTGAAAAAGGACATTTAGATTTATTAAAAATATTTAAGAGAATTAATGAAGTAAAGCCAGATTGGTGTTTAGATATTATTGGTGATGGTCCAGAAAGAGATAATTTAGTAAATTATATTGAAAAAAATAATTTACAAGACAAAGTCAAGCTACATGGTTTTAGAAATAAAGATTATATCGATGATATTTTACATAATTCTTCTATTTTCTTAATGACTTCTTATACTGAATCATTTGGTATTGTGCTTATTGAAGCTATGTCTCATGGTGTTCCTTGCATTGCCTTTGATTCAGCAGAAGGAGCCAGAGAATTAATTGATCATGGTGAAAATGGTTATTTAATTAAAGATAGAGATTTTTCAAAGTATGTAAAAAAAGTAATTCAATTAATTGATAATCCTTTATTGAGAGAAACTTTAGGAAAAAATGCTTATGAAGAAGCCAAGTTATATACAGGTGATCAGGTTATAAAATTATGGATTGATATTTTTGAGGAAAAGAAGTGATTTTATGAAAAAAAGAGTCTTATTTGTTGCGAGTACTGGTGGACATTTAAATGAATTAATGCAATTAAAAAAGATGTTTGATAATTATAATTATTATATTATTACTGAAAAAACTAAGTCTAATTTAGAGTTAAGAAATATTTATGGTAAAAAGATAAATTATTTAGTTTTTGGTACTAAAGATCATCCAGTATCTTATCCTTTTAAGTTGTTATATAATTGTTTCAAAAGTGTATTTTTATATTTTAAAATTCATCCTGATTATATAGTTACAACAGGTGTACATACTGCTGGACCTATTTCTTTAATTGGTAAAATTTTTGGTACTAGAATAGTTTATATAGAGACTTTTGCTAGTATAAAACATGGTACTATTACTGGTCGATTATTATATCCTGTAACTGATAAATTTATTGTACAATGGGAAAGTATGAAAAAAGAATTTCCAAATAGTGTTTATGGGGGGTGGATTTTCTAATGATATTTGTTACTTTAGGTACTCAAGATAAATCATTTCACCGTTTATTGGAAGCTATTGATAAAGAAATAGAAAATGGAACAATTAAGGAAAAAGTTATTGTTCAGGCTGGATATACTAAATATACTTCAGATAATATGGAGATTTTTGATTTGATTGCTCCAGATAAATTTGATGAGATAATTGACAATGCTAATCTAGTAATTACTCATGGTGGAGCTGGTTCTATTTTAACCGCTTTAAAAAAGGGAAAAACAATAATTGCAGCTCCTCGTTTAAAAAAATATAAAGAGCATACTAATGATCATCAAAAGGAAATTATTGATGAATTTGTTAAAGATGGTTATATTTTAGGATTATATGATTTTAATAAATTAGGTAAAGTACTTTCAAAGGCTAAAAATTTTAAACCCAAAAAATTCACAAGTAATACTGATAATATGATTAAATTGATAGAAGATTATATAGAAAAGGATAATCATATATCTTGGTATAATAAATGTAGTTTTGTATTTAAATATTTAATTTTCTTCATTTTATATAGTTTTATATTTGTTTTGATTAAAAATAATGTAATTAGAAGATTAGATCTTGATAATTCTTTAATTATATTTTTATTTTTATTACTTTTATTTATCAGTTATTTTAGTTCTAATTATTTAGTTTTTAAGAATAAATTTCATGATATGATGGAAGAAGTTACTAAAGTTATTTTTTATGTAATTCTTAATTTTTTAATTTTTGTTGTCTGTATTAATTTTGAAAATAATTATTTAATTTTTATTA
>CALVOV010000002.1 GCA_944350385.1 uncultured Bacilli bacterium
TTGCCGGGATATGGCTCCTTTTATTGTATCAAAAAGCCGCACCAGGTGGTGCGGTTGAAATTTCAATTTAGGGAAAATACTAAATTTAGTATTTTCTAACTCTTATAACATAATATCAATATTTTAGGAATTCAATCTACTTTGCAAATCTTTTAAAGATAATAAGAATTCACTTGTCTTCTCTAATTCTTCTTCTGTTTGATAACTATTTTTATTGCTAATACTTCCAAATACTGAAGAAAATACATCATTATTGTGTGTAATATTTCCTTGATAAGCATGAGATATATTTTCTTGTTGATTAATTTTAACAGGCTCAACTGTTTTTTCTATATTAATTGCTTCTGCTTTACGTTTTTCTAAATCCTCTAAACTAATTGGTTCATTTCCCTCATCAGCATATTGAGTTAACTCATTAGCAGCATACATTTCTTCACTGCGTTCTGATAATTCATCTAAACTAATAATAGCATTTTCTTCCTGAGCATTTTCATAAGCAGCTATATCAATTCCATCTCTTTGAGCCTTCTCAGCCTTTTCTAATTCTTCTGTTAAACGAATTAATTCTCTAGTTGCTTCTTCCTTATCTGGCTCAGCATCTGTATACATAAGCTCATCTATTTTATCATGAGAATGAACAACTTGTGGTTGCATAGCTTCATTAACTGCAATATTAGCTTCTGCTTGTAATGTATCAATGTTTTGATTATTAATAACATTATCTTGAATCATAACTGGAACATCCATATTTTGATTAACATCAGAAGAAGGAGCAACAAAAGAATCAGCAATAGGAGAAACAGAAATATTTTCAACAACTTTATTTTGCATTTGAGTCTGAATAATTTGTGGCTCTTCAACTACTTTTGTTTCATTAACAGGGACTAATTGATTTTCCTCTTCTAACTTCAAATTAACATCTTCCACTAATTTATTTAGTTTACGAGTGTTTTGTCTTCTTTTTCTTTTATAATATGTTTTATCAATTATATATATTACTAAACATAAAAAGAGCGCTACCGCAATTATTATATAAACAACAATAATCTCCTTTGATGTTAAAAAATCTATTATATCATTCATTAAATGTACACCTCTTTATTGAATCGAAATATGTAGAATATTATCATATATATTATAATAATAGCACATATTTCTCTTAAATACATATTTTTTTTATAAATTTCATAGAATTTAATATGAAAAATAGATTTTTAAAAACAACAATTATTCTAATGATCGGTGGATGTATTACAAAAATACTTGGTATGATTATAAAAATAATTATGACTAGATTAGTAACAACTGAAGCTTTAGGTTTATTTATGATGCTATGCCCTACTCTTATATTAATTATTAATCTCTCTCAAGCAGGTCTACCATCAGCTCTAGCAAAACTAATAGCTGATGAAGATAAAAGTACTAAAAAATTATTATTTTCCCTTCTTCCTATCTTAATAATTATTAATATTATTCTAATGGTTATTATTTTTATTTTAGCTCCATATGTCACTAACAATCTATTAAAAAGTAAAGATCTTTACTTAGGAATGATTTCAATAGCATTATTAATTCCATTTACAAGTATTTCTTCTATAATTAGAAGTTATTTTTTTGGAAAAAGTAATGCTTTTCCACTAACTATTTCTAATATCATTGAACTAGTTACTAAATTATTAATATATACTTTTTATTTACCTATCATAAAAGATAAACCAATATCTTACATAATTTGCTTTTTAATACTTACTAGCATTATTTCAGAAATAGCATCAATAGTTACCATGTTAATTTTTCTTCCCAAAAATATTACTATCCAAAAAAAAGATTTTATACCAAAAATGTCCTATGTTAGAAGTAGTTTAACTATTTCCATTCCTAATACTACATCTAGACTAATAGGTAGTATTGGATATTTTTTTGAACCTATTATTTTGACAAATACTCTAAAGTACATCGGATATTCTACAAAATACATAACTTATAATTATGGCATTATCAATGGTTACGTTATTCCTCTTATCATGATGCCTTCATTTCTTACTACAGCTATATCCCAAGCTCTTCTTCCAGCACTGTCAAAAGAATATGCTAAAAATAACTTAAAGGCTATCAAAAGAAAATTAAAATTTGCCATATTTCTCTCTATGCTAATAGGTCTATTTTCAACATTCCTATTTACATCCGTACCAGAACTTTTATTAAGATTTATTTATAAAACAAACAAGGGAGTTAATTTTTTAAGAGTATTAGCTCCAATCTTTTTTATCGAGTATTTAGAATCTCCCCTTTCAGTAACTTTAGAGGCTATGGGAAAAAGTACTATAGATATGTTAGGTATTCTAATTGGTACCATCGTAAAAACAATAGCACTATTATTTTTTTCTTTATTTCAAATTGGCTTATGGTCTCTAGTAATAGCAACTTCTTTAAGTATCATAACTAGAACAACTTATTATTTTATTAAAATTAATAAATTTTTAAATTAATTTCACGAAGAATTCACAATTATTGTATAATATTTTTTTGAGGAGGAGTCTTATGAAAATATTAATAGTAGATGATGAAGAAAAAATAAGAAATGTCATTAGAGAATACTGTGAAGCTTCTAATTATGCTTGTAGTGAAGCTGATAATGGTAAAGATGCCTTGAAGCTACTTCAAGAAGAAAAATTTGATTTACTTATCCTAGATATTATGATGCCTAAAATGGATGGGTATACAGTATTAAGAGAATTACCTAAAGAATATCACGTACCAACAATTATCTTATCCGCAAGAGGTGAAGAATATGATATTCTCCAAGGATTTGATTTAGGTATAGATGACTATGTCACCAAACCTTTTTCTCCAAAAGAATTAATTGCTAGAATAAAAGCAATCTTTAATAGAACTAACCCAACTATAGATGAATATAAATTAAAGACTTTAGAAGTAAACTTTCAATCACGAATTATCAAAATAGATAATAAAAAAGTTGAAGTTACTCCTAAAGAATTTGACGTATTAACATATTTAATAAAAAATAAAAATATTGCTATTTCAAGAGAACAATTACTATCAAATGTTTGGGGATATGATTACTATGGAGATGATCGTACAATTGATACCCATATGAAAATGTTAAGAAATAATCTAGGAAAATATCGAAATAACATCAAAACAGTTAGAGGTATAGGTTACAAATTTGTTGAGGATGAGGAAGAATAGTCTAATTTCTGTTATTTGGAAATATTTCTTAATATTTTCTGTCTTAATATTAGCTTTTCTTTGGACATTTCAAGTAATATTCTTCGATACCTACTATGAATATAATAAAATACAAGATGCAAGAAGTGTTGCTCTAACTATCAAGAATAATAAAAATTCAAATAATTTAAAAAATATCATTAATGAAAAATCACTAGAAAAAGAAGTTTGTGTAGAAATATCTGATGACGGAGGAATACCATTATTTTCCTCAACTTATAGAGGCAAAGGTTGCCTAATTGGAAACATTAATAGTTTTCTTTACAAAAGTGATTTTATAAATTCTAATAAACAACATAAAACATATGAAGTTAATAATCCAAATTATAATAATGATACATTAGTATATGCCCTAAAAATAAATAATAATGCTTACGCTTTTGTTAATACTTCAATAGAGCCTGTTGACTCTACAGCAGACATTTTAATACAACAATTAATCGTAATTACCATAATAGTCTTGTTGTTGTCATTCGTTCTTTCATATTATATATCTAAGCATATCTCAAAACCTATTATCGACATAAATAATCAAGCTAAATTATTAAATAAAAAATCAAATATTAATTTTAACACAGATACAAAGATTGAAGAATTAATAGAATTATCTAATACATTAAATTATGCTGAAGAAGAATTAAGTAAAACAGATGAATTAAGAAGAGATTTGATGGCTAATGTTTCTCATGATTTAAAAACACCACTAACAATGATTAAAGCCTATGCAGAAATGTCAACTGATATACATCTAAATAATCATGAAAAACAAAAAGAAGATATGAATATCATCATAGAAGAAACAGAAAGATTGACTCTTCTTGTTAATGACATTTTAACTCTATCTAAAATGCAAACTAATATCGAGAAATTAAATATTGAAGAATTTAACTTAATTAAAACGATTGAAGAAATATTAGAAAGATACAAATATCTTCAAGAAACAGAAAATTATAAATTTATTTTTAATAAAAATAAGGAAAAAGTTTTAATTAAAGCTGATAAGAAAAAACTAGAGCAAGTAGTTTATAATTTGATTAATAATGCCATCAACTATACTGGTGAAGATAATAAAGTAACAATAAATGTAATTGATAAAAAAAATATAGTAAGTGTTGAAATTACTGATACTGGTAATGGTATAAAAGATGAAGATCTTCCTTATATTTGGGATAAATATTATAAAAACAAGAAGAAACATAAGCGCAATAGAATTGGTACCGGATTAGGATTATCAATAGTAAAACAAATTTTAGAAGCCCACAAATATTCATATGGAGTAAAAACTAAACTAAATAATGGTACAACCTTCTACTTTGAAATAAAAAAAGATTCAAAATAATTTGAATCTTTTTAATTGTATATAATTAATTCATGTTGACATCTTGTACAAGCTACATAAAGCAAATTTCTCTCATTATTCTTATAAGAATTCATACGATCATTATAAATGATAACACTGTCAAACTCTAATCCTTTAGCTGCATAAGCTGGTATAATAATCAAATCTTTAGAAAAACTTTTACTATTAGCATCAACCAAAGAAATAGATATATCATTACCTAAGATATCATAAATCTTCTCAGCTTCTTTATAATCCTTAGTAATAATAGCTGTACTTTTATAACTTTCTTGTAAATACTTAATATCTTCTAATAAAGATTGTCTAAGATCAGTAATATTCTTTCGCATAATAACTGGTTTATTATTATCTTGTCTAATAGCATTAACATGATTAAGTCCTAAAATTTTATTAGTATACGCAATTATTTCTGGAGAAGAACGATATGTTTTTAATAATTCTAAATAAATACTACTTCCTTTAAATAAATCTGTTAAGCTTTCCAAACTATCGTAAGAGTAATAAGGATTAATATTTTGATTAATGTCTCCTAAAATAGTAAAATCTGCCCTTTGAAAAATCTTACTAATAATAATATATTGTAATCTACTATAGTCTTGTGCTTCATCAATAACTACTTGCTTAATACTATTTTCATATCTAAATCCTTCAAGTACACCTTTAATATAAGTAAATAGTAAAGCATCATCATAATTAATATTTTCTCTATTTATAAAAGAATTAATTTCATCTTCAGACAATTTGATCTTAGTAAAATTACTCATCCAAAAGTTTTTATAAATGGTCTTATAATCTTTAACAAAATTAGCATTTTCTCTCAATAATTTTCCAAAAGTCTTAGTCTTTTTACTACTACCCTTATAAAAATTAGCCGACAACTTTTTAGAAATTTCGTCAATTCTTTCAAATAGAGGAAAACGACTATATTTATAATGAATCATTTCATTAACTTCATCCTTAGAAACAAAATGTACCTCTCCTTCAAAAAAGTCATTAATAATTTTACAATTACTAATATAATTATCCAAATAAGTATTAAGATGATCGATAATTTCATCACTTTGTTTATATCTAACTAAATCCGGATTTATTTCACTATAAGTATAATATCTAGAAACAAAATCAGTAAAAGATTCTACTTCTTTATATTCCTTTATCATTGAAGACATATAATCATTAAAAGTCGTCTGTAAAGTATTAGACTCTCCTAAAGAAGGTAAAACATCCGAAATATATTCTGTGAATATTGCGTTAGGAGAAAATATCAAAATATTGTTACTAGTCAAATTATTTATTCTATATAATAAAAAAGCTATTCTATGCAATGCTACTGTAGTCTTACCAGATCCAGCAATTCCTTGAACAATCAAATTATTATCTTCAACATTTCTAATGACCTTATTTTGTTCTTGTTGAATTGTATTAACAACATTTTTCATCTTATCACTTGACTCTGAACTCAATACTTCCTGAAGTACCTCATCATCAATGTTTAAAGAATTGTCAAATACACCAACTAACTTTCTATCATCTATCTTATATTGCCTTTTTCTTTTTAATTCACCAGAATATATTCCACCAGGAGCTTTATAAGAACAAGGACCAGTTTCATAATCGTAAAACAAACTACAAATTGGGCTACGCCAATCATACAATATATTATTAAGCTTTTTATCTTTTAAATAGGTAAGAGATATATAAATATTGTAAATTTTTCCTGCTTCATCTTTAAATATTATTGAAGCAAAATATGGTTTATTTTTAATTTGAACTAGTCGCTTTAAATAGTTTCTTTTCATAAAGATTTTTTCAGCTTCTTGACTTGTTGCGGCCATAACTTGTTGCATCTCACCAGAATCAAAACTACTAGCATCTTCCCACATCATTTTTTTGAATTCTTGTAAACCTTCTTCTTCATTGAAAACATCATCACCTAAAGATTCTAAATTAGAATCTAATAATTTCAAAACCTTTTTCAATATTTTTTGTTCTTTTTCAAATTCTTCATTACTAATCGCCATAAATACCTCCCATATTTTAAAAACTAAGAAACGACAAAAACTACATATTTCTATGTAGCATATACACAAATATATAGTTTTTTGCCAAACGTCCATAAAAATATATCATAGTTTTACATCTAATTCAATAACAAAGAAAAATTTTTTAGACTTTTCCATTAAATTCTTCAATTTTAGAAATGAATTCTTTTTGTAACTCACTCAAACGTTCTTCAGTTGAAGCTTCAAATCTTGCAGTTATATTTGGACCAGTATTACTTGCTCTTACTAAAGCCCAACCATCATCAAAAAGAACCTTTACCCCATCAATAGTTAAGAATTTATACCCTCTACTCTTTGCATATTCACCTATCTTATCAACAACTCCAAATTTTACATTATCAGGAGATGCAAATTTCAACTCTTCAGTAGAATAATATTCATTAATTCCTTCTAATAAGTCTTCAACAGATTTTTCTGTTTTAGATAAAATTTCTAAAATTCTAAGTCCTGCATATAATCCAGAATCAAAACCAGGCCATCTATCTCTAAAATATACATGTCCAGATAATTCCCCACCAAATGGTAAATCATCATCTCTTACTTTAGCTTTAGTATAAGAATTACCTGTTCTGTAGCAAAGACCCTCTCCACCTAATTTTTCAATTTCATCACTTAAAGATTTTGAACACTTAACATCATACAAAAATTTCTTTTTCGTAACTTTATTTATAATATCACGAATAATAATTATCATGTATTTATCAGTTGGAATAAAAGTGCCTTTACTAGTAACTAATCCCATACGATCACCATCACCATCAAAGGCTAGACCAATATCTGCCCCAACTTTAATAACCTTCGTTTTTAGTTGCTCTAAATTCTTCTCAACACAAGGATCTGGATGATGATTAGGAAAGTTACCATCACTAATATCATTAATATAAACTAAATCTAGTGGAAACATATTATAAAGATCTTTTACAATAGTAGCAGTTGTACCATTTCCAGGATCTATAACTGCTTTTACTCTTCTTGGACCAAAATTAAGATTAGATTTAAATAATTCTAAATAGTCAGGCTTAATATCATATTTTCTAATTTCACCTTTTCCAGAAGAAAACTCTCCTTTTAAAATATAAGCTAAAAAATCTTGAATTTCTTTTCCCTTACAATTTCCAGATTCATCGAAAGCAAATTTAAATCCATTATCGTCTTTAGGATTATGAGAAGCTGTTACCATAACGCCACTATATACTTGTAACTTAATACAGGCATAATAATACATTGGTGTAGTACATAAACCTAAATCTATAATATCTATTCCTGTTTCTGTAATACCAGTCATTAATGCCGTATATAAATCCATTCCACTTAATCTATTATCATGGCCTACAACACAAGTAGTTTTACCTATAGATTTAATATAACTACCAAAACCTAAGCCAATAGTATAAGCAGTATCACTATCAATCTCAGTAGGATAAATTCCCCTAATGTCATAACCTCTAAATATATTTTTGTTAATGTCTTGTTTGTATTTGTATTCGTTCATTAAATACCACTCCTTTTCTAATTTTTTCAAGACTAAAATCTAAATTGTATTGAAATAATTCAATTAATAACTCTCTATACCTTAAGTCTAATCTTCCTAATGCTAAATTTTGATCAAGATTAGCTATATATAAATTTCTAATATTCTTCATCACCACAATACCATCGCCTAAAGAAAAAACATTATCAGCATTATACTTTAAATAAATTTCTTTCACTTTTTGAGAAATAATGCTATAAAATTTGCTGTTCATAAATGAATCTTTTCTATTTTTATAAGCTAATTCTAAAAATTCCTTTAAAAACATTGAATTAATATCTACAATATGATTGTTTAATACTTTCCTACTTATATTTATAGTAGGAGCCTCATTTTTAGGAAGTGTCGTAGCAATTAAAATTAGTCTAGCAATTTCTTCTTTAATATCAACACTATTGCTACCAAACATCAAATATTTATTAACTTCTCCAAACGTCTTAAACTTTGTCATTTTATCTAGGCAAATAACTAATCCATCTGTCAAAATTGTATTATCATCTAAGTCCATATCTAAATTAATAATTGTACTCTGAGGAGATAAAATATTTTTCTTCATCTACGCTCATCCTTCCTCTATAATCGTAACACAATTATAAAAAAAAAGACATATTTATTTTTGTCTCCTCTTTAACTTAATTTTATTCAATTCATTTTTTACTTTTTTAAAAGTTTCCAAAAACTTATCTAATCTATGATCGTTGATTTTATCTAAATCCGGGAAGGATTTTAATAATCTAGTAGTAAGAACATTATAATTCTTTAAGTAATATAAAACTTCTCTCTTTATCTGTTCAGTAGCATCTTTACTAGTAATTTTCTTTAAATTAGTCTTTAAACCAAACATTATTCTTAAAGAAATCACAATATCAGTTAAAAATATAAATAATAAAATACTTGAAATAATTAATAATAAAAAATGCGGTATAAAATGAACAAAACTTTCAATAGCAGGATGAATTACCTTTACAATAAGTAAAGATCCAAAACCAAAAAGCACACCATTTTTTAAACAAACTCTTCCATTAATATTAAATTTTTTTTCTGAATAATCCCACCATCTAAGATGAAATATTTTTTCTAAAATTAAACTCGTTAAATATTCCAAAACAGTACAATAAACCATACTCATTACAAATAAAGCTAATAAGTCAGTATTATATTTTTGTAATGTATAAATAATAATTAAAGCACCTGTACCATAAATAGGTAAATATGGTCCAATAAGAAAACCTCTGTTATAAATAATTTTTTTAGAATTTATAGAGCAAAAGATAATTTCTGTAATATATCCAATAAAAGAATAAATTATAAAGAAAAAAAACACAAGCAGTATATTTTCCAAATATCTCACCTCATTATAATTATATTACTCAATATATAAAAATAAAATAAAAAGAATGAATAAATCATTCTCCTATTAAAAAAGCTATTAATAAAATTACTACTCCTATTACTACACCTATACGAGAAACTTTTTTATTTTTAGATTCTTTAATTCTTGGTAACAATTCCGAAAAAGCAATAAATATAAGCATACCTAATGTGATAGATAATAATATTCCTAATACAAGTGGTGAAATTTCTACTATATCAAAAAAGAATAATATTAAACCACCAACAAATGTTGATAATGAAACTAATATCAAGTTAATAGCAATCTTATATTTATTTGTATTACTTTGATATAGAGCCCCTGCTATAACCATACCTAATGGAATGTTATGAAATCCTACTCCTAAAGTTACTGCAACTCCTAAATTTGTACTAGTAATAATTGTTGAATATACTGCCATTCCTTCGATAATATTATGTAGTGCTAAAGCAAGTGAAGTAATAACTCCAATATGTACTAAATTATTATTATCACTTTTACTAGAATGTACATGATGATGCCCATCATGATCATCATGATCTGGTATATAGTGATCAAGAAAATTAAGAATAACATAACCAATAATTGTAAATATTAAAGCTAATGCAATTTTACTCAAACCTAAATGCTCATATATTTCAGGTAATAAATCAGTAATGATTAACGTAGAAATAACACCAAAAGCTAATCCTAAAGAAAAATCAACTACTTTTTCTTTTTTATTAATAAGAAAAGCAATTAAAGCACCTAATAAAATAAATAAACCTAATAATAGAGTTGTAATTAAACCTATCTTTGCTTGTAACATATTATTCACCTAACTTATAGCCAATTACACTTCCAAGTGCAAATAGTATTATTCCTATAATAATTTCTATAATAGAAACTTTTACTCCAATAATTCCAACTGCTAAACCTATAACACTGGCTATAATAAAACCTAAAATAGCATAATATGTAGGAACTTCATACTTTTTAAATAAATATTCAAGAATCTTTGCTATTAAAATAATTCCAATTAATACTCCAAAACCAAATGGTACTAAAATAGATAGATTTGTTCCCAAATTGGCAAAATTAGTTATATCTCCAATAGTTGAAATAATTGGTTTATATGCTCCAAGCAACATTAATACAAAAGAACCACTAATTCCAGGAATAACCATACATCCTGCTGCTATCATTCCTATTAAAAATAATAAGATAGCCTTACTTAAATCCATAGTTGCCAAATTCATTTCACTAGAACCAACATTAGCAAAATTCATAAACATAATAATTAAAAAAGTAATTAAAAATAATACTAAATAATATGGCTTAACTTTTTCATTTTTAATATTTTTAGTAAGCAATGGAATTCCACCAATAATTAAACCTATAAAGAATAGAATGGTAGGAGCAGGATATCTATCCAAGCAAAAACTAATTAGTTTACTCATTAATAAAATAGATAAAACAGCTCCAACACCAATAGGCAACAAATATAAAATACTCTTTTTGGGATTCTTAAAAAAGCCAGAAATAGAACCTATTAAATCCTCATATATTCCCATAGTCATAGCAATAGTACCTCCACTTACGCCAGGAATAATATTCGCAACACCTAAAAAGAATCCCCTAATTATAAATAATAACTTATCTTTCATTTTCTCTCCTCTTTATTCAAAAATTGGCATAATAACAGGTACAACATTTTTCTTACGTGAAACACAACCTTCAACAAAGAAACCTTCTTGAACATCTTTATCATCATAAGCCAATTTCATATATTTTTCACCTTTACTATTATAAATTACATAACTACCATTTTCGATAATATCTGTAATATATAAACATAATAGTGGATATCCATTCTTTTCACACTCATTATCAAGTACTTTAACATAGTCATCAAGTTCTTTTTTCATTTCATCGAAATTCATAGTAAAGAATTGACCAACACCAAACTTTTTATCACCAACTGTAAATAGTTTGAAGTCATTATATAACACTTGTTCTTTAGTCATACCTTCAACACTAGTTCCCGCTTTTAACATTTCCATACCATATTTCTTATAATCAACACCAGCTATTTCTGCTAAATCTAAAACAGCTTTTTCATCAGTAGCAGTAGCTGTTGGACTCTTTAGAATTAAAGTATCAGATAAAATACCAGAAAGTAAAGCACCAGCTATATTTTTAGGTATCTTAACTCCTCTTTCCTTATACATTGTATAAATAATAGTACATGTAGATCCAACAGCCATGTTACGATAATTTATTGGCTGTGTAGTACTTAAAGAACTTAAAGCATGGTGATCAAAAATTTCAACTATTTCAGCCTCATTGATTCCCTCAGCACTCTGTAAAGGTTCATTATGATCAACCAAAATAACCCTCTTAGGATCTTTATTACTTAAATCACGAATCCTCAATAAACCTAAACATTTATTATCTTTATCAACGATAGGATAATTAGTATGTTGTAACTTTTCGTTTATCTCTAATACATTAGAAACAAAGTCTGTTTCCTCAAATTTAGTTGGTTCAAATGTTCTAATCATTGTTTTAATATAATTAGTCAAACCAATTAATTTAGCAATATGATAAGAATCATAAGGTGTTCTAATAACATTTACTCCATTTTTCTTTGCCAACTCTAAATGTTCATCTTTTATTTCAGAATCGCCAGAAAGAATCAATAATTTAACTTTCTTATTAATAGCATGTTCAATAACACTATGCCTATCTCCTACTATTAAAACAGTCTCCTCATTTAAATCAACTTTATTTATAAAAGTAGTACTTCTATAAGCAGCTACTAATAATTTACCAACTATTTCATCATCAACTTTATTTAGTTCTTCACCCTTCAATACTTTCATAATATTAGCAAATGAAGTATAAAGATTTTCAATATTTTCATTAATCAAAGAACGTGATAAATCTTTTAAAGTAACTAATCCTGACAATTCTTTATTTTTTTTGCATACAGGAAGTCCAGTAAGTTCTTCGTGTAGCATATATTGATATGCATCATAAATACTAGCATTTTCGTCAATAATAAAATTTTTGTTGTAATCTACATCTTTAATTTGTAGCTTAACATCATTTAAATATTCAGGAGTCTTAAATTTAAAATACTTTAGTGCATAAGCAGTTTCTTTATTAACATCTCCTAAAATTCTAGGTTCAGTATCTTCACCTAATTTGTTTTTTAAATAAGATAAACCAATTGCAGACATTGTTGCATCCGTATCTGGTCTCTTATGTCCAAATATATATGTTTTATTCATTGGGTTTTCCTTCTTTCTTGCTAAAGTATACCATAAAAAGGCAATAAAAAAAAGAGAAAACTCTCTTTTAATATATATTTCAACATTATTTCATAAAACGAGCTGAATTAATAAGTAATAAAAATAAAAAAGTAGTAGCAGCACGCATTTCTTTACGAAGACTATAAATTTTTTCATAAATAGCAGCAAAGTCATCAACTAAATCAACAATCCAACTTTCTAGATAACGTGGTGGCTTAGGAACAATAGGAAACATATGTGTTAAAATAATATCCTTTTGCATATCACTTAAAATATAATATTTAGAAGCATTTTTATAGGCAAACATTGGGTGCTTAACTAATCTTTGTACAATATTCTTATCTTTTACTTCATCAATAAAGAAATCATGTAATAAAGCAGCTATAGTGACGTCTACATAATTTAATCTTAATAACTTAGTGACAAAATAAGAATAATAAGCAACACGAACACAATGATCTAGTCTAGTAATACCATGATGTCTTATCGTATCTAATTTTTTAAAATGACTATTTTCCATTATAGGTTGTATAATTTGAAAAAATTCATCGTTATATCTATTCATATAATCAGCTCTTTCTAAACACACATATAAGTTTATCATATATAAACGAAGAATAACAACCAAATAAAAAAGACCTTTACAGTTTTAGACAAGGTCTTTTAGTATTTCATCAAGCTCTAAAGCTTCTTCATCGTTAATTTCAGCCTTAGTATCGTTATCAAACCATGCTGGTATATCATTTTTATCTTTATTATTCGAAATTTTTTGATTTTCCTTCTTAGAATCATTAAATAATTTTTTAGTATTCTTATGTTCTTTCTCAGTTATTCTCATTGCTTCTTCAACAGTTTCAATATTTAATCTCTTCCACTGACCTGCTATTGTCTCAATATAATTTTTATTTAACTTCTCACCATTTAACTTCAAAACATAAGCGATTAAAACATTAACAACACCAGGATTAAATTTTTGATCAACCAATAAATTTTCAATTAACCTCTTATCTCTATTAGTTGGTTCTGCACCTTTATACTTAGCTCTCAAAAACTGATATGGAGTTAAATTTTCAAAAGCATATATTAATCTACCTCGCTTAGAATTATCTCCATTAGGCTGCTTCAAATATGAAGGTTGTTTATTATAAATCAAAGTAGGCAAATTACCATTATTTTCAAATTGATAGTAATCACGACAACTTTTGCGCAATTTATTCTTATCAATTAATCCTTTTTCATTAATAGAATCACGTACTAATCCTTGCATATCTAAAGTCTTAAGATTATAGGTAAAACTTAATGAATTAATCAATTGACGAGTATCTTCATTAAAACAACGCTCATTCAAATTAGATTCAGGAATAGATGAGATAAGTAAATTAAAATCAATTCCTTTATTTAAAATAATATTATTAGAATCTCTTTTTGTAATATCTTCATCAATTTCTAAAATAGTACCACGCACTGAAGTAAACACCTCATCAAAAGAAGCTGTTATATCATCATAATCTTTCAAATTGATTTTAGGTAATTTAAACATATTTAATAACTTATCATATTCTTTTTTGCCAACATTATTAAATAAAACAATATTTAAAATTGGATGATTAAAAAAGTCTCGAGCACTCATTGGTGAATATAATAAATAAACATAATTATTAACAGAACCTTTTTTTAAATAAGATTTCAATAAACCAACAGCTTCCAATTTCTCTCTAGCAATCAAAATATCTTCTAATTTTAATTGCATAGTAGACATTAAATGATGATGGGTTAGCTCATCACTTATAATCTGTAACTTATCTAAATCATCAACTAAAGTATAATACAAAGAAACAGCCGCAAATCCAATAATTGGTTGATACAACATACTAATAATTTTAAAGTCACTATCATTAATAACAGTCTTATTAATTACTATATATGTATCAGCTGGTAAAATCGTTAAATTACTCACTCTAATCACCTGCCAAATATAGTACATCAATTAAGAAAAAAAAGAAAGTTATTCTTTCTTTAAATTCAAATTATTTGTAAAAGAGTTATACTATCTAATTGTATAAAATATAACAATGCTAACGAAAGTAATAAGAAAGGTCCAAAAGGTATAATACTTTCTTTTTTGGTATACATAAAAAATAAAGAAATTGGTAAAGCAATAATACTGCTAATAAAGATAGAAAATAATCCAACTATTGGACCCAAAATAAGTCCAAAAGTAAACATCATTTTAATATCTCCCCCACCTAAACTTTCTCTTTGAAAAATACTATTACCAAAAAGCATAATAAGATACATAACCACAAATAGAAAAATTCCGCCACCAATATGTAAAAACATAGCTTTTAATCCTTCATTAAAAAAGATTAAAAGAATAAAATAAAGATTGAAAGAAATTAAAACTTCATCAGGAATTATAAAATATGTTAAATCACTTACTACTACAATCATAAGTAAAGAAACTATTCCAAGAGCTATAAACAATTCATATGAAAAACCAAATATTGCATATGAGAAAGTAAATAGTAAGCCAGTAAAAACCTCATTTATCATTTTCAAAGAATCAAGTCTCGCATTACACATAGAACAACGTCCACTACAAGCAAAATAAGATAAAAGAGGTATTTTCTCATACCATGGAAATTGATAACCGCAATGAGAACATCTTTCTTTTTTTAAAATTTTCTCATTATTTGGTAAATGTTTACCAATTTTATGCCATATCGAACCAAAAAAAACACCAACAAAGAAGAAAACAAACATATATGATAAAGACATATAAACTCCTATTGAACAGTATCGTAAATAGCAAACATCGGTTGTACAATAGAAATCAAAATAATACCAACAACAACTGCTAAGAAAACAATAAGTAATGGTTCGATTAAACTCTTCATCTGATCAATAATATTTTTATGTAAACGTTGGAAGTGACTAGCAACTTTCTCCATCATAGCACCTAATTGACCAGTGTTTTCACCAGTAACAATCATTTCATAAGCTACTACTGGAATGGCCCACTCACCTCTAAATGCACTAGAAATAGTTTCACCTTTACCTAAATTAACTAGTGTTTTATTAATAATTCCAATATAAATTTCATTTGTAGTAATCTTAGATAAAATTTCCATAGAATCAGTAATAAATACTCCATGATTAATTAAAGAAGCAAATGTTTTAGTAAAGTTAGCAACTTCATTATAAATTATAATATTACCAAAAACAGGTAAATGCATCATTACTGATTGAACAGCAGTTCTGAAACTTTTAACTTTTTTATATAAGTAAATGAAAACACCAACAAAAAGTACAACACCAACAATTAAGAATATATAATTTTCTATAATAAAATTAGAAATATTCAAAATTGTTTGTGTAAGAGCTGGTAATGATGCTCCTTGATCAGCAAACAAACTAGAAAATTGAGGAACCAAATAAGTAAGCATAAATATCAAAACTGCAAAAGCAAGTGTTAGTACAACAACAGGATAAGTCATCGCACTCTTCATCTGTTTTCTTGTACTATCCATAGAAGTATAGTACTCAGACATATCATCCAAAATAGAAGCTAAGTCTCCAGTCATTTCAGCAGTCTTTACCATATTTATCAATAACTTAGGAAAATAATCACCTTGAACTTCTAAAGCATCGGAAAAATTTTCTCCTTTTAGTAATTCATAAACTATTTGACTAAAATTTTTCTTAACCTCTTTTTTAGTTGATTGCTTAGATAAAATTTTAACAGAATCAACTAAAGGTATACCAGCACGAATATAAGTAGATAATTGAGTTAAGGCAAATGATAAATCACCAGCGCTAATATGATTACCAAAATTAATATCAATATCACCTTTACTACGTGGATGAACATCAAGTACTTCATAATCTAATTGTGTTAAAAAATTTCTTGCATCTTCAACAGATTCAGCATTAATAGTACTAGTTTCTTTTTTACCAAGAGAATTAATAATAGTATATTTAAATCCAGTTAAAGCGTTTCTTTCTCTCTTAACCCCACTTTTATCAATTACTGATTTAATGCTATTTAACTCATCAACAGATGGAGTATTTATATCCTGATTATTCAAAGAATCTTTTTGCTTTAATTTTTTCTTATCTTTTACCTCTAAAAGTTTATCTCCAGTTTTATGCAATAAACTACTTGGAATATTTAAAACTTTATGTACTATATGATAAACAAAAATAAAAGGTTTAAGAACAAACTCCATAATCTAGCCTCCTCATTATTCTATTTAATTGTAGCATACCATAAAAGAATTTTAAATATTTAAATTAACTTTTTAAAGATTTTTTCATAAAATAAAATAAGAGGTGATGATATGTATCCTAATAACTATATTAAACCAAATTTATTTAATTCAATAAAAAATATCGGTTGGTCAGGTATATTAGATGGAACTCAAAAAACACTAGGTGTAATCAATCAAGCTATTCCTATTGTCTACCAAGTAAAGCCAATAATTTCTAATGTTAAATCAATGTTTAGAATAGCTAATGCAGTAAATCAACCTGATAGGACTAATAACCTAACTCAACCATCATCCTCAAGCACTACAAAAACGTACTCAAATAATCCAGTATTTTATTTATAAAAAAATAAGAAACTAGTTTTGTTTCTTATTTTTATTATATTTTTTTATAAATTTTTCTTTATATTCTAAGAAAGAGTCATTCTTAATAGCTTCTCTTATCTCTTCAACCAATTTAACTAAAAAGCGAATATTATGAATAGACAAAAGTCTACCACCTAACATTTCATCAGTCGTGATTAAATGTCTAATATAAGCTCTAGAATAATTTCTACATGTATAACAGTCACAGCCCTCCTCAACTGGTCCTAAATCTTCTATGTATTGTGCATTATTAAAATTGATTTTACCAGTACGCGTAAAAGCTTGACCATGACGAGCAATTCTAGTAGGAAGAACACAATCAAAAATATCAATTCCACGATCCACACCTTCTAAAATATCAATTGGATCACCAACTCCCATTAAATATCTTACTTTATCCTCAGGTAAATATTTAACACCATAATCAATCATCTTATACATAGTATCCTTATCTTCTCCAACAGAAGTTCCGCCAATACTATAACCATCAAAATTCATCTTAACTGTTTCTTTACAAGAATATTCTCTTAAATCTTCAAATTCACCACCTTGGACAATTCCAAATAAAGACTGATTTGGATTATTATGTACAGCCTTACCACGAGCAGCCCAACGAAGAGTTCTATCTACAGACTTTTTCATATATTCATAACTAACTGGGTATGGTGGACATTCATCAAAGGACATTGCTATATCACTATCTAACTTATTTTGAATTTCAATAGATAGTTCTGGAGTTAAAAATAAATCTTTACCATCTAAATGACTTTTAAAATGAACTCCTTCTTCAGTAATATCTTTTTCTTTATTTTTTGCTAAAGAAAAAACTTGAAAACCACCACTATCAGTAAGAATTGGTCCATCATAATTCATAAATTTATGTAATCCACCACAATGTTTAATAACATCAGGACCTGGTCTTAGCCATAAGTGGTAAGTATTTGCTAAAACAATGCCACAATGCATATCTTTTAATTCTTCAGGTGTTAAAGACTTAACAGTCGCCTTAGTACCAACAGGCATAAACATTGGAGTTTCAAAGCTACCATAATTAGTATCTAAAATACCATATCTGGCCTTTCCATCTTTCTTTTTTAAATTATATTTTACTTTCATAATATCCCTCTTTTTGATTACTATGCTATTTTAACATAAAAAGTTAAAGATATTCAACTATCTAATTTTTTTAACTTTTTCTTTGTCAACAGTTTCAAAATACTCTAAAGCAGTTGTTTCTAAAGAAGTAAACTTATCCCTATGAATAATTGGATGTGCTAAACTATAAATTAAATCCTCATTAATATTACTCAACTTAAAATAATTAAGATTATTCTCTAAATTTTTAGATTTAACATGTAAAAAAGAAGTTCCAAAAATACGTTGTAATTCATCTGATAAAAGAGAAATATGTTTGTTATTAATATAGAATTGATCTTCAATATTTGGTCCATATACATGATAAGCAAAAATAAATTCTTTAGGAACATAATCTTTTTCATTAATAATATCTGATAACAAGCAATTAAAGTCTTTCATAGTCTTTGGAAAGCTACCAGAAGTATTGTTTCTTGAATAACCAAGAAAATATCTATTCATCTCAATATCATCCAAAACTTTAGGTACTAAAATAATAATATTATAACTTTTTTCATTATTATCGCCATAATGATAATCTAAAGCTTTCTCTAAATTACTAATTTCATCAACTGGTCCTTTAGGTTCACAAGTACCAGAAAAGCCATATTCATCATCAATCTGTAAATTACTTCTTAAAATATGATTAACAGTTACTAAAGAAAACTTTGGACTTTGATCAACTCCATGAATGTATAAAGAATAATCCTTAAAATTAGAATTAATAATATTTATGAAATCTCTTTTATTAACTCTTTCTCTTGATTTAAATAGACTTTGTGACTCTATAAATTCAAGAGTCGTTAAATATTTAGAATTATTATCTATTTCATCATTTTTTATAGTAGATGAAATATATTTTAATAATTCACTATTTTTATCTACACTCAAATTATTAATATCATCCAAATTATTCATCTTTTCTAATAGACAAGTAAAGAAAGTATTTTTTTGCTTTATATCAAGCAAACTATAATAATTTCTATTTTCCTGAAAATATCCTTCACCATTACTATTTTCGTAATAGAAACCAATAATTAATTTCTTATCAATAATATCAACATTATCCAAATAATCCATAAAAAAGCAATCATAATTTTTTTGATAAGAAGAAGTAGTATAACCAGATATATTATCTTTAGGATAACCTAAAAAATAGTTTTTATTAGCTAATTCAAGCACTTCTGGAGTACCAATGATAATATTACAAATATCTTCTTCTAAATATTTTTCTTTATTAGTGATTGTATCTTTAATATTGAGAATATTTCTAACTAACCCCTTAGAATTAACTGATTCTCTTAATTTCTTTTCTAATTTTAATCCTTTAGATAAAATATTCAATGCAGTTTTTTCTTTAGAAACAGCAACATCACCAGCTAAAGAATAAATAGATATAGCATCATTCATAAAGTTATTTTTAAAATAATTTTCTATTACATTCTTTCCTAACATATAACTCTCCTTTAGTGGAGCATATTATACTACAAAATTATATTTTTGTAAAATAAAAAATATTAAAGAGACTTTAATATTTTATTTTATAAACATTGCATCGCCAAAAGAGAAAAATCTATACTTTTTAGCAACAGCTATACGATAAGCATTTAATATGTTATCACGTCCAGCTAACGCTGATACTAACATTACTAATGTTGACTTTGGTAAGTGAAAGTTAGTTATAAGACAGTCAATTGCCTTAAATTTATAGCCAGGATAAATAAATATCTTAGTCCAACCACTGCATTCTTTAAACTCACCATATTCATTCATTATAGCCTCTAAGGTACGTGTAGAAGTTGTTCCAACAGCTATTATTCTATGACCATTTTTCTTAGTCTTAGTAAGTAGTTCCGCAACATCTTTATGCATTTGATAGAACTCACTATGCATCTCATGTTCTTCAACTTTTTCTACACTAACAGGACGAAAAGTACCCAATCCAACATGTAAAGTAATATAAGCAATATTTACTCCCTTATCCTCAATACGCTTTAGTAACTCTTTAGTAAAATGTAAACCAGCAGTTGGAGCTGCAGCACTTCCTATTTCTTTAGCATAAACAGTTTGATATCTTGATTGATCTTCTAATTTCTTATGAATATAAGGAGGAAGTGGCATAGTACCTAACTTTTCCAATATTTCTAAGAAAATTCCTTCATATATAAATCTGAAATATCTTATTCCTTCATCAGCTACTTTAATACATTCTGCTTTTAACTTACCATTACCAAAAGAAACTATAGCACCAACTTTTATACGTCTAGCTGGTTTAACCAAACATTCCCAATTATCATTATTTATATTTTTTAAAAGTAAAACCTCAATAACAGCTCCTGTTTCTTCTTTTACTCCAATAAGTCTAGCAGGCAACACTCTAGTATCGTTTAAAACTAAAGTATCTCCCTTCTCCAAATAATCAATTATATCAGTAAAAATTTTATGTTCAATATTTCCAGTATTTTTATCTAATACAAGCAATCTAGAAGAATCTCTTTTTTCTAAAGGAGTTTGTGCTATCAATTCTTCAGGTAAGTTATAATCAAAATCTTCTACTTTCATTATTCACCTCTCCTTTTCCTCCACAAGAGTAAAATTATAACATTTTTTAGAAAATAGTCAATTATTTACTACCCTTTTTATCTATTCCCAATAAATCATAAGCTTTATCTGTTGCTACTCGTCCTCTACTAGTACGTTTAATTAATCCTATTTGCAATAAATATGGTTCACATACATCCTCAATTGTAGTTACTTCTTCACCAATACTTGAAGCAATTGCCTCTACCCCTACTGGACCACCATTAAATTTATTGATAATAGCAAGTAATAATTCACGGTCAGTATTATCAAGACCCAAGTAATCGACTTTTAGCCTATCTAAAGCTTCCAAAGTAATATCAAGATTAACAATACCATTATTCTTTACTAAAGCAAAATCTCTAACTCTTTTAAATAATCTATTAGCAATTCTTGGGGTACCTCTGCTTCTTTTTGCTAATTCAAAAGCAGCATCGTCTTCAATTTGAACATTTAAAACACGTGCAGTTCTTTTAATAATACTTTCCAATTCTGATACAGTATAAAATTGCAATTTAGAAACAATACCAAAACGATCTCTTAATGGAGATGATAAATCCCCTGCACGTGTAGTTGCTCCTACTAATGTAAATGGAGGTAAATCTATACGTATATTTCTACTATTACCTTCACTACCGATTATAATATCTAAAGAAAAATCTTCCATAGCTGGATATAAAATTTCTTCTATATATCTAGGCATACGATGAATTTCATCTATAAATAAAACATCTCCCGGCTCTAATGACGATAAAATAGCAGCTAAATCTCCACTTTTTTCAATACTAGGTCCACTAGCTGTCTTGATATTAGTTCCCATTTCATGAGCGATAATAAAAGCTAACGTTGTTTTACCAAGACCAGGAGGTCCATATAATAAAACATGATCTAATGGTTCCTTTCGCATTTTTGCAGCTTCAATAAATACTTTTATGTTTTCTTTAACATCAGTTTGTCCTATATATTCATCAATAGTTTCAGGTCTAATAGTATTATCTATTTCGTTATCATCAAACAATGAATAATTTCCTACTACACTCTCATTGTTCATAAAATACCTCCTATCTTAACAATAATCTTAAAGCATCTTTTACTTGATCTTCTAATTTTAAAGAAGTATCAACCTTAGCTAAAACAGGTACAATTTCTTTTTCTTTATAACCTAAACCAATCAATACATCTTTTAATTCTTGTTCTATTGTAACTTGGTCATCTGAAATACCAACACCGATAAATTCTAACTTTCCTTTTAAGTCCAAAATAATTTGTTTAGCTAATTTATCACCAATTTTAGGAAATTTTTTTAGATATAACACATTTTCTCTTTCTATTGCATCCATTATACCTTGAATAGAACTAGTAGATAAAAATGGTAAAGCCATCTTACAACCTAATCCTTTAACACTTATTAATTTTAAAAATAAATCTTTTTCTTCTTGAGATTTAAATCCATATAATAAATGTTCATCCTCTTGAATTTGCTGATAAACATAAACTTTATATTCATGTCCTATTTCAAATGCATATGGATTAGAAACATAGATTAGATAACCAACTCCATTGTTGTCTAAAACTATTGAATTTGTTTTTATATTTGTAATAGTTCCTTTAATATAATCATACATAAAATCAACTCCAAAAATATTATAAACTAAATTGTTTAGATAATCAAAGATTATCGAACAAATTTTTAATAAAAAAAGAGCCTAGCTCTTTTTATTATTATCTAATTTATCTAATAATTCATCACTAGTAGACTCATCTTCAACTTGTTCTAATAGTTCATCTGTATTATCAAATTTACGACCTTTTTTCTTCATTTCTTCTTCGTGAATTAAAACATTATAAGCAATCTTACCAACTAATGTCTTAGGCAATTCATCTCTAAACTCATATTCATATGGCCATGAAAATTTAGATAAATTTTTCTCAACCAATTCTTTAATGGAAGTAAGAATCTCTTCTTGATCTTTATCATGATTTTTCAAAACAATAAATGCCTTAGCAACTTGAACTTTATATGGATGAGGAATGCCAATAACACATGACATTGAAACATCAGGATGTGAATCAATAATATTTTCAATATAATTTGGATAAACACAATAACCAGAACTGATAATCATTCTCTTTAAACGACTCTTAAAATAAACAAATCCATCTTTATCCATTATACCTTGATCACCAGTATGCAACCAAATACGACCATCTTTATGTTTTCTCAAAGTTTTCTTTGTTTCCTTGCGATTATGAACATATCCTTGCATAACAGTAGGTCCGTGAATAACAATTTCACCTTCAACACCATAAGGTACCTCTTTTTCGGTTCCATCTTCTACAATTTTATAATACATATCTGGATAAGGAATTCCAATGCTTCCTTCACGATAATGATTAAGAGGTGTAAAACAACTTGCACTACCACATTCAGTTAAACCATAACCCTCCCTAATACGTGCTTTAGAATTATGTTCAGCTAAAAATTTATCAAATTTCTTTTTCAACTCAATTGATAAAGAGTCTCCTCCGGATATAATACAAGTTAGAAATGATAAATCTGCGCCAACTAACTTCTTATTACTAGTTAAAGCTTCAAATAAGGTTGGTACACCAACAATAACATTAGGTTGATACTTGAATAAAATCTTATCAAAAGTATTAGCACTAAATTGAGGAAGAAGAATACTAGTTCCACCGAAATATTGTACTGTGTGAATACAAACACTTAAGCCAAACCCATGAAAGATGGGCATAATAGCTAAAACTTTATCTTTCTCATGTAAACACGCAACATGCTCAAAACTCTGCATTGCCTGAGCATTTAAATTTAAATTGGTTAATCTAACTCCCTTAGGAGTACCAGTAGTTCCGCCACTATATAATATTGCAGCTAAGTCTTTACCTTTGAAATCATCATCTATTTCTTTAGTATAAGATTTACCAAGACGAATAAATTCTTTCCAAGACATTCTATTTTCTGACTTTTCCATTCTAATTTTATAACCCTTAGTTACCTGATAAACTGGCACCATGTATTTAGGCATAGAATCAGCAACAGAAACAGTAACAACTTTCTTAACTTTAGTATCTTTAATGATGTGATTAGCTTTATTAAATGCAAAGTCAACACAGATTAAATAACTTGACTTTGATAAGTTTAAATAATATTTAATTTCATTTTCTGCACTTAAAGGATGAATCATACTAGCTACTGCTCCTATTTTATTTATAGCATAAAAAGCAATGATTCCTTCTGGAGTATTAGGCATACATACAGAAACCACATCTTTATGTTTTACTCCTAGAGCCTTAAAAGCACGAGCAGCTTCATCAATTTGCTTTAAAAATTCATAATATGTTTTAGTAGTACCATAATAATTATAACTAATATTATTAAGATGCTTACTAGAAGTATATTCTACTAACTTATATACTGAAAAATCAGGATACTCCAAATGCTCTCTTTCACCATCATAAAATTTATACCATGGAGCCTTTAATCTTTTGTTACTCATATTATCACCTTTTTAAATTATATACCAAAATATTTTTAAAAATCAAATAAAAAAAGAGGAAAAAATCCCCTAATCAACGTTTATTATATCTTTTAATTATCTTTTTGAAATAATTCTTCGCTTGCATAATACGATCACTTATATTATTTCTTAAACTAGGAATAATAGTTGGCAATATAAACACTATAAACCATATAGTAAAAGACAAATTACCACTAAAAATTGCTTTAATTGCTATAATTGATATTGCTATAATAACCAAAAAAATTAATCCAATTACAATAATATTAATTATATTAGAAAAATTATTTAATTTATCAAAAGATAAATTTTTATTAGATAGAAAAGCATCTGCCTTTTCTTTAAAAACATCAAAACGATTTACTATATCAGAAATGTCATTAGACTTAACTGCAGTATCATAATCTTTACCTCGTAAAGATATCTTTCCATCTTCTTTAATTGAAACATCAACATTTGCAAATTTAACATAGTCTTCAGAAGTAATAGAGGCAGAAAAAGTCTCAATTAACATTTTAATTATTTTATTACGGCATTTATTAGAAATAAACTGAGATTCATTAATATAATCTTTTAATTTATTATTTATTTCCTTTAACTGATCCATTCTATTCAACAATTTACTCCTCTTTTAGATTATAATAAACATCTTGTACATCATCTAAATCTTCCAAAGTATCAACTAAGTTATGTACTTTTTCTGCATCTTCTTCATCTAATGTTACTTCCATATTAGGTACATAAGTTAATTCACACTCTAAAAATTCTTTTACATCAGCTTTTTCTAAAGCATCTCTGACTTTTGTAAAAGAAGCTTGATCAGTAGTAATTACATATGTATCTTCAATATGATCAAAATCAAGAGCACCGGCATCTAAAGCAGTCATCATCATTGTATCTTCATCATAATCAGCTGGAATAACAATAGAACCACGACGTTCAAACATATAACTAACGCTTCCATCCGTACCTAAATTTCCACCAGCTTTAGTAAAAGCACTTCTTACCTGAGAAGCAGTTCTATTACGGTTATCTGTCAAGCAATCAACCATAAAAGCAACTCCGCCATGGCCATAGCCTTCATAACGAATGCTTTCATAATTGGCACTATCACCTAAACCAGTAGCTTTATCAATAGCTTTTTGAATATTGTCTTTTGGCATATTTTGAGCTTTAGCTTTATCAACTACCAATCTTAAAGCAGCGTTTTGAGCAGGATCAGGACTTCCACCCTTTGCAGCAACCATAATTTCTTTTGCTAATTTTTGAAAAATTTTACCACGTTGTTGGTCTAACAAACCTTTTTTTCTATGTATTGTAGCCCATTTTGAATGTCCACTCATACTAATACCTCCCCACATTCCAGTATATGATAACACAAAAAAACTTCATCAGCAAGTTTTACTTATTATTTCTAATATAATAAGTGATTTCCTCAACTGACTCGTTTTGATTAAGCTCAAGACTTATATTTGACAAAAAATATTGATAATGCATAGAAGAAGCTTTTATATAAAAAGTATTTACAACATCATAGATATTATCACAATTATTTGCAATCCTTAAGGCAAACATAGTTCCTAAAGTATAAATATAATCATTACAAGGTTTCTTATTTTTAATAATATAACTTAGTTTATCAACAATTTCTTGTTTTCCTAATAACCTAACAATTTCTTCATTAGTCTTTCCCTCTAACAGATAGCCTAAATAAATTAAGGTCATATAAGAATCATTCATATTATAAATAGAATCATATAATTTTTTATTTATATAATTGCGAGAGTCATTCATCAATGATTTATTAGTCGCAAGATGTTTAGCTAAAGCAAATTCTGTAAGAGATATAATTACTTCTAAATAAACCTTTCTCAATCCTTTATCAATTTCAGTGGCATCTAATATATTTCCACTAAATAAACGTGCATATTCTCTTACTAAAAGATAACTTTCCTCTATCTTGGAAGAATCAACAACTTCTATTTTATAATTTCCATCTTTAAGGGTAATTCTACTTAAAACTTTTCCCATCTGTTCTTTTGGTAAAAAAACAATATTATTGTTTTGCATGTCAAAATCTATTTGTCTAATAATATTAGGCGAAATCTTATAGAAAAAATTTTTAACTATATTAACTGTTGTTCTTTTATCTCTTAAAGTAACATTATAATCACTTTCTTTAGAATTTTTTAAATCATCATACTCTTCATCTTTTAAGCCTTTGTTTAAACCACTAGCATATACTATGAATTCTTTAAAGTTATGATAAAAATAAGGATCAGAATCTTCTAAGTAATTTAAATAGTCGATTGCACTTCTATCCATTATTTACACACCCTTCTACGAAAGCATATCTTTATATAAAATAGTCTTTTCAAGTATTCTTTTTACATCAGCTTCAGTAAATGGTTTACCAAGCATATCAACAATAGTATAAGTAAAAGCTCTATCAATTGTTTCTCTAGAAGAATCTCCAGAAATAATAGATAAAGGTATCTTACTAAATACACCATTTTGACGCATATACTCAAGTACAGCAAAGCCATCCACTCTAGGCATGTTTAAATCAAGCAAAATTGCTACAATATTATCGTTACCCATATTTGAATTAATAATATTAATAGCTTCTTGCCCATCTTTTGCAACACCAACATTATAACGATCAGAGAAAATTCTCTTAACAAAGTTACGAATAATATTAGAATCATCCACAACTAAAATAGTTGGAGTAGTATAAACCTCACCAGGTTGTATAGCCATACTCTTATGTTCTTCGTTCGTTGATTGCCCTCCAACAGATGAAGAACTTACTGTACCTGTAGCAGACACATCATTCAAATATTCATTAGCAATGCCAACAGCACCTTTTACAAAATTTGCAAGATTTGGAAAATTTTGTTGAATGTACAATACATCACCGGCTCTACTCTTTAGCTCATGCTCTGCTGCTAAATTAGCCAAATCATTAAAACCAAAATATTTTGCATCACTCATCAAAGAATGGATATAAATAGTGTAATTACCCATATCTTTATTATTCTTATAGTTCTCTAATTTATGTAATTTTTCAGGAGCACTAA
This sequence comes from uncultured Bacilli bacterium, assembly GCA_944350385.1. Classification (GTDB taxonomy): domain Bacteria; phylum Bacillota_I; class Bacilli_A; order RF39; family UBA660; genus RUG14891. The sequence goes on from CALVOV010000002.1 coordinate 27,836, forward strand.
TAATAAAACCACCCAAATTATTATTATAAGTGTCTATATCCCCGAATAATTCCAAACTAGTTTTAACATCTACACCTTTAGATATTAAAAAATTAATGTCTTTCATTATGTTCACCTCAGCCTTATAAAAAAATTATATCACAAATAATAAAAAAAAACTATTTTAATTTATTCTTTTATTATAAATTATAGGATATGGATCGCCATAGGACTCTAAATTTGTCTTCTCAAGTACTCCCATACCATTTTCTGCTATTTCCCTCTTAGCCAAATCAATCATTTGTTCTTCCCATAAAGTATCATCATAAAAATCTTCAAATTCTTGATGTCCTCCTTCACACAAAGCAACTAAAAAGTCTTTTTTATTACGACATGCTGTTTTTATTAGAATTTCAGTTGCCTGGCATGGCATAAATCCGACTAAAATATCCGTTCTAAAAATATCTGTATTTTCAGTAAACTTTTCTTTTTTTAAAATAAATTTCTTATCACTAGAATCGTTCTTATATAATCTCGGATCATACACAGTAATAGTTCCATTTTTTTGTTTTAAATGAATATGTTTAGCTAAAGACGGAATAATTCCTCCACCAATTTCCACTATATTAGAGTCTAAATTAAAATTATCCTCAAGAATCTTCATAAAACCTAGATAAAGATTTTTATCATCTGCTAATAATCCAACTTCATCATAAATTTGTCTCAATATATCGGGAACAAAAATAGCATGGTGATGAAGCTTATAATTATTCATTATATATATCATTTCTCTCTCTGTATAATTACTTAAATGACTCTTTAAAAATTCGATAACACGATAATCATCATCTATGTTTTGAATATCATTGTAACTTACTTTTTGCATCTCATCACCTAACTTAAATTCTACCATATCTTTCTAAAAAAAAACTAGTATAAATTACTAGTTTAATCCTTAAATGAAAAGTAAAAATCTAAAATACGAACTTCATCACCTTCAACTGCTCCAAGTTCTCTTAATTTATCATCTATTCCCATACGAGAAAGTTTCTTAGCAAACCTATACTCTGCTTCTTCTGAAGAAAATTTAGTCATCTTAAACAATTTTTCTACTTCTTCCCCTGAAATTACCCATGTACCATCATCATCACGTGTAATAGTATATGGTTCTTCTTTTTTAAACTTGTAGAGAACATGTGATTCTATTTGACTATCATCATAAAGTGGATTAATTGGAATTTCATCTAGCATATCAGCTAATTTATCAACTACAGGTTGAAGGCCTTGATTAAGTGCAGCACTAACTTCATAAATACAAACGTTAGGAACTTTCTTTTTAAATTCTTCCAAATGCTCCTTAGCTCCTGCAATGTCCATCTTGTTAGCTACAACAATTTGAGGCTTTTCTAATAATTTTGGATTAAAGTCACTCAATTCTTTATTTATTAAAACATAATCATCATATGGATTTCTAAGTTCACTACCACTCATATCAATTACATGAGCAATAACCCTAGTACGTTCGATATGCTTTAAAAACTTATCACCTAATCCTTCTCCTAAACTTGCTCCTTCAATTAAACCTGGCAAATCAGCCATGACAAAACTTCTGCCGTTGCTTGCTTTAACAACACCTAAATTAGGATTTAAAGTTGTAAAATGATATGCAGCAATTTTAGGCTTAGACTTAGAAACACATGAAATAATAGTACTTTTACCAACACTAGGTAAACCAACTAAACCAACATCAGCTAATAATTTTACTTCTACTTTTAGATTTTTGTGTTCACCTTCTTCACCATTTTCTGAAAAATTTGGAGCAGTATTAGTTTGTGTTTTAAAAGCCGTATTTCCACGACCACCACGACCGCCTTTAGCAATTAATTCTTCTTGATCCTTATGTGATAAATCAGCTATAATTAATCCTGTATCTAAATCTGTTACAACTGTTCCTTGAGGCACTTTGATAACTAATGGTTCTGCTCCTTTACCATGTTGATTCTTACCTCTTCCATTCTCACCATTAGCGCCTTTAATTTTTTTTTGATATCTTAAATCTAATAAAGTGTGAAGTCCTTGATCAACCTTAAAAATAATATCTGCGCCATGTCCACCATTGCCACCATAAGGTCCTCCTAACTCAACAAACTTTTCTCTTCTAAAAGCTGTACAACCATTTCCACCATTTCCAGCTTCTACTTTAATTTTTACTTCATCAACAAACACAAAAATCCCCTCCTTGCTACTTTAGTATAACAAAACTCTTCAAAAACTTCTATTACAAATTTAAAATAAAAAGAGCTCTAAGGCTCTTTATTTATTATTCTGCTACTTCATAAACAGATGCTTGTTTTTTATCTCTTCCTAAACGTTCAAATTTAACAATTCCATCGATTGTAGAATATAAAGTATCATCATTTCCTCTTCTTACATTTTTACCAGGAAATACTTTAGTTCCACGTTGACGATATAAAATTGAACCAGCTGTTATAAATTGTCCATCAGCTGCTTTAGCTCCAAGTCTACGTCCTGCAGAATCACGACCATTAGATGTTGATCCTTGCCCTTTGTGGTGAGCAAATAATTGTATATCTAACTTTAAAAACTTCATAATTCTCCTCCTTACTTAACTTCAATATTAGCTGGATATTGTTGTTCCAACTCTTTTAAAAGATTAACCATGTTTCCAATTAGTATTTGAGTAGTTGAATCATCACTAAGTATAGTAATAGTCATACCCTTCTTACTAACAAAATAACTTAGACTACCTTTATCTAATGCTAATATACCATTTACAGTTGTAGTAACAATACTACTAGCTGCACTACATACAATATCTTTTCCATATTCAGCATACATGGCATGTCCTAGTATTGATATTTCTTTAAACTTAGCACTTTCTTTTTTAACTTCTACTTGTATCATAATTAACCACTAATTTTAGTAATTTTAATTTTAGTATAAGGTTGTCTATGTCCTTGTGTCATACGATTAGATCTGTCTTTACACTTATATTTGAAAACTCTGATTTTCTTGTTCTTACCATTTTTTAGGACTTCACCTTCAACAGTTACATTAGCAAGATAAGGATTTCCAACTTTAGAATCAAGCATTAAAACTTGATCAAATTTAACAATATCACCTGAAGCAGCATTTAACTTTTCAACATAAATTTCGCTACCTTCAGTAACATAATATTGTTTTCCACCAACTTTAACTATAGCGTTCATAATTTACCTCCTTCTATAAAACTTAAGACTCGCTTTTAAGGTACAAATAACTGTTTTAACCTTTTCAATGCGGTTTGAGCATGAGGCTTCAAACACAAAAGATTATAGCACAACTAAGAAATTGTGTCAAACTCTTTTAATATAATAATTTTAATTGAAAATAGTAAAAGATTAAATTATATGATATTATATCTAAGGAGGAGATGAAATAATGAGATATAAGAGAATTCTACTTAAATTAAGTGGCGAAGTTCTAGCAGGATCTAAAGGTACAGGAATTGACTTTGAACGAGTATTAGAATTAGCTAAAGAAATTAAAGAATGCTTAGATTTAGGAGTTGAAATTGGTATTGTTGTTGGAGGAGGAAACTTTTGGCGTGGTAAAAGCAATGAATATATGGACAGAGCCACTTCAGACTATATTGGTATGATGGGAACTGTTATGAATGCCTTAGCCCTAGGTGATGCTTTCAAGCAATTAAATACTCCTGTTAGAGTTCAAACAGGGGTTGAAATGAGACAAATAGCTGAATTTTATATTAAAGATCGTGCTATTCGTCACTTAGAAAAAGGACGTATTGTTATATTTGGTTGTGGAACAGGAAGCCCATTCTTTTCTACAGATACAGCTTCAGCTCTTAGAGCAGCTGAAATTAAAGCTGATGTTTTAATTAAAGCTACTAAAGTTGATGGTGTATACGATAAAGACCCAAACAAATATAAAACAGCAAAAATGTATAACACAATTAAATATATAGATGTTTTAAATCAAAAATTAAATGTTATGGATTCAACAGCAACAAGCTTATGTATGGATGAAAACATTCCAATACATGTTTTTAACGTTAATAAAAAAGGGATTTTAAAAAGGATTATTTTAGGAGAAGAAATTGGTACAACAATAACCAATTAAAAATAGTCCTTAGGGACTATTTTTTATATCTCAAATTCATCAAAAAAGGGACTATTTTAATAGTCTCTTTTCTTATATTCTATCCCTCAAAAAAGGAGGTAATTCATATCTATTATCTTTTTCTTCTTTTACTTTAGAATCTAATACTTCTGTATTTTGCATATAATCATTATCTCGTGAAACAGAAACACTTCTTCTTTGAGTTATATTAGGATTTGCAAAAACAGGTTGTTCTTCCGAAACAGCATTTAATTTTTCACGTTCACGTTGCTCCTGTAATTTCTTAGCCTTATCAAAGCCTGTAGCGATTACTGTTACTATAACTTCATCACTTAAATTTTCATTAATAACAGAACCAAAGATTGTATTAATATCAGTACCAGCAGCTGCTCTAACTACTTCAGCAGCTTGTTCAGCTTCGAATAATGTTAAATTAACACCACCAGTAATATTAATAATAGCATCTGTTGCTCCTGTAATAGGAATTTCAAGAAGTGGAGATGAAACAGCTTGTTTAGCTGCTTCTATTGCTCTTTCTTCACCCATACCAATACCAATTCCAATAATAGCATGTCCACTCTTCTCCATTACAGCTTTAACATCCGCAAAGTCAAGGTTAACTAAACCAACAACAGCAATCAAATCAGAAATAGATTGAACACTTCGACGAAGAACATTATCTACTTCCTTAAACGCTTCAATCATTGGTGTAGTCTTATCAATGATTTCTCTTAATCTATCATTTGGAATAACAATTAAAGTATCAACATGTTTCTTTAATTCATCAATTCCACCCAATGCATTATCCATTCTTCTTTTTCCTTCAAAAGAAAATGGTTTAGTAACTATAGCAACTGTCAAAGCACCTAAACCTTGAGCAATTTCTGCAATAATTGGTGCAGCACCTGTTCCTGTTCCTCCACCCATTCCTGCAGTAATAAATATCATATCAGCTCCAACAAGAGCATCTTCTATTTCCTTTTTTGATTCAAGTGCAGCCTCTTTACCAATTTCTGGTCTAGCACCTGCACCTAACCCATCGGTAAGATTAGAACCAATTTGGATCTTTACATCAGCCTTAGAAGAATTAAGCACTTGTAAATCTGTATTAGCAGCAATAAATTCTACACCTTTAACACCAGATTCAACCATTCGGTTAATGGCATTGCCACCGCCGCCGCCAACACCTATGACTTTAATCTTTGCTAATTGATCCATCTCTAATCCGCCTATCATACGTCGTCCTCCTTAATCAAACAAATGACCATATACCTTACTAAAGGTATCATAGTCACTTAATTTATTTTCAGTAGATGTCAAAATTTCCTGATTGTCTTTATCTATCATATCATAATTTCTTTCTCTAAGTGAAAGTTTTTCATCAAAATATTTTATAACACCAAAAGCACTACTATACTTATTGTGTCTAATACCAATAGTAGAAATTTTACATACTTTAGCAAGTCCATGAAATTCACGATCTATCAAAAGATGAAAACCCTGTAACTCGCTCAATCCACCTGCTACAATTATATAACGTATTTCTCTATTTGTTAAGTTTTTTATTTCATTTTTAGAAAGTTTTAGTATTTCTAAAAGTCTAGCTTCAACAACTTTAGAAATACTTACTTGACTTAACTCCTTTTTATCTTTGTCATTAGTTATGACAAAAATCTTTTCAGATTCATCAGAATATTCTTCTAAAGCAAAAGCGAAATTTTCTTTAATACTTCTAGCGTCATCAAGAGAAATATTATAAATATAAGATAAATCCTTATCAACATTAGTACTACCTACTGGTAATAATGAATGTTTAATTTGAATACCTTTATTAAAGATAGAAACATTAGTAGAACTTTCTCCAATATTTATAACTGCACCAACATAACTATCTACACCAGAACCCTTAGTAGCATAGTAATCACCAGTTGATGTAAAGGCAATATCAACTGTATCTAGCCCAGCTAAATGGATAACTTCTAATATCTTGTATAAACCATCTTTAGGAATACTGCTAATTACAACCTTAGCCTCTAAAGTATCACCAACCATTCCTTTAGGATCTTTAATATTTTCTTTATCGTCAACAATAAAACTAATTGGTGAAACCGTAACTATTTCATAACCATCATATTTATGACCTTTAACAGCTTCATTTAAGACTGCACTAACATCAATTCCAGTAATACAAGTAGGATTCAATACATTAATTGTTCCCATTACAATGTCCATTTTACAATTTGTAGGTGGCACAGCAGCAACCACTTTTTTTATCTTTATATCTAACATGTTTTCCACTTGTTTAATTGCATTTTTAACACTTGAAACTGCCAACTTAGTATCAACAATTTGTCCATTTTTAATACCATGAGATGTAGAACAAGTAGATCCTAAAACATGAAAATTTTCATTTCTTTTTTCAGCGACAATTATTTTTACACTATCAGTGCCTATATCAATTCCAGTATAAAATTCACTCATCACTAGCATCTCCCATCCTATTAGCATTATACAATAAGAAATAAAAAAAGAAAAGAATTAATATTCTTTTCAATATAATCTTTATTCTTTTATTTGAAAATGATTTCCATTATCTAAATATAAAATTCCTTTTCTATTTTCAAGTTGTTCTAAAACAGCATTATAATAATTAATCATTTTAAACTTAGTTAAAGTTAAATAAACCATGTTACCATCATCCATATATAATAAAAATCTTTCCTTATCAATATCATTTGGATCATAGAAAATATCCGAAACTTTACCTAAAATATCATCATCGATATTTTTCATATTATTTACAAAATCTTTATAAATATTATTAGGAACATAATTTAATAATCGAGGAATTCTAAAAATAACAAAATCATTATTTTCAGAAATACTACTTCTATCAGAAAAAACTATTTTCTTATCACTATCTCTATAAAATAAAGGTTTCTTTTCTGTAACATCAATTTCTAAAATGTGATAAAACTTTCTTTTTATAATTACACTTTCAATATAAGGAGATTTCTCTATATTATTTATTATTTTCTTTTTAGAATATTTATAAAAACCAGGATAATCTTTTAGATTCGCCAATTCTAAAATATAATCATCACTTAAATAAGTTGTATTTTTTATAATAATATTTTTTATTGGTAATTGAATATATAAATAAATGCCAAAAGAAATACTTCCAATAATAACAAGCATTAATAATAAGTTAAATAATTTGAATTTTCTCTTTTTCACTAGTTTCTTTGGCATAATTTATTACTCCCAATTTACAAATTCTTGCTCTACTTTCATATCTACATTATATTTTTCTAAAACTTTATCATGCACATAATCAATCAAATACTTAATATCTTCACTAGTGGCGTTTTTATAATTGATAATAAAATTAGCATGTTTTTCACTAACCATAGCACCACCTTTTTTCATACCTTTTAATCCCAATTCCTCAATCATTTGTCCAGCAAACATTCCTTCTGGATTTCTAAATACTGAACCTGCCGAAGGATATTCCAAAGGCTGAGAAGAAAGTCTTCTTTGTTTCCTTTCTTTAATTACTTCTTCAATAAGTTCCTTTTTTCCTTTTTGTAATTTAAATAAAACTTCTAAACAAATATAGCCAGGATGCGTTTGGAAAAATGATGAACGATAATGAAAATTTAACTCTTTATTTTCTAAAATAATTATTTTTAATTCAGGAGTTAATACTTTAACACTTTGTACAACATATCCCATATCACTTTTGTATGCACCTGCATTCATATAAACGGCTCCACCTACATTACCTGGAATACCTGCAGCAAATTCAAGACCAGCAAGTCCTTTCTTACATGCAAGCATACATAACTTAATTAAAGAAAATCCTGCCCCTACCAAAATTTTATTATGACTTAAAAAACGTATATTATTAAATTCATCTAACTTAATAATAACACCATCAAATGGCTTGCTACTAAAAAGAACATTAGAGCCATTTCCTAAAATTTTATATTTAACATTTTCTTCTTTAATAACCTTTAGTAGTCGAACTAAACAATCAACATTTTTGGGATATACTACAACACTTGCAACGCCACCAACTTTATAAGTAGTATATTTTTTTAATAAAACGTTTTCTTCATACCTACCAAGATTCTCATCATCTATAGTTTCAAGAACTCTTCTCATTTTTCTTCACCTATTAATTTCTTAATTTCAGCATAAATTCTCGTTGCTGAATCATTAATTCCTAACTTCTTACTATTCTCTTTCATTTTACTATAAACATCTAAATTATCAAATAGTTTATCTATTTCTAAAATAATCTTTTTCTTTGAAAAATCATCTTCACTGATTATGGTACAAGCCCCTGCATCCTCTAACTCCTTAGCATTTAAATATTGATGATTACCAGTAACATATGGTGATGGAACCAAGATGGCAGGTAAACCAATAGATGTAATTTCAGCAATAGTAGATGCCCCAGCACGTGAAATTATTAAATCTGTATCTTTTAATAAATTAATTAAATTATCCATAAATGGAACAACTTTTACATTTTTTGGAATATCCAAAGATTTAAATTCTTCATAATAATTTTTACCCGTTATAATCAAAACTTGATAAGATTTATTTTGAAATCCTGGTATTAATTCTTTAATCTTTTTGTTCATAGTATTAGAACCTAAAGATCCCATAACAATAACAACCAATTTTGCTGATGCACTAAATCCTAAATCAGTCTTAGAATATTTTTTAACATTAGCAATTTCTTCACTTCTGGGATTACCAGTATAGACTACTTTCTTTTCATTAAAATATTTTTTACTGTTAGGTAATGAAATAAATACTTTATCTGCAAACCTAGAAATAAATCTATTTGATAAACCAGCAATAGAATTTTGTTCATGAATAACAATTTTTAGATTCAAAGAATGGGCTGCATATAAAACAGGAGCAGTAATATACCCTCCAACACCAATAACAATGTCAGGATTAAATTTTTTTAATTCTTTTTTTGCAACTTTAACCACATTAAAAAATTTTTTTATAACTGCAAAATTATTAAAAATATTTTTACGATCTAAACCACTCATTTCAAGTCCAACATATGGTATTCCTAATTTAGGAATAATATCTTTTTCCATTCTATCTGTTGTACCAAAATATAAAAATTCACTATTTTTTTCTTTTTCTTTTATTTTGTTAATGATTGCTATAGCCGGATAAATATGCCCACCTGTTCCACCAGCAACAACAACAGCTCGCATAAAAATTCACCTCAGTTATTTTATTATACCATATTTTTTCATAAATACGAACTAATATATATTATGTTTATAAATATAAAAATAATTGTTATCAACATAAAAATATGTTAAAATACAAAAAAAGAAAGGAACTTTTCATGAGAGCAATAGGTATAATAGCAGAATATAACCCATTTCATAATGGCCACCTCTATCATATAAAAAAAATAAAAGAAAAATATCCTAATCATGTGTTAGTTCTAGTAATGACTGGCAATTTTACAGAACGTGGCGAAGTATCTATAATTAATAAATTCAAAAAAGCTGAAATTGCCTTAAAAGCAGGCATTGACTTAATTGTTGAATTGCCATTTCCATTTGCTACTCAATCTGCAGACTATTTCAGTTATGGAGCAATTACTTTACTAGAAAAATTAAATGTTGAAAAAGTTATCTTCGGCAGTGAATCTGATAATGTTAAAGATTTAGAAACAATAGTAGATACTCAGTTAAAAAATCCTGATTTTGACAAACTAGTTAATATTTATTCAAAACTTGGTAATAACTACCCCACTTCTTTATCTTTAGCTATAAAAGACTTAAGTGGTAAGATTATTGATACTCCAAATGACTTATTAGGAATTAGTTATATAAAAACAATAAAAAAATACAACTACAAAATAAAAGCCGAAACAATAAAAAGAACAAACGAATATCATGATGATAAATTAAATAGTAGTATTAGTTCAGGAACAGCTATTAGAAAAGCTTTAAAAGATAACATTAATATTCAAGAATATGTTCCTGATTATGTTATACCATATCTAGATAGGTTACATTTTATTGATGACTATTTCAAATATTTAAAATATAAGATTATTACAGAAACTGATTTAAATAAATATCAAACAGTATCAGAAGGAATCGAAAATTTAATAAAAAAAGAGATTATTAATTGTAATTCATATGAAGAATTAATAAATAGATTAAAAAGTAAAAGATATACACACAATAAAATTCAAAGAATGCTATTACACATTTTAGTAGGCTTTACTAAAGAAAATGCCGATAAAATGAAAGACATCACTTATATCAGATTGCTTGGATTTTCTAATTTAGGTAGACAATACTTAAATAAAATGAAGAAAAATATTGATATTCCAATCATAAGTAAAATAACTAGAAATAAAGACACAATATTAGAATTTGAACTAAAAACAACTGAAATTTATGAATTACCTTATGATAATTATCAAGAAAATATAAAAAATGAATTTATAAATCATTTAAACAAAGGAGAAATCAAATGATAAAGCAAAAGAAAACAGGTCAAATAATAGTAATAAGTTCACCAAGCGGTGGAGGAAAAGGAAGTGTCATTGCCGGTCTTTTAAAAAATGACAATAAAACTAGATGGCTATCAGTTTCTGCAACTTCTAGAAAACCACGTCCAGGTGAAGTTGAAGGAGTAAACTATTATTATCTAACAGAAGAAGAATTCAAAAAGAAAATAGATGAAGATTATTTTCTAGAATATACTAACTATGCTGATAACTACTATGGAACTCCTAAAGAGTATATAAAAGAAAAATTAAATAAAGGTATTGATGTCATACTAGAAATTGAAATAGAAGGTGCTGCTAATATTAAAAAACTAATACCAGAAGCATTATTTATCTTTATAATGCCACCATCTCTCAAAGAATTAGTAAGAAGACTTAAAAATAGAGGCACAGAAACTAATGAGAAAATAATTGAAAGATTCCATACAGCTTATAAAGAAATAAATGAAGTAACCAAATACAACTATGTTGTTGTAAATGACGTATTAGAAAATGCTATTGACAAAGTTGAAGCTATTATAAAAGCCGAAAAATGTCGTGTAGATCGTATAGAAGAAGTCTTTCTTGATACAAAAGAAGAAGAAATACACGAGTTATTAATTAATAAAGATTTAAAAAATGAAGTAGTAGCAGATAAAATTAAATAAAAAAGTAAGTTTTAAAACTTACTTTTTTTAATTATGTTATAATTGAAATAGGTGATAATAAATGAAGGAAGATCTTAGTACATATAATAAAAAATTAGATGAAATTATAAAAAATAAAACTATAAAGAATAAAGAAATACTATTGAAAGAAATTTTAATTAAAATTAAATTTTTTCAACATGAAAGATTAATACATTTAATAGTAACAGTATTTGTAGGTATTTCAGCTATTTTATTCTTAGGCTTTGGCCTATTATTAAACAATCTAGGAATAATATTACTATTTATACTAACTTTACTATTGTTTATTCCATATATTTTTCACTACTATTATTTAGAAAATGGTACTCAAAGTCTTTACAATAAATATTTTGAAATAAGTAATTTAAAATAAAAATTACACTTATGTGTAATTTTTATTTTTTAATATAATTAAAATCAATCTTACTACTGATATTACCATCATAACTTATATAATTATAACCATCATTCAAATTACCTTCAATTATAGCATTTAACTGATTAATTAAATTATTATCAAATATCTTTTCTTCATAATAATTATTTATTGGATGATAAATAGTTATTGGATTAGATTTAAGCCATTCATTCATTTCATCTAAAGTCATTTTAGCGTTATCTCTTATATATATAACATGACCAGTACCATATGCTCCTGGTGAATCTTGGTTACCTATAATACCATCATTATCAACAGGAGCAATACCATTTTCTACTCTATCAAACCACGTAGAATCTCTACTGGTTGCTATTAATTTATCACTAAAACCATCAAAAACTACACTAGGAGAGTCTATACGAACACTATTATGATACATATAACCAAATTCGAATCTATCATCTGGCATACGCATAGATTTTATAACTTTAATATTGCTACCATCAACAATAGTTTTAGTCATTTCTCGGTGAACATACCACTCACCATTTATTCTATGAATATAGTCTCGATAATTTTTAGAACCATATAACTCAAGATTTCCCAAAGAAATAGTATAACTAGCACCTTTATATTCTTCATAACTAGTAAATTTATTACTTTCTTCCAATTGAATATTATCTCTCAAAACATCAGTACCACTAACTTGAACAGAATATAACATACGAACATATTTTGTATTTTCTGGTGTTAAAAAAGTAAATTCATATATATTATGTCCCGCCAAATCATTCGAACTTATTAACTTTTTATCACTATCATAAAAAGATGCTTTAGCTTGAAAAAAGTTACTATCACTATCCCAATGAAATGTATAATTTGTATTTTCTTTGACCTGTATAAAATCACTAGCATTCCAAGCTGCATTAGGATATTCATCACCACTATTTGTAAAATATACGCCCTGAGTTACCAAATTTTTATTAAATAAATTTTTCCCAATTATATTTAATGACATATCCCCACTAACACTTCTAACTTCTTGTGGATATTCAGGACTAGGTGAAGGAGCTCCCCCAACATAAGGTTCATATAATAATTCTTCATCAATATGATTACCTTTCATTATCATTACTCTTATATCAACAGAAAAATTATTTCCAGAAGATACTGAAGTAAATCCCCTTAACCCTAATGTTCCTGTTAAATCACTTTTAGTAACAAAAAGAAATTTTTTATTTCCAGAAGGCGGTGAAGTTGAAGAAAGATTAAAAGCTGCACCATTAGGAGCAGAAACAAAAGGATCATTTTTCCACATAGATGTTTGAGTTAAAATTATAGAACCAGTACCACTAAAATTCTTATATTCAACAAAAACAGTATACTCAGTATCAGGTTTTAAATTTACTGCTTCTTTTTTTATCATAAAATTACAATAAACTTGATAGTCATTTACATTATTAAAACTAGCTCTAATCCATCCATTAGTTAAAGGAGTAGAATGCGTAGTATCAGCCCAGAAATCCGTATCTGTTTTAGGTGTAGACAATCCATTCTTTCTTATTAATTGATAACCATTATATTTATTTTGCTCAGAATTACCATAAATTCTTAAATCAAACATTGAATCTTCTTTTACATTGTCCAACACTGTTACACTACTATTTTCACTAAAGTCGAAAGTATTTTTTCTATCAATTGCTTCTTTTGTTGCACTTACATAGTATAATTCTAAAGAAAAAATTTGATCATTAAAAGTTGGAAATTCATTTATATCATATTTATACTCTACTTTTATATTTAATTTTACTCGTGAATTTTTCTTTAATAAATCATACTTTTCTATCTCACTATCATCATAGTAATTAATATCAAAACTTAAATACTCACTATTCTCATTAGTTATCCCAATTTTAGTAATTTCATTTAACATTGCATCAATAGTACCATCATTTACTACATCTATACTAAATTCGAAAATTTCCCCAGGTACATTAAAGGTCCCTCCAAACATAATAGTAGTTTTATCTTCTTCAATAGTAGGTAAACCTGCACTTATGTCATTCTTTTCAACCTGAATATTATCAAAATAAACATTCCATTTGCTTTCCTTGTAACCTATAGTTCCATTAATAAACAAATTACTAGACAAAAAGGCAAACCCACTACTTATAACTAAAACTAAAAAAATTATTATCATTTTTTTATCAAATTTGTTTCTCATATTTGCCTCTATTCTAGTAAAAATTATACCTTGAACTATAAATAGTGTCAATCAAACTATATAATTAAATAATTAAGAAAAAAAATCTACACGAAATTGTGTAGATTTTTTATTACTTTGTAATTTCTTCTATTTTCATAAAGTTAGTTGGATGAGATTCGCCATTGTAAGGAAAACTACCTGTAACAACCATCTTGTCACCATCATTAAAATCAATATTTTCTTTTGCTACTCTAACACTCTCAGTAACTATTTGATCAGTAGATCTAAATAATGGTAACACAACAGGATAAACTCCCCAATTAGCAGCAAGTCTTCTTCCTGTCTTTTCATCAGGAACTAGAGCTAAAATTGGTGCATTTGGTTTTAAATTACTTATCATTTTAGCTGAACAACCACTTACTGTTGATACACAAATAACTTTTCCATTTAAACGATTAGAACTTTCAACAACACATTCTGCAATAGCTCCTGGAATAGTATCAACATGATCTTGTGTATCTATATAATTAAATTTAGCATATTGTTCAGTTGTTTCACAAATATTTGCCATGGCAGCAACTGTCTCAACTGGATGTTTACCAATTGTTGTTTCACCACTTAACATAACACAATCAGTACCATCTAAAACTGCATTAGCAATATCTGAAGTTTCTGCTCTCTTAGGACGGAAATTACCCATCATTGTTTCAAGCATTTCTGTTGCAACTACAACAATTTTACCAGCTTTTCTAGCAGCTTTAATTAGAGCTTTTTGAACAACCGGAATTCTGGCACTTGGAATTTCATTACCCATATCACCACGAGCAACCATAATACCATCAGAAACCTCTAAGATTTCATTTATATTTTGAATTCCTAAATCACTTTCAATTTTACTTATAATTAAGAAATCTTCTCTACCATTTTCTTTGCATAGCTCTCTAATTGATAAAACATCTTCTTTGCAAGAAACAAAAGAAGCTGCGATATATTCTCCACCATTCTCACAAGCAATTTTAATATCATGTTTATCATCTTCACTAAGATAAGGAATATTCAATTTTACTCCTGGAACACTTAAACTCTTACGATTTCCTAATTTACCACCATTAACTATCTTACAAGTAACACCATCTTCTTCAATGCTAATAACTTCAATTTTCATTTTAGCATTTTCAAGTAATACTGCATCACCAACTTTTAAAGAATCCAAAGCATCCGGATGATTTACTGTAATTCTTTCAGTATTACCAATCACATTATCTTTTACTAAACGAATAGTATTTCCTTCTACTAATTCAATACTATCTCCCTCTAGAACACCACTTCTAAATTCAGGACCTTTTGTATCCCATAAAATGGCAATATTCTTACCAGTTCTTTTACGAACTTCACAAACAGATGCTAAATTTTTTTCTCTTTCTTCATCTGTCATATGTGAAAAATTAAATCTAGCAATATTCATTCCTGCTAAAACCATTTGTTCCATTATATCTGCTTCACAAGATGCTGGACCAATACTACAAATAATTTTTGTCTTTTTCATATAAGTATACTCCTCCATAACAATGATAATATTACCACAATATAAAATGTATTTCAACATAAAAAAAAGCAAAAAAGCT
Organism: uncultured Bacilli bacterium; assembly: GCA_944350385.1. Classification (GTDB taxonomy): domain Bacteria; phylum Bacillota_I; class Bacilli_A; order RF39; family UBA660; genus RUG14891. The sequence goes on from CALVOV010000002.1 coordinate 43,407, forward strand.
TGCTTTTATTATCTATTTTTGACAAAAGGGACAATAATATGTACCCCTTCCACCTAATTTTATTTTTATGATCTTACTTTTACAATTTGGACAAAGCTTACCTTCCTGACTATGAACTAATAACTTATTCTGAAATAAACCATGTACACCCTCACTAGAAGTAAATGATTTAATAGTAGTTCCTCCTAACTTTACAGCTTCTGATAAAACTTTTTTAGTATTATCAATAATTAATTGGCATTCATCTATAGTAACATCATTAGCCTTTCTCATTGGACTAATACCACTTAAAAATAATATTTCATCATCATAAATATTACCTATACCTGCAATGATAGTTTGATCAAGTAAAGCTGTCTTAATAGGAGTTCGCATTTTAGATAACTTATCATACAAATACTCCTTAGTTAAATCATCACTATAAAATTCTTTACCTAAAAGAGAAAGTGGAGGCTTATTATAAACTTCATCTTTTGAAAATAAATACATTTTTCCAAACTTTCTTACATCATGAAAACGAAAACTAACCTCATCATCTAAAATAAACTCTACATGCTCATGCTTATTTAAAGGAATGCCTTTTTCACGAAACATAAACTTTCCTTCCATTCGCAAATGAACCAATAAAAATAATTTTGTTAACTCAATTACTATAAATTTTCCCCTTGTTGTTACATTTTTTATCTTTTCACCGATAATTTTTTTTCTAAATTCTTCACTAGTTGGATAAGCAATTATATTATCCCAATAAACATAACAATCAGTAATTATCTTATTACATATTAAAGGAAATATACTCTTAGCAACTGTCATTACCTCTGGTTTTTCTGGCATACTACTTCACCTTCCTACTTTGCTTCAGACCAATCATTTCCCACTTCAATATCAACTTTTAGAGGGACTCTCAATTTATAAGTGTTTTCCATAATATCTTTTACTACTTTTTTTACTTCTTTCTCCTCTTCTTTTAAAACATTAAATACAAGTTCATCGTGTACCTGAATTAACATTTTACTCTTAAATCCGCGTTTTTTAAATTCAGCAAATATTTCTACCATAGCCTTTTTCAATATATCTGCAGCAGTACCTTGAATTGGTGTATTAAGTGCCATTCTTTCTCCACCACTTCTTATTATATAATTTTTACTTTTTAATTCTTCAATTACTCGCTTTCTCCCCATCAATGTCTTAACATAACCATCACGATAGGCATCACTTTTTACTTTTTCCATAAAATCAATAATACCTGGATATGTATTTAAATAATTATCCATGAATTTTTTAGCATCTCTAAAATCAATTCCTAGATCATCAGCCAAACCAAAACTACTAATTCCATAAACAATACCAAAATTAACAGCCTTAGCAGTTCTTCGCATATCTTTAGTAACTTCTTCAATTGGTACATGAAAAATATCAGATGCCGTCTTAGCATGAATATCTTTATCATCAATAAATGCTTGAATTAAATTTTCAACATTTGACATATGAGCAAAAACCCTCAATTCAACTTGAGAATAATCACTTGATAAAATTACAGAATTATCATCAGGTACAAATGCACTCCTTATAAGTTTAGCATATTCTCCTCTAGCTGGAATATTTTGTAAATTAGGCGAAATACTAGATAATCTACCAGTACGAGTAAGAGCTTGATTAAAGATAGTATGAATTCTCCCATCTTCTCTAATTTCATCAAGTAAGCCTACTGCATAATTAGTATATAACTTAGACAAAGTTCTATAATTTAATACTTTTTGAACTATTGGATGCAAATCAACTATCTTATCTAATATATCTTTACTAGTTGAATATTTTTTATCTTTTGTCCTTTTAGGATAAGGAATAGCCAAATCTTCAAATAAAACACTGGATAATTGAGCGGGACTCATAATATTAAATTCTTTTCCTGATAACTCATAAATTTCTTTTTCTACTATACTCATCTTATCTTTTAAATCATTTTGAACAGATTTCAAATAATTTGCATCTACCTTAATACCAGTGATTTCCATATCAGCTAAAACAATACTCAAAGGCATTTCTATATTGTAGAATAGATAATCTAAATCTTCATCTTTTATCTTCTCAATAATTTCTTTTCTTGTTTCATAGATAAATTGAGCTTTTTTAATACTTAATTCCCTTATCTTAGATAATTCAACTTCTTTAGGACGCTTTTCAGTACCATAGATATCTTCATATAACTCAATATCAAAACCAAAGCTTTTAGCAACAAAACTAATATCATCTTTTACAACATAATCTAACAAATATAAAGCTATTAAAGAATCATAATTAACATTATTAAATTTTATAACATAGTCTTTAAGTACTACTAAATTTTTTTTCATATCATAAGTAGATTTGTTACTAGTAGAATCAAAAATATATTTATATTCATCTATTTCTGATGGACTAATAAAATATCCCTTTTCTCCATCATATATTCCAATACCTAATAATTTACTTTTAGAATAAATAGTCCCTACTGTTTCTATATAAAAAGAAAAATCTTTATTAACATCCAAGTTAACAATATCATCAATAACTAGCTTTTTATCTTTATCATTTTTTTTGTCTATCATTTCATCATATAAATCATATTTTCTAATTAGAGAAGGCATCTCCAAATCCTCTAAATATTTTAAAAGCTCTTTTCTATTTATTCCACTATATTTACAATCTTCTAAAGTAAATGGAATTGGAACTTGTCTATAAATAGTAGCAATATCATAACTCATAAAGGCATTATCACGATCATTTTCCAATTTTTCTTTTGTTTTTCCTGTAACTTTATCTAAATTATTATATAGATTTTCTAATGAACCAAACTTTTCAATTAAATTTATAGCTGTCTTCTCCCCTATTCCTTTTACACCAGGAATATTATCAGAAGAGTCACCCATTAAAGCTTTTAAATCTATCATTTTAATTGGTTCAACTTTGTATATTTCTTTAAAAGTTTCAGGAGTCATTAATATATAATCATTACTCTTTAATAATTTAACCGTTACTTCTTTACCAATTAATTGCAACAAATCTTTATCACTAGATATAATAGTAGCAATAAATTCATCCTCTTGATCAACAATACGAGCCATAGTACCGATAATATCATCTGCTTCGTAATTATCAATTTCAAAATATCTAATTCCCATAGCTGTTAATACTTCTTTAGCAACTGGAAATTGTTGTTTTAATTCATCAGGCATAGCAGCTCTTCCTGCTTTATAAACTTCATATTTATCATGTCTAAAAGTTTTTCCTTTATCAAAGGCAACCAAAATATAATTAGGTTCTTCCTCACGAATAATCTTATTCATCATATTAATAAAACCATACAAACCATTAGTAGGAAATCCTTTAGAATTCTTCATAACATTGCCCGTATAAGCAGTAGCATAATAACTTCTAAATAATAAGTTATTACCATCCACAAGTATAATCTTCTTCATAAATATCACCTGTTATTTAGTATAACATAATTTTCTTATACTAAAAAGAAAATTAAAATTACTTCTTAAACGTTTGTTTGACATAAAAATAACATAATGATAAAATTACTTATATAAGGAGGAACATATGGATAAGCTAACTGAAAAGCAAAAAAAAATCTTACAAATTATTAAACAAGAAATCGCTGAAAATGGATATCCACCTACTGTTAGAGAAATAGGAGAAAAAGCAAAACTTAATTCTCCTGCCACTATTCATTTTCATTTAACAAAACTAGAAGAAAAAGGATATATCAAAAAAGGAAATAATAAAAATAGAACAATTGAATTATTAGTTCCAAATGAATTCATTGAAAATAAAACTGAGGTTGTAAATGTACCACTTCTTGGAAAAGTAACTGCTGGTACCCCTATTGAAGCTATAGAAACGCCAGATGAATACATAAGTATTCCAGCATCCATAATCGGTAATAAAAAAGAAGTATTTACTCTTCGTGTCAGCGGAGATTCAATGATTAATGTAGGAATTTATGATGGAGATATTTTAATTGTTGAAAGAAAAAATACAGCTATAAATGGTGAAACAGTTGTTGCTATGAATAGTGAAAATGAAGTAACTGTTAAGACATTTTATAAAGAAAAAGATCATTTCAGACTTCAACCAGAAAATGATACTATGGAACCAATTATTTTAAAAGAGGTAACAATACTAGGTAAAGTTATTGGTTTATATAGGAAATTATAATTAACAAAAAATGCACTTTAAAAGTGCTTTTTTTATATAAAAAAGAAAGTATTTCTACTTTCTTAATTCTTTATTATCAACTTCTTTTTTTATCATGCTTATAAATTCTTCTTGAGAAACTGTAGTAGTATCCTTTTCTCCATGTAATCTATAGCTAACTGTATTTTCTTGTTTTTCATTATCACCTAAAATCAAAGTATAAGGAACTTTCTTTGTTTGAGCTTCTCTTAAACGATATCCTAATTTTTCATTTCTATCATCTAATTCAGCACGAATTCCTGCTTCTTTTAATTTTTTAGTAACTAAGCTAGCATAATCACCTTGAAAGTCAGAAGATACTGGAATAACTTCTACTTGAACAGGTGAAAGCCATACTGGAAATGCTCCTTTTGTCTCCTCAATTAAGAATGCTGTAAAGCGATCAAAAGTTCCGAATATTGCTCTATGAATTACAACAGGAGTTTGTTTTTCACCATTACTATCAATATAATTAAGTTCAAATCTTCTTGGTAATAAGAAATCTAATTGACAAGTAGATAATGTTACTTCAGGTCCAACTGCTGGTTTTACTTCTACATCTAGCTTAGGTCCGTAGAAAGCAGCCTCACCTTCAGCTTCAAAATATTCTACTCCCATATCATTTAACACTTCACGTAGTTTATTTTCAGCATTTTCCCACATTTCATCATCATCAAAATATTTTTCTTTATCATTTTTATCTCTTAAAGATAATCTAAATTTATAATCTTTAATTCCAAAGTCTTTATAAACATCCAAAATTAAGCTAACTACTTTTTCGAATTCTTCCCCAATTTGATCTGGTCTTACAAATAAGTGAGCATCATTTTGACACATACAACGTACTCTTTCAAGGCCTTTTACTGCTCCACTTGCCTCATATCTAAAGTCAGTTGCAAACTCACCAATACGAATTGGTAAATCACGATAAGAATGCATTTTATTTTTATATACTAACATGTGATGAGGACAATTCATTGGACGTAATACGAATTCTTCATCATCAACCTTCATCATTGGGAACATATTTTCTTTATAATGATCCCAATGACCTGATGTTTTATATAGATCAACTGTACCAACGCATGGAGTATAAACATGATTATAGCCCATATCTCTCTCTTTTTTATAAATGTAATTTTCTAATTCATGACGAATAATTGCTCCATTTGGTAACCATAAAGGCATACCAGAACCAACCAATTCATGTGTCATAAATAATTCTTGATCTTTTCCAATTTTCCTATGATCTCTTTCCTTAGCCTCTTCTAATAATCTTAGATGTTCCTCTAAATCTTCTTCCTTATCAAAACATATACCATAGATTCTTTGTAACATCTTGTTCTTAGAATCACCTTTCCAATAAGCACCAGAAACTTTTAAAAGTTTAAAATACTTCAATTCTTTAACTGTATCCACATGTGGTCCTCTACAAAGATCAGTAAAATCACCTTGAGTATAACAACTAATTGTATTTTCATTTTCATCCATTCTAGATATTAAATCCAATTTATAAGGATCATCTTTAAATTGCTCTAAAGCATCTGCCTTAGAGATTTCATGCCTAACAATTTTTTTACCATCTTTAGCAATCTTTTTCATTTCTTTTTCTATTTTTGGTAAATCTTCTTCTGTTAAAGTAATATCACCTAAGTCAATATCATAATAGAAACCTTCTTCTATAACTGGTCCAACCCAATACTTAGCATTAGGATATAGATGTTTTACTGCTTGTGCTAATAAGTGTGCACATGAGTGATTCATTATACTTAATTTTTCATTTTCTTTTATATTTATCATTTTACCTTACCTCCTTCAATTTCTACTGTTTCATCGTTTGATATACTATTTTCTGACAACATTGCATCAATAGAACTTCTTTTATACGTAGTTTCCAATGTCTTTATCTGTTTAGAAATTTCTTTGCGCTTTTCTTCATCACGTTCAAACATCTCTTGAAATTTTAACGTCCCATATCTTTCTCTAAATTCTTTTTCTGTCATTATAATAATACCTCCTACATATACAAAAAAATCCTATATATCACAAATAATATATAGGAGTGCATAAGCACGGTACCATCCTTGGTTTTACTTACTTTTTGATAACGGCAATGCCGGAACTACTTTCAATAATTCTGCTCTAAAGGGAGTAATCCATAAGGGTTTTACTTGTTTCCATCAATTCAAGCTCTCTATAAAAACTTACTTATTTTTCATGTCCTTTGTCTATGCATTTCTTGTACAATATTAATATATCATTAAAATAGATATTTTGTAAACATTTTTTATCTACTATACCATTGGTATGGCATATTAATAACACTTCCTAGTCCTCTAAAACCTTGACTATATCTTATACGACCATATTTCATAAATCCATTCAAATTACTGCACATATCAGTATTACTAAATAGATTACAATCTAGTACAGCCACATGTAAATGTACCCCAGTTGAAATTCCTGTTGTTCCCATCCAGCCTAATGGAGTAAAAGGTGTAACATTTTGACCAACATAAATATTAGCATAACGAGATAAATGAGCATATTGAGAACTATAGTAACGACCATCAACAATATGTCTTATAGTAACGACTAGAGCACCAGCACTATCCCTATAAATTCCAGAAATAATACCATCTGCTACTGGATAAATAATTTCTGAACTACCTCTTGGACTAGTAATATCATAAGCGAAATGGCCATAACTAGGATATGATGTAATAGTACCATATTCAGTAGGTAAATACCAAACCCTTGTTGGTATTTGATTAGCAACATTTTGAACATTACTATTATTACTATTATTTTCTAAATTTGTATTATTATGCGTAACCTCTATTAATTTTTTAGTTGTTGTAACTTCACCAATCTTATTAGCAACACTTGCAGTAGCCATATTCTTAATATTAACAGAAATAGTAGTAAACGAAAAATCGTTAGATAATATTTCACCTGTTGAAAAACCAATTGAAAGTAAAAATAAGATACAGGAAATTGTTAATATTGATCTTACTTTAAATACGTAAATATCTCGTTGATTCATACATTACTCCTTAAAACAGTTGTCTATTATAACTTAACTATGCATTAAAGTCAAATTAAAAAGACACTAGTTATGTCTTCGTTTAGAGTATGTTTTATTTACATCCTGAACAAACCATTCTAAAGATTGATCTTTAGCATTTATTTTTTCTTTTTTATCATTGATTTCTTCAGTTAATTCTTTAACTTCTTCTATAGTTGGTTCCTTGTCATAACAAACTTCTAGAGCATGCTCTACTAAAATATCTGCTGACCTTCTTAAACCAGATGTACAATGGCAATAATTATTTAGGTGTAACCCAAAGTGACTTCCCTCAATATCATAACTACTCTTTGGATATATTCCATTTACCAAGTGATATAATTTTTCTTTTTGATCTTTGCCGTAAGTTTCTACTATATTATTTATAATTGTTTCAATTTTTTCATTCATTCCTTCAGAAACACTATGTACACGATACAAGCAAGGATAATTATTCTTCGCAAAATATTCAGCAACCTTATTACCAGTAAGTAGCATAGCTTGATAAACAATCTGTTCAGAACCATGTCTTCTAACTTTTAAATCAGAGACATTGTCACTATTTTCTTTTAATATTTCATAAACTTCATTTACTCGATATTTATTACTTAAAATTTTAGTTACGTCTTTCAAATTAGTAACAGTTGTTAATAATTCTTTATCATCACAACCTTTTTTCAAAATTTTATTTATTTCTTCATAAGTAGCTTTTTTATTATTCTTAACTATCGTTTTTAAAAATTCTAAATGCTTAATATTTCCTTCATTATCTATCTCAAATATATAACTTCTTGTTAATCTATCTTCACCCTCCACTAAAGATCCAAAATCAGCTGAAAATTCTAAAGGAAATATTGGTATCATATTATCATTACCTAATTCTTTTTTGTTATGCATATATATTGAATGATCTCTTTTAATAGCATTTTGAACTATTTCAGAATCATAATCAAAATAACCCAAAATAGAAGCTATATGTACACCCAATAAATAATTACCATTTTCTAATTTTCGGCAACTCAAAGCGTCATCTATTTCAATAGCATTTTCGCCATCTATGGTAATAACATAATCCTCTATCTTTTTTCTACCACTACGCAATTTGTTGATTTCTAATTTTTTATTTTTAATTATGTCTAGTATTTCTTTATCAAACCTTAAGTCAACATTATATTTAGAAGCAATTTTAAAAATATCAGTTTGATTACCTTGTGTAATAACAATTTCTTTTAATTCTTTTAATAAATTTATTTTTTTCCTATTTTCTTTATCACCAGAAAGTTTATTTATTTCATTATATATTTCTAATAATATTTTCTTTTTATCATTATCACTTATTTTAAATTCATTTTTAGAATTCATCATTAATATTAACTTCTTATAATATTCAAATTCCTCTTCATTAATACAACATATAGATTTATGTATAATATTCATATATAACGATATTCCTTTATTATCCTTTATTTTCATAACTTCAGGAATTTTATCAAACAATATATTAATATATCTTAAATCTCTTGGTTGCTCCAAAATATAACTAATAAAATCATTTTCAACATCAACATCATCATTATAAATTTTTTCTTTATATGAATATAATTCTGTTTTAAATTTTTCTATATTCTTTTTAGCTTGTTTTTTATTTTTAACTTTTTCTTTTTTTATATAATCTAATCTTGCTATAGTCTTTGTCAATTTTTTCCTTAAAAAATTAATATCTAAATCTTTAAAATACTCTCTAACTACATCTAAGTAATAAAAAAATATTTCTTTATTATAAAATTTATTACTAATGGGATATTCTTCTATTATTTTATTTAAAGAATTAAAAAGAGCACTAATAAACATATTACAATCTTCTACTGCATAGGAATAAACCTCACTCTCTGTGAGTATTCTCTTTTTTCCTCTGATTGAGTTTTGTATTATGTCTTCTAGTAACTCCATTTTACGCCCTCCTATTTTCACTCACTAATTCTAATGTTGTTGTTAATTGTTTAATTCTTTCAATTATTCTTCTAGCTTTGACTTTATCAACCCCAGAACTTGTAATTGATAAGGATTTTTCCAATTCTTCTAATGTCAGATTAGATGTAAAAAAAGTAGGAAGATGATTTTCCATTCTATACTGAAGAATTGGACCTAAAACCTCATCTCTTGACCAATTGCTACAATTTTCCGCACCTATATCGTCAAGTAATAATAGTTGAACCTTTTTTATATAATTAAATTTTTCTTCATAATTAGTATTAAAAGCAGCTTTTAAACTGCGTAAAAATTCAGGATAATAAATTAAAACACTCCTAATATTTCTTTTAGCCATCTCATTAAATAAAGCAGCAATTAAATATGTTTTTCCAGAGCCAAAATTACCCGTTAAATAAACGCCTTTTGGTTTTTCATCATTTTCATACTTATCAATAAATTCTTTAAAATATTTTACTATTGGAATTCTACTCTTATCGTCTTTATAAATGTTTTTAAATGTTGCTTCTCTAATGTCAAGTGGCATATCAAATAAATCTAGATTATCTTTATATGCATCTTTTTTTAATCTCTCTTGTTCTTTACTGCATGCAACATAAGAAAATATGATACTATTTTTATCTTTTTTAGGAGTTAATCCATATCCTAATACTTTATTTTTGCATGTTTCTAAGCTTTTACAATTTTTACAATTTTTACATTCTAAAAAAGCATCTTGCAATAAAGAAGTGTACTTCATTAATAATTCTTCATCTGCTCCTAATTTATAAACATAATTTTTAAATTCTTGATTACTACAAGCGTCATAAAAAGAATGTGCAAGGGAAGTTTCATCTGTCTTATTTATTAAATTATAGATATTTTCCATTCTTCCCACCACCTAAACTTAATTTAACAAAATTAATTTAAAAAGTCTATATAATAATGATCAAAAAATATAATTTTTTTTAACCTAAATATGTAATTCTAGCATAACCATTTCCAATTTTAGCATAATTAGCAATTGCTATGTCTGATACATTAGTAGTAGAGATTGTTTTAGTTGTTTCTACAGTTGACTCTTCACATTCAAAGCAATACATCACTTTATTGGTTAATAATTCATTTCCAATATATCCAGATCCTCCTCCTGCTGCTCCAGCATAAGTTGAGGCACCGCCGCCATATAAGCCACCACCTCCACCTGGACCACTATCTTTTGATGATTTTCCATTTCCACCTAGTCCAAACGAACCATTAATATTACCAATTGGTTGATAATCAGTAGTAAATTTACTAGATCCAATTCCTCCTACATTTTGAGTTCCACCAGTTGCAAAAGCATCTTTTCCAGATCCACCAGGAGCCTTACCACTTACACCAATATAGCCACCTCCAGAGCCACCAATTCCAAAATCACCAATATTTTCGGCACTACCACCGCCTCCTGCAACAATCAATAGTTCTTCCAAATTATTTTCATAATTAACTAGTAATCCTCTATTATTAATATATGCTATATGAGTTGCTCCTCCACCTTTAGTAGCATTAGAATCTCCACCACCATTATATCCAGGTGAACCAACTACAACAAATAATTCTTTACCGCTATTTAAAAAAATATTTCCTGAAGCATATCCACCATATCCTCCAGTTCCTGAATAAACATTCTTTCCTTGTGAACCCCAAACTTCTAATAGATATGTACCATCAAATGGAACAATAAATTCTTGAACATTACTAGTTGAATTAAACTCCCAATATGATTTTCCAAATTTAGCACTATCATCTGCTAAAACATAATTAAGTGCAAGAGATAAAGAAACATTTTCCATCATAGGAACTTCAGAAATATCATACTCATAATCCACTTTTATATTTAATTTTGTTTTGCTACTCGCAGGTAAAAAATCATATTGTGTAACTTTCTCTCCATTAAAATAAGTCACACTATAATTCAAATACTTATCTTGTTCTGGAGTTAAAGCTGTTACATTGAAATTATCTAACATTACATCGATTGTACCATCATTAACAATATCAACAGTAAATTCAAAAACCTCACCTGGTTGAGAAAATAAACAATCAAAATCCAATGAAGTATTATCAATTATTTGTGGTTTACTAGCATCAATATCATTTTCGACTATATGTATATTGTCAAAATGAATATCCCAAGTGTTTTTAGAATACTCAACATCTACATTTATTTGAAATTCACTAGAAAGATAAGCATAGCCTACACTAATAAGCAATAAGATTACAACTACTAATATTTTCTTAATAATACTTTTTTTCATTATAATCACCTATCTTATTTAATTATAAGATAATAGAAGCAACTTTTCAATTATAGTAAATTATTTATAGTATATACTTATAAAAAATAAAAAACCACTAAAATAGTTGCATTACTATTACTTTGTTCTAACAAAGATAAAGGATCATATGGAGCACCTGTTTTAGTGCCAGATAATAAAGCAATGTCTACTGCATTCTCTGGAATACCCCAAGAGTTCCCGGAAAACAGAAAAATTGCTTGATCTACTACATAACCACGAGTATTATACACAACATTATTCATAATAGTTCCCGTAGAATTTGGATTTAAATATGCTGGCTGTCGTAAACTATGAAAAATATTATTTCTAACTAATAAATTTGTAGTATTTCCCTGAGTTACAAAACCTCTATTAACTATCCACGAAGAAGAATCTCCAGACTGATTTGGACCATAAATTTGACAATTTAAAATTCTATTATTATCTCCAGCAATTTGTATAAATTCAACAGGGTAAGGATTGTCACTAGTCATAGTTAAAGAATCAATAGTAATATTATCACTATTGCACAAAAATGGCACAATAGGTTCCTGCAACAAAACTAAGCTTCCTGCCCTTCCTTTAATTGTCAATCCTGGTATATTTAACACCATTTGTTGGGTAATAGGATAAGTACCACTCAATATATTTATAACACTATTTGGCTGTGCTACCGCTAACGCCATTTCTATTTTTTGAAATGGTCTAAGCTGACTACCATCTCCTCCAGCTTCTGCTGTAGACTCAACATATAAATTATAAGGATTTGTTTCTATGTTACCTGTTGGTCCTATTGGCCCCGTTGGTCCTGTTGGCCCTGTTGGTCCAGTACTTTGAGAACCGATTGAATCAATTGAACCAGAAATTTGATATATATGTGTCTTTGGTAAACAACACCTTTTATAATTTTTATTACTATACATAAATATAAAACTCCTCTTCATATCATATGCTATAAATAAATATCAGCTATTCTATACTACTTATCTTGATATATTTTAATATTATTTAAATCTATCGTTATAGTCCCAGAAATATCTGTTCTATAATAACTAATATTATTCTCTTTCAACTTTCTTATTGTTTCATTATGAGGATGATTAAATTTATTATCCTTTCCTACTGAAATTAAAGCTACGTTAGGATTAATTTGTTCTAAAAACAAACTAGAAGTAGATGTCTTAGAACCATGATGTCCTATCTTTAGAATGTCAATATCTTCTAATAAATATTTATCAAGCAAAAGATACTCACTTTTTATAGAAGCATCACCCATTAATAATATTTTTATATTTTTGTATAAAACATAATATATTTGACTGGAATCATTTTCATCAACTAAATTTTCATTTAATTGAATTAATCTAAATTTTCCAACATTAAAAGTAGTTCCTTCAATACCTATAACAACACCATGATAATTATTAATAATTTCCTTTTCCATAGAATTAAGTTCATTAGAATTTATAATAATATTGTCTATTTTTATATCTTTTAATAAATTTAGTGCTTCACCAGCATGATCAAAATCACCATGAGTAATAATAAGGTATTTTAACTTTTTAATTCCTAATTGTTTTAATATGGGGATGATTGTTCCATTTGCTAATGATGTTTGCTTCTTTCTTTTTTGCCAATTAGAAGTATTATAAGAAGCTTTACCACCAGTATCAATTAAAGCTGCTTCATTATTTGAATATAAAAGTATAGAATCCCCTTGTCCAACATCAATCAGTTTTAAATAATCATCATTTTTTAAATAAGGAAAGAAATAATGTATAATAAAAAACATTAATAAAATAATAAAATATTTACTTGCATTTAAATGAGTAATAATGTAAAAAATAAATATTTCTAAAAATATATAATAAATAATATTAAAACGCATAAATATTAATCTTCCAAAATTAATATTTTCTAAAAATAAAGAAATATTTTCTACTAAATAAGTAAAAAAATTAAATATATCAACTAAAAAAGGAAAAATAAATGTTAATAATGATAAAGGAAAAACAATAAATGAAATAAAGGGTACAAAAAACAAATTATAAATTATACTGAGTAAATTCATACTACTAGAAATATATAAAGAAATTGGCAAACTTACTATAAAAGAAATAAAAGATGTTTTTAATAAACCAATAAAATAATTATTACTTTTTAAATAGTTACTAGTTAATAATAAAGCTAGCGAAATGGCAAAAGAATAAATAAAACCAATATCATAAATATAAAATGGATTAACAAAAAGAGTTATTGCTAAAACAACCACATATATATTAGTATTCTTAATATAAAAATAAAAAATATTGTTAATAGTAAATAAATAAAAAAATAATACTCCTCTTAATATTGAAGGGGCTGGTCCAACTAATAATAGATAAATAAATAATATTAAAGAAGTTATTAAATAAGAAACATTTTGTTTTAATTTTAATTTTTTTAAGATTTTTAGAATAATATCTGATAAAAGTGATATATGCATTCCGCTAATCGCAAATAAATGACTAATGCCATTTTCTTGATAAGAATTAGTAACAATATTAGATAAATAAGATTTATCTCCTAATATAAAAGTATAAAGATAAGGATTTTTATTAAATCTCTTTTGAATAAAATTTTTAATTAAATAATATATATTATTGACAGACCCTACTTTCTCTAAACTTAATACATTCATAGTATAATTTACTTTTTTTGTCTTTAAATAATTTTTATAATTAAATAAACCCTTAGTAGTTGGTTCATTAGGAATACTTACTTCTCCCTCAACTAAATATATATCTCCTAATTTAATTTTATCTAATTTGTTTTTTTCTTTCTGACTAGAAATATAATAAAAAGCTTTTATCTTATAATTAGAAAAATCTAAAGTTAATCTATTTCCATCTATAGAATAACTACTTATTATTCCTTTTAATTTTTTTTCAGAATTGATTATTGGTACTTCATCAAGAATAATTCTTAAAATAGTAATTATTAAAGTAATAATTAAAATTACTAAATATAAATAATTATATAGTAATAAACTCCTTAATTTTAGCAAAAACATTTTCTCCTATTCCTGAAACATTTTGAATTTCTTCTATTGCCTTAAATCCCCCATTAGCATCACGATATTCAATAATACTTTTTGCCTTTGCTTCTCCTATTCCTGGTAATGTCATTAAATCTTCTATAGAAGCATTATTAATAGAAACTTTTAAAGTTAATTCTGTATTTTCACTACTATCAATACAGGCATCATTAATAAGTGAATTTTGATCTGGCTGTATACAAGATTCTATTTTTTTATTTTCTATTTCTTTTGTTTTAAGAAAATCTTCTACTTCTTGATTAGAATATATAATAATAACCATTTCATCTTTAATCTTTTTACTTAAATTAATAATCGAAGTATTAGCGTTTTCTGTTAAACCATTAGCTTTATTAATAACATCAATCACTCTAGAACCATCAACAAGTTCATATATACCAGGTGTATTAACTTCTCCCTTAATGTCTACTAATAAATATTTATCACTTGTCTTCTCTTTATCATCATATTCGATATTCTTCTTTGGAATAATTAAATTAGTATCTTCTATTTCTTTTTTATTTTTTAAATATTTATCAACTCCAATATAGGTAAAAAAGCCAAGAAATAATAATACTAAACAAACTATTATAATTTGTTTTCTATAGCGATAATGAAAACTCAAAACTAAACACCTCCTATAATATTTTTCGAAAAAAAAAGAAAAGTGCGAAACTTTTCTAATATTTTTTTGTCTTTTTTAAAATATAATTATCATTATTATTATGAGAACCATTCAAATATTCCATAGTTGTTTTAATTAATCTATCCTCTAATTCTAATAAGCCTATATTTTCAGCTTTAGCCCCAGCACTTAAAGCATTGCCACCACCACGGACATCCTTCATATTAGATAATATGTCAGAAACATCCACATCACTTTTACTTCTTCCACTTATTGAAAGTAAATTATCCCTAATATAACCCAAAACAAAAACAGCATCTACCTTATATTTAATGACTTTATCAGCAGCCTTAGCAAGATCTTCAATACGATATATAGTCTTTGGATTATCTCGATTTAACGTAAAAGCAATATTTTTAGTTAAAATACCAGCTTCAAATGTTCTAAAAACAGTATTTGAAAAAACTAAATTGTTTATTCTTTTATCTTCTTCAAATTCACTAAAAAACAAATCTTCAACATAATCCATATTAGCCCCACATTTAATTAAATATTTAGCAGCATTCATAGTATCAACAGTAGTATTTTTTCTAAATCTCTTAGTATCCAATATAATACCAGAAAGTAAGAAAGTAGCCATTTCATTAGTTATAATACGATTTTTATAATTCATTAATAGCTGAGTAACAATTTCTGAAGTACTAGAAATATTTGGAACAATATATTTATAATCAGCTGCTATTGTATTTTCATCTTCTTTATGATGATCTATTATCAAAATATATTTAAATGTATTAAGATAATCTTTAAGTGAAATCAAATAATTTTTATTAACATCAGTCATAATGAGAACAGAAGATTTTTTATTTAAAGTTAGAAACTTTTCTTTATTTATAATATTCGATTTAAATCTATAATCATCAACAATTTTCTTTACTCCTGCTGATAAATCCAAATCATCAACTACAACATATGATTTTTTTCCTAAAAAAGTAGATAGTGCTTGTAATCCTATTGCTGATGCTATAGCATCAAAGTCAAGATTATTATGTCCCAAAATAAAAATATTATCAGACCTCAAAATGTATTTTTCTAAACTTTTCTTTAATTTTTTTTCTTCTTTCATAATTTCTGCCCCCAAAATTAAGCTTATTATACTATTTTTATTTAAAAAATAAAATACTTGATAATTTCAAGTATTTATATAATTCTATTTTCTATTAATTGCTTTATTACTTCTTTAGTTAATTCATCTATTATATTCTCAGTTATATATTTTACTTTTATTGTTGGTAAATTCTTACTTATAACTTTATTTTTCCAATCATTTAATTGTTCTTTACTAATGTTAATAATTTGATAATTAATATCTAAACTTTTCAATTTATCAATTACATACTGATAATCTAAATTATTATTACCATAAGCGTCCATTTCTTCTAACATATATAAATGTGCCTCATGATTTACTAAATTAATTTCTTTCATAGGATTTACTACAATATCATAAAATTTTTCATCATAAATAATATCTGTAAATATGTGTACTACATATCCCTTTATAAAAGACTCTTCATATTTATTTTTGTTTTTAATATAAAAGTTAAGAACATTTCTTTTCCATACCTGTAAATTTTTATCTCTTAAATGAGACTTCCATCTTATTTCTTTAGAAGCAAATCCTGAAAAATTTACAGCATCAGGAGCAACACAACCTAAATAAAAATTATAATTATCTAACATTTTATTACTAGTAGTAATTTTTTTTGCAACTATTTCATGAATAACTGATGTTGGCATTTATACATCTTCTCCTAACCTATTTTCAACATTTACTCTTTGTACAGCAGTTAATGCTGCTATTAAACATATTGTAAAACTACCTCCATAACTCATAAAAGGTAAAGGAACACCTGTCATAGGTATTAATCCAAAAAGGCCTAGCAAATTTACAGCAATATGAACAAATATATAGAATGCAACACCATAGCAAATACTAGCTCCTGTATTAGTAGCAGATTTTCTACCGATATACAAAATTCTCCATAATATAAAAATATACATAAATATAATAGCTAAACCAGATATTAAACCTAATTCTTCAATAATAATACAGAAAATAAAATCAGTATAAGGTTCTGGTAAATATAAATATTTCTGAGTTGAATTTCCTAATCCTACCCCAGTTAAACCACCATTATTTATAGCAATATAACCATTACAAATTTGATTGCCAGTTGTCAATAAATTATCACAGGGATTTTCTGCTGTTAATCTTTCTTTTTGTCTATCAATTAAAATACCATGCCCTGTACCGACTAAAATAATAACACCTATCACAATAGCAGCCAATCCTAAAAAGACTGTTTGAACTTTAATTTTGTTAGTAATAGGTTGAGCAAGAAAAATAACTCCAACTATAGTACCATATATAAGCATTGTACCTAAATCGGGTTCAAAAAACATCAAAACAGCACTAATTAAACAAATCGCTATTGGAAAAAACACTTTAGTATATTTATTCAATTTATTTTTATTTTTATCATAGTAATATGCCAACCAAATAATTGTCACTACCTTCATGAATTCTGAAGGCTGATAACTAACAAGACCAAAATCAAACCAACTTCTTGAGTTATTTCTTAAAACACCAAAGAAAGGTAATAAAATTTGTGAAAGTAAAACTAAACCTAAAAGTAAATAAGAAAGTCTACCATATCCTTTTGAAGATACTCTAATCATAATGCAGAAAAGAACAGCACCAATTCCCAAAAAGATAGCTTGTTTTATAAAATAAATATATGGACTAGCCAAATTTGCCATGTAAGCCGTAACATTAGATGCTGAAAATACCATTATTAAACCAATGACAAATAATAATAAACTAACAAACAATAAAGGCTTATCTAAATTTTTAAATATCTTACTCATTTATTTCTCCCCTTTATTATTTTATGATAACATATTTTTTCAATATTATCTTTATTTTATTAACAATTTCTGTCAAATATCATAACTTATAATAGATTGGAGGTACATATATGTATTATTATGGTGGTGGCTCTAGCTGCTGTGGTAGCTATCAAGCTCCTTATTATCCAGTAACATACCATTCTAACAATAATAATTCAATCTATGCCATTATCCTAGTATTATTTATTCTTTTAGTTATTGTATTAGGTACTCGCTGGGGATTTTAATTAAAGACGTATAGAAATATACGTCTTTTTTGACTTTTTTCATTTTTTTTAGTATAATAAGCATGCTTTAGAGGCACTTTTAAAATAATATTATTCGTGATAGAATTATGAGAGGTGATGTAGTAACTATGTTAAAAATGAAAGATATTTTAGATGAAAAAGATAAAAGATTACGTAGTATTTCAAAAGAAATCGAATTTCCACTATCTAAAAAAGATAAAGAAACCATCCAAGAAATGATTGAATTTTTAAGAAACAGTCAAATACCAGAATTGAGTGAAAAATACGATTTACGTCCTGGTATGGGATTATCAGCTATTCAATTAGGAATTGCCAAAAGATACTTTGTTGTAGTTGATGAAATTGAACCAGGTAAATTTGAAACATATATATTAATAAATCCAAAAATAATTAGTAATTCACTTGAAAAAATTTATGTTGAAATGGGTGAAGGGTGTTTAAGTGTAAATCGTGAAGTAGAAGGTATCGTTCCAAGATTTGCTAGAGTTACTATGGAAGGATACGATATTGAAGGAAGAAAAATTCAAATTAGAGCACGCGAAGAGTTAGCCATTTGTTTTCAACATGAATTAGATCATTTAAATGGTATCCTATTTATCGATCATATCGATAAGAAAAATCCATACAAAGATAAAGATAAATATCGAGCAATATAAAAGCATTACAAAAGTAATGCTCTTTTTTTATAAAACTTCCTCTCTATCTTCTAATCTTACACTAACTAATTTAGATACACCTGACTCTTGCATAGTAATTCCATAAAGAGTTTTAGCATATTCCATAGTCTTTTTCTTATGTGTAATAATTAAGAATTGCGTCTTTTCTTTATAATGATCCAAATATTTACCAAATTGAGCAACGTTAGCTTCATCTAAAGCAGCCTCAACTTCATCAAATAGACAAAAAGGTACTATTCGAACATTTAAAATAGCAAATAACAAAGAAATCGCAGTTAACGTTTTTTCTCCTCCTGATAGTAAAGAAATAGTAGTTAATTTTTTTCCTGGAGGTGATGCAACAATATCAATACCTGTTGTTAACATATTTTCTGGATCTGTTAGTTTTAAATCAGCTTGTCCACCATTAAATAATTCTTTAAATACTTCTTGAAATTCAACTCTTACATTTTCAAATGTGTTAGCAAACTCTTCTTCCATTACTCCATCCATCTCATTCATAATATCCAATAAAGTTGCTTCAGCCTTATGAAGATCTTCTCTTTGACTTGTTAGAAATTGATATCTTGTATTAACTTTTTCAAACTCTTCGATAGAATCTAAATTAACCATTCCTATTCTTTTAATATTATTTTTGAAAGTATTAACTTTGATTCTAGCTTCATCCGGATCAATATCTAATTTATAATCCCTATTTGCCTTTTCATAAGTCATTTCATATTCAGTATTTAAAGTTTCTAACATATTATCTATCTTTACATCATTTTTAGAAATACTTATACTCAATTCATTAGCTTGTTTTTCTAAATTCCTTAAATTAGCATTTTTTAATTTATCATCAGCTTGCTGATTTTCTATTTTTTTCTTTAATTCATCTATTTCTTTTTCTATTGATTTAATTCTAATTAAAATAGTTTCTTTCTCTGCAATCTTCTTATGATATAACTCAATTAATTCTTGCTCTTTTTGTGATATTGAATTATTATTAATAGAATTTAAAGATTCCCATTCTTTATTAAATTTAACTTCTTTTTCATTTAAACTTTGTAATTCACTATTCTTGCTACTATATTTTTGCCTAATATCAGTTAATTTCTTAGAATTATCAAAATATTCTTCTTCTTTTTGAATAATTTTCTTATCTAAATCTTTTATCTCTTTTAATATTTCTTCCAACTCAGCAACCAGTATTTCTTTTTTTTCCTCACTATGACGTAGTTCTTGCTTCAAAGAAATAATACTATTTTGCTTATAAGTAGATCCTCCTTGCATGGAGCCACCTACATTAACAACATCTCCATCTAAAGTAATTATCTTATATCTATTTTTAATATTACGTGCAATTCTTGTTGCTGAATCAATATCTGTAACAATTAAAACATTTCCAAATTGATTTTCAATTATATTTTTATATTTTTTATCATAAATTAATAAATTACTTAAAATATCTACAAAATTTTCATCATTTCTTAAAATATTTAAAGTACCACTATCAATATAACGCGATTCAATAACATTTAATGGGAAAAAAGTGGCTCTTCCCAAATGATTATCTTTTAAAAATTTAATAGCTTTTTTAGCAGCATTTTCATCGCTAGTAATAATAAAGTTCCTATTAACACTAATAGCAATATTTAAAGCTCTACTATATTTATCATCTATTGATAATAAATTACCAATAGTATTGTGAATACCAGTTAAAGCAGTAGCATTTAAAATACTTTTAACACTATTAGGAATATCTCCACCAGACTCAATTTCTCTTTTTAAACTTTCAATCTTATTTCTAATAGAAATAATATCTCTATCATGCGTAGAATAATCATTATTAAGCATTTTTTTCTTTTGTTTTAAAATATCTATATTTTTATTAACGATAGCTTCATTATCTTCCAACTTAATAATTTCTTTAGATAAAATAGAAATATCCTCTTTAGAAATATTTATTAGTCCTTCTACTTTAGCTTTTTCATCCAATATATTTCTAATTTCTTCTTGAATTTCAGCTTCATTCTTATTAGCTTTACTTTTCTCTACTAAAAGGTTCTTCTCACCATTAATTCTTTCTACTTCACCAGTAATAGATAAAAGTCTTCTATTTAATTCAGCTTTTTCGTTCTCTAATTTTCCTAAGTTATTATTATCTTCTAAATACTTAACATCACTATTAGATGTCTCATTAGCTAACATAACTATTTCTTTATCCAATTTTTCTTTTTTTAGTTTATCTTGTTCTAATAACGAATTTATGTTTCCAATATCATAAGCTAGTAAAGCTACTTCATATTTATCCAATCCATTTTTATTTTCTTGATATTCTTTAGCTTTTATACTTTGCTCCCTTAATGGCTCTATTTGAATTTCCAACTCCCCGATAATGTCATTCACTCTTTCTAAGTTACTATGGGTTCTGTCTAACTTTCTTAAAGCTTCTTCTTTTCTCTTCTTATATTTTAATATTCCTGATGCTTCTTCAAATATTACTCTCCTATCACTTGCTGAAGAAGATAAAATTCTATCTACTTCACCTTGTGAAATAATATTAAAAGATTCTTTGCCCATCCCAGAATCCATAAGTAAGTCATTAATATCTTTTAGTCGACATCTTTCTCCATTAAGAAAATATTCATTTTCTCCACTACGATATACTCTTCTTTTTATAGAAATTTCGGTGTATGGGATACTTAAAAAATGATCAGAATTATCAAAAATTAGTTCAACACTAGCAACATTTAAAGGATTCCTACTTTTGCTTCCTGAAAATATAACATCTGACATTGAACCTTCACCACGAAGAGATTTAACAGATTGCTCTCCTAAAACCCAACGTACAGCATCCACAACGTTACTTTTGCCAGAACCATTTGGACCAACAATACAAGTAATGTTATCATCTAACTTTATATTAATTTTATCAGCAAATGATTTAAAACCGGCAGCTGATATTTCTTTTAAGTACATATACTTCACCCTATAACATAGTATAACTTATTATCAGCAAAAGAAAAAGAGAAATATCTCTATTCTCTCAATAATTGTTCTAAACTAGAAAAACTATATCCTTTACTTTTAATATAAAATAAAACATAATCTAATTCTTTTTTTATAAAAGAATTCAAATCTATAAAAATAATTGAACCATTCTTTAATTCTTTCTTTATCTCTAAAGATGGAGAGTTACCTAATTGAATATTAGGAATCACTGTATGCATTTTATACTTCTGACACACACTTAATAACTTTTCTTCTTTTTCTTTAGAAATACAATACTTATTTTTGTATCCAGTAATACTATCAAGATAATTACTCATCGAAGAAACATTAATATCTGTTATTTCGTCAAATGACAATTCTATTTGAAAATTAGCTAATTTGCTCAATTCTTCTTCACATTCATTTAAGATTTTTGTATCTATTAATAAGGTTGCCATAACATGTTCTATATTAAGATAATGTGTAATTAATTCTAAATCATCAATAGAAGTAATATTAAATATTAAACTAACTTGTCTTTTATTTTCATTACCACTTACTATATATTTATCATAAATGTTTTCTATAGAAATTTTAGGTTTCACTCTTTTTATTGTTGTTAAAGATTCATTATATTGACCATATTTTTTCATTTTAGCATAAGATAAATCTTTATCAACTACTTTTCCTTGTATTCCAGGAATAATATTATCATCTTCTATCTTAGCATTTATAGGTGGCACTTCATATTTTTCTAAATTTTCATTTATTTGATTCATAATTGGATCTATATTTTTAACTAAATCAACTGACTTACTTGTATAATAAAAACTAAACAAACATAAAAATATTGCAACTAAAAAGCTTATCATCTTTTTTTTCACATACATCACCTATCAAAGTATATGAAAAAAAGGCTCATTACTGAACCTTAATTTATTCTGATTTTTCTTTTTCTTCTTCTATTTTTTCTTTTTTCTTTCTCTTAGGTAGTGCTTCCTTTCTTGAAAAATTTTGTCTTCCTTTTTTATCTGTACCTAAAGCTTTAACAACTATTTCATCTCCTAAGGAAACAACATCTTCTACCTTTTCAACTCTCTCATCAGATAGTTGAGATATATGTACTAAACCTTCACATCCTGGCCAAATTTGAACAAAACAGCCGAAATCTTCTATCTTCACAACTTTAGCATCATAGATTTTTCCAACTTCTACTTCTCTCGTAATATTTTCAATCATTTCTCTTGTCTTATTAATAATATCTTGATCTGAATG
The DNA here is from genome assembly GCA_944350385.1 of uncultured Bacilli bacterium. Classification (GTDB taxonomy): domain Bacteria; phylum Bacillota_I; class Bacilli_A; order RF39; family UBA660; genus RUG14891. The sequence continues at coordinate 66,831 of CALVOV010000002.1, forward strand.
ATAAATAATTACACGACCATCATCTTCTAATTCCACTTTTACAGCATTTACATTAGTAACTTCTGTAACATTAGAAGCCTCACAAATAATCTTAGTAATCATTTCTCCACCCTTACCAATTACATCTTTAATCTTAGCAGGATTAATCATAAATGTTTCCATCTTTGGAGCATATTTAGAAACTTCTTTTCTTGGTTCAGCAATTTGTTTGTGAATAACATCAAGAATTTGTAAACGAGCATTCTTAGCTTGAGCTAAAGCTTCTTTTAATATCTGCTTTGTGATACCTTTAATTTTAATATCCATTTGTAAAGCAGTAATTCCATCTCTAGTTCCAGCAACTTTAAAATCCATATCGCCTAAATGATCTTCCATTCCTTGAATATCTGTTAGTATAGTATAATCATCGCCATGTGTAATAAGCCCCATAGCAATTCCAGCAACTGGAGCTTTAATTGGTACACCAGCAGCCATTAAAGACATACATCCAGCACAAATACTAGCTTGAGAAGATGAACCATTAGATTCCAAAATTTCTGATACAACTCTTATTGTATATGGAAAATCCTTTTCAGAAGGAATGACTTGTGCAAGAGCCTTTTCTCCCAAAGCTCCATGACCAATTTCACGTCTACCTGGAGCTCCATATCTTCCTGTTTCTCCAACTGAAAATTGTGGAAAATTGTAATGTAACATAAATCTTTTTTGATCTTCTAATCCTAAGCCATCAATTACTTGATGTTCATTTAAAGCTCCTAAAGTAGTAATAGATAAAGCTTGCGTTTGTCCCCTTGTAAATAAAGCAGAACCATGCGTTCTTGGTAATATATCAATATCAGTAGATAACGGTCTTATTTCATCCATTGCTCTACCATCCGCTCTAATCCCCTCTTTTACTACGATATTTCTAAATAATTCATATTCAATATCGTTTAAAACCATATTTACTTTAACAATTAATTCCTTCAATTCTTGTTCTTTTAAAATATCTTCATTTTCTTTAGTATAAGTATCTATTATTTCCTCTTTTAAAGCATCAATAGCTGCATACTTTTCTAATTTATCTTTAATACGTAATGCCTGATCCATACGTTCAGTAGCTAAAGCTTTAATATTATTTACCAAATCCTCTTCCAAAGACAAAGTTTCATATTCCATTTTTGGAACACCAATTTCATTAATTATTTCTTCTTCAAAACCTATCAATTCTTTTACAGCTTCATGACCAAACATTAATGCTTCTAGCATTACATCTTCAGGGACTTCTTTAGCACTAGACTCTACCATATTTATAGCTTCTTTTGTTCCAGCAACTGTCAAATCTAAATCAGAACTTTCTAATTCTTCTGGAGTTGGATTAATAACAAATTGACCATTTACTCTACCAACCTTTACACCAGCAATTGGTCCGTTAAAAGGAATCTTAGAAATTGAAGTTGCTAATGAAGAAGCAAACATTGTTGTTAGTTCTGGAGAACAATCTTGATCTACAGATAAAACTGTTGAAATAATTTGTACTTCATTTTTAAAGCCTTCTGGAAATAAAGGACGCATTGGTCTATCAATCATACGAGCTGCTAAAATAGCCGCTTCGCTTGGGCGACCTTCCCTCTTAATAAATCCACCTGGTATTTTACCTACTGAATATAATTTTTCTTGATAATTAACTGTCAATGGAAAAAAATCAGATAATAAATTAACTGTCTTTGATACAACAGCAGCAGTTAAAACAACTGTATCATCGTATCTTACTAAAACTGCCCCATCAGCTTGTTTAGCAAGTTCACCATGTTCTACTATTAATTTTCTTCCATGAAAATCAAATTCAAAAACTCTTTTTGCCATAACTACACCTCTTTACTTTTTTACATTTAAAAAAAATAGACACTAAATGAAGTGTCTACTTTCTTAATCCTAATTTTTTAATTACTTCACGATAACTTTGAATATCTTTTTTAGCTAAATATTGTAACATATTTCTACGTTGACCAACTTTCTTTAAAAGACCTCTGTTTGAATGATAATCGTGAGTATGTACTTTTAAATGCTCAGTTAAATTGTTAATTTCTTTAGTAAGAATTGCAATTTGAACTTCAGCAGAACCAGTATCTTTTTCATTCTTAGCAAATTCTTTAATGATACTAGCTTTTTCTTCTTTTGTTAATGCCATAATTAACACTTCCTTCCTTATTTTATTAACCGCTACTAAGTATAAAGTCGGAAATTCTCTATTCCTGGTATCGGTAAGCAATTGTATTATACTATTAATATTTTCTTTTTGCAAGTAATATTTAAATACTCTTTTAATTTTTGCTAATTTATGGTACATTTTATTTGGTGATAATATGATAATAACAATTAAAGAAGATTTTAATAGATTAAACAAAAAAGGAAAATATATTTTAAAAGCAATATTTATTTTTCTACTATTTATGTTTATAGACTATATCAATCTAATTCCTATATATCTATTTAATATTACTAATTTTCAAGGCCCAGTAGTAGTCATTCTAGATACTTTCAAGAACTTAGTTATGATTACTCTTCTATTTCTAATTTATCGTAAAGAATTAATCCAAGAATGGGATAAATTTCGAGCTAATATTATTGATAATTTAGATATCGGAGTAAAGTATTGGTTTGTAGGATTATTAATTATGATAACTTCTAATCTTTTAATAGCATACTTATTCAATTCAACTGGTGCTAGTAATGAAATAGCCGTTCAAAACTATATCTCTTATTTGCCATGGTTAATGTTTATAAATGCTGGAATAATTGGCCCTTTTATTGAAGAAATGGTTTTTAGAAAAGCCTTTAAAGATGCTATTAAGAATAAATGGTTATATGTTTTTATATCAGCTCTTATTTTTGGAAGTTTGCATCTAGCTGCAGGTTTAACTGCCTGGTATGATATCTTCTATATTATTCCTTATAGTGCTTTAGGAGGAGCTTTTGCTTTAGCAAACTATGAAACCGATACTATTTTTACTTCAATAACACTTCACATTACTCATAATAGTATCTTATTATTATCTTCAATACTTACTTTATATATAGTTTAAAGAACTTAGTTCTTTTTTTTTACAAAAAAAAGAAGTTATTTTTCCAAACCTCTTTTTATAAACATATCAATTGTCGTAGCGCCAATACATATAATACTTTGAATAAATATTGTTAAGAAATATCCAATCCAATATTCATCTGTGATTAATATACTTAAATTAATTAAAGTATAAAACATATAAAATAATAAGTGAGCAAATATGTAATTTATCCAAATTAATATAAAATGGCCACTTGTATTATTAAGCAAAAATACATATATATATAAATTTACTACTTGTGATATTATATATCCACTCAACTCCCCAGCTATTACTAAAAAGTTTACTGACCTAGATAAAGCATAATTTATTCCATAAGTAAATAATACTAATGCTACCGCAGATAGGCATATTGCGGAAACTGCTCTTTTAAAATTATATTTTTTAGTAATATAATTAGTTAATAAAAAAATAACTGGTAATAAGAATATCGTATAAGTTAACTCTATTCCTAATATAGAAAAAGTATAAGTTTTTAATGACTCTCCTAAAATTACTATTGTACTTAATAATAATGTATACATCCAACTATCATCTGGAAGTACTTTCTTTTTTTTCTTAATCACTTTCTTAATTCCTTTCTTATCCTCTACTTTATTATATCGCAATTAATAAAATAAAAAAAGAATGAATTACTCATTCTTATTTAATTTTTCAATAATACTTTCAATATGATTACCATATTCAATAGATGTGTCATAGATAAATTTTAATTCTGGCGTATGACGCACCTCAACTCTCTTAGCTAATTCAGTACGTATAAATGGTGCAGCTTTTTCTAATTTTTCTGCAAGTAATTCCTTCTTACTTTCATCTAATACAGTATAGTAGACTTTAGCAAAACTCAAATCATTAGTTGTATCTACACCAGTTATTGTTATGAATTTTAAATCTTCATCTTTTACTTCTCTTAACATAATCATACTAATTTCCTCTTGGAAAGCATGATTAAGTCTCTCTATTTTTATATTTGCCATGAGCATACCTCCATTTATCTTTTAATTTCGATTAAATCGTATACTTCAATTAAGTCTTGTTCTTTATAATCTTGGCAATTTTCTAATGTTAAACCACAATCCATATCTTTTTTTACTTCTTTTACTTGATCTTTTTCATGTTGTAAAGATTTTATTTGACCATCATAAACAACTATTCCATCTCTAACTATTCTGGCTTTTTCTCCATTTTTAACTGTACCAGACATAACATGACAACCAGCTATTAAACCAATTTTAGAAAATTTAAATATTTTTCTTACTTCTAATGTTCCCATTATCTTTTCCTCAAATTGTGGCTCTAACATACCTTTCATAGCAGCTTCCATCTCTTCAACTACTTTATAAATGATATTATAACACTTTATTGTTACGCCATATTGTTTAGCGATATCAGCAGTCTTAGAAGATTCACGAACATTAAATCCTATAATAATTGCATTAGAAGCACTAGCAAGAACAACATCACTTTCAGTAATTGTACCTACAGCTGCTCTAATAACTGAAATTTTAACTCCCTCAACATCTATTTTTTCTAAAGAATTTTTGACTGCTTCAAGAGAACCATTTACATCAGCTTTTAAAACTACATTAATTTCTTTTACGCCTTCTTGAATTCTTCCAAATAAATCTTCCAAACTCATTCCACTAAAATTATAATCAACTTCTTTAGAACGTAATTCTCTTTCTGAAGCTATTTGTTTAGCTTGTTTTTCTGATTCAAAAGCCATAAATTTATCTCCAGCACTTGGTACTTCAGATAAACCTGTTACTTCAACCGGAGTTGATGGAAAAGCTTCTACTAAGTTTTTACCTAAATCATTTTTTAATGTTCTAACTTTTCCATAATAATTACCAACAACAATTGGATCACCAATTCTAAGAGTACCATTTTGAATTAATAAAGTTGCTGTCGATCCTGTTTTATTATCTTTTTTAGCTTCAATAACAGCACCGGATGCATAACGATTAGGATTAGCTTTTAATTCTAACATTTCAGCAATTAATAAGATACTTTCCAATAAGTCTAGAACTCCAGCACCTGTTCTAGCTGAAATCTTAACAGTTACAACATCACCACCCCATTCTTCTGGAGTTAAACCATTTTCTACTAACTCTCTCATGATTTTATCAATATTAGCTTCTGGCTTATCTATTTTATTAATTGCAACTATAATTGGCACCCCAGCAGCTTTAGCATGATCAATTGCTTCTTTAGTTTGTGGCATAACACCATCATCAGCAGCAACAACAATAATAACAATATCAGTAATAGAAGCTCCTCTAGCACGCATTTCTGTAAAAGCTGCATGTCCTGGAGTATCAATAAATGTAATAGCCTTACCATTATATTTAACAGAATAAGCTCCGATTGCTTGAGTAATTCCACCGGCTTCACCATTAACAACATGTGATTTTCTGATATAATCTAATAATGTTGTCTTACCATGATCTACATGACCCATAATAGTTACTACTGGTGGACGTTCAACTAAATCTTCTTCCTTATCAACTACTTCTAAGTTTTCAAAGTTTGAAATATCAGCAGTTTCTTCTTTCTTTAACACTTTATTATAATCAGTTACCAAAACAGCAGCAGTATCATAATCAACAGATTGATTAATATTAGCCATTACACCTAATAGCATCAATTTTTTTACTATTTCTACTGGAGTAACTTCTAATAAATTAGCTAAATCTGTAACTGTCATTCCATCTTTATATAAGATAACATTTTCATCTTGAACAGCCTCATTACTCTGAAGCTTTTCACGATGTTTATACATCTTCTTTCTTTCTTTTAAGAAATTTTTATTATTAGTATTATTCTTACTATTTCCTTCAGCTTTTTTACTATTTTTAGATTTAACTTTTTCAAATGAAGAAGAATTCTCTAAATCAAATTTTGTATTCATAGCCAATTCTTCAGCTTTATCTTCTACTTCTTCATCAAATTCTTCATCATAATCTTCTTCGCTTTCAGATGCTTCTATCTCATTTGCTGCGTTATCTAATAAAATTATTTGTGTTTCATCTAAGGTAGTAGTTTCGTCTTTGTAGTCGATTCCCAATTTATCGCATAATGCCTCAACTTGGTCAATTGATAATCCAATGTCTTCTGCATAATCTTTTATAGTCATCATAAAGACTTCACCTCACTTTTCTTATTTTTCTATTATCTTTTTAATCTCATCATAAACACTATCGTCTATTTTTACTTCTAGTTTACGTTCTAGTGCTTTTGATTTTCTGGCTTTTTCTAAAACTTCAAGGTCTTTTTTAATATATGCTCCCCTTCCGTTTATTTTACCAGTTTCATCAACTAAAATTTCTCCTTCTTTAGTTCTAACTATTCTTAATAATTCTTGTTTAGGTAATTGCTCTTTTGTAATAACACAAGTTCTTAAAGGAATTTTTCTAGTTTTCATTTTTCACCTCAATTATCTAAAATTGATACCTGCTTCTCTTGCCTGTTCTGTTGTCTTAATATCTATTTTATAACCTGTTAATCTATGAGCAAGACGAGCATTTTGTCCTTTTTTACCAATTGCTAAAGAGAAATTATCTCCATCAGCTATAACCATAGCTTCTTTCTTCTTTGGATCAGTAATAGCAACTGTTAAATCTTTAGCAGGAGATAAAGCATTTTCAATAAAAATAGCTGGATCACTATCATATTTAACAACGTCTAGTTTTTCACCATGTAATTCTTCAATAATACGACCAATTCTAGAACCTTTTTCTCCAATGCAAGCTCCAATTGGATCAACAGAAGGATTTTCTGAATATACAGCTACTTTACTTCTATTACCAGCATCTCTAGCAACACTATAAATCATAACTGTTCCATCATTAATTTCAGGGATTTCTAATTCAAACAATCTTTTAACAAAACCAAAGTGAGTTCTACTTAAAAGAATTGTCATATTCTTATTTTCTTTTTTCTTCTTTTTATCTTTATCATTTTCTACTTCATCTTTAGTATTAGAACCTGGTAAATTTATTTTAGAAACATAAACTTTGATTTGTGAACCCATCTCAATTTTCTCTCCAGGAATGATATCTTTCTTTGGTAATATACCATTAGTTCTGCCTAAATCAATAAAATAGTTATCAGTATCTTCAAGAGCAACTGTTCCAATTAATAGTTCGTCTTGTTTGTCACCAAATTCATCTATTATACTTTTTCTTTCAGCTTCTCTAATTTTTTGAATAACCACTTGCTTAGCAGTAGATGTAGCAGTATGACCAAAATCTTTTGGAGTAACTTCTGTATCAATAGTATCCCCTATTTCTAATTTTTTGTCTATTTTTTTAGCATCACTTAACTTAATTTCTGTTTCTGGATTAAAATATGATACTGTCTCTGTTTCTTCTGGAGTTTCATCTTCATCATCATCAGTGTAATGTTCAAATAAATAATCTTCATATTCTTCTTTTGTCATCTTATCATCCGGAACAACAGTTAGATATGAATATACTTTAATCTCTCCAGTAGCCCTATCAAATAAAACTTTAACATTTGTCTTAGAATTAAAATTCTTCTTATAGGCTGCTGTTAAAGCTAATTCCATTGCTTCATATACAATTTCTGGATCAATGTTCTTTTCTTTAACAATATTATCCAAAGCTTTTTTAAACTCTTTACTATTCATTATTATTTTCTCCCTTCTCTTTTGAATAGATATCTAATTCATCAATGTCCCCCAAAATTTCCTTATGAATGTCCATAATAGGATTAATTATTCTAGAAGCTTCTGTAATTTTATTTAAATCAATTACTTCTTTACTATCTAAAATAATATTAAAAATTTTCTTTCCTTCTTCTGTTGATATAAAAGCATCTTCCACATAAACACCAAGCTCTTTTATCTTTTCATCTAGCAAAGATGCAACCTGTTCTTTCAAAAAAACACCTCCTAAACAACAAGGAGTGGAACTACTGGTCCCACTCCTTTCTGCAATTAATTATAACACAAAATTCTTATTTTACAAAGAAAAATTTACTATTTTGACTCAATACTTTTGGTTTTTGTATTGATTTTACGTATTTTTTAGTATTTATTTCCATTCTACAACATCATATATCTACGTTATTGTTTTTTTAATGTTTAATAATAAATATCATTTTTACATTATAATAATATTTTTTAAAAGAATAAGATTTTTATATCAACTAAATTCTTAATCATATTATCTCTAAAATTTTGCAATAACATTTTTTCACTCTTACATTTTATTTAAACAACGACAAAAATTATGTCATAAATTTATTAATTTCAAATTTAATTAAAAATTTTAAACAGCACTATTAAAATAAGATACGTTATTAAAGCAACGAAATAAATAAATTTTTTATTTCTTATTTTTTTATTTTTTTTCTCATCATTAACAATCTTTTCTAAATTAATATTATCTATCTTCATATTTGTTCACTAATATTTAAAAATTTTTCCAAACTTTCAAATATTCTCCTTCAACTTCATAAATTCCTAATATTTCATTATCTTTATTCTTAAAAATAACTTTATCCGTAGCATCATATTCATTAGGTATTTTAATACCATTCTTTATTTTAAATTCTAAATCTGCATTAACAACATATACTGGTAAATCTATTATATCATCAATATTATATAACTTATAATTATTGTTTTTAATATCATCCAAATCATTAGCATCACTAATACTCATACCTGCTTGTTTTGTTCGAGTCAATTTTGTCATTGTAGCAGCAGTGTTTAAAGCAGTTCCAATATCTTTGATCAAACTTCTAATATAAGTTCCTTTTGATACCACCGCTCTAAAAGTGAATGTATCATGAGTGTAATTTAATAATTCTAAATCTTTAATAGTGACTTCTCTTTTAGGTAATTCTACATCTTCATTATTTCTAGCATACTCATAAAGTTTCTTTCCATTTACTTTTACTGCTGCATATTTTGGAACTTCTTGTAAATATTTTCTAGGAAAATTAAGAAAAGCTTTTGTAATGTCAATATTATCAGGAATATCTTCTTTTAAAACTACCTTACCAGTAATATCCAAAGTGTCAGTAGAAATTCCTAATTTAGCCTCAGCAATATACTCCTTATAAGAACTAGTTATAAGTTCTACTACCTTAGTAGCTTTTCCTAAAGCAACTATTAAAACCCCTTCTGCCAAAGGATCTAAAGTACCAGTATGTCCTACTCTTTTAGTTCCAAATAAATAACTAATCTCATTAACAACATCAAAAGAAGTCATACCTTTTTTCTTATTTAAAACAAGAATACCTTGAAAATATTTAGTATATTCTTCTAAAGTCCAATTTCTTTCATATATAATTTTAGCTGGAACTAATCCAACATAACGAATATGCCATGGTTCATAGGAATATCCAGTTACCTCTTCTTTTCCTTTTGGATATCTTAAAATAAATCCAAAGTCTTTCAAATACTTATGAACTTGTTCATAATACGCACTTTGACTATGTAACATTAGATTATCCTCAGCAAAACTACCATCAACTCTTAAAAGAAAATCAATTCCTAAGCCTGTATGATGTTCGGAAGTATATGGTTCAGCAACAATTCTTCTACAATAATCCTCACCATATCTTTCTAAAAAATCTTTTTGGATACTTTCCTGTTCTTCTATACTTCTGAAAGCAGAATTAATTTCAATTTCAAAATTTCTTTTCATCAGAAAATCTTTTAATTTTAAAAATTGCTGTAATGCTTCTCTATCAATCAAAACTCTTTCATTAGAATAATTATATAGTTCTACTAAATCCAATTTTTTAAAATCTTTATTCTTCATTGGATTATCTTTATTAACTAATAAAGTTTTATACATACTACCACTTCTCAATCAATTAACATTTTATCATAAAAAAAAAGGAATTTTAATTCCTTTTAAAATAATGTTAATTGATTAGACTCAGGTAAATCTTTTAATATACCCATTTCTTGCATTTTAATAATTAAAGTTTGAGATACCTTTCCTCTTTTTTGAACATCTTCAACACTTAAGAAAGGCTGAATATCTCTTTCCTTAACTATCTGTTTAGCAACTGTATCTCCAAGCCCTTCAATAGAATTAAATGGCGGATAAATTTCTGTTTCATTTTTTGCTACCCAAACAGTAGCATCACTATGATATAAATCAATTGGTAAAAATTTAATACCTCTAGCTGTAGCTTCCAAAGCAATCTTTAAACTTTCAGCCTGACCATTCTCTTTATTAGTAGCTTCAAAACCCTTTACTTGAATATCTTCTATTCTAGCTTTAATAGCATCATACCCTTTAATCATTGAAATAACATCAACATCAGTAGCTTTAGAAGAATACCAAGAAGCATAGAAATAAACTGGCATATGAACTTTATACCAAGCAATTCTAAATGCTGAAATAACATAAGCAGCTGCATGAGCCTTAGGAAACATATACTTTATCTTTTGACATGATCCAATAAACCATTCAGGAATATTAGCATCTTGCATTGTTTTTACATGTTCCTTCCATGTTTCAGGATCTTTTGAAGCCTTTCCTTTACGAACAAACTCCATGATTTTAAATGCTTTAATTGGCTTTACACCATGATACATCAAATAAACCATAATATCATCACGACAACCAATTGTCTCTTTAAACGGAACAATGTTATTAGCAATCAATTCTTGTGCATTTCCTAACCAAACATCAGTACCATGAGATAAACCGGATATTTTAATTAATTCTGCAAAAGTAGTTGGTTTAGTATCTTCAACCAATTTAATAGTAAATGGTGTTCCAAATTCAGGTATTCCTAAAGTACCTGTATTACACATAATTTGTTCCGTTGTTACTCCAAGAGCTTCCGTAGAAGTAAAAATAGACATTGTAGCCTTATCATCTAAAGGAACTTTCATAATATCTGTATTAGATTGATTTTGAATCAATCTCAACTGTGTTGGATCAGAATGTCCTAAAATATCCAACTTTAATAAACATTGATCAATTGAATGGTAATCAAAATGCGTAGTCATCCACTCAGCAGTAGGATCATCAGCTGGAAATTGATAAGGTGTAAAATCTGAAACTTCCATATAATCTGGTATAACAACAATACCTCCAGGATGTTGTCCAGTAGTTCTTTTAACACCAGTACAACCAATAGCTAATCTTTCAACTTCTGCAGTTCGCATATCAGTGATACCATGATCTTCACAATATCCCTTTACAAAACCAAAAGCAGTCTTATCTGCTACAGTACCAATTGTACCAGCACGATAAACATTATGTTCTCCAAATAAAACTTTAGTATAAGCATGAGCACTAGCCTGATTTAAATCCGAAAAATTTAAATCAATATCTGGTACTTTATCAGCATTAAATCCTAAAAAAGTCGCAAATGGCATATCTTGTCCATCTTTAATCATTGGTATATGACAATTAGGGCATTCCTTATCAGGTAAATCAAATCCAGATGAATATTCTTTACCTAAAGGCTTACCATCATCATCAAAAATACTTAATTTACATTTTTCACATCTATAATGTGCTGCCAAAGGATTAACTTCAGTTATACCCATCATTGTAGCAACAAATGAAGAACCAACAGAACCACGAGAACCAACAAGGTAACCCTCATCATTTGAGTGCTTAACTAATCTTTGAGCAATCAAATAAATTGGATCAAATCCTCCACCAATTACTCCACCAAGTGTCTTCTTAACTTTTTTAGCTAAAGATTTCTCATCTAACTCTTCTTCAGAAGTTTTTTTAACATATTGTGTCACTAGTTTCTTTATATTATCCGAACCCTTTAAAATTTCCTCATGCAATCTCTTATGAGCTTCCTTAGCAAATTCTTCATCGGATAAGCCTTTATCTTCCAAATCAGCAACTATCATTTTATAAACAATATCACCATAGAGTTCGGTAGCAATACGTTCCTCTATCATATAAGGTAATGGATCTCCATACCAATCCCTAGCTTTTGTATAAACTAAATCTGTAACAACAACAGGACAATCAAGATAACTTTTACCATCATCTGCTTTTACCCTAGGTGAAAATGGAATACCACCAGTATCAATAATAACTTCTACGATATCAACCATATCAGCTATTTTATTGGTATTTTCAACTACTATTTCGTAAGCTTTATCCTCACCCAAAAATTTAAAGTTTTCAAGCATCTCATCTGTAGTTCTAAAATGATTAGATGGAATCTCTTTAATTCCATTCTTAGCAAGTGGATGTCGTCCACCACCAGGAACTTTTTGATTAACAATTATTTCGCGATATATCTTATCATCTCTTTTAATATGATGAACATCACCAGTAGCAACTACAATTTTGCCAGCCTCCCCAGTTACACGAACAATCTTCTCAATATTAGCTGCAAGTTCTACTTCATTAGCAAAATCTCCAGTTTGAATCAAATGACTATAGCATTCCATAGGTTGTACTTCAACATAGTCATAAAATCTTATTATATTAGATAATTCATCATCACTCTTAGATTTAGCCTCCATGAACACTTCACTTTCATAGCAACCACTTCCTACTAATATTCCATCACGATGTTCTTCTATAACGCTTCTTAATATACGAGGAGTCTTATAAATATACTTAGTATTAGCTAAACTAATTATTTTAAATAGATTTTTTAACCCAGCTTTATTTTTTACTAATAAATTAACGTGATTAGCACGACCATATTTATGAATTTCTTCTTTAGATACTAATTTATTTAAATCACTCATCATATCAATATTACGATTTGATAATTTATTTAGCATTTTATGAAAAACCAAAGCAGTTCCTTCAGCATCATAATCTCCTCTATGATGTGCAGACTCATCCCATGGAACATCATATCTCTTAACTAACGCTGATAATGAATGTCTAGCATAATTATTATCCAATGTCCTAGATAATTCCAAAGTATCAATTACTGGATTAGTAAACTGACCCAAATTGTATTTTTTATAAGCCATTTCTAAGAAAGAAACATCAAATTTAGCATTATGAGCCACCATTGGACAGTCGCCAAACCATTCTACGAATCTCTTGACTGCATTCTCTTCGTTATCTTTTCCCTCTAACATTTCATTAGTAATATTTGTAACATCTATTATCTTTTGAGGTAATGGTCTATCTGGATTTATAAGTTCATCATATTTTTCAATAATAACACCATTTTTTATTTTAACTGCACCAATTTCAATAATAGAATCAGCTCCACCTGCATTAAATCCCGTTGTTTCAAAATCAAATACTACAAAAGTTTGATCAAGCATAATTTCATCATTTGGTCGTACAACAATATTTACACTATCATCAATCATTGTTAACTCACAACCATAAATAGCTTTAAAAGGCTCTTCTCCATCTTTTAATTCCTTATTATAACTAGTAACAAAATTAAAAACATGAGGAAATGCTTGAGCACCATTATGATCAGTAATAGCAATAGCTTTATGTCCCCACTTCATAGCTTGCTTTACTAATTCTACCTCATCACATACTCCATCCATTTGACTCATCTTAGTATGAGCATGTAACTCAACTCTCTTTTTTGAAGCGGTATCTTTAATTGTTTCAACCACTTTATCTATCTTTATAATATCCCTAGCATTCAAAACTAATTCTTTAGAAAATTGATCATTCTTAGTATAACCCCTAATCTTATACCAATTACCTTCTTTAAACTCTTTACATAATCCTTTATACTCCTCTTCATCTCTTGAAAAGATCTTACAATAAATGCTATCTGAATAATCTGTAATCTTCAAAGTAATAATTTTAAAATCTGTCTTAGGAGATTCAAAATAATCGACTCCAAACACTTGAGCTTCTACAACAACATTATTATCCTCTCCAATCAAAGTTTTGATTTTTATAGGATCTTCTTTAATACCCCTACCGATTATATTATTAGGATCTTTTGATTCTCTTCTAACTTTCTTCTCAAAACCTTTATTTTCATCCTTTACAACACTTTTTGACTTAACAACATTTAAATTTAAATTATTAACTTCATTATTTAACTCATCTTTAATTTCATCTAAAATATTTTCCTCATGTCTAATTTCAATATCAATATTAAATTTATACCCCAATCTTCTATAAAAACTTTCTATCTTATCATGACAACATTCTAATTTATCTTTCTCAACTTCGTTAGAAACAACTAAAACTAAGAAATCATCCTCTAGCCTTAAACAATCTTTATATATTTCAATTACTTTTAAATCATCTTTTAACTTTTTTAATAAATATTCATAATAACTTAAATATACACTAGAATCTTGATTTTCTATGTCCCATATAATCTTAATTTCTGGAGCCTTAGGATCCAACACTCCTATCTTATCCTCTAATTCTTCCAATATATTTACAGGTAATAAATCTTTCTTATCTATATAAATATTCCAAGCATCATTTTTAGATGAGACAACAATTTTCTTAATAATGGCATCATTAAAATATTGATAATAGCCATTATCAATATTTATCTTATCCAACAAAATTTTAATATTATTATCCATCCAAACCTCACCTCATGTCATAGTATTTCTTCTGTATCTGCTAATCTATTTATTTTTACAATATATCTTTGATTTCTAATAATAAACTCAATAAACTCCTCAATATTCATATTAATTAGTTCTTTCTCATAAACAAACTTATTAATATCAAAGACAATTTTATCTCGTTTCATATATTCTAACATACCTTCTTTAGGTATTCCAAGATACATTAACCAATATGGATAAATTTGTCTTTTTAAATAAACTGAATTCTTATTTCCAATATCATAGCAACTTCTACCTTTTAAACTAGTTGCAAACTCATTTAAAATAGCCATCTCTAATATAACATCTTTTATTCCCAAAATATCTTTTTCTTTAACATTAATTTCTTCTTTTACTATCTTATATAAAAGATCTATTAAAAAATCATTATCATCAGAATAATTTTTTCCAATTATTATAACATTATCTTTAGGGTAATTATTTATGATATCAGTTATACCAAAATCTTTGTTCAAAACAAAACATAAATAACTACTTAACTTTTTTCGCAAAATATTTTTAGTGAGATTATTAATCTTTTTTATATTTTTATCCCATAACTTCATAGTTGCTAGTCTATATCTTTCCGCAGACTTTTTCAATATTTCAAAGTCATCTTTTTCAATTAGAGCATTATAAACAACATCATTATTTGGAATAAAATTTTTATAATCATTTATTATTATATTTTTATCATTAAATACCTCTCTACATTCATCTTTATAAACGTTCAATATTTTTTTTGTAACAATATCCATTTGATTAGTTAGAGACTTAATAAATAATATATTCCAAGCAAGTAGATAATCGTTAGTTACAAACTTTATATTCATATCAACACTTCCAAAACCTTCTATAACAATATAATATCACAAAGAAAAAAAGTTGAAAATAAAATTTTCAACCATACTTTAAATCATCATATAAATATAATAAACTGCAAATGCAACAACAATAGAAACTAAAATAAAAATTAATATTTTCACTGACAAAGGTAATTTTTTCTCCTTGAATTCATCATCCATTTCATCTTCAAAATCCTTATCAGATAAATCCATACTTTTAGTATAAAATTCTGTATCTACATTATCTTTTTTTGTTTCCTGTTTTTGATCTAATTCATCATTCAATAATCTCAATTGCTCAGAATCTATTTTTTCACTAGAAATATCTTCTTGATTATTATCATCTGCCTCTTTCTCATCAAATGATGATTCTATTTTATCAGATAATTTACTATCTTCTTCAATAGTAATTTCTGCTTCTACTTTTATATTATCGTTAGTATCATCATAACTCATTTTTACTGGTGATGTTATTTTCAAATCATCATGTGTATCTTCATCATCTGGCTTTCCTACCTTATCCATAATAGAAGTTGCCATTAATTCACTAAGTAAATTAACGCTAGTATTTTTATCTATTTCCCCAGCTAATGTTTTTGAAGTAATAGTATCAATTAAATCATGTAACTTATCTTCATCAGGATGAGTATACTTTGCTTTTCTATCCTTTCGATATTCTTCCAATTCCTCTTTTGTCATATTAAGAAGGATATTATATTTATCATTTTTTAATTTTCTCTTGGATTCTTTATCATCTTGATCAACTCTATTTTTACGAGCTTCAGCAATTACACTATTAATATCATATACTCTATTTTCTTTTTCTTTATAAGTACTTTTAAATTTTTCTAATTCACTCTTTACTTTAGGTCCCGGTAAAAAATTTGAATATTCTAACATTTTCTGATAATTCTCACGAGTCTTATTATTCCTATCTACACTACTAATATCATAAGCATTAGTATTAGTAACATCTACAAAATTTGCATATCTAGTATTTTTACCAATATTTTGATATAACTCCTGATTTTTTTCTGATCTACTAAATTGAATAGGATTTTCTTCTTTGTAACGGTCCATTCTTCTCATGCCAACCACCATCCTATTTTCATTCTAACATAATAAGAATAAAAACAAAAGTATATCTTTACGTAAAAATTATTTTTAGTTATAATAAAATATGAAAGGAAGGTATCTATGAAAGTAAAAGTAAATCAAGATTCTTGTATTGGTTGTGGAGCATGCGCTGCTGTTTGTGAAAATGTTTTTGAATTAAATGACGAAGGGCTTTCACAAGCTAAAGTTACAGAAATAAACGAAAAAGATAGTCAAGATGTAAGAGATGCAGCTGATGCTTGTCCTACAGGTGCTATTGAAGTAGAAGAATAATAAAATTAAAATAACATGGCAATCTATACCATGTTATTTTTTTAAACTATAAACAATTGCTACTTCCTTAGGAGTTAATTTTCTATACTCACCAGATTGTAAATTAGCTAAAGTAAAAATACCAATTCTTTCTCTTTTTAATTTATCAACTAATATCCCAACAGACTCAAACATTCGCTTAACCTGATGGTTCTTACCTTCATGAATAATAATTTCTACTATTGATGTATTTTTACTAGCATCAATTTTTTTTAATTTTACTCTTTGTGGAACAACTAAAGTACCATCCAAATTAATACCTTTTTTTAACTTATTTATTTGATCAACAGTAATAATACCATTCAATTTGGCAACATAGACCTTTTCTATCTTGTTATTTGGATGCATCATTATATTAGCAAATTCTCCATCATTAGTTAATAAAATAGCACCTGTAGTATCATAATCTAATCTACCAACAGGATATATTCTAGCATCAGTATCAATATAATCAAGAACAGTTTTTCTACTTTTTTCATCATTAGTAGTAGTAATAACACCTCTAGGTTTATTTAATAAATAATATTCTTTATTTTCTTTAACTATTGGTTTACCATTAACAAGTACTTCATCTTTTTCAGAAATCTTAGTTCCTAAAGAAGTAATTACTTTTCCATTTACTTGTACTTTACCAGCTACTATTAAATCTTCAGCTTTTCTTCTAGATGCTATACCTGCTTGAGCAATTATTTTTTGTAATCTTTCCATTTTTTCACCGCCTTTTTCTGCCTGTTAATTATATCATATAATTTTATTAATTAAAAGCACAATTACTTTGATTTTTCATAATATACAATAAAAGGAGTTGATAAAATGTATCCTTATAATAATATAAGAAATGATTTAGTATACAATCAAGGTAATGATGAAAGATTTTTCTTGGCCCCATTTATAGTCGGAGGCCTTGCAGGAACTGCTTTAGGTTATGGTATAGCTAACAATAATCAAATTAATAATCAAGGTTATTATCCACCTGTTTATTATCCATATCCTATGTATGTATATCCTAGTCAAAATACCTATTATTTTTAAAAAAAATAATGACCTAGTCATTATTTTATTTCATCAATATATTTTTTTAATTGTTTTGAGTTTGAGCCTAAAATAATTTTTAATTGATTATCAATTTCAACAATACCCTTAGCTCCTAATTTTTGAATTCCATCCTTATTAGCTTTTGAAACATCTTTTAATGTTACCTTAAATCTAGACATATTAGTTTCTGTACTAACAATATTATCTTTACCGCCTAATAATTCTACTAATCTATTAAAATCTAGCTCCGCATCCTTCTTTGTAGCTTTAAGTACAGCTAATAAGATAATTACTAATACTAAAACAATAATAATATATTTAATCATTTTATCACCAACTTAATTATACATTATCTAAATGATAAATACTAGAATTTATTTTAACTAGCAACATCATTTCCAACAAAAGTATCTTTTTGAACAAGGTCTAGACCTTGTTCCTCTTTATTAATATTTTGTAAGTTAATTTTAAAACCAGAATTAGTTTCAATATGATTTTGTTCTAAAGAAACATTATTTTCATAATTATAATCTTTTACTTCTTTTTCATCATCTTTTGAAGTTTTGTCAATATCAATAAATTCATTATTTGTAGTTTTTTTATTTTTTTTATCCAGATATATTTTTGTTCCAACACCCGCAGTACCAGCAGTAGCAAGACCAGCAATTGGTGGAGTAAATGTACCAGCCAAACTTGTATTTTCTTCCATATAATTGGTAGAATCGGTTTGAATCGGTTTTAACATTGAAGACTTTTTAATGATGCTAGAAACTAAAGATCCTGCAGTAGTACTTGAAATACCAGGTATTGAATTTTTTATAGTAGAAATAATATCTTCTTTATTACCAAAAGTATCTTTTACAGAAGTAGCAACTGCTTTTGGATTACCTAATGAAATAGATGAATCAACAGGCACCTTAGAAATTGTTGTATTACTTAAACCAGCACCAGTAAAGTCAGTTACGACATTGTTAGTAGTAGGAATTTCTTGTTCTTGAATAAAATCATCTTCTAAATCGACACTAGTATTAGTACTAATATTACTATCATTACTTTCTAGTGGAATATTTTCAACTTGTTCTTGTAAGGAAGAAACATTAGTAATAGGTGCTTCTATTTTCTGTTCTGTATTAGGAGAAAGTGATGCAGTTTCTAATGTTGGCACTTTTGTTGGTTTAACATTACTAGTATAAACAGATCTTCTAGCAACGCTAGGTGTCGATGATTGACTTTGAATATCATCTGGAGAAACATTCAATCTTGTATAATCATCATATAGAGTAATTTTATCAAGAAAGTTAACTAATTCAGAAGAGTCCATATCATTATTGTTATAAGCCTCTATTGCTTCTACAGTACCAGTAATATCAGTTTTTAAAGTTTCTAATAATTCTTTAATTTCAACTAAGTGAGGATTGATTATATCATCTAAATGCTCAGGATCAGCATTAGGACTAGAAGGAATTTCTAAGTCGAAAAATAAATTATCTTCTCCTAAATGTCCTCCCTGAACAAACCCATTAAATCTAGGTAAATTTCTAAATTCAGAAAAAATAGTCTTATTATCATCACTAACTTCTTGAGCTTTAGTTATCAATTCATTCAACTTTTCAAGACCAGTTTCAACTTTATCTTTTTCACAATGTAAAATGCCAGATCCTAAGCTATGATTAATAAATCTTTTTTCAAATTCTGACTTAATCATATATCCCAACCATCTCTTTCTCTATTCCATGTCTTTGCATTACCATAACTACTTTCATTTCCATAATAACGAATATAGTCTTTTTGCACTGCAACTTGAAAGTCATGAACAAATTGAGACCTATCTCTAACTTCATCAACAAATTCCTGCATAGTTATCTTATAAGTTTTAATCTTATCTATTATTTCATCAATTCTTAATTCAAAGTTCATTTTATCTACACTTAAACAATTAGCGCCCAATTTTTCTTTTAATACTTCTAAATCACCATAGATACCATTAAATTTTTCAATTAAATCCTCATATTTATCGCATTTGGTATTAACATCTGTAACACTGATTGCTTTACTATCTAAATCAGCTTCGTTTGGTTTTGCCTCTTCTTCACGTAATTTTTGAAAAGCATATTGTCCAGCTTCACCACTACCCGCAAATTTATCTTTAAGTACTGCTATTCCATCCCATCCTTTTACAACCCAATACCACTCACTTACATAGTCATCATATTTTTTTTTCATATCTGAAATCAACACTCTCTTACTATCAGCATCTCTTACATATTTTTGATATCTATCATCATGTAATAGTTCTTGGTTATTAGAACTATAAGCACCATTCATTGACATCATATCACCCCTATCATAAATACAATTTTACTTTATTATCAACAAAAGAACAAGTGTTTATAAAAAATTAATAAAAAAAGAAGATTATTGATAATCTTCTGGCTTAGCTTCTTCAAATTTCTTTTTATAGATTTCATATCCACCATTAAGAATCTTAGACAACTCTTTTTGTTTATCAGTTTCATAACCAATAAAAAGTATTTTATCAATTTGATCATGATTAAAAGCATTAATTGTATTGGCTTCTAAAACGCCTTCTGGATAAGGACAACCCCCATATTCATACATTTTTTGAGTTGGTTTTACCTCTTTTCCTTCCTTGTTTATTTCTGTTCCGGTTGGAAAAATACAATAACTTGTAATCATTAATTCTTTTTTCGCACCCTTTAATAATACGACAGTTCCTATTGGTAAAAATCTTTCTTTCATTCTATACCTCCTATTGTACACTTTCTAGTTCCGAACTATTAACAGCTTCATATTTTTGAATAATTGAGTCAGCACTATAAGAATCATCAACATCATCATCTAATGTTTGCTCTTTCTCTGTGCCATAATCTATTTTTATATCATCATCATTCCCATTCCACTCTTCTGTGTAGAAACCATTGTTTTCTTCACCTTCAGAAAATTCTTCATCATCATTTTTAGAATTTTCTTTATGCTCCATATAAGCTTTAGCACCAATTCCTGCAGCAGCGGCAGTTGAAATAGCAGCAGCAGTTGGAATAACCATGTTAGTGCCAGAACTACTTTGTTGAATAGAATCTGGAGTTGTAGGAATTTTAATTGTTTGATTTCCAAATGAAGAAGTACTTGTAACGGAAGAAGCAAGCTTTCCAGCACCAACTGAACTATTGCCAGTATCAATAACTGCTTCTTGTCCAGTTGGATTTGCATCTGTAGTAGTACCAGCAAATGAGAAACCTCCTTCACTATATCCACCACCCGAATGGCTTGTTCCACTACTTGAAGTAGATGTAGTACTTTGGATAGGAGTATTTACATTACTATCATTGCTATCATAACTATTGTTATCACTATTAATATCATTGCCATTACTTATTCCACTATTATTATCTGTAGAAGGTGTACTATTATCATAATTAGTAGATGGGATACTATTGTTAGTAAAATCATTGGTATTTGTACTAGTATTACTACTATTACCAGTATTAGTATTCAAACTAGGATTTGGATTTGAAACACTGCTAACATCAGAAACATGAGAAGGAGTGGCAGTTGAAGATGGGGTGTACGAACTTGATCCACCACCACTAGAATTTACACGATAAGAAACATTTCCTTGTTGTCCTGAAGAGCTTGCAGAATGTTCTCCAGAAGAAGGAGTAGTAGCCAAATTATTATTAACTGACTCTACATTTTCAGGAACTGGATCAGGAACTGGATCAGGAACTGAAAAATCTCTTTCTGGTAATGAAAATTTAGAACTTTCAGTCGCAAAATCAGATTGAGTTATCTCATTAGAAACAATTGGAGTAGTTACTAGTGCAGCAGAAACAGCATTACCAACAACTGGATTTGCAGCTGCTATACCTATTGCACCATTAACAAATTTAGAATTTGCAGCTGCTTTTACAACGCCACCAGCCTTTGAAATAACTTTTGTGGCTGGTGAAACAACAGTTTTTCCTAATTGAACAGTATCTTTAGCAACATTTCCAACATAATTAGTAGTACCCTTTACAACACCATTATTAGTAATCTTCTGTACTACACCATTGCCTTTAACCTTATCCATAACTTTTGTAGCTTTAGTACCTAAAGCGTTAATAGCATCATCACTAAAATTCTTAGCACCACTTTCTATAGCATCTGTAGCAGCATTCTTATATAAAGTGTTAGTCATTCTAGCTGCTTTACCATCAGCACCCATAGCAATAGCTTTTTGTCCACCATTTTGTACTACATCATCCATAGCATTTGCTTGTATTTTATCACCTATTCTACCAGCTAAATATGCTGTTCCACCTTGAATAGCTCCTTGCTTAATTCCTTGAACAAAAGCAGCATTAAATGATTTTCCTTGTTGCAAACCTGTTTCTGTTCCTGAACCTAAACCACCAACAGCAGCTACTGCAACATTTGCTGTAGTACTACTAATGCCAGCAACTCCACCAGTAGCAGCAGCTAATGCAATATATCCAGCAGCAACTCCTATGCCTTTAAAAAAATTAGCACCAGTACTATTTGGTGACATAGAACTATATTTTCCAAGCCAAGTATCAGATCCATTTATATACTCTGAAAAAAATCCACCTACGCCATCTTGTTTTACAAATTCAGCACAACTATCTTGAAAATCTTGTGAAAATAGCCCACCAGCAAAACCAACTAGACTAACACCAGCATCAACTATATTTTCTCCTACAGTAGCAACACCTTCTAATAATTTAGTAACACCCATGCCTAATGTTGCAAAAACTTTCTTATACCATGGAGAATCCCTATATTCTTCTATTTCTTTTGCTTTATTAGAGATTGCATTATATAATTCTTCAATATAGTCAATATATTGTCCAGGAATGCTTTGAATATTTTGTCGTTCTTCCATACAATCAATCCATTGAATGCCACGAGCAGCAGCTAAAGATGTAAAGCCTGCTGTAATAGCAGCTTCTGTACCATTAAGCGCTTGTTCTGCACTTTTTAGTAAGTCCTTAGAAGCATTAATCTTTTCATCATCGTATTTTATACTACCGAATTTACCTTCATATTGTGCCATTTATTGATACCTCCTATTTTAATTTTTTGCTTGTTCTGCATTATAAGCAGCCAATTCCTCAGATTGAGAATAATAAATAGAATTAGCTGCATTTACAACAGAAATGGTAAAGTCATTAATTTTCTGTTTAGTATCTTCTAAAGACATTTTTATTTGTTCATAACTATCTTCCATTGTTTGGCCTTCAACTCTTAACGCGTCGCCACCTGCATAACTTTTAGCTTCTTCTATTTTATTAGCAGCAGTAATGAAATCTTCAACAGCAGCATCAATTTGGTCACATGCACTTTTAATTGCAGCAACATCAATCATTTGATTAGCATTTGTTATTCCATATAAAGCCATAAATCCACCTTCTCTTTCTTTATACTAATGCATAGTAAATAGAGAAAATTTTTTCTCTATTTACTATACATTGCATAAGCAATGTATATTTCTATTGACCACTATATTTTAATGCTTTTTCTACAGCCATTCTTAAGTTAGTTGCACTTTGCTTCATATCTGCCATAGCTGCTGGAACATCATTACTATAGTAAGTTTCCCAATTATTTCTTACTTCTTCTGACCAAGTTGTTTCAATTCCATCTGGAATATTTCTTTTAATAGCAGCATCTAATACTTCCATACTACTTTCGATATTACTTACGATACTATCGATTTGTGCTGCATCTTGTGTAGCTGCTCCTGGAGTAATTGTAATATTCATTATTTAATCAACACCTTTCTTAATATTAATAATTCTACTTCATTCCACTTGATAAATCGCTTATCATTTGAGAGAATGATTGTTTTTGTAGACCCATATATTCCTCAGCATCATCAATTGTTTGAGCTACTTTATTAAAAGTATCCTCTTTAGCTTGGAATTTGTTTAATAAATCAGTAGCAGGATCTCCTTGAATATCTCCACTTGTAATTTCTGTAATTAAACTTTTTAATCTTGCATAATCTCTTTTGAAATCTTCACCAGCTGTTTCTAATGCATTTTTTAAATCGCTTAATGCGGCTTCATCTACATGAATTGCCATTTGTTTCACCTCCTATAGTTATTAAGAATAATGTGTTCCCAAATTCCGAACCCTTATCCTTATAAATTAATTATATAGTTTTGAACAAAAGATTGCAAGACTTTTATTTTTTTATCATTTTATACAATTTTTCACGTAAGCTAAAGTAGACATTTATAAACACATAATTTATAGTTTTTGAATAATTTATTATAGAAAGGAGATATGTTTATGTGTTCTGAAGAAAGAAAAAATTGTGGTTGCATAGGAGAAATTCTAAAAAAGATTCTTCTTTTACAAAAAAGGGACTATGATAATGATAACTTTATAGGATGCGATAAACCTTTTTTAGGACCAGTTTTAACTAGCGTTTGCTATAACACTAGACCTATTCAATTATATAATTGTTCTACTGGTACTCCTTGGAGTTTTTCATATACATTAAGTGATGGCACAACTGGAACTTCTGATACATTTAGAATTGAATCTTTAGATGATTGTTGCTGCACATGTCGATTACTATATACAAATACTGATACAAATACGTTAGCAAACACTGGAGAATATTGTACTATTGACTTAAATTGCTGCGGTGCTATAAGGTGTCTTCCTGATACTTCTATTGATTTATGCTAATAATAAAAATAAGAACATTGTTCTTATTTTTTTATGGTTATTTTTTTAATATTTTCTACTTTTATAAGTACATTTTCCTTAGTAATTAATAAATTTTTATCCTTATAAATAAGAGATGTATTATAAACATTATTTTTCGTTTCAATAATAACATTAGTGTTATATTCTTCACTCAATCCTGCATATACTTTTTGTAAAGTCTTTTCAATATCATAATTATTAATTTCATTTACTTCTTCTACCACACACATTTCTTTATTAGTATTAACTTTTTTATTATCTATATGATAAATTTTAGGTAGTTTCTTCATTAATATACACTCCTTTTATATATTTTATGTTTTTGCCTATAAAAATTGCTAAATTTTGCTATAATAATAAATGGAGGTTGAAATGAAGAATAAATTAAATTTAAGAATAGTAATACCTATTTTACTTCTTGCAATTATTAGTATTATTACACTATATTGTGCATCAATTTATACCTCTGCTAGTTTAGGTAATCTAGTACTAAAGCAATTGATGTGGTATATAGTAGGAATTGTTCTTGTAATTATTATACTAAAAATAAGAAATGAATTTATTATTCAAAATATATGGATTTTATATATTTTAGGAAATATTGTTCTTTTATGGCTCTTGCTTTTTGGAACGCCAATCAACAATAGTAAATGCTGGATTATAATTCCTGGTATTGGTAATATTCAGCCAAGTGAATTTATGAAGATTATTTTAATATTGGTATTAGCTGCAATGATTCATGATTTTAGAAGTAATTATAAAGATCCTACTATTAAAGAAGAATTTATTTTTTTAATTAAATCTTTAATAGTTGTTTTTATACCTTCTATCTTAACTTTCTTACAACCAGACACAGGATGTGTACTTATGTATTTAATCATATATATAACAATGATATTTGTATCTGGCATAAGATTAAGGTGGTTTATTGGCGCAATATCTTTTACTATTTTATTACTAGGTGGAGTTTTATGGTTATACTTTTACAAAGAAGAAATTTTTATAAATATATTTGGTAGTTCAATATACTACAGATTAGAAAGAATATTTGATTGGCAAAGTGGTTCTGGACTACAATTAGAAAATGCTTTAGCAGCTATTGGTTCAGCAGGAATATTTGGTCATGGATTTAATAGCACACCAATATACTTTCCAGAAGCTTCTACAGATTTCATTTTTGCAGTATATGCTTCAAACTTTGGTTTTATAGGAGTAATAATTTTATTAAGTATCATTATATATTTGGATATAAATATTATCCTATTAGCTAAGAAAAAAACAACTGACACAAATAGATATATACTTTCTGGTATAATAGGAATACTTCTTTATCAACAGATACAAAACATAGGAATGACAGTTGGTCTACTACCAATTACAGGTATAACTTTACCATTCGTATCTTATGGTGGATCGAGTTTACTTTCATATATGTTAATTGTTGGAATATTGTTAAATATTTCTAATGAGAAAGAAAGAAAATATAGGTATAAATAAAAAGATGAATTTAAAATTCATCTTTTTTTATATTAATTTAGATTTAGGTGCAATAATAACAGGAACAACACTACAACTATTGGACTTATTTTCCCCATATATTTTTGAATAAGTATCGTCTACTCTAGTTAAAGCAAAAGCTTTATCACTCCCATAATCATTACGTACCCAAAAACATTTACTACTAGCTAAATAACTAAATTTTTCATTCATGAAACGAAAATATCCATTAATATTAATTGTATTATCTACAATTTTATTTATTCTATCATTATATCTAACATCACCAATTAATGAATCTGAAATATAGTCATTAACTACAGAAGAATTTAAAACATCAGAAGAAACAATATTTAACAAATCATCGATTACTAGTGGTCTAGTATCAACTTGCCAATCTGAATTTGCAAATAAAGTATCAAACTCATCATAAGAGCCACTTGCATAAGAACCAAATAAATCTGGCAACAAAGTTACAGTATCATCGCCAACTTTATTATCAACATCAATAACATGAGTTCTGATGCATGTACCACCTATTTCGTCACATTTACTATTATTAGCAACATCATACAAAACTAAATTTCCCATTTCATAATCAATATCGCTAGAATCATCAGTTCTTAAATATTGTTCAGCTTTAACACTCAAAACAACTTTTATTGAAGGTTTAGCGTTATAACCAGCTTCATTAGCTACCCTCGATTGCTCATTTTGTTGAAATAAATAAGCTTTATTTCCCCAATCACTATCTAAATTATCATTTCCAGAATCTAATGGCCAAGAGACAGATAAATCAAATAAACTATAATCACCGCCTGCTAAAGCAAACTTCTTACTTAAATTGATATTTATTTTAAAAGGATAATCATGTGAAATTTTATCTTCAATATACTCAGTAGAATCTTGACTATCCAAATTCTCATCCAAAATAGATGCTGATACAATAGAATAACTCAATTGAGCATCAGAATCTCCTTTATTCATTATTTTAACTGATTCATGCACTGTATCCATTCCTGGATAAATATCTGATAAAGATAAAACAATGTTATTTGAAACAGGTTGATTGTCTTTTTGAAATTCTATGAACCATGTTTTTACATCTATTTCAGTTGACATCCGAGATAAACCACTAAAGGCAAACCAGGCAAATGAAATAGAAATAAAAGAAACTGCTAAACAAAATAATAAAACAAGATTAAGTTTTAAATAATATCTACGTTTTGGCTCCATCTCTTTTCCTCCTAACAGCAATCAATTTATTAATATCTTAGGCTCTTCTTCTTCTTTTTTCTTCTCGTTCTAATAACATAGAAACAATTTCTGAACCAATGATATAAAATATTGGTATTATTACAAAGATAAACATTCCAATTGGAGTACCTACAACTTTATATATAAAAGATAATATTACTGTTTTATAAATAACAACTCCATATAATTGATCTTCGCTAACAACAGGATCTTCAACTAGATTAGATAGTCCTTTACAGTGAAATAAATATTTACCATCTTTATCTTTATCTATATCAACAACTTGATGAGAAATAACTTTATTATTAAATTGACCAATGTCACCCAAATAACTAATAGTATCACCAACTTTAACATCAGCAGGATTTTTTTCTTTAGCAATTAAAACATCACCGATAGCATATTTAGGTTCCATTGATCCAGAAACAACAGTAAACATTCTATAGCTAAAAAATGAAAATTTATTATCTGAAAATCTTTGTAAACAAACAACTAATACAAATAATAAAACAAAAGCCACTAAAACAAAATTAAAAATAGATTTAAATATACTCAAAATTTTTTTAAAATCAATATTCTTCATAATTATCCTACAAGTAATCTTGCATCCTTTCTAAATATTCATCAACTGCACTCTTAAACTTTTTCTTAACATCATCTTCACCAACTACTCTTTTAGTCTTTTCTCGTTTCAATTCATCAGTAACCATACGAATTATCTCATCATCAGTAACTTCAATACCGCAACTTAATAATAATGACATAGTTCGATGTATCTCTTCTTTTAATAATAAGAGTGCATATTGAGACATTTTCTCTTTTTGTTCTCTTTTAGTTTTAGCAACAGAATCCAATACACAAAAGTCAATCAAAAACGAATGATCTAAAAATGCTTGTATTGGATCTTTTTCTTTTTCTAAATTATCAATATTAGATGTATCTTCCTTACTAGCAATATTTTGGAGATAATCAAATAATTTAGAAGCTACTTGAAAGTTTGTATTTTTTAAAATAATATTTGTTTTTCTAATTGGTGGCTTTATGAATTTAACATGAAGATGATCTAATTCTTTAAACATAGGACTAACATGCCAACTAGAAATATACGATTTAACTTTTTTTATTCTAGCTTTTGCTTTTCTTATTTCATCTTTTAATTTTTTATCTAGATTATTACTTGGGAAGGTCTTTGAAGTAACTCTCATCTCAATATTAACATTTTCATAATCAGTAACAGTTGAAGCACTATATTCTAACGACTTATCCTCATGAAGTGTGAAATTTTTCAACTCATCCTCTTTAGTTAAAACAAATTCTTCCATTTGATTAATTAAAGTATAAAGAAATCTATTTTCATAAATATTATAAGTCTCTTCATTTATAACATTTAAGATTTGCTTAGGCTTATATTCATTTGTTTTTTCATCCTTTTCTTCAATATAATTAGGATGTTTAGCTAAATCTTTAACACTTTCAACTGTTATTTTCTTACTTTTTTCAGCTTTTACTAACAATTCCTCTTTAATAAGAGCTAATTTAGGAATTCTAACAATAGTATCAATAAAAGGACAAGCATACTCTATCTGATCTAACCATTCAAAAGAAAAAGACTTACTATCAAAATCTGATACATAATGCATATTAGAATTTATTTTATCAATAAAAATATCTTTTTTCTTTTTTAAGGATTCATCGATATCATTCTTAGATTCCTTCTTTTTAGCCATGTTTATCAACTCCTATAATTCTTTTTTAACAATTCTAGATATTCAATGCACTCTTTCATAACATCTTTTCCAAAAGTTTTATTTAAATAAGATATAAATGGATTAACTTCTTCACGAATAACATTAACACTTAATTGATCAAATTTACGCAATATTTTTTTTGCTATAAAATAATCAATTGCTTCAATTTCTTTTCCACCACATCCAACATAGACAGGAACAAATGTTCCTAATTGTTTCATCATACGATTACCAAAAGCAATTCTAAAATGTTCTGTAACATAATCATCAATTTGATTTATTACTTCTAATCCTTTTGAAGAAAGTGGACTCTTTTTAACTGCATCTTCAAATAAAGATTCCAAATATGTTGAACTAATTTCAATTGCTTCTTGTTCACGACATTCAAATGGATCAGCTTTAGTATTAATATCAATAGGCATAGCTCTATCGTATACTTTGTCTGTAACCATAAATGTAGATTCATCATTATTAATAGTACCTATATACCAAATATTTCCAGGTAATTTTAATTTACCATTAACAATTTTTTTAGGATCGTTTGGCCATGTAGTAGCAACAATATCTACTAACCATTCATTTCTATTAGGCATTTCCAAAATAGATAATAAATCAGCAAAATAATATTCAACACGCGCTAAATTCATTTCATCTAGAATAATTGTATGTACATTATCATCGAATGAAGCTAAATATATTTCACCTAAAGCACTGGTTTCATTAAATTTTTTTGTTAATTCATTAAAGTATCCTAAAAAATCAGATTTATCTCTCCAAGAAGGCTCCACCGCAGTTACACAAGAATCTTTCTTTACAAACTTACCCCAAGCATAAGCTAATGAAGTTTTACCAGTACCAGAAATACCTTGTAAAATAATTAACTTAGTAGAAGCAAGGCCTGCAAAAAATGGTCTTAAGATAGAATAATCATAGTATAAATGTAATTCATGTGCAGCAAAACATCTAAAATCTTCAATTAGTTCGTCTAAAGTAACACTTTTGTTATAAGTTTTAGGACGTTTTGTTTGATATAATTCATCATAAGAAGTAAGTCTTGGAAAACGAATTCCTTTTTCTCCTTCTTCTTCAGGAATTTCTTCAGTACCATCCGCAGCATTCTCCTCATCAGGAGAAAGACCAAGTTGAGAAACTTTCATCGCCATAAGTTCACTATTTTCTTTCATCAATTTACGAACTTGGTCATTCAACGAACCAATTTCTTCCAACAATTCCTCTTTACTATATTTATTTTGGAACTTTCTTACAATTTTACGAATCAATAAAAATAACAATCCTGCAATAAGAAAAATAACTACTATAAGAAAAATTACTGCTAAAACCACAAATATTTTTTCTTTACCATTAAAATATTCACGATAATTACTAATAATCTTAGCATATTCGCCAAAGTTAAACATCTTAATAATACCATCACAGAAACCTGTAATAATTGAAAAGAATCCATCAAAGAAAATTGAAATAAATTCATAGAAAAATCTTAAAAACGTATTCATATACTACTTTCCCCCATCACCAATATTAGTTTTATTTAAAATATCATCATAAATTATAGATTTTTTTAAATCATCTGTTAACTTTTCTAATATTTCTTTTTCATTACCCATATTTTTTTTCATAAATACATAATCAGCAATATTTATATTTTTTTGATCTTTGCTCTTAATAATTGAATCTTCATTAAATACTACTGCTAAATGGTATCCACTTTTCTTCATATCATTAAATTTCTTCTTATTTGCAACCAAAGTATCATATTCAACCGCAATAATAACATTATTTTTTGCAAACTCATCAGAAATCATACTTAATACTTTATCTAACTTAGTAGATTTAGAATAAAGTGAAACTGGCAAAGAAATAAAATATTTTTCATTAAATACAGAATTATACATATCATCAAGTAATTTTACACTTAATAAATTTAATAAAATCATTGATTTATCCTCAGCTATTACACCAGAAGTATAGGTTTTATCAACTATATAATCACTATATACTTTACTGAAATTTATATTGTGTGCTAAAGAAACATAAAAGAAATTTTTCTTATTAGTAATTTTACTAAAATCCAATTGAAAAGTACTAGAACTTTGTTCCTCCAATAATTTTTTAATTATAGAAGTGTATATCTTCTGAACTTTAATAATCTTATTAATCATTATTTTTAAATCCATCTCAGATATAAAATCTTCCTTTAATATTTTCTTTATTTTAATTCCATAAGCTTCCCTTTTACTATTTATGTCAGATTCTAAATTGAAAACATTTTCAAAATTATTTATTAATAAGAAATATTTAACAAATCTATCAACTTTTTCCTTATATTTATTATCGCTGCCTCTATATTTCTTAATTAATTGTGCACCTGTTTCCTTAATAGCACTATCGATTTTAGTAATTGAATTTTTATGAACATATTCAACATTAACATTACCGCAAAAATTATAATATTTACCATCAACATAGTTATTTAATATCTCATCTTTAATAGTTGCTTCATTAGTTTTATATTTTTCAAAATTATTAAGGATATCAATAATTTCATTAATTTCTTCTTTTTTAATATACATTGACTTTTCAATAATATTTTTGAATTTTTTCCTTTTATTTTTAATTATCTTCATACGCTCTTCTACTTCATCATTGTTAGCTTCATATGATTTAGCATCATCATTAATTGAATCTTCTAACCCATTTAAAGTATCTAACGAAAGATTAAATGAAGAATTATCTAATTCATTCTTATCTACCGCTACCATTCGGAAAACCATAGTTTGAGAAACATCCTCAGGTGGAATTTCTTTATCTTCTTCAATTAATTCATCCTCTTCAATAGCCTCTTCCTCATCATCTTTTAAATCGTCAGAATTAGCAATATCTTTCTCCGTTTCTTTATTTTTTTCTTCTCTATCATAGTTTGAATTACCTGAAGCAGCTTCATTATTTTCTAAAGAACTATCTTTTGCCTCAGTTTCAATAGCAGAATCTTTAACTTTTTCTAGTTCTTTAGCCTTATTAATAGCTTTTCCTATAAAATCATCAATAAGATTCTTTATTTTCGAATTTTTTTCTTCACCTTTAGCATCACTTCTTAATACATATCCACATAAATATACTGTTATAATTAAAGCAATTAAAACAACAGGATTAAATAATGTTTTTCTAATAATACCAAAAGAAGGTAGTATTTTAACAACTACACCTACAATCTGATCCTGATTAATAGCAGCATCTTTAGTGTTATTAGCATCTCCTTGAGTAACAAACGTACCTTTATAAGACTCAATCACACGATGTGTTATAAATTCATTATTTCTTTCATAAGTTACGATATCATTCAAATGTATAACTTGCGATTTTTTTACTATAATCCAATCACCTGGATTGATAGTAGGAGACATACTACCAGTTTGAACTTCAAACGTACTATAACCAAAAAAACTAGAATATTTATTTCCAAATAAATTTATTTGAATGTTATTATAAATTGAAATAAATAAAACTATACCAAATAAAAATATTAAAATGTCTAATACTATATTTACTATTTTCTTATATAGATCTTTCTTCTCTAAAACCATCATTGTACTTATCCTACCTTCTCAGTATCTTATACTAAGATAATAGTACCATATTCGACACAATTTTACAATTCATAAAAATAAAAAAAACAAGAAACTAGACAGTTAGTAATTCTTGTTCTTTTTCTTTAAACTTATTTTCTATTTTTTTGTTAGTATCATTTACTAATTCTTGAATTTCATTTTCTAAAGATTTTTCTTGATCTTCAGGAAGTTCTTCTTTCTTAACATCATCAATAGCATCGCGACGTATATTTCTTACTGCTACTTTTGCTTCCTCTGATAATGCCTTTACTTGCTTTACAAGTTCTCTTCTTCTTTCTTCTGTAAGTTCTGGAATAATAATACGAATAGTTTCCCCATCATTTCCAGGATTGTATCCTAAATTTGAGGCAAGTATAGCCTTTTCGATAGCATTTAAACAACTTCTATCATATGGTTTTATTAATAATTGTCTAGCCTCTGGTACAGAAATTGTTGCTAACTGCTTTAATGGTGTCATTACACCATAATATTCAACTTGTACTCCATCCAAACTTGATGGATTTGCTCTTCCAGCTCTAACAGTAGTAAACTTCTTTTCTAAATTTTCAACAGCTTTATCTAATTTTTCTGTTACTTCTAAAGTAATCATTTCAGTATTCATCATTTCACTCCCAATTTAATTATATTATATAATCATATAATTTAAAAGATTTAAATAAAAATTATTAGTATTAAAAATACAACAATCAAAAAGAAAACAATAATAGGTAAATAAACATCATATAATTTATCATAATTAATTTTTTTATTATCACTTTTCTCTATCTTTTTAGTAATTGTATTAACATTGCTAACTTCTTTAGTTGTGATACTTTTTTGACCATAAACTTTGGTTTTTTCATCATTAGATATCAAATCTTTCATAAGATCATCCTCAATAGTTGGTTCTTCCAATATTTCTTTTCTATGTTGATTTACTTTTTTTACTTTGATAGTCTTAGGTTTGTCTACAAATTTTTTATTTTTAAGCATATTTATTTGCTCATCAATTTTCTCTATAGAAGACTTTTTATTAATCATCATAATACAACCTCTCTTATATTAATATAATTATACAACAAATTATAAAAAAAAGAATGCCCAAGCATTCTTATAAAATTAAGAATTTTTAATTTGGCTCATAACTTCTTCAGCAAAGTTTTCTTCTTTTTTCTCTATACCTTCACCTACAGCAAAGCGTACCATTTTAACAATTTCTCCACCATTGTTTTTAACATAATCTTTTATAGATAAAGAAGAATCCTTAATAAATGATTGTTCTTCAAGACAAATTTCTTTATAAAATTTATTTAATCTTCCCACAACCATTTTTTCTGCTATTTCAGCAGGTTTTCCTTCAGCCATAACTTGTTCCTTAATAACTTTTGATTCTCTATCAATCATATCTTGTGGAACAAGAGATCTATTTAGAGCAACTGGATTCATTGCAGCAGTTTGCATAGCAACATCTCTAGCTACCTCTTCATTAGCACCTTTTAAAACAATAATAGAGCCAATTTTTCCACCCATATGTTTATAAGTACCAAAAACTTCATCATCATTTTTAGTAACTTTTTCAAAACGTCTAAAACTAATCTTTTCACCTATTTTTGCAACTAAAGCAATTAACTTATCATTTACTGTTTCATTACCATCAGAAATTTTTAAAGCTTCTTCAACAGTATTAACATCGTTTTCTAACACTTTATCTACTAAATAGTCAACAAACTTTGTAAATTCTTCATTTTTAGCAACAAAGTCAGTTTCAGAATTAACTTCAACCAAAACTGCAGTATTACCTGCAACTTTAATTTGACAAATTCCTTCAGCAGCAATTCTAGATTCCTTTTTAGCTGCTTTAGCAATTCCTTTTTCTCTTAACCAATCGATTGACTTATCAATATCACCATCACAAGCTTCAAGGGCTTTTTTACAGTCCATCATACCTGCTCCAGTTCTTTCTCTTAATTCTTTTACATCTGTAATTTTATACATAAACATCCTCCTATAATTTCTCATTAATATTATAACCTATTAATTTAAAAATTTAAACAAAAAAGAGAATGGTTGCCCATCCTCCTTCCTTAAACTTCACTATTATTTAACTAAAGCTTCAATAATATCTGCTTTTTTCATTCCAGTAGTAGAAATTCCCTTTTCAGAAGCGATTTCTTTTAATTCAGCAACTGTTTTTTTACTATAATCAACAACTACCTCTTCTTTAGGCATTTCTTCTTTTACTTCATCTTCTACTTTTTCTGTAGTTTCTTCCTTAGCTTCTTTTTTACTAGCTTTCTTATCAGATTTAACTTTGTCTTCTTCACTTACATAATCGATAACTTCATTTCCATTAACTTCAGCGATAGCATTAGTTAAAGCACCAATTAATAATTTTACAGAACGAACAGCATCATCATTACCAGGAATAACATAATCAACCATATCTGGATCACAATTTGTATCTACAACTCCAAATACTGGAATACCTAAAATATGAGCTTCTTTAATTGCTATTTCTTCTTTACGAGAATCAACAATAACTAAAGCTTGAGGTAATCTCTTCATATCACGAATACCTCTTAAATTCTTATTTAATTTATCATATTCCTTTTTGATTTGAATAACTTCTTTTTTAGGTAAAGCTTCAAAAGTTCCATCCTTTTCCATATTTTCAATTTCTTCCATTCTTCTAATTCTAGAACGAATAGTTTTGAAATTAGTTAAAGTACCACCTAACCATCTTTCATTTACGAAATAGTTATTAGTTCTAACTGCATTTTCTTCAGCAGCTTCTTGAGCTTGTTTTTTTGTTCCTACAAATAAAACTTTTCCACCATTAGCAGCTATTTCCTTCATAGCAGCATAAGCTTCTTCTAATCTTTTAACTGTTTTTTGTAAATCGATAATATAAATATCATCTCTTGTAGTATAGATGTATTCCTTCATTTTAGGATTCCATCTTCTCTTTTGATGTCCAAAATGAACACCAGCTTCTAATAAATAATTCATTGATATAACTGTCATTTTATTTCTCCTTCGTTTTTCTTCTATTAGTTTCCACTACACATCACCAAATAGGCACTAGATATGTAAATCCACTAATATGTTTATTTTTTTAATGCTTCAATAATTTCAGCTTTTTTCATATTTGTTACACTAATATTTCTTTTACTAGCAATTTCTTTTAATTCAGCAACTGTCATTTTAGAATAATCAACATCTGATTTTTTAGATTCAGCTTTTTTTGTTTCTTTCTTAGCTGATTCTTTAGCAGTAGAAATTGTTACTTCTTTACCACTTACTTCTTCTGATTTTTTGATTTTTCCATCCTTTCCAGCTTTAGCAACTTCTACTAATTCTGAGAAAGCCTTAGGATCATTAATAGCAATTTCAGATAACATTTTTCTATTAACTTCAACACCTGCTTTATTTAATCCTTCGATAAATCTTGAGTATGAAATATCATTCATTCTACAAGCAGCATTAATTCTTGTAATCCATAATTTTCTAAAATCTCTCTTCTTTTGTTTTCTATCTCTGAAAGCATATTGTCCAGAATTCATTAATTGTTCTTTTGCTGATTTATATAATCTATGTTTACTACCAAAATAACCTTTAGCAGCCTTTAATACTTTTTTATGACGAGCTTTTGTTACTGCTCCATTTTTTACTCTTGCCATTGTCTATTCCTCCTTCGTTAATATATCGATTAAATAATATTTTTTAATCTATTTTGATCTGCTTTACTTAAATTAGATCCTTTTCTGTGACTTCTATTAAATTTTTGTGCTTTAGAACCTGTATTATGAAGTCCTCCAGCTTTTCCTATTACTATATCATTTTTACGTTTTTTGATAACTTTAGCTGTACCTTTATGTGTCTTAATTTTTGGCATTTTTAATTCCTCCTACTATTTTTTATCTTTCTTTGGTACCAATAACATAGTCATTGTTTTACCTTCTAGCTTAGGTCGTTGGTCAATATCCGCATAATCTGTTACTCGAGATGCAAAACGCTCAAGAACTTCCTTACCTAATTCTGTATGAGCCATTTGACGCCCTTTAAAGCGAATAGATAATTTGATTCTATCACCTTTTTCAAGATACTTAGTAGCATTTCTAAGTTTAGTTTCAAAATCACCAACATCAATCACTGGTGATAATCTAAACTCCTTTAATTCTGACATATTAGCCTTTTGTTTTTTTAATGCTTCTTTTTCTTTCTTTTGTTTTTCATAACGGAATTTATTATAATCCATTACCTTGCAAACCGGTGGATTAGCATTTGGACTAATCAACACCAAATCCAAAGAAGCATAAGAAGCTAATGTTAAAGCATCTTGTAAAGTTTTAACACCAACTTGTTCTCCATTAGGACCAATAACTAATACTTCGCGAGCTTTTATTTGATTATTAATGGGTAAGCCATTCTTATTATTTGCTATACCTAACACCTCCATAAATAAGAAAAAGCGGATATACATTTATACCCACTTTTTCAAAAACCACTAGAAATTTTCTTATTTGGCATTTGACCCATCGTTATTCACATGATCGGGTGGATATAAAATCTCTTTCCTTTTTTCTCGACTAGTAATATTATATGCATCTACCTATAAAAAGTCAACAACTTTTTTTCTTTTAATTGATTATTTTTTTTCATAAAATAAACCAGCATAATGTCTTCCTAGTTTGTCCTTATCATTTAAGCCCATAGGACTAGAAGCAAAATTTGAATAATATCTACTATCAGTAATTGTATTATCTAAATTGAAAACAACATTTTCTTCTTGAATATTTCTTTTCTTAAATTGCTTTTTTAAAGCTTTACGAATATCTATTTTAAATATACCATTTTCTTCTACTATACAATCTTTCCATAAATCATAATCTTTAGCCCAGCGTGGAACATTATTATAAGTCCAATTATCTCCAGCACAAGCACTAACATAAACATGTAAATCTTCATCTTTGGAGCTATAAGCATCGACTAAAGCATCAGCAATCATGATAGGTAATTTTTTATCAATAAATTCACAACTGCAATGACCAACAGCACTTACACCTTTTTTGTAATCACTAATCATAACTACAGGGCAATCAGCTACTGAGTGACCGATAACCACACCTGGAACTTTATCAGTAATAATTAATATATCTTCTGGTATACTGCTCCAACCCTTAGGATTAGCCCTAACATAATCATTTGTGATTTCCAAGTAACTACCATTTTTATTTTCTTGATCTGCCATATAAATTTTAAATGGATCAAATCCATAATACTCTCCTAATTTTTTTCTATGTTTAAAAAATTCATCTTGACGTCTTTTAAAATCATAATCTTCAGGATAAAAACGGCTACTTGTACTCATCACACCAAAGTCTCGTGTAGACTCAACATATTTAATCTCCATATATATAATACCCCCCATATTGTGAGCACATTATACCATAAAATAGGTGAATAGTCAAATAAAAAACTCCCGAAAGGAGTTTTAACCAATTCTAAAAGCCGGAGAAAATCCAATAGAGGATGTAGGATTATAAGTAATAATTGAAGTCGAACCACTACCAATAGCATAATAAGATGAGCTATCTTTATAAGAGGCAGAACGCAACCACCAAGCACTTTCAATATTAGATGAATCATGTTTTTTTGCAAGTAAATAATTTGATTCTGAAACACCAATTGATTTATAATAATCTAATTGTCTAGTTTGACTAGCTGCTTTATCATCACTAAGTCTTCCGCCTAACACCTCATTTGTAGATAACAAATATATTTTATCTGTAGAAGTATGGTTATGAAAGTCGCTATAACCATATCCAGAAACAACATACGTATCAATAATATTTTTTTGTAAATCCTTAGGTAAAATATTTAAAAACTCAGAATTTGCATAAGTATGCAATTGAGTTTTTGGCCATCCACCACTACTTGTATTAGAAAAATTCATCTCTTCACTTTTTACAATATCTGTAAATTCCAAAACAAAACCACAGGCTGTTTGTGAAAATGAGGAAGATAAACACTCATCAGGTGTTGAAGTATTAGCAACTCTTACAGTATGAACACCTAACTCTCCTAAATCCACTTCTTTCGTTGCACCTAACTCATAATAACTTCCTAATCCAAATCTAACATTTTCAACTATTTTATCCCATGAATCATTCTCAAAATTTAAACCTAAAGTTACTGAATTGGCATTCGTATCAGCTTGAACATAATCGATAGAAACACTTAAAGATAAATTTTCATCAGATTCTGGCAAATCATCAAGTCCAATATCTTTTTTATATATAAGACCTACCATTATTGGTATAGATTCTCCTGCTTTTAACACATCATTTTGATTAATTTCTTGACCAGTAATATAATTAACATTAAAGTCTGTATACTTTTCCTGAATTGCTGTTAAAGAAGTTTTTACAACTTCTGAAACCATCGCATCAATTGTTCCATCATTCACAATATCCATAGTAAATATATACTGATCACCAGGAATATTTAAAACAGGTGTAAAAGTTGCAACTGTATCATTGTTTGTTAACGTTGGCAACTGAGAAGAAGCAGTATTAGATAATATCTTAACATTTTCAAAATGAACGTCCCAAGTATTTTTAGGTAAATGAGTTAGACCAGTGATTTCTATAGTTGAAGTAATATAAGCATACCCAGCTGATACACAAATAATTAAAAAAAATATTATCAAATAATTATTTTCAAATAATTTGCTTTTATGTCTATATCTAGGCATATGACCACTCTTCCTATTCTATTAAAGAATACCACAAGATAATTTTTTTTACAATGATAAAACAAAAAAAGAGAAGTTTTACTTTCTCTAATTATTTTTCTATTTTAGATAGTATATAATCCTCAACTTCATCAAGTTTTAAGACTATTTGTTCCATACTATCTCTGTCTCTTAAAGTGACTGTATTATTATCTAATGTTTCATTATCAACTGTAATACAATATGGAGTACCTATAGCATCTTGTCTTCTATATCTCTTACCAATAGAGCCAGACTCATCATAACTAGTCATAAACTTTTTTGCCAATAAACGATAAATTTCTTCAGCTTTTTCTCCATGATATTTTTTGGCAAGTGGTAAAATAGCAACTTTATATGGAGCAAGTTTAGGAGATATTTTTAATACCTCACGTGTTTCTCCATTATCAAGAGTTTCTTCTGTATAAGCATCACATAAAACTGCTAATAACAATCTATCAACACCAACAGATGGTTCTATGACATATGGTAAATATTTTTCATTTGTTTCAGGATCTAGGTAACGTAAATCTACTTTCGAATGATTTGTATGTACACTTAAATCATAATCAGTACGATCAGCTATTCCCCATAATTCTCCCCAACCCATTGGGTAATTATATTCAATATCTGTGGTTGCTTTACTATAAAATACTAATTCATGTTTTTCATGATCTCTATAACGTAAATTTTCTTTTTTAATACCTAATGATTTTAAAAATTCTAAACAATTTTTTTTAAAATATTCAAACCATTCTAAATCGGTACCTGGTTTACAGAAAAATTCATATTCCATTTGTTCAAATTCTCGAGTTCTAAAAATAAAATTGCCTGGAGTTATTTCATTTCTAAAAGCCTTACCAATTTGTCCAATACCAAAAGGAACTTTTGCCCTCTGACTTCTTTGTACATTATTAAAGTTGACAAAAATACCTTGAGCTGTTTCTCCTCTTAAATAAATCTTGCTTGAAGAATCTTCAGTTACACCCATGTGTGTTTGAAATAAAAGATTAAATTGACGAATACTAGTAAAATCTGTTTTACCACACTCAGGACAAGGAACTTTATTTTCTTTAATGAAGTTTTCTAATTTTTCATTACTCCATCCATCACCAGTTTCCTTACCATCAGTAAACTCTTCAATCAATTTATCTGCCCTATGTCTAGTCTTACAAAATTTACAATCAATCAAAGGATCAGAAAAACTGGATACATGACCAGAAGCTACCCAAACTTCTGGATTCATTAAAATAGCAGCATCTAAACCATAGCTATTTCTTTCCTCTTGAATAAATCTACTCCACCATGCTTTTTTAATATTCTCTTTTAACTCTTTTCCTAATGGACCATAATCCCATGTATTAGCAAGACCACCATAAATTTCACTTCCTTGGAATACATATCCATATTGTTTGCAATAATTAACTATCTTATCCATTTTTAACTTTTCCATAATATTTCCTCCTTTTTAAGTATAGAATACCAAATAAACAAAAAAGTCTAGAATAATGTAAGGACGAGTAAAACCCGCGGTTCCACCTTACTTATTCTAGACGAATCAGCTCTTTTATATACTGCTCGAGGTATTCCACACCTGTCATCACACTTATGAAATATAATATAAACTCATTCTATTGATTTGTCAAGTATCTTAAAGATTTCTTTGTTCTTCTGCGTTTATTAAATAGTTTTAAATTAACTCTAGTCATATTATTTTTCTTAATATTCTTAGCCTTTTGATAATTAATTATAGAAACACAAGATTTATATAATTTAGCTACTAAATATAATCCAAAAAATAACAATAAGAAACGTGTAAATATAGAAGAAACCTCTAAAAATAATTTAGTATAGATTAATAGACTAATTATAGATACTATTACAATAATATAGTCATATCTCACTAAAACACGTGTATTATTACGATAATTCATAAATAAACCCCCTGCTTTTAATCCCTGCGACTAAAAGTACATAAATTATATCATAATTCACTAGAAAAATCAATCTTTATTTTTAACTTACAATATCAACTAATAAAAATTATTTTTTATATAATAAACTATTATAACTACATGAATTAAAACCTTAAATAAATAATAATATAGTTAAATTTTTTCTTTATACATTTTTTAATAAATAAAATATTAAAAAAGTGTAATAATTGAATCTTTATATGATAATAAACATTTATAAAAATTATATACAAAACCATGATTCTAAATTTAATAACAATTTAATTATTTTTTTAAATCTCATCCAATCTCCTATCAAAACTATCAAAAAAAAATAGTAATTTAAAATACTATTTATTACAGCTTAGTCTATTAATTTGCTTAATAAAATCTTTACTTTTTATATATAATCCAGTATATTTTTCATAATATTCATCTAAAAAAGTATTAATCTCTTTTTTTGTGTCATTATCTACCTCTAGCTTATTGATTGAAGAAATATCTACTAAGTCGTATAAATGAATCATTTTAATAACATTTGGACTAGTAATTCTTTGATTAGTGAAACAAGATCCACAAACAAAGCCATGATCAGCACCTGATAATGAAACAATATTTTTTTTGCTTCCACATATACTGCAAGCTTCTAAATCGGGCTTAACTCCTAAAAATTCTAATAGTTTTAATTCTAAAATATTAGTAATTACAAAAGGATCTAAATCATTTTCTATTTTTATTAATGAATCCTTAATCAAATTAAATATTTTTACATCATTATTTTGTCTTGCCACTTGTAAAACTAAATCTAATAAAAAAGAAGCATAACTAATTTTTTCTAAATCCATCATTGTACGAGAAAAAGAGTGGATTAAATCAACACTAATTAAAGTAGAAATACCATCTGACTTATAGTAAATATTAAAAGTACCATAAATTAATTTACGACTCACTCCACGTAATTTACTTTTTACATTTCGACAACCTTTAGAAATAATTCCTATAAGTCCAAATTCTTTTGTCAAAACATTAAGTATCTTACTAGATTCGCTATAATTAACTTCACTTAATATGATTCCTTCAACTTTTTCTATTTTCAAAATAATCACTCTACTTCTTCTTTAATTGTTGTAATAAATTATAATATTTAATTTCTCCTGTTTTTTTAAATAAATCCCATAAAATTTTTTCTTCTTTATTCATAAAAATCACCTCTACTTATATAGTGGTGATTTATATTTTTTTTATTCAAAAAAATTAATTTTCTTCTTCTAAACCTAATTCAGCAAAATATTTTTCTTGATCTCGCCAATCTTTAATTGTTTTGACAAAAGTTTCTAAGTACACTTTCTTTCCTAAAAATTCTTCCATATCATGTCGAGCACGTGTGCCAATTTCTTTTAGCATTGCTCCATTTTTGCCAATTATAATCTTCTTAACATTATCGCGATCTACCACTACTAGTACTTGAATATGAATTGATTTACTATTTTCTTCATAATTTTCTACATAGCAAGTAACAGTATGAGGTATTTCATCATGAGTAAGTTCTAATATTTTTTCACGAACAAATTCAGCCATTATAAATCTTGTTGAAACATTAGTTAGTTCATCTTCTGAATAAATAGAATCCATATCATTTAAATATTTTTTTATTGTTTTAACTAAATCTTCCAAATTATTTTTCTTTTTAGCACTTATTGGAATAATCTCACTAAAGTTATAAATATCCTTAACACTAGCAATTTCTTCTAATAATTTACTCTTGTCCTTTACTTGATCTATTTTATTTAGAATTAAAAATATTGGTATTTCACTATCTTTTATTTTATCTAAAATAAATTTATCTCCTTTACCAAAACCATAATTAGCTTCGATCAAAAACAATATTACATCAACATCATGGGCATTATTATAAGCCTTTTGATTCATTAAATTACCCAATTTATTAATTGGTTTATGAATACCTGGAGTATCGACAAAAATAATCTGCGAATCATCATCATTATATATTCCCTGAATAATATTGCGTGTAGTACCACTAACATTAGAAGTAATTGCCAATTTTACTCCTAAAAGACTATTCAACAACGTTGATTTACCAACATTAGGTCGTCCAACTAAACTAACAAATCCACATTTCATTTTAAATCATCGCTCCCAAACCCATAAGGACATAATTCAGAAACAGTGAAAGTGTGACTATCACCATTTAATGAATAACATATAATTAAATCTTCTCCAAAAAAGAATTCTGTAATAACTTGTCTACAAGCAAAACATGGTGTCCCAATACTTTTACTAGAAGTCATTACATGTAACTCTTTAAAATCTCCCTTTCTATACCCTGCTCCTATAGCTGCATGAATAGCATTTCTCTCAGCGCATATACTAGTTCCATTTGCATTTTCTACATTTACTCCAGAAAACTCTTTTCCATCTTTCATAACAACAATACAACTTACTGGAAAATGAAAATAAGGACTATAACTATTTTTATGTAAAGATCTTAATTTTTCTATCATTTTATACCTCTCTAATTAATTATTTTTATACTACATAAATTCCATAATCTTAGGAATGAATATTATAATAGCACCAACAAAAGCTACAATACAAAGAATTAAAGTAGCTGAACTTGCTGTGTCTTTAGCAATCTTAGCTAATGGATGAAATTCGGTAGTAACTAAATCAACAACAGATTCAATAGCTGAATTAATCATTTCGGTAGCAGCTATAGCTCCACAAATGAAAATAATAAACAACCACTCAAAATTAGAAATATCAACAATTAATCCTAAACTTATAGCAAAAATAGTCGCTGCTAATATAATAATCATATTATGTTCATATCGTAAACAATAAATAATACCATCTATAGCATGTAAAAAACTTTTAGCATATCTCTCTAAGGCCGTACCAGTATCTTTATTTCTCTTAGGAGTCTTCCTAAAGAATCTAGCGAGTAATCCCATAACTACTTAATACCTCCTCCTGTTTTGAAAACATAATTTTTTCTTCTTCAGGAGTATTATGATCATATCCTAACAAATGATAAAAACCATGCACTGCTAAAAAACACAATTCACGTAATAAAGAATGTCCATAATCACCAGCTTGGTCTTTAGCACGATCAATAGAAATATAAATATCACCTAAAACTCTAATACCTTCTGGTAATACCATAGTATCATCATCTTCTAAAGCAAAAGTTATAACATCTGTTGGACGATCAATCT
The DNA here is from genome assembly GCA_944350385.1 of uncultured Bacilli bacterium. GTDB lineage: Bacteria > Bacillota_I > Bacilli_A > RF39 > UBA660 > RUG14891. Next base: position 111,629 of record CALVOV010000002.1, read on the forward strand.
TTCTATAATTTTTATTTAATTCATGAATATCCTCATTATTAACAATGATTAAATTAAAATTAATATTTTCCAATTGTTCTTTTTCTATAGCACTTAAAAGTACCTTTTTTACAGTATCTAATTCTGGAATATCTTCTTCCACTTGATTAAATATTTCAATTTTATTATTACCCATAAAAACTCCTATATTAACATTATAATTATTATCAAAAATACTAATGCTATCGCATTAAGTACCAAATCATTCTTCAAAATATAAGGAAATTTATTACCAACTTTACTAGCAAAAGAATATAATAAAAAGCCAATATATCCACCTAAAACATTAAGTATAATATCATCAATATCAAATACTCTACCAATTATTAATTGAACCATTTCAATTGATAAAGAAATAATAAATGACAAAATTATAACCAACTTAGGTTTTTCAGTTTTTAAATATAGACTTATAAAAAAACCAAGAGGTAAAAATAACATCATATTCCCAATTACATTTTTAAAGAATAATCGACTGCCCATATTATATCTCAAAATTTCACGAAAGGGAATAAAATTATTTGTACTCCAAGAAACTGTATCTCTAAAAGTAACAATTTGGAATAAGCATAAAATATAAAGTATAAAAGAAAATCTTAACAACTCTTTATATAAAATAAACTTTTCTTTATTTTTAATAAGATAAGTCAATCGCATTGATATTAAGACCACACTAGATATAACAAGCATAGGCCAAGTAATACTAAGTACACTTTGTATTGTATCATTCACTGTTTCTAACATAAATCACTCTCCATCAGGTAACACTTCAGGAATTTCCTCTATTTTTGTAATATCTTCATAGACCTTAAAGAACACTCCTATTATTATTCTACTATCTTTCTCTTCTTTTTTCAAAATTTTTTTCAGAAGTATTCTATCGTCCTTGCCCAATTTATTCTCCAATTTTTTAGTGGCTTTATCTAATGCATAATTATCAACATTGTTTATTGTAAAATTTTTATCAATGACTTCTGTTTCCATATATTCAGTAAAAAACACTCTAATAGGTAATATTTTATTATTAAAAATATCAATATTTTTTTGTTTATATGTCTTAAAACTACTTTTACTTGAATAATTTAAAAACTCAATTCCAATTCTTTTTTCTACCTTACCAGTAACATTTTCTTCATGATAGTGCTTTGGTAAATCAATATAAACTTGGTACCATACTTCTCCAAAAACTCTACCTATGCTACACTTAGTTTCTACTATTTCATCTTTATTAAAAATATTTCCACTAATTAAAATATCACCCTTTTTAACACCCCTATTAATAGCAGTCTTAACTTCGCCACTGCTAGCCTCAATATTTAAAACAATAGCATCTTTTTTTGCTACTATATTACTAGGAACACAGCTATTTTCTTCTTTATTCTTAATTCTTTCTACCACATTGATTATATATTTTGTTCCATACTCTTCTATTTCTAACCATTCGATAGTATCATTTTCTTCTTCTAAAATTTCTTTTATAATTTTAGTTCTCGTTGTATAACTAGATTTAAAACTATATTTGAAAATACCTCTTACTTTTAAATCTTCTAAAATTATTTTTTTTAAGCGACTATTACTTGAAATAATATCTATCTTAAAAACAAAATTACTACTAATCAGTAATAATAGTAAACAAATAAAAAAACTAACTATAAAAGAAAAATAAGTCTTAAATAAATATTTAATATATAAGAATCCATATACTTTAACAATTCTAATCTTATAACTTGTTTTAATTTTCTTTATTTTTTGATAATCTCTATCACCTACAATAAAAGTCATACTTTTTTTGTTTTTTTCAAAGGAATCTATATTTATACCATTATTTATTAAAACATGTAAAAAATAATCTGGATTTTTACCAGTTATTTTTAGTTTAATTTTAGATATCATTAACTTCTACCTTTAATACTTCTCCAGAAATAACTACTTCATTATCTAATAATTTATTAAGTATAAAATTAATTCCCTTAAAAACAATTATCTTATTATTATATAAAATACTCACTCTATTATCTTCTAAAGCTAATATTTTAGTAAAATTAATAATATGCAGTTTATTTAAAAAAACTGTATATCTAAAATCTAAATCATCAAAATATTTTCTTACAGATTCCTGCAAAGCCATCACCTAATTAAGTATATGAATAATAAGTAAAGAAATTAATAAATATATAAATACAAAAAAATAAGAAATAGTTTTATTTCTTATTGCAATCTTTCTTTTATAATAGAACTTACTTCTTTCATATCTGCTCTACCTTTTAGTTTAGCTTGAGCAACACCCATAACTTTACCCATATCTTTTTGTGATTGAGGTTTAATTTGTGAAAATATTTCATCGATTATTTGTAGTACTTTTTCATGTGAAAATTGTTCAGGTAGATAATTCATTAAAATATCTATCTCAGCTTGTGTTTTATCAACTAAGTCTTGTCTTCCACCTTTTTCAAATTCAGTAATTGAATCTTTACGCATTTTAATTTGCTTATTTACAACATCTACTAATAACTCATCATTTTCCTCGCGTTTATGATCTATTCTTTCTTGAGTCATAGCTGCTTTAATCATACGAATTACAGTTAATTTTTCCTTTTCATGAGCTTTCATAGCATCTATCATATCTTTTTGTAATTTTTCTACCATATTCTCATCTCCTCGAAGATATTTTAACATAAAATATAAATAAAAAAAATAGAGAATTAATAATCCCTATTATTTGCACGATTTCTTTTACGAGAATTTTTGATTCCCTCTTTTTTAGCAGCTCTTCTTCTAACTCCTGGTTTATCGTAAGCTTCTCTTTTTTTCCATTCTGAAGGGACACCATCTCTTGCTACTTTTTGTTTGAACTTTCTTAGAGCTTGATCTAAGTTTCCTCTAACAGTTACTTTAGTTGCCACTATTATCCCTCCCTTCACTTCAACTACCATGAATTATAACAAATAAATTTTTTATTTTCAACATTTTTTCGACTTTTTTATTAAAATATCTAATAATTATTGCGATTTTCTAACTATTTTTGTTTTTCTTTTACAAAAACTGAATAAAACAATAAATTCTATTACCAAAATAAATACCAAAATCATATAAAAAATTTAAAATAAATCCACCAATAGGTAAAGCTAATATAAAAAGAAAAAGATTCCTAATTACTTTAATGGACATAAATCACCTTCACTAAACCTTCTTATTGCTGAACCAACACCACGTCCAACATCATACAAGACTTTTATAATACTAGTAAAAGCATTAATAACTGCAGAAGAGACTGTAGTTGTTCCACCTTTTAATAAACTTAATTTTTCTTCATCCAATTTAATCATGAATTACACCTCTCCGGATTAGATATTCCTCCAGCCACGCCTGATAGAAACACCAAAGTTCCAATAATACCAAGAATAACCCAAATATTTAAAGTAAAACCGCCTTTTATACTCTCTAAATCTCTGTCACTAATTTTTTTCATTAATTTCATCACTCCATATTACTTCAAAAATTGAAATTAAATTTATTTTTTTCTTAAAAATACAAAATTTATAAATACTATAAACCTTTTCATTATAAGAATCGCATTTTATTAAAACTAGATGATGACTATTATATACATTTCTAACTACTTCAATAATCTCAAACTTATTTTTCAAATCATCATAATAAATAAAATGGTTACTATGAAAAAGCTTCAAATCATCACTACTAACAACTACCTCAATAACATCATTTTTAGCAACTATACCATTAAAAACTTTATAACAATCAATCTTCCTACAATACAAAATAAAAATATAGATAAACTCTAAATTTATTATTAATATTATAAAAAAAATTATTAAAGAAAACTTTTCATAATTCTTTTTCATACAATTTACCATCCATTAATTTTATTATTCTATTAAAATGTTTTTTGCAATTTTTTCTATGACTAATAACAATAACTATTTTATTTTCTAAATAATTAAAAATATCCCTTAATATTTTATCTGTTAATTCTACATCTATTTGTCCAAAGGCCTCATCAAATATGTAAATATTACTATGTCTAAGCAATGCTCGAGCTAAAACTATTCTCTGTCTTTCACCACTACTTAATAAAAAACCATTTTCTTCAATCATTTGTTTATAATTTTTTACATCATTGCCAAATATTTGATCAACCCTACATATCTGACTAATAAAAATAAATTCATCATCTTGAACATCTCTATATAAACAAATATTATTATAAACAGAGTCATTAAATAAACGTTCATTAGCAGAAACATAACTGATGTGTTGACGAATATTCTCTAAGTGATAATGATTAATATCAATACCATCAATTTTTATCATTGAATAAGGTACTTCAATATATCTAACTAACATTTTTACTAAAGTACTTTTACCACTGCCGCTTTTACCAAAAAGCAAAACTTTATCACGTGGATTAATAGTAAGATTAACTTTATTTAAAATAATTTTATTATTATTTTGATAAAACAAATTACATAATTCTATTTTTCCAATTAGATTATATTGTGAATAATAAGAACTTTCTTTAAAATTTTCATGTAGTATAGAATATAACTCTTCAACCCTATTCAAGCTAATAATATGATTAGGCATTTCTTCTACTTCACCAATAAATCTATTAAAATTTTTCAAACAATATTGAAAAAAAGTAGTAAAAAGAATTAAATTTTCTACTTTTAATTTATTGTTTATTACAAAATAACTACCTAAAGAATAAGTTATAATAATTAATAAATTTTCAATTAAATTAATAAACAAAAAACTAAAATCATAATGATTCAAATAGTTGTAATTAAAAGATAATAGATTTTTATATTTTATTAAAAATTTATCATAAAATCTTTTTTCTAAATGACACCCTTTAGTAGTATCAACATTACTTAATGATTCAATAATATAACTTTGAATTGTATCATCATAATATCTAACTTTCTTATATAATTTTCTTTTTTTACTACTTCTAAAATATATAAAAGCACTACAAAGAAAATAATAAACAATAATAGATATGCTTAGAAACTTATTAATTTTTAATAGAAAACAAGTAAAAATAACTAAACTTATAAAGTCACTAATCACAAAAGAGAATAGTTGAATAAAATAATTTTTTAAATTACCTAAATCATTAAATCTAGATAAAACCTCCCCAATAGTACGATTTTTATAATAAAAGTAAGGAAGCAAAAGTAATTGTTTAAAAGTAGATATTGTTAGTTTAGCATCAAAAATAAACATAAATTTATATAACATTTTTCTCTTTAATAAATTTATAATAAAATTAAACAAACTAATAAAAACAAGACAAATTAATATAGATAAAATATTAAGAGAATTTAAATATTCAATAGCGTATGTCAATAAATATTTAAAAGTAAAAGACATTAATATTTCAAATAAAATTAAATTTAAAGTAAGAAATAATAATAAAATAAAATAATTTTTATAAATAATAAAAGTTTCTGTAAAGAATTTATAGACAACTCTTTTATGATTAAAAATAGGTAATTTCTTTTTTACTTTTAAAATTATAAAATTACTAGTAGACATTAATTTAAATTCAGAAATAGATAAAACTCTTTTGCCAACAGCTGGATCCATTATAATTACTTTATTTTGACTAATTTTATAAATAACAACAAAATGTTGGTAGTTAGCGTTTACATGTACATGAGCTATACAAGGTAAGTTATTGTTTTCTAAATTTTTCAAGTCGCCATTTACACCATCTGCTTCCATTCCAAGAAATCTTGCTGCCTCAATCAAACAATAAGCAGTAACACCATCTTTATTAGTATTTGTTAACTTTCTCAAATATTCTTTAGATACCTCTCCTCCATAAAATCTAATTATACTTAAAAGACAACAAATACCACAATCCTTGATTCCATCTTGTAAAACTACCTTTAAGGACAATTAACTTTCACCTCCTACTTTATTATTCGATAGGAGTTAAGAAATACAAAAAAAAATCACTTATAAAAGTGATTTAATTTCAAAATGGTGTCCGCGAGGCGACTCGAACGCCTGACCGATCGCTTAGAAGGCGATTGCTCTATCCAGCTGAGCTACGCAGACATATTCAACTGACAAATAGAATTATATAATAAAAGTACTTTTTTTTCAAGTACTTTTTTTATTTTAAGCCAATTAAATTGTAGTGTTACAATTGATGTGAAACATTTCTATATAAAAAAAGTAATTCAAGTCTTATAATTGAGTTAACCAAATT
>CALVOV010000003.1 GCA_944350385.1 uncultured Bacilli bacterium
TATCAAGCTTATCTTTCTGTTATAACTACTTTAACTTTCTTAGTCTTTGAAGTATATGATAACGTTAAATCATCACCAGTTACCTCTACATCTACATCATGAGTTCCTGGTCCATAATTTTTTAAGTCAATATATGGATGAATAGAAGAAGGATCTACATTATTAATAATGTCTCTACTTCCTTCAACTATAACTGTTACTTGTCGGTCATTTACAGTAGCAGCTTGAGCCTTATATTTAGAATCTAAATTTTCTGTTGCTACTAATATATCAGAAAATTCTCTAGTAACAGAAACATCAACACTAACCTTAACGTTAACGGTATTAGAACTTAACTCTGTAATACCCGACGGTTTCTTAATAGTAACCTTAAATTCCTTATCTTTATCTAACTTATCAACATCAACAGTTACCTCTACTTGTTCAATTTTATCAACTGCTTCTTGCTGACCATAAACTGTTACACTTGAAATATTAGTTTTCATCTCTTTAATAGCTTTACCAAAAGCTAGAGTTCCTTTTGGAATAACCTTTATTGGAACAACTTTACTTGGTGAAGTTATCGTTAATTTAGCTGTAACTGTAGAAGGAACAATTTCAACGTCTACAGTTTTACCATTAGAATCGTAAGCAACTAAAGGTACATCTTTTAAAGTAACTTCTCCTGCTTGTTGTCTAGCAATACTATCAACATCTACCAAAGCTTTAACAGTTGCAATTTGATTCAATTTATAATCTGCACCTTTAACAATAGCAGTATTTCTATCTAGTTCAATATCATCAATATATAACTTAGAATCCAAGTTATCATGATGTAATAAATCAACTGATAAAGTTTTATTTACACTATGTTTCTCATAAATTGTTACTGTAACTATGGAAGGATCTAATTTATAATCTAAAGACTTCATTGTTTCAGTATATTTTAGTTGTACTCTATGATTACCTGGTTTTAAACCAGTTAAATCAACTGACACTCCTTGAGATGGAGATTGTTTAGCTAAAAATATATGTCTTTTTTGACCAACTAGGATAACATCAACTGTTTCAGGTAAACCTTCTACAACATAAGATTCTTCATTATATATAGCAGTAACTGGACGATCCTCAAGTATTTCTGCATACTGATCTAACATAATTGTTGTTTCTTGGTCAACAACAACATAGATAACAAAAGCTAATAATAAACTTACAACTAACAAGGTAGATTTCTTACTAGCAAATTTATCTAACGTTTTAGCATTTTCTTTAAAAAACTCTATTATTTTTAAAATTATTCTAGTAATCGGATTTATTAGACGTTTATCTAAAAATGATGCTATAGACTTAAAAATATTAATAAAAATTTTAATTATTTTCTTCATATATCTCTTCCTCATCTATAATATTATCTTCTTCAACATCTTGCTTAGGTCTTAATTCATCTATTAACATCATTCTAACATCATCTAAAGTTAAATTATATAATAGTTCTCCTTTTATAGCTATAGATACTCGTCCTGTTTCCTCAGAAACAACAATACAAATAGCATCTGTTTCTTCAGCCAATCCTAAAGCAGCTCTGTGTCGTGTACCTAAACGTCTATTTATTTTTGGACTATTGCTTGTTGGGAATACAGCCCCAGCACAAGTAATTCTATCACCTTGAATAATTACTCCACCATCATGTAAAGGGTTACCTTCATAAAAAATAGCAATTAGCAAATCACTAGACAAATCAGCATAAATTTTTTTTGCTTTATCTATATAATTTGCTAAGCTTTGATCTCTTTCAATAACTATCAAAGCACCTATTCTCTCTTTTCTCAAATAATCAATAGCATTGATCATTTCATAAACCATGTGTTCTCTTTCATCAACAGTTAAAACCTTATGTCTTCCTAAAAGTTGACTTCTACCTAATTGCTCCAATATATTTCTAATTTCTGGTTGAAATATAACTATTAAAGCAATAGGTCCCCATTGGATAATATACTCTAATAAAAGGCCAACCGTAACAAATCCAAAAAAGTCACTAACTGCTTTTAATAAAATTATAAAAACAACACCCTTAAACAATAAAGATAATTTTAAATTATTTTTGACATTCTTTAATATATAGTAAAATATAAACCATACTAATAATATATCAACTAACTCTTTAGCAATTGTAAATATGTCATTTAAAGTAATAGACACTTACATCATCTCCTATTTAAATTATTGTCCATGATTATTATCTACCTGGAACTGATTATCATTATTCACTAAATTTTCTTGTTGAATAGGCTGATTAACATTAATTCCTGAATTCACATCAATAGTAGCATGAGTTTCATCGTATTTAATTTTAGATTTTTTCCTATTTAAATATTGTTCTCCTAAATAACCAATACATGAACAAATTAAAATAGAATTAATAACAACAATAGCAATATATAAAGGACCACTTAATATATCACGGAAAAATACTATAATAAAATCCATATTTGCACCCCTATTCTCATAATATATGATAACATTTTACATAAAAATTAGCAACCAACATATAATAATTATTACTTATTTTTTTGTTTTATTTTTATATCATGATTAACTGAATCTATTTTTTCTAATACCAAAAACTGAATTAATTTTTTTTCCTTTGAAGCATTAATTAATTGTAATTTCAAATAATCACCAACACTATAGTTTTCATTATTATCTAAAGAAATTAAAGAAAAATTATTATCATATAAATATCTTCCAGGTAAATCTTGGACTCTAACTTTTCCCTCTATGTAATTATCTAATTGAATATCAAGGCCATAATCATCAACACTAATTATAGAGCCTTTATATTCTTTTCCAACATAAGGTTCAAGATATTCAGCTAAGCGCATTTTTAAAGCTTCGCGTTCTGCATCTTGGGCATGTCTCTCCATTTTTGAAGATTGAATTCCGATTTCCTCTATATCAGATAAAAAATCAACATTTTTATTATCCAAATTGAGTTTTACTAATCTGTGAACAATTAAATCAGGATAACGTCTTATAGGTGAAGTAAAATGGCAATAATAATCTTTTGCTAATCCATAATGGCCGATATTTTCTGCAGAATATTTAGCTCTAGACATACATTGAATTAAATTTGTAGACAATATTTCTTTAAATTTACCTGTTTTTTCAACATGATTTTGTAACTTTTGTAAATCTTTAGGAGAATTACAATAATCTAAACATTCATAACTTGGAAATTCATAACCTAAAAAATCAAGAAGATTCAAGAAAGATTCTATTTTTTTAGGAATAGGAACATCATGAATGCGATGAAGACATGGATAACCATTATCAGTCAAATGTCTATCTATAGTTTCGTTAGCTAATAGCATAAATTCTTCAATAAGATTCTCCGCCATGCCTTCTTTACGATAATCAATTCCAACTACTTTATTTTTATCATCATAAACACATTTTATCTCTGGGCGATTAAATTGAAATGAACCATTTAAAACTCTATTTTTTTTAAGTACTAGAGCTAGTTTATTTAACTTTTTCAATGTTGGCACAAATTCTTTATAAGATTCATCAAAATTTTCATTATTAAGAATTTTGTTCACTTCATTGTAGGTCATTTGTTTTCTAGAATTTATTACACTCCTAACAATTCTATGTTCACATACTGCACCAGTAGGACTAACTTCCATCAAACAAGAAAGAGCTAATCTATCAACTCCAGGATTTAATGAACAAATGCCATTAGATAATTCTTTAGGTAACATAGGTATAACAGTGCCAACAGGATAAACACTGGTACCTCTTTGAAAAGCATCTTGATCTAGTGCAGAACCTCTCTTTACATAATGACTAACATCAGCAATGTGAACTCCAATTAAATAATTTCCATTATCTAATATTCTGCAACTAAGAGCATCATCTATATCTTTAGTGTCATCACCATCAATAGTGAAAATTTCTTCTTTTGTTAAATCTTGTCTATTTAATCTATCAACATCTAAAACATTTTTAGGAATTAGTTTTACTTCATCAAGAGACTCTCTACTAAATTCATCATTAATTCCACACTTAAATGCTTCTAAAAGTACATCTTCTGTTGGATCAAACTTATTATTAAATCTTCTAGTAACCTCTCCAATATATTCATAATCGCTAATTTTATTTTTTAAATTGACAGAAACTTTTATACCCTCAACTTCATAATTATCTAATTTAACTATTAAATTCTTTTTTCTTTTATCTAAAGGCTTAATATAATAATCATTACCAGAACGATAAACTTCACCAACAATATAGTTTAATCTTCTAGTAATAACTCTTTTAACATCAGCATAAACTACTCCATTCTTATATTTAGAAAACAAATTAACTAAAACAACATCACCATCAATAGCACCATGATTATCTGAATCTAATACATCATAACTCGATAATTTACTGAATTTTTCACCATCACTATTTGTATACTCACTCTTAACAATTACTCTACCTTCACCTTTTTTGTTTGAAATATATCTACCTTTTCTAAAAGATGTTTTTTCAAGTAAAACATAATTATTCTTAGCCGTTTTAATAATAGAGAAATCGTTTTCTTTTTCTTGAAGTAATTCTTCTAATTTTTTTGCTTGTTCCATATTCAAATCTAATTTTTCAACTAATTTTTCATAAGATAAAGGTTTTTTTGCTTTTTTCAATTCTTCTAATAATCTTTCTTCCATAATCCCCCACCAAAAATAAACACTTATATTGTACTAAAAAAAATATAAAAAAAAAAGACAAAATTAATTTGTCTCTTCAAGATTATTAAATAAAATTCCAATATTTACAATTCCAGCAATAGCAATTAATGTATATATTACTCTAGTAATAAATGTTGCACTACCGAATAAGGAAGAAACTAGATTCATATCAAACAATCCAATTAATCCCCAATTAACAGCGCCAATAATTGTTATTACCAGTAAAACTTTCTGCATAGTTTCCATAAATTACCTCCTATAAATATAATTTACAGGTAATCAAAAATTATACATAAAATATGGTTTTTAAATATAAAAAAACAAATTACTTATCTTTAACATTAATTTTAAATTCTGCAGTAGAAATGTTATTAGATTTATCAAAAGCCACAACTTCTACATTATATAATCCAGATTTAAAATTATCAAAATTACTATTCAAAGTATAATAGGCAACATTACCAATACCTATAATAATATTTGAATAAATCATATTATCAACATTATCAGTTATAGATAATATGTTATCCAACAAATTATATTTTTGCCCTTTATTAATTATTACCTCATCCTCTTTTAATACAATAGTAGGACCTTGAGTGTCAACTATTTCCACAGAAACTGGAATTGTTTTTGAAATAAAATATTTTCCAACTTTAACAAAAAAGTATTGTTCACCAATTATATTAGTATTTATTACATCTGAAACACTTAAAATGTCTCCATTATTTTTATTAATAAATTTACTTAAATCATATTCTTTAGAACCATATTCAATAATTTTATCATTATCCATTTCAATACTCAAATGATTATGAATATAATTGTAAAATTCTGCATAACAAGAAATACTCAATGACAATACAGAAAAAAATAATATTAAAATTTTGCACTTCTTCGACCCATCTTTAGTATTCATAAAACCTCCTGAGTGAGGGCTATAATAACATATAACCATATCTTTGTCAAAATATCATAGGTAAATGTTATCTCATATTTCACATAATTAAATATAATAAAATGAAAGGAGGAATAATATGTACGGATTCCAACCCTACTGTAACAATGGAAACAATAATAATGGTCTTAGTTGGTTCTGGATCATAATTATTATTTTTATATTATTTTTCTTATTTTGTAATAATGGAAATAATAATTTTTAAAAAAAATATTACAATATAATGTACACCTTTTTTAATTAAAAAAACTCAATCTTTCGATTGAGTCTCTTTAATTTATATTAAAGTTCATAAATTGAACATATTTCAAAATGGTGGAGTTGAGGAGAATCGAACTCCTGTCCGAAAACAAAGCTACATAAACATCTACAAGTTTAGTTAACTAATCTTTCTTATATACTACCTATATAGTTAACGAAAAAAGTAATATACCAGTCTTAAATTCTTACTATTACCCAGACCAATAATAGTCATAACCTAATAAATTGAACCTCAGATTATCCCTTAGGTAAAGATAAAATGAAGTGTATTCCCTATTTTATATTAGGCAAAAGCAACAGCTTGGTTTCCACCAAACATGTTTGCGAATACTTCTTTTACTTTGTTTGCATTTATTTGTTTTGTCCGTATCGTGAAACATCCGACCTGCAGTCTATGCTCTTCTATTCCCGTCGAAACCAAATCAACCCCATGCGCTTAAATTATACCACAAAAAAGAAAAAAAGTCTATTTATTACAAATTTCATGTAAAAATTTAAAAATGAAAATTTATCAAATTATCGTGATAATTCAAAATTTTATTCAAATCCAATAAAAATATTTCATCATTTACAGAAATAGCCTTCTTTCTATATATATAAGCAGCTGATTCAAATATAACTAATAAATTATCATTATACACATTAATCTGTTCTAACATCGAAGGCATGATAATAGAATTAATATTTATTAACTTATTATTAACAGATTTAGCAACATTTATAAGTGATTTTTTTTTTGTACCTGAAGACCTACTAAATAAATATAAAATCTCATCATCTTTTTTTACTAAACATAATCCTTGTGTATTATTATATGGATTTTTAATCTTTTTTAAACATTTTCCTAAACTGCCATCTTTTAAAATTGCAAATTCCTTTATTATACTTTTCTTTATATCAAAAAAATTAGTAAAATTACCCAAAAAAACTTTATTTTCAAAACAACATATATACGCTGGTGAACTACGTCGTGCACTACTAGAATATAATGATCCATCATCATCAACACAATATTTTCCAGTCATTAGTACCATAGAATTATCAATAGCTTTTAAAATGCTTTTTCCACAATATTTGTGGATAAAAGATGTATTTTTAGATCCACTTCCCGTTACAAACAAACTATCTGTCTCTTTATGATAACAAATACCACCAGCATGAACTTTACAATCCAAGAAAATTTTCTTATATTTTCCTGTTTTATCAAAAATATATAATAATGAATTTGACTTTTTTGTAGAATCATAACATGAAATTATTATATTATCGTCAATTGAACATATACCTTGTGGAACAAAGAAATTATTCTCTTCCATTAACGGCAATTTACCTAGAATTTTTTTATTAAAAAGGTTAAAAGAAGCACATTTATTTTTCATTAGACACATATTCTCACCATTTCATAAGAATTTATTATATTATATGTAAAGTATTAAAAACAAGCATTATAATTATATCACATTATGATATAATAAATAACGGAAGGTGATTAAATATTATGGAACAATGGAAAGATTTTAAGGAAGGCGCATGGTGTAATGAAATTAACGTGCGTGATTTTATTCAAAAAAACTATGTTGCTTATGATGGTGACGAATCATTTTTAAGTGGTCCTACCGAAAAAACAAAACGTGTTTTAAAAGTATATGAGGATATGTGTAAAGAAGAAGTAAAAAAACACGTTATTGATATTGATGTGGATCATCCAGCAGGTATTAATGCTTTCAAACCTGGTTATATTTGTGAAGATGATGATGTAATTGTTGGTCTTCAAACTGATAAACTAGGTAAAAGGAGTATTGTTCCTAAGGGTGGAATAAAAATGGTTTATCAGGAACTTGAAGCTTATGGCTACAAGATGAATCCTGAACTTGAAAAGTTCATCAAAGAAACTAATTTAGTTAAGACTCATAACGATGGTGTTTTTGATGCCTATACTTCTGAAATTAGAAAAGCTCGTCACAATAAGTTATTAACAGGTCTTCCAGACGCTTATGGACGTGGAAGAATAATTGGAGATTATCGTAGAATTGCCTTATATGGTATTGATTATTTAATGCAACAAAAGAAAAATGACTGGGATAATATGAAAATTACAGTCATGGATGATGAAACTATTCGTCTACGTGAAGAAATTTCTATGCAATATAGAGCTTTACAAGAAATAAAAGAAATGGCTAAGAGCTATGGATTTGATATTTCTATGCCAGCAAAAAATGCAAAAGAAGCTGTTCAATGGACTTATTTTGGATATTTAGCTGCTATTAAAGAAAATAATGGTGCTGCTATGTCACTAGGTAGAGTTGATGCTTTCTTTGATATCTATTTTGAAAGAGATTTTAAAAATGGTACTTTAACAGAAGAAGAAGCACAAGAAATAATCGACCAATTTGTTATTAAATTAAGAGCTGCTAGACATTTAAGAACTCCAGAATATGATGAATTATTCTCTGGTGATCCTACTTGGGTAACTTGTTCATTAGGTGGGATTTCTGTTGATAGTAAATCTATGGTTAATAAAACATCATTCCGTATAGTTCACACATTAGAGAACTTAGAAAGTGCACCAGAACCTAATATGACTATTTTATGGGCGCAAAATTTACCTGAAACATGGAAAAAATATTGTGCTAAGATTAGCATAGCAACAGATTCTATTCAATATGAAAACGATGATTTAATGCGTCCAAGTATGGGAGATGATTACGCAATTGCTTGTTGTGTATCTGCTATGCGTGTTGGTAAAGACATGCAATTCTTTGGAGCTCGTTGTAATTTAGCAAAAACTTTATTATATGCTATTAATGGTGGTGTTGATGAGGTTAAACGTGAATTAGTTATTCCTGGATTTGAAAAGATGACTGATGAAGTACTTGACTACGATAAAGTTAAAGATGCTTATTTCAAAATGATGCATGAAGTTGCTAGAATCTATTCTGATGCAATGAATATTATCCATTATATGCATGATAAATACGCTTATGAAGCAGGACAAATGGCTTTGCATGATACTTATGTCAATCGCTTAATGGCTTATGGTGTTGCAGGATTCTCTGTTGCTGTTGATTCTTTGTCTGCTATTAAATATGCAAAAGTTAAACCTATTCGTGATAATGATGGTATTGCAGTTGATTTTGAAATTGAAGGAGATTTTCCTAAATATGGAAATGATGATGATAGAGTAGATAACATAGGTAAAGAAATATTAGAAGTATTTTATAAAGAATTAAGCTCTCATCCATGTTATAGAAATGCTCATCCAACTTTATCTGTACTTACTATTACATCTAATGTAGTATATGGTTCTAATACAGGATCAACTCCTGATGGAAGAAAAGCTGGTGTTGCATTCGCTCCTGGAGCAAATCCAATGCATGGAAGAGATGCTTCTGGTGCTATAGCTTCACTAAATTCAGTAGCAAAATTAGATTGGGCAAATTGTTGCCGTGATGGTATCTCTAATACTTTCTCTATCGTACCAAATACATTAGGACAAACAGAGAGCGAAAGAGTTGATAACCTAGTAGCATTAATGGACGGATATTTTGTACAAGGAGCACACCATTTAAATGTTAATGTATTAAATAGAGAAACTTTAATTGATGCCATGAACAATCCGGATAAATATCCATTATTAACTATTAGAGTTTCTGGATATGCAGTAAGATTTAATCGTTTAACAAGAAAACAACAAGAAGAAGTTATTTCAAGAACTTTCCACGAAAAAATATAAAATGAATGGATCAATAAATTCTTTTGAATCATTCGGGTTAGTAGATGGTCCAGGAATTCGTACTGTCATCTTTCTAAA
The DNA here is from genome assembly GCA_944350385.1 of uncultured Bacilli bacterium. Taxonomy (GTDB): domain Bacteria; phylum Bacillota_I; class Bacilli_A; order RF39; family UBA660; genus RUG14891. The sequence continues at coordinate 9,746 of CALVOV010000003.1, forward strand.
CGGATGTAACTTAAGATGCAAATACTGCCATAACCCAGAGATGTGGAAAATGCAAAAGGTTAACTATACTTCAGATGAAGTCGTTAAGAAATGTATAAGAAACAAACCTTATTTTAAAAGAAATGGAGGGGTAACATTCTCAGGAGGAGAACCCCTTCTACAATATGATTTTTTAGTAGAGACATGTAAAAAACTGAAAAAAGAAAACATTCATATAGCAATAGATACCGCTGGTGTTGGATTAGGAGATTATAAAGAATTATTTGAAAATATAGACTTAGTTCTGCTAGATATAAAACATATAGACACGGAAGGTTATAAAAATATAACTGGTGCAAAATCATTAGATAAGTTTTTTGAATTCGTAGAACAATTAAACAAAACAAATATAGAAGTATGGATCAGACAAGTTATCATTCCTGATGTTAATGATAATGAAAAATACATGATAGAATTATCAAACTTTATTAAAAAATACATAAAGAATGTTACAAGAGTAGACTTTTTACCATATCATAAATTAGGAATGGAAAAGTACGGACCATTAAACCTAGATTATCCATATAAAGATAAAGTTGAAATGGATAAGAATAGATGTAATGAATTATTTAAATTTTTTAATGAAAATTTTAAAGACTATTATAACAATTAATAGTCTTTTTTTATAATAAAAAAGATATTAACAAAATTAATATCTTTTTAAATTCTTTTGAGTTTCTCGTTTTATATCACGCTCTTTAATACTTTCACGTTTATCATATTCCTTCTTACCACGACAGACACCTAAAGCAACCTTTAATTTATTATTCTTAAAATATAATTTTACAGGAATTAAAGTGAATCCTTTACGCTCTATATATTGTTCTAACTTTTTTATCTCTTTTTTATGTAATAACAACTTTCTATCGCGACTTTCCTGATGATTAAAAATATTTCCCTCTTTGTAATAACCAATAAACATATTCAATAAATAAACTTCATGATTCTTAATTATTCCATAACAATCTTTTATATTACAATCTCCATTTCTAATCGATTTAATCTCCGTTCCTGTCAAAACAATTCCAGTCTCATATATTTCATCAATAAAATAGTCATGTTTTACTTTTCTATTTAATATTTCCATTTTATCACTCCCACGTTAACCCCCAAGTTAAATTAGGATATCTTTCATTAACAATATTTTTATAGACATCATAATAATATGTATAATTTGGTAACTGATTATTATTTAGTAATTTATATGGCACTATTTTAAAATCATAATTTATGCCATTACGCTTCGTAGTAGTAGTATAAATTAATTCAGCCTTAGGGTCAACAACAGATGTAGAAATAGTATCATCAACATTAACAATTTTCTTTAAAGTTACTTCAAAAGCTAATCCTGTAAAGTTATCAATATCATTTTGATCACTTATAAAATTACCTAAAGAATAAACAACAAAAGTTTTATTATTATTAATATATTCAACAGTTTGTACAACATGTGGATGTGATCCTATAATCAAATCTACACCTAAACTAGATAAATAATTAGCTATTTCTGTTTGCTTATAATCAACGTTAAATGAATATTCTGTACCCCAGTGCATAGCTACTATAACAAAATCAACTTTATCACGGACAGCAGAAATATCTGCTTGTGCCTTTTCAGGAGAATATTCATTATTTAAATAGCTTTTTCCATAAGGCGTAGGTAATCCATTATTCCAAATCGTATATGAAATAAAAGCATATTTTATACCATTAACTTCATGAACAGCAGTAACTGAAGCAGTACGCTCTTCTTCACTGCTCCATTGGCCAGAAGTAACAACATCAGGATGATTTTTCCAATATTCCACAGATTTTAATACTCCTATTTCATTTTTATCCATAGTATGATTAGTTGCTAAAGAAACCAAATTAAATCCGGCGTCAATAAGAGCATCTCCTACTTCCTGAGGAGAATTAAATCTTGGATAACTAGAATAACCTAATGAAGAACCGCCTAAAATTGTTTCTTGATTATAATAAGCTAAATCATACTTTTCAGAAATAGGTTTGATGGTATCAAACATAGGTCTAAAATTATATGAGCCATCTGGCTGTTTAGCATCATTATAAACACCCCAATGAATTAAAGCATCTCCTACCATAAAAACCTTTGCATTATATTCAATAGGAACTTTCTCTTTTTCTTTTTCTTGAACTACCTCTACATTTTTAGAAGCTTCATTTTTAAAAAAAATGTCTCTATACTGATAAGCAGAAAAAACTCCAACAGCAAGTAAAAGAAAAAAAGAAAATAGTAAGAGCATAGTCTTCTTTCTTTTAATCTTTCTCGTTAATTTTCTTACTTTTCTACTGCTCATACAACTTTAAACCTTTCTAACTATTTCAAAATCAATTGTTTTATCTTCTTTAGAAGCTCTAACAACTTTAACTATAACTCTTTCTCCTATTTTATAAACCAAATGAGTCTTTTCACCTGTTAAAGTCATATGCTCTTCATCAAAATGAAAGAAATCCTTCATATCTCTGATAGGAACTAACCCTTCTACTAAATTATCTAATTCAACAAACATTCCAAAACTTGTAACTGAAGAAATCATTCCTTCAAATTCTTCGCCAATATGACCTTCCATATACTCAGCCATCTTCATATCATCAACTTCGCGTTCACAATCAACAGAAGCACGTTCTCTAGAAGAAGAATGCTCAGCAATATAAACTAATTTTTCCTCCCATTTTCTTATAGTAGACATATCAACATTTCCATCGAATAAATATGTATGCAATAGTCTATGAACTGTCGTATCCGGATAGCGACGAATTGGAGAAGTAAAATGTGTATAACAACTACTTGCTAATCCATAATGGCCTAAATTTTGAGGACTATAAATTGCCTTTTGCATACTTCTTAATAATAATGAAGCCAAAATTTTATATTCTGGTTTATCTTCCAATTGTTTCAATATTCTTTGCATAGTAGTTGGCTTTAAGTTAGAAACATCTCCTGTAATTGTATAACCTAAACTACTAACAAAATTTAAAAAACTTCTTATTTTTTCTTCTTTTGGAGTCTCATGAATACGATAAATAAATGGTAAATTCATAAAATATATGTGCGTAGCCACACACTCATTAGCTGCAATCATAAAAGATTCAATTAGTTTTTCACCGACTCCACTTTCACGAACTGTAATCTCAGTAGGCTTACAATTTTCATCAACTAATATTTTAACCTCATTTATATCAAAGTTTATATAACCTCTTCTAATAATTGCTGTTTGCAATATTTTAGCCAAATCGGCCATCAATCGAAGACTTTTTTCATATATAGCATAACCTTCAGGAACTATATTTTTCTCTAAAATACTATTAACTTTTTTATAAGTCATTTGTATTCTAGAACGAATTACACTAGGAAATATTTGATAATCTATACGTTTTCCCTTATCATCAAATTCCATAACACAAGAAATAGCCAATCTATCAACGTTAGGATTTAACGAGCAAATACCATTAGACAATTCATGTGGTAGCATTGGTATAACCCTATCAACTAAATATACACTAGTTCCTCTTTCCATCGCTTCATTATCCAAAGGAGAATTTTCTTTAACATAATAGCTAACATCAGCAATGTGAACACCCAACTCGTAATGTCCATTAGGAAGTCTTTTTATCGAAATAGCATCATCAATATCTTTGGTATCATCACCATCAATAGTAAATATTTCCCAATCTCTTAAATCACGTCTACCCTTCAAATCATAAGGTAAAACTTCCATAGGCATCTGTGAAACTTCTTCCTTTACTTCATCTGGAAAAACCGTATTAATATTATACTTATAAATAATGGACATAATATCCACACCCGGATCATTCTTATGACCTATTATTTTCACAACTTTACCTTCATATTTTAAATTATTATTCAAATGTTTTACTAATTCAACAATTACTTTATGACCATCGACAGCATTTAAAGATAGTTCTCTAGGGACTTCAATATTCAATTTAATTTTATTATCATCTAATTTAATATGACCTTTTCCTTTATCATCAAAGTTAATTTCACCAATATATTGCTGTACTTGTCTCTTAATTATTTTTAATACTCGCCCCTCTAAACGATCTAGCTTCATCTTACTTGTAATTTCAATTAAAACAATGTCATCATGAATAGCACCATTCATATTATCTTGTGAAATATACACATTATCTTCACAATTTTCTATTTCAACAAAACCAAAACCTTTTTTATTAGCACGCATTACACCTTTTCTCAAATGACTATTTTCAAGCATCAGATATTTATCCTTATTAGAATGATAAATAACAACTTCTTCTTCTAATTCGTGTAATAAACTAAGTAATTTTCTAGTTGAATCAACATCATTTATTCCAAGCTTATCTTCAATCTCAAAAACAGATAAAGCTTTATCACTATTTTTTAAAATATTAAGAATTTTATCTTTCATAAGTCCCACCTTCAACATTATTATAGCCTATTTCATAATAGATAACCAGTCTTTAAAGGCAAAAAAAAAGGACTTGACCTTTTTTTATACAAACATAGCAACTAAGCAAATTGCAAAAAAAGCCATACCTAATACAAATGTAATACGACTTATTACTAATTCTGAACCACGTTCTTTTCTGGCCTTAAAAAGCTCAGAATTACCGCCTGAAAGAATTTGTGCTGCACCATCTGCTTTTCCACTTTGTAAAAGTACAATAATAATTAATAAAATAGAAATTATTAAGAGTGCTGTTTCCATAACACACCTCCGTTTTTAATAGCACCTATATAATAACATAAAAGTAAACTAAGTGCAAGAAAACTTTACTTTAAAAGAATTTACAAAGATAGCACACTGTCGATACTATCTATATCACATGTGGTAATATTGCCTGTCAATCTGTCCTTAATTTCTACTTTATTGTTAATAGCATCCCTTCCAACAATGATTCTTTTTGGTATACCTATTAAATCAGCATCACTAAATTTATAACCAACTCTTAAATCACGATCATCAAATAACACATCTTTTCCTTTAGAAATTAATTTATTGTAAATAATATTAGCTAATTCAACTTGATTTTCATCTTTATTATTTACAGTTATCAATTCAACATCAAAAGGAGTCAAAACATTGTTAAAAATAATACCCTTATCATCATGATTTTGTTCAATGAAAGCGGACAATATCCTGGCTATACCAATACCATAGCATCCCATAACTGGATACTTTAAAGTATTATCAATATCTGTAAATTGTAAATTTAAACTTTCACAATACTTAGTTCCCAACTTAAAAGTATTACCAACTTCTATAGCCCTTTTAAAAACTAATTTAGAACCACATATTGGGCAAATATCATTACTAGAAACATTTCGTATATCTCCAGTATAATCAATCTTAAAATCATTTAAATTTGCATTTAAATAATGGTAATTAGTTTTATTGGCACCAACTACAAAGTTATACATATTCAATACTTCTAAATCAACAACAATAGGTATGCTTAAACCAATAGGTCCAGCAAATCCAACCTCAGCATGAGTAATTTGTTCATCCTCATCAAAAGTTGCTAAACAAATTTCACTAACTCCAAGCAATTTAGATAGCTTTAATTCATTAACTTCTCTATCTCCTCTAACCAAAACTGCATAAAATTGGTTATTAGCTTTATATATTAAAGTCTTTATAGTTTTTTTAATATCACAATCTAAAAATTTACAAACATCTTCAATACTTTTAACATTAGGAGTTTCTATTAACTTAATATCTTTTATATCTTCAGCTTCGCCTTTTTCAGACTTACAAGGACATATTTCTATATTTGTAGCTAATCCACAATTATCACATAATACTAAAGTATCTTCTCCTATATCACAGATAGCTTGAAACTCTTCGGATAAAATACCACCCATTGCACCAGTAGAAGCTTCAACAATTCTATAATTTAAGCCTATTCGATCAAATATTTTCTTATAAGCATTAAACATTTTATTATAAGAATTACTCAATCCTTCTAAATCTTTGTCAAAAGTATAAGCGTCCTTCATAACAAATTCTCGAGTACGTATCAATCCATATCTACTACGTGGTTCATCTCGATATTTATTTGCCATTTGATATAGACTAAGAGGCATATCTTTATAAGATTTTATATAATCTTTTGCTACTTCAACAAACATCTCTTCATGAGTAGGACCTAAAACATAGCTTCTATCAAATCTATCCTTTAAGCTAAACATATCACTTCCAAAGACATCTCGTCTACCACTATTAACATAAATATCTTCTGGTAATAAAGAAGGCATAACTAATTCTTGAGAATCAATATTATTCATTTCCTCACGTACGATATTTTCTATCTTTCTCAAAACTTTTAATCCTAATGGTAAAAATGTATAAATACCACTACCAGTTTTCTTAATCATACCAGCTCTAACTAATAAATTAGCACTAATAGACTCTTCATCTTTTACATTTTCTTTAAATGTAACAAAAAATGAATTACTTAATTTCATAAAAACACCTCCAAAAATAAAAGGATGATACCAAAGGAGTGCAAAGCACGGTACCATCCTTAATTTAACTTAATAATATAACGGCATTAAACACCGAGAGTATAAACTCCTCCATAGAAAGTAGGAACATTATTAGATTAATATTAGGTTTTCACTATCCCTAACTCACTAAAAATAAGAGCTAACAATGTATTGGTTTTCTATATAGATTTAAAATTATATATATGATACATTTAATTAATAAATATGTCAATACTAATTATTTAAGTCCTCTTCAATTCTCATCAATTGATTATATTTACAAATTCTATCTGTTCTTGACATAGAACCAGTCTTAATTTGTCCTAAATTTAATCCTACTGCTAAATCTGCAATTGTAGTATCTTCAGTTTCTCCACTTCTATGAGAAATTACAGTAGCATAACCATTTTTTCTTGCTAAGTCAATTGTTTCTAAAGTTTCAGTAATTGTACCAATTTGATTAACTTTCAATAAGATAGCATTACCAGCATGATTATCTATACCTTTTTGTAAACATTTCTTATTAGTTACAAATAAATCATCACCAACTAATTGAATACGATCACCTAGTCTTTCAGTAATTTTCCTAAATCCTTCCCAATCATTTTCATCCACTGGATCCTCGATAGAAATAATAGGATACTTATTTATTAATTCTTCATAAAAGTCAATTAATTCATCAGTAGTAAGAACTCTTCCCTCACCTGCTAAATTATATTTACCATTTTCATAGAATTCACTAGCAGCTACATCTATTGCTAAGCATACATCTTTTCCTGGAATATATCCTGCTCTTTTAATAGCTTCCATAATTAATTCAAAACCTTCTTGATTTGATTGTAAGTCAGGAGCAAATCCTCCTTCATCACCAACACCAGTAGCTAATTTTTTTTCATTTAATACTTTTTTTAAATTATGGAAAACTTCTGCTCCAACTCTTATTCTTTCTTTAATTGTATCTCTTTGAGGGATAATCATAAATTCTTGGAAATCTAATTTATTATCAGCATGGGCTCCACCATTAATAATATTCATCATAGGTCTTGGTAATTCAGTTCCATTTCCTACATAAGCATATAATGGTTTGCCAGCAGCTATAGCACTTGCTTTCAAAGCAGCCATAGAAACACCTAAGATAGCGTTAGCACCAAATTTTGATTTTGTTTCAGTACCATCCAATTTAATCATTGCATAATCTAAAGATTTTTGATCAGCAGCATCCATTCCAATAACTAAATCTCTTAAAGGCCCATTTACGTTAGCTACAGCTTTTGTAGTACCCTTTCCTAAATATCTTGACTTATCTCCATCTCTTAATTCTAGGGCTTCTCTTTCACCAGTAGATGCTCCGCTCGGTACAGCAGCTCTTCCTAAAACTCCATTCTCTAAAATTACATCAACTTCAACAGTTGGATTTCCTCTAGAGTCTAAAATTTCTCTTGCTTTTACGTCTTTAATTTTCATTTTTTAATTCCTCCACTTTTTTCTTAAATTCTGCTCCTCTTACTTCACATTCTTTATATTGATCCCACGAAGCAGAAGCAGGACTTAATAATATTATACCACCTGGCTGAGTTACTTCAACACATTTGTCAAACCCATTTGTCAAAAATTCAAAACTATAAGTCGGAATACCTAAACTATTTCCATATTCAGCAACCCTATCTCTGCATTGACCTATTGCTATTATATTAGTGACATTTTTCATAAAAGGAGTTAATTCATTAAAATCTTGACCTCTTTCTAAACCACCTAAAATAATAGTAGTTGGTTGATCAAATGAAGATAAAGCAATTTGTGTACATTTTATATTAGTAGCTTCAGTATCATTATAGAAACGTACTCCATTGATAGTATCCACATACTCTAAGCGATGTTCAACTCCTCTAAAACTAGATATTACATCACAAATAACATCATTAGACACACCAAACTCTTTTGCTATCATAATAGCACCCATACAATTTTCAACATTATGCATACCTGCAATAAAAATTTGATCTCTACTAATGACTTTTTCTCCATAATAATAAATGTAGTTATCTTTCAAATAACAACCATTTATTTCCTTTTTACTAGAAAAATATTTAGTATTAGCCTTAATATCACGAGTTTCTTTTATAACATCATCATTTTCAATATTTAAAATTGCAACATCATCACTTGTTTGGTTTTTAAAAATTTTAGCTTTTACTCTTTTATAATTTTCATAACTCTTTAAAAAGTCGATATGAGCAGGACTTAAATTAGTCATTAATGCAACATTAGGATGAAATTGTTCAAAATTTTCCAATTGTTGACAAGATACTTCCATTACAATAATATCGCCACTCTTAACTTGATTTAATATTCCACATAATGGATAACCGATATTTCCTGCTAAAAAGACTTTATCTCCAAAAGCTTTTTTCATAATATTATAAGTTAAAGTTGTAGTTGTTGTTTTACCATTAGTACCGGTAATACCAATCAATTTAACATCTTCAGGTAACAATCTATAAGCCATTTCCGCTTCATTTATTACTTCAATACCTAAAGATCTTGCTTTCAAAACATATTTATGATCAATTGGTACACCAGGATTTTTGATTAAATAATCAAAAGAGTTATCCAACAAGTCATCTGGATGAGAACCAAAAAACAATTTAACTCCTAAGTTTCTTAACTCATCAATCTGACTTTTATCAAGTTTAGACTCATCCTTTCCATCATTTAGAACAACTTCATTATTTTTCTGAATCAACAGCTTAGCAGCTTGATAACCACTACGTGCCAAACCCAATATAAATATTTTTTTATTTTCAAACATATTATCACCAAAATAATTATACTATAAAACAAGTAATTTAACCACTTCATTTTATATTAGAATATTGAAACTAAATATTTTAATATGCTATAATTATAAGAGAAATAAAGAGGTGTTGCTGATGAAAATAGTTACCCTAACCCCCAGTCAATTTGACAGATTTTCCAAAAATCATAGATATAGAAATTATTTTCAAACAAGTAAATATGGAACATTAATGACTAAATTTGGATACAATATTCATTACTTAGGTATTGTAAGTGACACTAACAAATTAATAGGTGCAACTTTACTATTATATAAACAAGTATTTATGAACAATAAGATTGCTTATGCTCCTCGAGGAATTCTTTTTAATTATGAGAACATCGATAATTTAAGCGAAGCAATAAAGAAAATAAAACAAGTTCTTGGAAAACAAGGATTTATGTTACTTAGAATGGATCCCAATATCCCACTAACAATAAGAGATTGTAAAGGAACAATAATGAATTTTAATAATCAAGGTGATAGGATAATTACAAATTTAAAAGAAGTTGGATTCAGTTACAAGGGAAAAAACAATAAATTTGAAAATGAAAAACCTCGATGGGAAGGATTAATTATATTAGGTAATAATACCAAAGAGCTTTTTTCTAAGTTTGAAAAAAGAACTAGAAATAAAGTTAGAAGAGGATTAAATTTTGGAATTGAAGTTAATAAAGATTCAAATAATAATGTTGATAAATTATATGAATTTATCAAAGATGATACTAAAAAGCCCAAAAATTATTATGAGCAAATATGTAACATTTTTCAAGATGATGCAGAAGTTTATTATGCAAAAGTTAATACTGAAACATATACCATAAATAGTAGAAGAGCATATGAAAATGAACTTGAAAATAATAATGTTTTAGCCAGTGAAATTCAGAATCAATCTCTTGATGAAAAACAGAAAAATAATATATTGAACAAAAAAATGGAATCAGACAAATTATTAGATATATATAAGCAGTCGTTAGTTCAAGCAACAGAATTATTAAAAAAACATCCTAATGGCATTATCATAGCTGGTGCTCTTGTAATAAAATATGATAATGCTGCATTTATAGTAGAAGAGGGTTATGACAAAAAATATCAATCACAAAATCCAGACTTTGTCATCAAATGGAAAATGATTGAAGACTACACAAAAGAGCATTTAAAGTACATAAATTTAAATGGAATAATAGGAGAATTCGAAGAAACATCTGAACATAACATAATAAATGAAAAAAAATTAGGTTTTAATACCACAATAACTGAATATATAGGAGAATTTGACATAGTCTTAAATAATTTTACTTATAATTTATATAAAGCTTTTATAAAGAACAAAAAATAAAGATAAAACAAACTATAGTTTTATCTTTTTTTAATACAAAAAATCAGACATGAGTCTGATTTTTGATTTTAATTATTCAATAATTTCAGTAACGTTACCAGCACCTACAGTACGTCCACCTTCACGAATTGAGAATTTAGTACCTTGTTCAAGTGCGATTGAATGAATTAATTCAACTTCAATATTAACGTTATCTCCTGGCATTACCATTTCAACACCTTCAGGTAAAGTAATAACACCAGTTACGTCTGTAGTTCTAAAATAGAATTGAGGACGATAATTTGTGAAGAATGGAGTATGACGTCCACCTTCTTCTTTGCTTAATACATAAACTGTAGCTTTGAATTTATGATGAGGTGTAACTGTTCCTGGTTTAGCAAGAACTTGTCCACGTTCAACTTCTTCACGAGCAATACCACGTAATAATGCTCCAGCATTATCTCCAGCTTCAGCAAAGTCTAATTGTTTACGGAACATTTCAATTCCTGTAACAACTGTTTTCTTAGTTGGTTTAATACCAACGATTTCAACTTCATCATTTAATTTTAATGTACCACGTTCAACACGTCCAGTAACAACAGTACCACGACCAGTGATTGTAAATACATCTTCGATACTCATTAAGAATGGTTTATCATTATCTCTTTTTGGAGTTGGAATCCATGTATCAACAGCTTCCATTAATTCATCAATTTTACCAACCCATTTTGGATCTCCTTCAAGTGCTTTTAAAGCAGAACCACGGATAATTGGAGTTTCGTCTCCTTCATAACCATATTCATTTAATAATTCACGAATATCCATTTCTACTAAATCTAATAATTCTTCATCATCAACCATATCACATTTATTCATGAATACTACCATTTTAGGTACACCAACTTGACGAGCAAGTAAGATATGTTCACGAGTTTGTGCCATAGGTCCATCAGTAGCAGCAATAACTAAGATTGCTCCATCCATTTGAGCTGCACCAGTAATCATATTTTTAACATAATCAGCATGTCCTGGGCAGTCTACGTGTGCATAGTGTCTGCTATCAGTACTATATTCAACATGTGCAGTATTGATAGTGATACCACGTTCTCTTTCTTCTGGTGCTTTATCAATGTTAGCAAAATCAACAGCTTGGTTACCGTTTTTACCAGCTAAACACTTAGTAATAGCAGCAGTTAAAGTAGTTTTACCATGATCTACGTGTCCAATTGTACCAATGTTAACATGTGGTTTTGAACGATCAAATTTTTCTTTTGCCATATTATAATTTCCTCCTCTTTGGTTTACAAAATATATTTTATCTAATAATTGAAAGTTTTTCAACTATTTTGATACATTATTTAATTAATTTCCACTCTTTTTAATTATTTCTTCAGCAATATTTTTTGGAACTTCTTCATAGTGATCAAATTGCATTATGAATGTTGCTCTACCTTGCGTATTTGAACGTAAGTTAGTAGCATATCCAAACATTTCTGAAAGTGGAACCATAGCGCTTAATTTAATAGCGTTACCTTGTGCTTCTTGTCCTAATGGTCTACCACGACGAGAAGTTAAATCTCCCATTACATTACCAAAATATTCTTCTGGTGTAGTAACATCAACTTTCATTATTGGTTCAAGTAATACTGGATTACATTTATTTTTAGCTTCTTTTAATGCAAAACTTGCAGCAATCTTAAATGCCATTTCATTTGAGTCAACATCATGATATGAACCATCAAACAATGTACATTTAACGTCAATCATAGGGTATCCAGCAAGTACACCTGTTTGTAATGCCTCTTGTAATCCTTTATCAACTACTGGAATATATTCACGAGGAACAACTCCACCAACGATTTGATCAACGAACTCGTATCCTTTATCTGGATTAGGCTCAAACTTAACCCAAACGTGTCCATATTGACCACGTCCACCAGATTGTTTGATATATTTACCTTCACAATCAGCAGCAGTTTTAATTGTTTCACGATAAGCAACTTGTGGCGCACCAACATTTGCTTCAACGTTAAATTCACGTTTCATACGATCAACTAATACATCTAGATGTAATTCACCCATACCAGCGATAACTGTTTGACCAGTTTCATGATCAGTGTGAACTTTAAATGTTGGATCTTCCTCTGCTAATTTTTGTAAAGCTAATGCCATTTTATCTTGATCAGCTTTAGATTTTGGTTCAACAGCTAATTGAATAACTGGTTCCGGTATCACTAAGCTTTCAAGAATAATAGGCTTCTTCTCATCACATAAAGTATCACCAGTTGTTGTATTTTTTAATCCTACAGCAGCAGCAATATCTCCAGTGTAAACATCTGAAATCTCTTTACGATGATTTGCATGCATTTGTAATATACGACCAATTCTTTCCTTAGTATCCTTAGTTGAGTTTAAAACATATGAACCACTAGCTAGGTGACCAGAATAAACCCTAAAGAATGTTAAACGACCAACAAATGGATCAGTCATAACTTTAAATGCTAATGCACTAAATGGTTCACTATCACTAGGATGACGATATTCTTCTTTACCATCCAATGTTTTTCCTTTAATTGACTCAACATCAACAGGACTTGGTAAATAGTCAATAACTGCATCTAGTAATAACTTAATACCTTTATTTCCTAAAGCAGTTCCACACAAGACAGGGAAGAATTCAGCAGCTAAAACACCTTTACGAATTGCTTTTTTAATCATTTCAACAGTAACTTCTCCACCATCTAGATAAGTCATCATTGTATCTTCATCAAATTCAGCAACAGCATCAATCAACTCTGCTCTTTTTTCTTCTGCTATATCCTTTAATTCAGCAGGAATTTCGATTTCTTGTGCATTTTCAGCTTGTTCACCATCATAATGATAAGCTTTCATGTTAACTAAATCTATTACTCCTGAAAAACTATCTTCAGCTCCTATTGGCCATTCAATAGGTTTAGCATTAACACCTAAACGGTCAGTAATTGTTTTTAATGTGTATTCGAAATTTGCACCCATTTTATCCATTTTATTTGCGAAAATAATTCTTGGAACTTTGAATTCAGATGCCTGTCTCCAAACTGTTTCAGTTTGTGGTTCTACTCCAGCTTGTGCATCAAGTAATGCAACAGAACCATCTAATACACGTAGTGAACGAGAAACTTCAATTGTGAAGTCTACATGTCCTGGAGTATCAATTATATTAAGACGGTATCCCTTCCAATGAGCTGTAGTAGCTGCAGATGTGATAGTTATACCACGCTCTTGTTCTTGAGCCATCCAGTCCATTTGAGATTCACCATCATGAGTTTCTCCAATTTTATGAGTAACTCCGGTATGGAATAAAATTCTCTCAGTACATGTAGTTTTACCTGCATCAATATGAGCCATTATTCCAATATTTCTAGTCTTCTCTAAAGACGTATCTCTTGCCATAGTAACTCCTTCCTACCATCTATAATGAGCAAAAGCTTTATTAGCCTCAGCCATTCTATGAGTATCTTCACGTTTTTTTACTGCTGCACCTGTTCCGTTAGATGCATCAATAATTTCATTAGCTAAATTATCAGCCATACCTTTTCCACCACGTTCACGTGAATACTTAGTTAACCATCTTAATGCTAAAGCTTGGCTTCTAGCAGGTGTAACTTCAACAGGTACTTGATAATTTGAACCACCAACACGACGACTTTTAACTTCAAGTTGTGGTTTAATATTTTCCATTGCTGCAGTAAATACTTCGATTGGTTCTTTACCAGTTTTTTTCTTTACCGTATCAAAAGCTTCATAAACTATAGTTTGAGCAGTTCCTTTTTTACCATCTAGCATAATTGTATTGATTAACTTTGCAACTATTTTTGATTTATATATAGGATCTGCTAAAATATCTCTTTTTATTGCACGTCTTTTACGCATGTATATATCCTCCCTTCAATATTAATTTTTACTTAGGTCTTTTAGCACCGTATTTACTACGACCTTGTTTACGATCTTTTACTCCTGCAGTATCTAAAGTACCACGAATGATGTGATAACGAACTCCGATTAAGTCCTTAACACGTCCTCCACGAATTAAAACAACACTATGTTCTTGTAAGTTGTGTCCAATTCCAGGAATATAAGTATCTACTTCTTTACCATTAGATAAACGAACACGAGCATATTTACGTAATGCTGAGTTAGGTTTTTTAGGTGTCTTTGTACCAACACGAGTACAAACTCCACGTTTTTGAGGAGAGGTAACATCAGTTGTTTTATTCTTAATACTGTTTAACCCAATACCAAGAACTGGTGCTTTACTCTTTCTTACTTTATCCTTACGTTTATTATGAACTAATTGGTTAATAGTAGGCATGAAATCAATCTCCTTTCTTTACACATATCCAGGTGTATCATTTTACCCTTTAAATAAAACTTTGCATAAAATGCAAAGATATTTAATCAGCGATAATAATATAACACTTATATAATTTAATGTCAATAAAAATATTAAAAAAGGAGTAAGAAATCTTACTCCATAAATTGGTTTTCTAATTTTTCTAATGGTTCTTCATCCATAAATTCTTTCTTTAATTCATAGTCTACATCACGATAATTTTTACAACCTGTTCCAGCAGGAATTAATTTACCAATAATTACATTTTCCTTTAATCCTGCTAATGGATCTACTTTACCTTTAATAGCAGCATCCGTTAAGATACGAGTTGTCTCTTGGAATGATGCAGCAGATAAGAATGAGTCAGTTTCTAAAGCTGCTTTAGTAATTCCTAATAAAATTGGTTTTCCTAAAGCTGGTTTCTTTCCTTTAATAACGACCTCTCTATTTCCATCAGTAAACTCTTTAAAGTTAACCAATGAACCAGGTAAGAATCTTGTATCTCCACCTTCAATAATTCTAATCTTAGAAATCATTCTTCGTGCAATTACTTCAATATGTTTATCTGAAATATCAACACCTTGAGAACGATATGTATTTTGAATTTCTTTTAAGATATAGTTTTGTGTTGTAATTGGGTCTGTAACAGCTAATAATTCTTTAGGGTTAATAGCACCTTCAGTCAACTTATCACCACATGAAACTTGATCACCAACTTCAACGCAAAGTTTAGAACCATAGTTAGTAACATGTTCTTTTGTCTCTAACTTGTTAGTAATGCTAATTTTATATTTGCCATGTTCTTCTTTGATCTTAGTCACTTTACCATCAATTTCTGCAATTGTTGCTTTAGCTTTTGGATTACGAGCTTCAAATAACTCTTGAACACGAGGAAGACCTTGTGTGATATCAGCATCACCACCATGAGCAACTCCACCAGAGTGGAAAGTACGCATAGTAAGCTGAGTACCAGGCTCACCAATTGATTGAGCTGCCATAACACCGATTGCTTCACCAATCTCAACTAAATTACCAGTAGCTAAATTACGTCCATAACACTTTTGACAAACACCATTTACTGTACCGCAAGTTAAAATAGTTCTTATTTCTACTTCTTTTATTCCAGCTGCAACTATTTTATCAGCCATCTGTTCAGTAATCATTTGTAATTTATCAACAATGACTTCTTTAGTTTCTGGATTAATAACTTTTTTATTAGCAAATCTACCAACAATACGATCTTTTAATGTTTCAATTGCTGTACCAGTTTTTTCATTTATAAATGCAGATACTACAACTCCTTGATCAGTACCACAATCTTCTTCTCTAACAATCATATCTTGAGATACATCTACTAGACGACGAGTTAAGTATCCAGAATCTGCTGTTTTTAATGCTGTATCAGCAGAGCCTTTACGAGCACCATGTGTAGATAAGAAGAATTCAGAAACTGAAAGTCCTTCAATAAAGTTTGATAAAACTGGAATTTCAACAGATGATCCATCTGGTTTAGCCATGATACCACGCATACCAGCAACCTGAGTAAAGTTAGAAATATTACCACGGGCTTTAGAGTTCATCATTATGAATATTGGATTATCAATATCTGTTTGAGAAACTTCCTCCAATTCAGCTTTAACTTGGTCAGTAGCATTATTCCATGTTTCAATAACCTTAGTAAATCTTTCTTCTTCTGTTATTAAACCACGTTTGTATTGCTTATTAATTTTATCTACCATCTTTTGAGCTTCTGCAACAATTTCAGGCTTTTTCTTACTAATTTCAACATCTGCCATACTAACGGTAATTCCAGAAATTGTAGAATATTTAAATCCTAAATCCTTTAAATTGTCTAGCATAGTAGAAGTCTCAGTAGTCTTATATCTCTTAAATACTTGAGCAATTATTTTCTCAAGAGTTCCTTTAGCAAACGGTTTAACTAAAGGCATATCTTTTATTGCTTCAGGAATATTAGTTCCTCTATCTAAGAAATATTTATTTGGTGTAATATTAGAAATATTATCTTGAGTTGGTTCATTAACAAATGGGAATGAATCAGGTAGTATTTCATTAAACTTAATTTTACCAACAGTAGTAACCAAATATTTACCCTTTTGACTTTCTGTAAATAATTTATGTTTAAATGAATTTACTGGAATGGCTATACGAGTATGTAGAGTAAGTTCTCTTCTCTCGTACGCCATTAACGCTTCATTAGAGTCCTTAAACACTCTACCTTCACCATCTTCTCCAGCCTTTTCCATAGTTATATAATAGTTACCAAGAACCATATCTTGAGAAGGTGTAACAATTGGATCTCCAGATTTTGGATGTAAAATGTTATTTGAACCTAACATCAACAATCTTGCTTCAGCTTGAGCCTCTTCAGAAAGAGGAACATGTACTGCCATTTGATCTCCATCGAAATCAGCATTAAATGCAGGACAAACTAATGGATGCAAACGAATAGCTTTTCCACCTACTAAAATTGGTTCAAAAGCTTGAATTCCTAATCTATGCAATGTAGGAGCACGATTCAACATAACAGGATGTTCTTTAATAACTTCTTCAACAACATCCCATACAACTGGATCTTGATTTTCAATTAATTTTTTAGCAGCCTTGATATTATGTGCAATATCCTTACTTACTAACCCATGAATAACATGAGGCTTAAATAGTTCCAAAGCCATCTCTTTAGGAATACCACATTGATACATTTTTAATGATGGTCCTACTACGATAACAGAACGACCAGAATAATCAACACGTTTACCTAATAAGTTTTGACGGAAACGACCTTGTTTTCCTTTTAACATGCTAGAAAGTGACTTCAAAGGACGATTTCCAGCACCTGTAACACTTCTTCCACGACGACCATTATCAAATAATGCATCTACTGCTTCTTGAAGCATACGTTTTTCATTTTGAATAATTATTCCAGGAGCACCTAAATCAATTAATTTCTTTAAACGATTATTTCTATTAATAACACGTCTATATAAATCATTTAAATCAGAAGTTGCAAATCTTCCACCATCCAATTGAATCATTGGTCTTAATTCTGGTGGAATTACAGGGATACAATCTAAAATCATCCACTCAGGTTTATTACCAGATTTATAGAATGCATCTAAAACATCTAATCTCTTTAATAACCTTGTTCTTTTTTGACCCTGAGCGTTCTCTAATTCTTCTGTAATTTCATCAATTTCTTTCTTTAAATCTACTTTTTTAAGTAATTCTTTTATTGCTTCGGCACCCATTCCAACTCTAAAACCAGTACCATACTTCTCATAATATGCTCTATATTCTTTTTCAGATAGTGTTTGTTTATTTTCTAATGGAGCATTTCCTTTATCAATAACAACATAACTTACAAAATATAATACTTCTTCTAGATCTCTTGGGCTCATATCTAGCACAAGACCCATACGTGAAGGAACTCCCTTAAAGAACCAAATGTGTGAGACAGGTGTTGCCAACTCTATATGTCCCATACGCTCACGACGTACTTTAGAACGAGTAACTTCAACACCACATCTATCACAAATTATATTCTTATAACGAACTCTTTTGTATTTTCCACAAGCACATTCAAAATCTTTAGTAGGTCCAAAAATTTTCTCACAGAACAATCCATCACGTTCAGGACGTAATGTACGATAGTTGATTGTTTCGGGTTTTTTTACCTCACCATATGACCATTCACGAATTTTTTCAGGAGAAGCTATACCTATTCTTAAGGCATTAATCTTATTTACTTCTATCATTAAAACTCATCTCCTTCGCCATCTTCTTGAAATTCACCTTCAAAGTCCATATAACCTTCGTCATTGTCATCGTCTTCATCCTCAGAAGTTTCATCTGAAGAATATGGATAATCATCTGTTATTTCTCTTGCAGGAGATTTTTCTATGTCATCTATAGATGTACTAATATCTTCCTTATCTTCTGCTTCTTCTATTTCTTTTAATTGAAGAGTTTTACCATTATCATCAATTATTGAAATATCCAATCCTAAAGCTTGGAATTCTTTCATCAATACTCTAAATGATTCAGGAACACCAGCTTGATTAATTTCTTGTCCTTTAACAATTGATTCATATACTTTTACACGTCCAATTACATCATCTGACTTATATGTAATGATTTCCTGTAAAGTATGAGCAGCACCATAAGCATAAAGTGCCCAAACTTCCATTTCACCAAATCTTTGTCCACCGAATTGAGCTTTTCCACCAAGAGGTTGTTGAGTAACTAATGAATAAGGGCCTGTAGATCGAGCATGTAATTTATCATCAACCATGTGATGCAATTTAATCATATACATTACACCAACATTTATTCTATGATCAAAAGGTTCACCAGTACGACCATCATATAGAACAGTTTTTCCATCTTCGTCCATTCCAGCTTCTTTCATCATTGCTTGTATATCATTAATATGTGCTCCATCAAATACAGGAGTGGCAACATGAACACCTAATTTCTTACAAGCCATACCCATATGAACTTCAAGTATTTGTCCAAAATTCATACGTGAAGGAACACCTTGTGGATTAAGCATAATATCAACTGGAGTACCGTCTGGTAAATATGGCATATCTTCTTGTGGAAGAATTAATGATATAACACCTTTGTTACCATGACGTCCTGACATCTTGTCTCCAACTTGAATTTTACGTTTTTGAATAATATAAACACGAATAACTTTGCTTACACCTGCAGGTAACTCATCATTTTCTTTTCTTGAGTAGATTTTGATATCATGAACAATACCATCGCCACCATGAGGAACACGTAATGATGTATCTCTTACTTCACGTGTCTTTTCTCCAAAAATAGCATGTAATAATTTTTCTTCTGAAGTTAATTCAGCCATACCTTTTGGAGTTACTTTACCAACTAAAATATCTCCTTCTTTTACCTCAGTACCTATAGTTACAATACCATTTTCATCTAGATTACGACGAGCTTCTTCACTTACATTTGGAATATCTCTTGTAATTTCTTCCGGTCCTAATTTAGTTTCACGACATTGCATTTCATAATCTTCAAGATGTAATGAAGTATACTTATCATCTTTTACTAAATTCTCATTTAAGATAACCGCATCTTCATAGTTATAACCATTAAATGTCATGAATGCAACTGTCATATTTTTACCTAACGCTAATTCTCCTTTATCAGTAGAATTACCATCAGCTAAGATAGTTTTATCAGCAACTACCTTATCACCAACATGAGCAATTGGTCTTTGATGCATACATATGCTTGAGTTTGCTAATTCAAAATTAGCTAATCTATAAGTATCTTTTCCTTCTTTTGTTTTTACGACTATTTTCTTAGCATCTGCATATTCAACAATACCATCATTTTTTGCCACTACTTCAACTCCAGAATCCTTTGCTGCTATAAACTCTACACCAGTTCCAACGTAAGGAGCTTCAGTCTTAATCAAAGGCATTGCTTGACGTTGCATGTTTGCACCCATAAGAGCACGAGTTGCATCATCATGTTCAAGGAAAGGAATACAACTTGTTGTAATGGATACAACTTGTTGTGGACTAACATCAATATAATCCACTTGTGATGGCTTTGCTAATATATTTTCTCCCCTAAAACGAGCATTAACTTGTTCATCTATAATTCTATTATTTTCATCAGTTCCAACAGTAGATTGAGAAATAATATAATCTAATTCCTCATCCCCAGTCATATAGCGTACTTCATCAGTAATTTGGCTATCAACTACTTTTCTGTATGGAGTCATAATGAAACCATAATCATCAATCTTAGCATAACTTGCTAAAGAAGTGATAAGACCAATATTAGGACCTTCTGGAGATTCAATAGGACAAATTCTACCATAGTGTGAAGAGTTAACATCACGTACTTCTACTCCAGCACGATCTCTAGATAAACCACCAGGTCCTAAAGCTGATAAACGTCGTTTATTAGTCAATTCAGCAATTGGATTTGTTTGATCCATAAATTGTGATAATTGAGAACTACCAAAGAATTCTTTCATCGCTGCAGTTACAGGTCTAATATTAATTAATGTTTTAGGTGTTACTTCTTCCATTTCTTGAGTAGTCATTCTTTCACGAATAACTCTTTCCATTCTAGAAACACCAATACGGAATTGATTTTGTAATAATTCACCAACTTGTCTAATACGACGATTTCCTAAATGATCTATCTCATCATAATTTCCTACACCCTGTAATAAATTTAAATAATAAGATACAGATGCATAAACATCAGAAATGGTTAAACGTTTTACATCTATTGATTGATCATTACCAATAACAGAAATAATCTTTTTCTTATCACTAGGATTATATATCCTAACGATTTGAACTTTATTGTAAGTATCTAAATCTTGATTAACCAAAACTTCAGTTAAACCAAATCCTTTAGATAACGCTTCTTTCAATTCATCAATATTAGTTTTATTAATTACTGTACCTTTTTCTAAAACAACATTACCATCAACAATTATATCTTCAGCCAACATTTGGTCTAACAATCTATCAGAAACATTTAACTTACGATTAAATTTATATCTTCCTACTTTTGCTAAATCATATCTAAATTCATCAAAAAATCTTGTAATAATCTGATTTTTAGAAGAATCAAGTGTTGCTGGTTCACCAGGTCTTAGTTTTTCATAAATTTCAATTAAAGCTTCATCAGTATTTTTAGTTGAATCTTTTGCAATAGTATTTTCTAAATATTCATCGTGTCCAAATATTTTGAAAATATCCTCATCGCTAGACAAACCAAAAGCCCTAAGTAAAGTTGTTAATGCTACTTTTCTGGTTCTATCAATTCTAACATATAAAACATCTCTAGCATCAACTTCAAACTCTAACCAAGTACCTCTGGTTGGAATAATTTGGGAAGTAATTAATTCACGACCATTTTTGTCAATTTCTCTATTAAAGTAAACACTAGGAGAACGAACCAATTGAGAAACAATAACACGTTCAGCTCCATTAATAACAAAAGTTCCACTATCTGTCATAACAGGTAAATCACCCATAAATATTTCTTGTTCTTTTACTTCTCCTGTTTCACGATTAAACAAACGAACTTCTACTCTTAAAGGTGCGGAATAAGTTGTTTCTCTATCTTTGCTTTCTTTGATAGAATATCTAGGTTCATCAAAATGATAATCTCCAAATTCTAAAGATAATGTTCCAGAAAAATTTTCAACTGGAAATAAATCATCAAAAACTTCTTTAATACCTTTTTCAATAAACCATTTATAAGATTTTTTCTGAATCTCCAATAAATCTTTTAACTCATATGTATTTCTAATTCTAGAAAAATTACGTCTTTCTCTATAATCGCCACTTTTAACTATTTTATAAGCCACTATCTTTTTCACCCCACATAACTTAAATCAAATATTATAAAGAACATTTTATAATATAAAAACCTTTTCTCTTATTGAGAATTTCAACATTACTATATACTTTTTTTAAGTCGATTAATAACGATTTAGCTCCTTGCTCTTTTCTGATTACCAAGAACAACTTCCCATTTTCTTCTAAGTAATCACAAGCATTCATAACTATGTCATAGACAACATTTTTCCCAGCCCTTATCGGAGGATTGGTAACAATAGTAGAATATTTCGAATTTATTTTTTCATAAGTGAAGCTTTCAATAACATGAACATTAGAACAACCATTTTCATTTTTATTTCGCTCAGCTAAATGAAGTGCTCTTCTATTAACATCAACCATATCAACATTAACATTAAGAATCTTATTCAAAATAATTCCAAATACACCATAACCGCAACCCATATCAAGAATTTTGCCTCCAACTTCTTCAAGCGGGATTGTTTCAAGAAGAAGTCTACTGCCAAAATCCAAACCATCTTTAGAGAATACACCATTATCAGTAAAAAAAGAAAACTTTTTTCCTAAGACAAAGCATTCGATTTTTTTAACTTTACTAGGTAAATCTTCATTGCTAAAATATTGCCCCATTTTATCGCCTCGTACTAAAAAAAGAAAAAGATAACCATATTAAAAATATATATAGTTATCTCCTTTCGCATGATATATTATCGCAAAATAAACTCAAAGTCAATATTTTTTTCTTAAAAAAAGTGATATAAGTCAATTATATAATAAACATTTTGTTAATGCAATATTTTTTTACACAAAAAAAGTCACCGCAGTGACCGAGTTTGATAAATATTTGCTAATCTATTATCAGTAGAAAAGTAAATATACTTACCATTAAGAGTTTTCTTTCTCTCTACAATATTCATAATCTAATCTCAACTAACTTACCCTTTAAGACACGATACCTTCAAAAATTAATATATTCGCCAAAAAGATAAGCAAATACATTAATCAGATATCTTAGATTACAATTTAATTTTAATATTAAAATAATCAATTGTCAAGAAAAAAAGCAAAAAAAATATACAGCCAATGATTAAACTATATATCAAAAAAATATAAATAAGTTTTTACTTTCTCATTTTTCTAAATATATTAAAATTAGATAAAATTTTTATTTTTTTATATAAAAATTATACTTATTTTATTCTAATATTTTAGATAATATTTTTTTTGAATAAAATATCTGATAAATACTTTATCCATTGGTTTAGGATGCTAAATAAGTTAATCATTACACTCACTTAGCAGTTAGTTGCTTGAAGTTTCCTTCTTCAAATATTGTAACTAATAGGAATGGTAAGATTTTATTAAAAACTTACAAATTGATTAAAGACAACCAATTTATCATCTATTAGTAATTCAATTATATTATTGTTTTTTTAGTTTGTCAATACAAAAAAAAAGAAGTTAATTACTTAACTTCTACAGTAGCTCCAGCTTCTTCAAGCTTAGCCTTGATTTCATCAGCTTCAGCAGTAGAAATGTTTTCTTTAACAACTCCATTGCTATCAACGATATCTTTAGATTCTTTTAATCCTAATCCAGTAATTTCTTTAACAACTTTAATTACAGCAACTTTAGCAACTCCTGCAGCAGCAATTGAAACTGTAACTGTGCTTGGAGCAGCTTCTTCTGCAGCACCTGCAGCTGGAGCAGCAACAGCAACAGCTGATGGATCTACACCAAATTCTTCCTTCATTGCATCTACTAAGTCTTTAATTTCTAATAAAGTCATTTCTTTTAAACTACTGATAAAATCTTCTCTTGTTAATTTAGCCATTATTATTTCCTCCTATTATTTTATATTGATTTATTGATTTTCTTTTTGTTGACTATATAAGTCTAAGCAGATTGATAAGTCTCTTGCTATACCAATCATGCCACCAGCAAGCATAGTAAGTAATCCTTCTCTTGATGGAATAGTAGCATATTCTGCTAATTTTGCTTGATCTGCTTTTTCGCCATCAACATAACCTACTTTTAAAACTAATGCTGGGTGATCTTTAGCAAATTCAGATAAAACCTTAATTGGAGCGATTTGATCATCACCATATGCAAATGCACTTGGACCATTTAAGCCTTCTCTAAGGTCGATACCTAAGTCATTAAAAGCACGAGCCATTAAAGTATTTTTATATACTTTATAATCTGCATTTGATTCTCTTAATTTGATACGTAATTCCTTTGCTTCACTATCTGTCATACCACGATAATCGAATAAAACAATAGTAGTAGCATTTTGAGTACGATTTTTAATTTCATCAATCACAGCTTGCTTTTGCTTTAAAATTCTCTCGCTTGCCATAAAACACCTCCTTAATCTATTTAAGGATGCCATAAAAAAGTTCTTGAGACAAACCAAGAACTTTTCAATTTCTAATTAAAGTCCTCGGTAGGATTTATTTTTATACCTACTGTCTATGGCACCAACAAATTGTCTATATCATACACTATATTTTATTATTTGTCAAAATTATTTTCAATTTTAATTCCTGGACCCATTGCAGCAGAAATTGAAATATTTTTAATGTAATCACCTTTTACTGTCGCAGGCTTAATTCTTAATATATGAGCAACAAATGTATCTAAGTTAGCTAATAAATCTTCTTCACTAAATGAAACTTTACCAATTACACCATGAATATTTCCAAAAGTATCAGTTCTATATTCTACACGTCCTGCCTTTACTTCTGAAACAGCTTTTGCTACATCCATAGTAACAGTACCAGTTTTAGGGTTTGGCATTAAACCTTTTGGTCCTAATACTCTACCTAATTTACCTAATAAAGGCATCATATCTGGAGTAGCGATCATAGTATCAAAATCAAACCAATTTTCTTTTTCGATTTTTTCTAACATATCAACATCTCCAACATAGTCAGCGCCAGCTTCTCTTGCTTGATTAGCCTTCTCACCTTTAGCGATAACTACAACTTTTTTAGTTTTTCCAGTTCCTTTTGGTAATACTATAGCACCTCTTAATTGTTGATCAGCTTTCTTTGTATCAAGATTTAATCTCATTGATATTTCAACTGAACCATCAAATTTACTAACTGAAGTTTCTTTTACTAATTTAACAGCTTCTTCTTTTGGATAAGCTTTATTCTTTTCTACTTTTGATGCTGCTTCAATATATTTCTTACTTCTTTTTTTCATACTTTTTCCTCCTTATGTGGTTTAAGCGGATTTAATTCCTCCCACTAGATAATATATCTATAGGATTTTAATAATTATTTATTTTTAAATTACTCTTGACCTTCAATAGCAATTCCCATATTTTTTGCTGTTCCAGCTACAATTTTCTTAGCTTCTTCAACTGTATAGGCATTAAGATCTGGTAATTTTGTTTCTGCTATTTCTGTTAATTGAGCTTGAGTAATAGTAGCAACAATTTCCTTAGATCCTTTTGTTGAACCTTTTTGAATTTTTGCATATTTTTTTAATAAGAAAGCTGTAGGTGGAGTTTTAATTACAAAGTCAAAACTTCTATCATCATAAATTGAAATTTCTACTGGTAATATATCACCCATTTTTTCTCTAGTTGCTTCATTGTATTTTGTACAAAAATCTTGAAGATTGATTCCTGCTGGTCCTAAAACAGTTCCAACTGGTGGAGCTGGAGTAGCTTTTCCTGCAGGGATTTGTAATTTTACTTTTTTAACTGCTTCTTTTGCCACGAAAAACACCTCCTAATTTAAGTTTTCGCGAGTGGTACAAATAGCTTGATTACCGCTTTAAATGCAAACCATGCTTCCCACTAAATTATCTATGTATATAAACATAGCACAAAAATAATATCATAATAATTAATAAAAATCAAGTTCTTTTTAAGCATTTTCAATTTGACTAATTTCAACTTCTACTGAAGTTTCTTGTCCAAATAAATCAACTAATAACATGACTTTTTGATTTGGTAAATCAACACTGTCAACTTTTCCATACATTCCGTTAAATGGACCTGCAATAATTTTAACTTTTGTACCTTCTTTTAACTCGGTATCAACATCAATTCTACTAATACCCATGCTTCCTAATATTTTGTCAACTTCTGCTGGTTGTAATGGAGTTGGTTTAGCACCTTTTCCACTTGATCCAATAAAACCAGTTACCCCAGGAGTATTACGAACTACATACCATGCTTCATCAGTCATTACCATTTCTACTAAAATATAACCAGGAAACATTTTTTTTACTTTTTCTTTAGTTACACCATCTTTAACTTCAACTACCTTTTCTTCTGGAATAACCACTCTAAAAATATAATCTTGCATATCCATTGATTCTGAACGCATTTCAAGTTTTTCTTTAACTTTATTTTCATGACCAGAATAAGTATTAACTACATACCATTGCTTTTCCATATAAAAAATTACCTCCTAAAATAATGATTGAATTAACGCAAAAACAATATCAATAAAATAAAAGAACAAAGCTGCAAATACTAAAAAACAAATAGTTGCTATAGAATATTTAATAAGATCATTTTTTGATGTCCAATGAACTTTTTTAAATTCACTCTTTACACCATGACAAAAAATTCTAAATCTTACCCATAAACTCTTTCTAGGCTCCTTAACTTTGATATTTTTTTTTGATTTTTCTACTTTCTTTTCTTTTGCCATATTCCTCACCTTTTCTTGAATTTCATCAAAATAAAAAACACTCTCAAGTGCTTACACCATAAAAATACCATAAAGACTTGAAAATGTCAACAATTACAATCCAAAATGACGTACAAGAAATGCAAGAAAACTATATACTAAAACTAAAACTAAAAATACAAGTGGATATAGTAAAATATTTAAAAATGCACTATCTTGCATTTTGTTAATTTTTTTATAAATAGCATTATTAATTTTATCATTACTAAACATACTAGATAAATCCTTCTTTTTAGTAAATGATTTCACACTATTATCATTCAAAGCATTCAATTCTTTCTCTAGTGCATCATTTTCCCTTTTGACTCTTTCTAACTCATATTCGGTAAAATATACAGAAGCACCACGTTCAATAACACCACGATAATAAGGAATATCTGTCTCTGGTAAGAATGTAGTAAATTCATCAAAATGTTCTTTTAAAAATTCTATTTTGGTATTTAAAGGAAATTTAGAATAAAGAATAACTTGTAGAGCTGATGAATTTAATATGTCTTCATTTATTAATTTTTGTTGATAATTATAATCATCTTCAGGCATTTTTAACAAGGTATTAAATTTTATTTGATTAATAGAATTATTAAGAATTTCAATTTCTTTAGGATTAAACGTCTCTACACAATATCCTCTAGCATGAACATACTTCATAGCAAAATCAATATATAAGAACAATTCTCTTTTCTCAGTATCACTATGATAATCTTTAAACCAATCATTTACATTTGTAACTTTAATTTTTCCTTCATCAACCATATAATTCACCTATCTTAATTACATTGTACATAAAAATTTAAAAAAAAACAATTTAAAACTTTATGTTTAAATTGTTTCTTAACTTCTTTCTAATCAGTGATATTCTACCATCAACAGTAGTCTTTGGAATATCTAATAATAATGATATTTCTTTATAAGTAAACCCATTAAACTTCAACTCAAAAACAATACTCTGATTAAAATTCAAACTATTTTTACATTCAAAAAACAATTCGTTGTCCATCAAAATATTATCTAAATTTAATGAATTATAAGAAGTGGCAGTTTCCAACACTTCATCAGATAAACTAAAATTCAACGGATAATTCTTTAAAGTATTATAAGAACGACAATAAGATATCAAATGTCTATCTATACATAAAATTACATAACTATAAAACAATGATTGATCATCATTAAAGTTATTTAATGATTTAATAAAAGCAATCTTAGACTCTTGCAATAAATCATCTAAAGAAAGGCCAATATATTTGAACTTTCTATAATACTTTAGTGATACGTTATATAAAATACTTTCATACTTACTCAATAATATTTTTAAAGATTCTTCATTATTTTCCTTTACTAAATATATTAATTCATAATCATTAATATTTTTATAATTCAATATACCCTACTTTCTATTACGGATAATTTCATAAATCATAATACCTGCAGCAACTGAAGCGTTTAAACTATTAGTTTTTCCATACATTGGAATTTTCACTACATAATCACATGATTTTTCCACTAATTTAGAAATTCCATCTCCTTCATTACCAATAACTAACGCTATTTTTCCAGAATAATCAACATTACGATAATCAACAGAAGTATCAAGAGATGTTCCTACTATCCAAAAACCATTTTTCTTCAATTCATAAATAGAATTAACAATATTAGAAACACTAACTATAGTCATATTATCCAAAGTACCAACACTTGTTTTCATAACTGTAGAATTAATTTGTACTTGTCTATTCTTTGGTATAATAATTGCATCAACACCCGCAGCTTCACAAGTTCTAATTATTGCTCCTAAATTATGTGGATCTTCCAAGTGATCCAAAATAATTATAAAATTAGGATTGGTAGCAATAATATCGTTCAATTGTGCATATTTATAATCCGGAATACTTAAGATTATACCTTGATGATTTCCTTTAGACAAATTATCAATTTTATTTTTTTTAGCATATTCATATTTGTAATTACCATTTTCTATAAGAGAAATTATCTCTTTATCGTCAAAATTCTCTTGTAATAATATTTTTTCTACCTTTTTCTTTTTTTGCAAAATTTCTTTTGCTACATTTCTGCCATATACCAACATTTTAATCACCAACTATATATTTCATAATTTCATCTATTCGCTCACTTTGTCCTGTTAAGTCCAAATATCCTATTAGCCCTTCTAATCCAGTAGCATTCTTATAAGTGACAATATCACAACTTTTTGGGTGACTGTGATTTTTACTATTTCTAATTCTTGTAAATATTTCAATTTCTTCTTTAGTTAATCTTTTTTTATTAATTAAATGTCTTATAGCATTACATTGAGAAGTAGCACTGACATATTTAACCGCCATTTTCTGTAGTTCATTAACATTTGCGATACCTTTAGATACTAAAAAATGTCTAATATAATTTTCATACACACAATCGCCTATATAAGCTAATACTATATTATTTATTTGTCTTACATCCATATTAATCAACTATCGTATATGTCGTTCCTTCTTTTTTATCAAGCAATTTAACTTTCTTTTCTAATAATTCATCACGAATAGAATCAGCTAAGGCAAAATCTTTATTTTTTTTGGCTACATCACGTATTTTTATTTTCTCTTCTATATACTTTTTAAATTCTTCATCTATACCAAAATCTTCAACACTATCTAAATTTAATGACAATACACAATCAAATGACCTTATTAAACTTAATTTAGTAGAATCATCTAATTCTGAATCTTTTAATACATCATAAACTGAAGTAAGCATTTGAGCCGTATTTAAATCATTACTTAATGCTTCTTTAAACTTATTATTATAATCATTAAATTGACTTTCGTTAACAATTCCATTATCTTCTAAATTTTGTACACGTTTTTTTAATTTTGTTAAAGCATTTTTAGCAATATCTAAAGATTCATATGTAAATACAAGCGTATTACGATAATGACTACTTAAACAAAAATATCTATAGTCCAAAGGTCTATAACCTTTTGATTCTAATAAGGACAAAGTTAAAAATTCTCCATTTGACTTGCTCATTTTCCCTGTTTTATCATTTAAATGTGCACCATGGCACCAAAAATTACACCATTCATGACCTAAATATCCTTCGCTCTGAGCAATTTCATTAGTATGATGTGGAAAAATATTATCTACTCCACCACAATGAATATCAACAAAATCACCAAATTCTTTTATAGCAATACCTGAACATTCAATATGCCATCCGGGATATCCAACCCCCCAAGGAGAATCCCACTTCATAGCTTGGTTCTCAAATTTAGAAATAGTAAACCATAATCCAAAATCAAAAGGACTTTTCTTTGCTTTATCATCTTCAACAGTTTCACGAACAGCTACTAATAAATCATCCGGATTTTTTCCAGATAAAGCATAATAATCTTTTGCTTTACTTACATCAAAATAAACATTTCCATTAGAAATATAAGCATATCCTTTTTCTAATAATCTCTCTATAATTTTAATATAAATATCTACATTAGCACTCGCTTTTTCGATTATAGAAGGAATAGCAATATTTAATTTTGACATATCATTTAGAAAAGCTTTAGTATAAAAATCTGCTATTTCATAAACTGTTTTACCTTCTCTCTTAGCTCCTTTTAACATTTTGTCTTCTCCAAAATCAGCATCACTAGTCATATGTCCAACATCTGTAATATTCATAACGCGTTTAACATCATAGCCTAAATATTCTAAACTTTTTTGAAGAACATCTTCAAAAATATAAGTTCTAAGATTACCAACGTGTGAAAAATTATATACAGTAGGACCACAAGTATATAAATTAACTTTTCCTTCTATTTTTGGTTTAAATTCTTCTACTTTTTTACTCAAAGTATTGTATAATCTCATAAAATCACCTGATAAAAGTATACCATAATAATCAGAAAAGTAAAAGCAAAGAAAAAGAGTAAAGATTTTTTAATCTTCACTCTTAAAAATTAACTATTTTTTATAATAAAATCAATATTGTGAATATAATTAATAAAACAACTAATAGTTCTATTAAAAATTTCCATATTGCTTTCATCCATTCCTTATAAGAAACTCCTAAATATGATAAAACACTCATTAATACAACACTAGTTGGTGCAAAAATCATAGTAAAACCATACATAGCTTGATAAATAATCCAAATGATTGGATAAACATCAGTATTTGTTACCAAACTAGTTAAATAAGGAATTGATGCTTGGAAAGTATATGCACTTTCAACATTAAGTAAACTAGATAAAAATGCAGTTATAGAAGAGGTAACTATATTTAAACTAGAACCTGTACCTAAAATAGCTTTATAAATAGTCAATTGAAATGGATGATATGTATTGATTATTAATATAGTATAAATTAATAATGTAATTGAAGCTGGAGCTAAAGCTTTTTTTGCACCACTTATAAATCCATCGATAACATCATTAAGTTTAATTCCATAGATGAAAACTAATAGGAATACTACAAATGCCATTGGGAATATCATATCAGTTATTAACCAACCACCAAATGGATTATAATAGCCTAATAATTTAGCAAATAAATTAAACTTAAATATTTGAAATCCATTTACTATTTCTGCTGCATCTTCCATAGCAGTTATATTAAATACATCTGTCCATGGAATAAATGCTAATGTCATGACAATCAATAAAATAACAAAACCTAAAAGAATTGGCCATGATTTTGTCTTAGAAGAAACGGCTTTAGGAACTAAATATTCTTCTTTTTGATCAACATTCTTAGCAATTATTACTTCATCATCTAAAATAGCTGCTTTGTTATTAGATTTAGAAGTTGACTTTTTATTTGTTGACTTTGTCTTCTTCTTTGAAACATTTGAAGATTTAGCTGTAGATTTCTTAGTATCAGTAGATTTAGTAGTAGTAGTTTTTTTACTAGTTGACTTACTAGTTGATTTTGTAGTTTTAATAGGTTTTTCTATTTTTTCAACCTTTTCTACTATATTATCAGAATTTGATTCGGCATCTTTATTACCTACTACTTCATTAATAATAACTGCTTGTTTAGTAATAATATTTTTTCTTTTAATATATAAAATTGTATTTAATATTAAAAGGAATAAACAAGTAATAAGAATAGCAAACTTCAAAGGAACATTATCAGTAAGGTTGCCTCCTAAGTAAGAAGATAAAAGGCTAAGATTATTATAAGCAAAAGTTGAACCTATAATACCTACCATTGTAGATCCTACCAAAGTTAAAGCAACAACAATTTTATCATAACCCATTAAAAGAATAATAGAAGCTATTAATGGGAAAAATAAAATCAATCCTAAATTTAGCCCACAAATTGAAGTTAATACAGCAAATAAAATCATTACAATTGAAATAAAAACAATGCCATGTTTTTTAAAACAATTTGCCATATTATCTAACATATTGCGATATGCAGGAATTTTATATAAAATTCCATAAAATCCACCAACAACAATCATATAAAATGAAATATATCCAAAATATGAAATTGCAGTTAATGGATAATTAAATAGATCAAATAGACCCATTTGAATTCTTCCTTGATCAGTAAACTCACTTGAAAAAGTAGCAGCTGGTAATATCCAAGTAAGTAAAACACATATAAGTATTGTACCAAGGACGATCTTAATTGTATTATGTTTTTTCATAATTAACCTCCCACTTTAATTATAGCTATATAAATTTTAATTTACAAGTATTACCAACGATTTTATGTGAAATTTCAATGAAAAAAAGACCTTTTATTAGTCTTTTTCATCTTCATTTAGTGGTCTCATTAGTGGGAACAAAATTACATCTTTAATATTTGCTGAGTTAGTTAATAATTGAACAACACGATCAATACCCATTCCCCAACCACTTATAGGAGGCATACCACATTCCATAGCAGAAATGTAGTCATAATCCATAGGCATTGCTTCTTCATCACCGCCAGCTTTTAATCTTGCTTGTTCGATTAATCTTTTTTCTTGCTCTTGTGGATCTACAAGTTCAGAATAAGCATTAATAATTTCAGCACCATTTATTACTAATTGAAATCTATCAGTTATTTGTGGATTATCATCATTAGCACGAGCTAAAGGACTTAATTCAATTGGATGCTCTGTTAAGAAAATTGGATTAACAATATGAACACGAGCAACTTTTTTATATAATTGATCTACTAGATTTCCATAACCTAAATTTTCTAAAGGAACATCAGAGTCAATTTCGATTTTATCTTCTCTAATTTTGTTCAACAATTTCTCTTTAGTGTCATATATATGTAGATCTATATCACAATATCTTAAAAGTAAATCTCTAAAACTAACTGCTTCCCATTCACCGCTTAAATCAACCTCTTTATCACCAACAGTAATAACGAGTGTACCAAACAACTTCTCAATGACAGTTTGTAACATTTCTCTTAAAAATTTCATATTGTCCTTATAATTATAATAAGCACAATAACCTTCCATCATAGTAAAGTCCTGTAAATGAGTAGCATCAATACCTTCATTTCTAAAACATCTAGCAATTTCAAATACTTTTGTAAATCCACCAACAATTGCCCTTTTTAAATATGTTTCTGGGGCTATTCTTAAATATAAATCAATATCTAAAGCATTATGGTGAGTAATAAAAGGTTTAGCTAGAGCACCACTTGCTTTATTATTTAAAATAGGAGTTTCTATTTCTATATATCCCTTTTGATCTAAATAATTTCTAATTTCTCTAATAAATTTACTTCTAAATAAAAATTTCTTTTTACTCTCATCATTCATTATCAAATCTAAATATCTCTCGCGATATATTTTTTCTATATCTTCAACACCATGAAATTTTTCTGGTAATGGTTTTAATGCTTTTCCTAAAAATTCAATTTTACTAGCTCTTATTGTTTTTTCACCAGTTTGTGTAGTGAAAACTTCTCCTTCGACACCAATAAAATCTCCTATATCATAATTAGCTTTAAATTCTTGATATTTATCTTCTCCAACCATATCTAATTTAACAGAAATTTGAATTTTTCCCTTAATATCTCCTATAGTCAAAAAACTCATCTTTCCCATTTTTCTCATTAGTATAATTCTTCCTGCTACACGTACTCCAGTAACACCATCTTCTAGATTACGAGCATCACAAATTTCATAATTTGTTTCATATTTTTCAGGATAAGGATTTTTAATATTTTTTAACTTTTCCCTTCTAACTAATTCTTGTTCAGATAATTCTCTCATTTTATTTCCTCCTTTAAACATTAATAACCTTTGTCTTAACTATATAATCATGTAAACCTTTTCTTTCTTTAGTAAACATAATCATAAAAGCACTTATAACAATAAACATATAAATAATAAATTCAAAACTACCTTCAATTACCATATAACTCATTGAATCACTTGCTAATGATACAACAAGTACATGTATTAGCCCAAGAAGAATTGAGTCAACTAACAAACTTCGCATTAATACTTGGTTCATAGATAAGTTACCATTTTGTGAAACTAGTTTTATCTTCATAATTTTTTTACCAATAGTTTGACCATTACGATAATATTGATATACTATAAAATACAAAATTTCTATCAAAATCAATATCAACATCTGTATTCCTTGATATTTAGCTGATTGATAAGTCAAAGATGCAGCTTCCGAAACATATGTTTTTATATCTATCTCTTGATTAGTATATTTTTGAATTACTTCCTCCATTTGAACATCAATTTTATTAATATTCTCGATTTTATCTATCATAAAAGGTGCTGATATTATAGAAGCAACAAATATAACAATAAACATATCTATAATGAAAGCTAAAAACCTAGATAAAAATCTCGCGTTTTCATTACCTTTCTTCATAAAACTCCTCCTTAAATTTTTCTAATAAACTTACTATTTCAACAATAGATGAACATTTAAATATATTATTGCGAAGTTCGCTCGCTCCTTTTATTCCTTTAAAATACCATGAAATATGATTTCTTATTTCTAAGCAAGCAAGTTTTTCATTTTTTAATTCCTTCAAATAAGTTAAATGTTTTAAACATACATCTACCCTTTCGTTTAAAGAAACAGAAAATATAGGCTTATTCTCCAAATAATTGATTGTATCTCTTATCAGCCAAGGGTTTCCTAAAACACCTCTTCCAATCATTACAGCATCACATCCAGTTAAATCTAACATTTTTTTAGCATCTGCTGGAGTTTTAATATCACCATTACCTATAACAGGAATTTTAACATTTTCTTTTACTAGCTTAATTATATTCCAATCCGCTTTTCCACTATATCCTTGACTTCTAGTACGTGGATGAATACATATTGCACTTGCCCCTGCTTTTTCAATTGTTTTAGCAACCTCTACTGCATTAATACTACTATTATCCCATCCACTACGTATTTTTACAGTTATTGGAATTGGAACAGCTTCAACAACGGCCTTTACAATACTGTAAATTTTGTCAGGCGATTTTAATAATGCTGAGCCTGCTTGAGCGCGAACAGCAACTTTAGGAACCGGACATCCCATATTAATGTCAATAATATCAGGATGCATATTTTCATAAATATATTTAGCTGCAGTTACAAAAGAATCAACATCACTACCGAAAATTTGCTGAGTAATAGGTCTTTCTTCTTCTGTCATATAAAGCATATCGATTGTTTTTTTATTATTATAAGAAATAGCTTTATCGCTTACCATTTCAGCATATAATAACCCACATCCCATCTCTTTACAAATTCTTCGATAGGCAGAATTACAAATGCCAGCCATAGGAGCCAAAACAACTTGATTAGCTATTTTGACATTTCCAATTTTCCACTGCATATTATCAATTATTTTGTTGTTTTTTTAAGCAAATCTCGTATTTCTTCTAATAATAATATCTCTTCGCTTTTTTTTGACTTATTTTCTTCTTTTTTCTTTCCTACTTCAAAAATTTTATTGGCAAATTTTAATAAGATAAAAAGAACAAAAGCCATTATGACAAAATTAATAACAGAAGTTATAAAATCACCATACATAATTTTTTGGCCACCATATATTTTTATAGAACCACCAATATCAGCACCACCAATTCCATTAATTAAAGGATTGATGAAATCTTCAGTTAAAGAGGTAACCAAATTAGAAAAAGATCCACCTATAATAACACCGATGGCCATATCCATTACATTACCACGCATGATGAAAGACTTAAATTCTGTAATGAAACTAGCACTTTTATTTTTTAATTTTTGCAAATTTTCATTATCTACTACTTTATTAGTCAAACCATACACCTCACTGCTTATATTATAATATTTTTTTGTATATTTGCAAGAAAAAAGAATTAAACTATTTGTCTAATTCATTTAATTCTTTTAATAATTCACTCTTTGACATTTTTGAATAATTCTTAACTTCTTTTTTCTTAGCAATTTCACGTAACTTTGTAATAGACATAGCCTCATAGTTATCATCGTTTTCTTCTGGCATTTTACCATGTTCAACTAAATAATCAATTTGCTCTTTTGTTAAAGTTTCATACTCTAATAAAGATTCAGCAATTAACTGTAACAAATCTCTATTCTTTTTAATTATGTCAGTTGCTTTTTTATGACAGTCATTAATGATTTTTCTCATTTCCATATCTATTTCATTAGCAACTTCATTAGAAAAGTTATGAGATTTATTATAATCTCTTCCTAAGAATACACTACCTGTTTGTTGTTCAAATTGCAAAGGACCTAAATCACTCATACCATATTCAGTAACCATTGAACGAGCTATTTTGGTTGCTTTTTCAAAGTCATTATGTGCACCAGTTGTAATTTCACCAAAAACTATTTCCTCAGCACTTCTACCACCTAATAAACCAGTAATTTCTTCTAATAAGTCTGTTTTTGTAGAACACATTTTTTCTTCGCTAGGAACCATCATATTATAGCCACCAGCAGATCCTCTTGGAATAATAGTAACTTTTTGTACGTCACTAGCATTAGCTAATTTTAAACCAATCACAGCATGACCTGCTTCATGATAAGCTACTAACTTCCTATCATTCTCACTATATTTGTGAGATAACTTAGCAGGTCCCATTAGAACCCTATCCGTAGCTTCATCAATCTCACTCATTGTAATTACATCTTTATCTCTTCTTACAGCAAGTAATGCAGCTTCATTAAGTAAATTTTCAAGATCAGCACCACTAAATCCAGGTGTCCTTTTGGCAAGATTACTTAATGTTATGCCATCAGCAAGTTTTTTATTTCTAGCATGAACAGCCAATATTTCTTCTCTACCTTTTACATCTGGTAAATTAACTGTAACCTGTCTATCGAATCTACCTGGTCTTAACAAAGCAGGATCCAAAACATCTGGTCTATTTGTTGCTGCAATTATTATAATTCCTTCATTTGCACCAAATCCATCCATCTCAGTAAGCAACTGATTTAATGTTTGCTCTCTTTCATCATGTCCTCCACCTAAACCAGTACCTCTTTGACGACCTACAGCATCTATTTCATCAATAAATATTAAACACGGTGCATTTCTTTTTGCTTGTTGAAACATATCTCTAACACGACTAGCACCAACACCTACAAATAATTCTACAAAATCAGAACCACTTATAAAATAAAATGGTACATCAGCTTCACCAGCAACAGCTTTAGCTAATAAAGTTTTACCTGTTCCTGGAGGACCAAATAATAAAACTCCTTTAGGAATACGAGCTCCTAACTTTTGAAATTTTTTAGGGTTTTTTAAGAAATCTATTAATTCTTTTAGTTCTTCTTTTTCCTCTTTTAGTCCTGCCACATCATTAAATGTAACTTTATTAGTATCAGGATTTAATTTTGCACGACTCTTTCCAAAGTCTAATGAGCTTTTACTACCAGACATCTGTCTGCTAAATAATACAAATCCCAAAATTATCATAATAACAAATGGTAAAACATTCATTACAATCAATAAAAATGTTGAAGAACTAGGATCAGCATTTACATTTATTTTAAAACTATTTTTGTCTTCAGCTTCAACTATCTTTTTCATAACTTGTTCACTTAAAGGTAATCTAGCAAAAAATGATTCATTCTCATCATAACCCTTTAATGAACCTCTAACTTCATATGTATAAGCTGAACTTCGAGTAACAATTTCTAATTCAGTAATATTATTATTATCCAATTCATTAACAAATTCATCATAAGTTAAAACATTTACACTACTATTTAAAACATTAACAAAATAGAATATCGATATAATGATTAATGTAATAAACAAATATGGGAGTAAACCTTTTTTTACAGTCTTTTTATCTATATTATTATTCACTAAAATTCCTCCTTAACTGTATTTCAATATTATATCATAATAATCATCTTTATTTTTGTCAAATATTGATTTTTTTATTCCGGGTATCCAAACTATTTTTCCACTAGAGTCTGAAACTATAGGCCAACTATCTCTATTATTTAAAGGTATTTTACTATCTATAAATATATCTTTTACTTTTTTTTGCTTATTCATACCTTTAACTAGAATTTTATCTCCAACTTTTCTAGTACGGACTATAAGAGGTAAAGTAACTTCATTACTAGAGAGTCTACAAATTGAATTACTATTACCAAAAACTTCATCGACTTTCTTTATAGAATGATTATTTGGCAAATATGCATAATTATCAAATTCTATCTCATAACTACTTATTAAGTCAGTAGATTTTTTTATTTCTAGAATATTATAACTTTTAACAGCAATAACATTATTTGGTAAATTAATTAAACTATTTGCTTTTTTACTATTTATTAAATTTAAAATTAAATCAATATGACGATCATTTATTAAAATTAAATCATCATTATAAAAATCACTTAATAGAGTATATAACACTTCTTTTTGTAAAAAACAATCTTCTTTAATAAATTGATCTATCAATATTTTTCCATTTAATATAGTTCTATCGATAACCTTTTCTTTTTCTTTATCTAAATATCTATTAACTTCATTTAAAGTAGAACTATATTTCAAAAATTTTAAATGCACATTTTTATCTTCTTTTTTCAAAAATGGTAACACGTACTTTCTATACCTATTTCTAGTATATTTATCTTTTTCATTTGAATCATCTATATAATATTTAATATTATTTTCTTGATCATATTGTTTTAATTCTTCTTTAGTAAA
Organism: uncultured Bacilli bacterium; assembly: GCA_944350385.1. GTDB lineage: Bacteria > Bacillota_I > Bacilli_A > RF39 > UBA660 > RUG14891. The sequence continues at coordinate 49,075 of CALVOV010000003.1, forward strand.
ATAGATTAATGGTCTAACAATTTTATAACCATCTTTTTCTACTACCTCTTTAAAACCACTATACCCTCTAATATTTGAACCCCTTACAATACGCATTAAAACAGTCTCAATTAAATCATCACCATGATGTGCAGTCATCACGTATTGAGCATTATATTTATGAGCTAAATCATCAAAAAACTTATATCTAATATTATGTGCCTCGTTATGAAAATTATCATCACCATATGATTCTATAAGCATAGTTTCAAAAGCTATATCATTTTTTCTACAATAGTCCTTCATATATTCTGCTTCTTCATAACTTTGCTTTCTCAAATTATGGTTAACATGAGCTACTACTAAAGATAACTGATATTTCTCTCTAATCTTTAACAACATATCAATCAAAGCCATTGAATCTGGACCTGTCGAACATCCTACAACGATTACATCATTTTTATTAAATTTAAAATAGTTATCAATTCTAATCATAATACCTCCATGTCATGACTAGTATATCATATATATAAAGAAAAAAAAGATGAAATTTTATTCATCTTCTGGTATTTTTATGATAAATTCTCCCTCTTTTGAATATAAATATTTTTCTCTAGCATATCTGGCTATATATTCAGAATCTTGTAATTTTTTAGCATCCAGTTCTAATTCTTTTTGTTTTTCTTTTAATGACACTAATTCTTCAGCCAATTTTTCCTTTTCTTGATATTTTTCAAAAATAGTAATCCAATACTTTCCCATAGTAAATGATAAAGTACATATAATAATAATTGAAGATAAACCAAAAATTAGCATTCTTCTATGCAACTTTTTTTGATTTTGTTTCTTAAGCACTTTTAATCACCTACCATATCAACATTATTATATAATATCTAAAAATGAAATTCAATAACCACAAAAAATTAAAAATGATTGACAGTTAAATAGGCACAAAAAAAGCCAAAAATAAAAAAGATTAACATATAATAATTTAAATATAGATAATTAATTTTATAAAATACATAAATAAAAACAATTAAAAATATAAAATTATATAAAAAATCTGTTAACAATTTAAATTTATGATTTCTTAAAAATTTTTTATAATATTTAAATAGCCAACAAAAAGCAAACCCAAATACAAATGACACAAGAATAACGATAAATTGTATTTCTAAACTCATTATCTGAATAACCTATTAAAAATACTTTCTTCTTTTTCTTTTTTATTACCATCTCCAGCATAAACAATACTATTAACTAAACCTTTAATAGAAACATTGCCTTGAATAGTATCTAATTTCAATAGTTCTAAGCCTTCCCCTTTTACTATCATAAATCCTTGTATAGTTTCAATAATAAATTGTTTATTATCAAAATTATCTATTTTTTTAACACCAGAAATAACTAAATTTTTTCTTTCTAATAATTGAATACTATGATTATAACTATTTATAGAATTATCTTGTTTATCCATATTTTCCTCCTACTAAAATATATGCAAGAAAAATACAAATATGAAAAAAAGATGCTTTTAAGCATCTTCCTCATTTTCACTAGCTTCTGGAGCATTCTTATAAGCTTCTAAAATAGCATCTTCAAACATAGAACGAACTTCTGGATTAATTGGATGAGCAATATCACGATAAGTACCAGTAGCTGTTTTTCTACTAGGCATTGCTATAAATAAACCATTATCTCCTTCTATAATACGAATATCATGAACCGCAAAACTTTCATCAATTAAAACTGATGCAATTCCTTTCATTCGAGAACCTTCTTTTTCAATTTTTCGTACATTAACTGATGTGATTTTCATGTAAATATCCTCCCTTTAAAGTATCAAAATGTATGAAATACTTTACAATTTAATTTTAATATAACAATATAGAAATTGCAACAATTTTTAAAGATTGGAAAAATCAACATCTAAAATTTCAAGATTCTTAGTTAAAAGATCACTATAAGAGAAAGATTTAATAGAATATTCATCTACTAATATAGTAAACACTGCATTATAAGTATTATTAATTATTCCTTCAAATTCTTCAATTTGATTTCTGGAACCATTAAATCTAAATTTATGTTTTATACCAACATTATTTTTAACTTTATTTTTGATTTTTTCGATCATCATCTTGGAAACCCCACATACATAGTACCATTTGTAATAATTCCACCAATGCCATCACTACCAAACTTAGTTTTATTAATTAATTTTAATAAATCAATACTTTTATTTTTATCAGAAAAAGCTAATGAGACTGCTAGAACTGCTGGATCTAAAGCGTGAATATTAATTCTTTTGGGACTAGAAGCAAAATTGGCTCCAGCTTTTATTAGATCTTCATAATCAGACTGACAAGCTCCAGCAATGATGATTAATTTATCTTGATTTTTTTCATATCTTCTTGCCTCCTTAACTGCATCTATATAATTTAAGGAATTTTGGTATTCTCTATCTTTACCAAAAATAGCATCATGACCAGTTAAAACTAAAATATCAGGATGAAATTTTTCAAGTAAATCTTTTATTTTAGTACTCATCTCAGGTTCTGGAATATAAATACCATTAGCTTTAACACTCATTTTTTTATAAAAAATCATACATCTATCAAGATAATCTTCATCACCATCGATATGTAAAATTGTACCAGGTAAATAAAAAAATTCATTTCTATTTAATCCTATATCAGAAAAGTTTTCATTTATTATTTCATCATCATTAATCTCTACTTTTGAAGATAAAACTAAATCTGATATTTCAGCATCGGCAAATAAACGTACATTAACACCTTTTAAATAAGCAGTATTATTTTCTATATTAACGATTTTAAAAACAATATCATTGTTATGTGAAGTTCTAGAAACGAAATCACCTATTTTAAAATTCATTTCATCATCTCCAATATGTTATATGCAAAAAAAAAGAAATTATTCACTGATACTATTTGCTATATCAATAAAAATTTCTAATTTTAATTGTTCAGCTCTTACATTTAAACCCAAACCATACTTACTTAATACTTCAGATATTTTATTCAAATCATATGATTTTAAATTGTTTTTTAAATTTTTTCTTTTAAATTGAAAACTATCTTTTAAAAGTTTCTGAAAATTATCAAAATTTTTCAAAATCAACTTATTTTCCTTCTCACTGAAAGAGACAATAACACTATCAACTTTTGGTTCAGGTACAAATTGTTTTCTAGAAACAAAGAATTCTTTTTTAACTTTAAAAAAATAATTTAACAACACAGTAATTGAACCATATTCTCGATTGCCAGGAGAAGTAGAAAATCTATCTCCAACCTCTTTTTGAACCATCATAATTATTTTTTTAAATTTTAATTTAGAATTAATCAACTTCATCAAAATAGGAGTAGTTATATAATATGGCACATTACTAACAAAAAATAATTTTTCATAAGTATACTTAGAAAGATCAGCAGATAAATTAGCTTCTAAAAAATCCTTAAAATAGATATCGACATTATTACAACCTATTAAACGCTTATTTAATTCTTCCTTTAAATCACAATCAATCTCATAAGCTACAACTTGCTTAGCTCTAATAGATAATTCTCTAGTCATAATAGCTCCACCTGGACCTACCTCAATGACAAGTGAATTTTTATCAAGAGAAGCACAATCTACTATTTTTTTCACTATATTAGAATCTTTTAAAAAATTTTGACCATACTTTTTTTTGAACTTTACATCATATTTTTCCATGTATTTCACCGCTCAAAATTATATCATAGAAAAAGAAAAGTTCCAACTATACATCTTTCCTTTCTTTTTTATTCATTACATTTATATAAATAATCATAGCAATCGGAAATATTATAAAAGAAAAGAAACCAATTGGACTAGCAATGAAATCTTTAACGTATCCTAATTTAGGTAACTTTAATACTACTTTACCATAAATATTTCTTTGTTCAACAACAGCTAAATCTTCTATTTGATTATTATCACCCTTTGTCCTATAAACTAAATCTCCAGAGGAAATCACTTGAGTCCCAACAACTCTATGAGTTACAGTCAATCCATCATATCTAGAATCAGTTGATTTAAAAGTTATAATATCTCCTACTGATAAATCTGATTCATTTACTCTTTTAACTAAAACAGCATCATTTACCTTTATAGTAGGAACCATACTAGGAGTTACTATAATGTACCCACCAATTAAAGGAACAACCTTATTGCCATTTTTTAAATTATAATAACTATCACCTACAACAACAAATGTCATTATTAAAATCAAAAGTATAAAAGAAAATAGAGCAATAAACAAAGCTTTAATAAAAAAATGCAATAAATAACTAATTGTATCTTTTGTTGAATAATTAATGTCTGTCTTTAAAACTTGAACTTGCATTTTATCACCCTATTTTAATTATAATACTACAAAAATAAATTTACATTATTTTTTTTAATTTGTTATTTAATAGACAAAAAAAGACATCTATGATGCCTTTCCATTAACTTCTACTTTCAATGAAATAATATCTGTAGGCTGTATAACATATTGACTTCCATAATCAACCCAAGCCCTTAATCTATAATTATCGCTTACTGATTTTCTTAAACTATTTGAATATAAAACCATTGAACCTTTTTTTGTCCCTAAACTGGAATTTTTTGTACTTAGCTTTATAAAATCAGGATCAAAAACAGAAGAAAAACTTCCACTATTCAACTTTTCTAAATAAACTTTAATATAATCAATAGGTACAGTATTTTTATCATCAGGTACGACAGATATTTCATAATCAACTCTTGATGCTTCCTCTAAATCAATAGAAACACTAAAATCAAAATATTTGTCAATACTATTTTGTGCAATACCATATTGATCATTCAATGCTATCAAATTTGTAAGAGTAAGTACATTTTCTTCATCAGTGTAAGTAAAGTTAATATCCGCTCCAGATAATTCTCTACTCTCCACTTTTTGTGGAGCACTAAAATAAAGATATAAAACTACAGTTACTAAAGATATAAAAATTAAACTTAAAACAATAATACCAATCCAAAACCCCTTAGATATTTTATTATTCTCTTCTTTCATAATATTTTATTTTGCCTCCGCATATATTTTCATTCCAAAACTATTAGTATCAACTCCAACAGCATAAGCATCTCCTACCCACACCCTTAATATAAATTTTTGAGTTTCTCCGCTTTTTATATATCCATAATAAAGTCTTTTACTAGTAGGATTTAAAGAAGAAACCTTTAAATTATAAAATGTTGGAACAGCAAGATTATCAAATCCACTTAATGGTTTGTTATTTTCATCTGTTAAATACATTTTTATGTAATTAGAATGAATTGTATTATCATAATCTAAATCACTAGCATAAATTTCATAATAAGTATCTTTATCAGAATTAGATTTAACTTCAAAATTATAATAAGCCTGAACATTTGAATTTTCATTACTATCAGTAATGCTTTTACCAATATCATCTATCATAGGAAAATTATCTTGAATTATTATAGTGTTTTCCTTATTAGATACTAAAGAAATTTCATTACTATTTGAAGTACTATTGTGAAAAAATCTAGGATAGAAAATTACTAATAAAAATATAAATACAATAAATAAAACAATAATTAATAAATTTCTAATTATTTCACCTTTTACCATATTATATACACCCCTTATCTTTGTATATAAACCTCCTATTGTAATTAAAGTTTAGCATCAATTATTATTCAAGTCAAATAATTTAGAAGCATTATAACTAGTAACTTCTGAAACTTTATTTATACCTATATTTAAAATTTCAGATATTTTTTCAGCAATTATTGGAATATTCTTAGAACTATTCTTACTACCACGTAAAGGTACTGGGGCCAAATATGGACTATCTGTTTCTAATAAAATATGTTCTATTCCTATTTCCTCAACTACTTTATATAAATTACTATTTTTAAATGTAACAACTCCACCAATTCCTAAATAATATCCCATTTTAACATAAACTTTTGCTGTCTCAACACTACCACTAAAACAATGAATGTCACCAATTAAAGAATATTTTTTTAAAATATTTATAGTGTCCTCTGTTGCATCACGAGAATGAATTACTATAGGCATTTTGTATTTTTCTGCAATTTTTAATTGTGCTTCAAATAAAGATATTTGTAATTTTTTATCTTCTTTTCCATAATGATAATCTAATCCTATTTCACCTATTCCAACTACCTTATCACTGCTCAAAAAATTTTCTAAATATTTTAAATCTTCCAAACTAGTTTTACTAGCTTCACTAGGATGATAACCGATAGTAACAAAGACATCATCATATTTATTAGACAAATCAACAGATTCTTTTATTGTCTCTTTAGTACAACCTGAAATGATAATCTTTGATATACCTGCTGATCGATTTTCTTTAATAACTTTATCTATATCATCGTAGTCCTCTATAGACAGATGGCAATGTGTATCAATAAACATAATTCCTCCTAAAAAGAAAATCTATAACTATAGATTTTCAGTTTCAATTCTCTTAAATAAAGGTTCGGATTTATTCAAATTATATGTATTATTAGAAATAAAGTTAAAATCTGATTTATTATTATTAATTTGTGAAGCTATTCTTTTTGAAGTTGTTGGAATAAATGGCCATAATAAATTTCCACATACTCTAATAGACTCTAATAAATTATACAATACTGTTTCTAAACGCTCTTTCTTTTCTTCATCTTTTGCTAAAATCCAAGGAGTAGTATCATCAATATATTTATTAGATAAACGTAAAACTTTAAATATTTCATCAAAAGCATCAGCTATTTGTAAATTTTCAAATTTTTCTGAAAGCTTAGAATATAATGCATTAATGCTTTCAATAAAAGCAGAGTCTACCTCTCCAGCAACATTTTTATTTTCAATTTTTCCATCAAAATACTTATTTCCCATTGAAATAGTTCTTTGTACTAAATTTCCTAAATTATTAGCTAAATCAGAATTTACCTTTTCAATTAATTGTGGTCTAGTAATACTTCCATCATTAGTTTGACTCATCTCATGTAATAAATAATATCTAACAGCATCAACACCAAATTCTGAAACTAAATCATCTGCATATATAACATTTCCTTTTGATTTACTCATTTTATCATTACCTGATAAAAGCCAAGGATGCCCAAAGATTTTTTTTGGTAACTCTAAACCTAAACTCCATAAGAAACAAGGCCAATAAATAGAATGAAATCTAACAATATCTTTTCCGATTACATGTAAATCTGCAGGCCATAATTTTTTAAATTGTTCAGTACTACCATCAGGATCATAGCCTATCTTAGTAATATAATTAGTTAAAGCATCTAGCCAAACATAAACAACATGCTTAGGATCAAAATCTACAGGAATACCCCAAGAAAAAGATGTCCTAGAAACGCATAAATCTTGTACACCAGGCGCAATAAAGTTATTATACATTTCATTAACTCTTGACTCCGGTTTTAAAAATTCAGAATGGTTTTTGAACAAATCTTCCAATTTTTTCTGATAATTACTCAATTTAAAGAAATAAGCCTCTTCTTTTTGTTCTTGAACTTTTCTTCCACAATCAGGACAATTACCATCAACTAATTGTGATTCAGTCCAAAATGACTCACAAGGAGTACAATATAATCCTCTATATTCTCCTTTATAAATATCACCTTTTTCATACATTTTTTTAAATATCTTTTGAACAATTCTTTCATGGTCAGAATCAGTAGTTCTAATAAAATTATCATAATCTACATCTAGTAAATCATACATCCTTTTTACCTCTGCAGATATTTCATCTACATATTCCTTTGGAGTTAATTCTTTAGCTTCAGCTTTTTCCTGAATCTTTAATCCATGTTCATCTGTACCTGTTTGAAAATAAACATCATAACCTTGTAATTTTTTGAATCTAGCAATTGCATCAGCTACTACCGCATCATAAGTATTTCCAATATGAGGTTTTCCTGATGTATATGCAATTGCTGTTGTAATATAATATTTTTCCTTCATTAATATCCCTCCTAAAAAAAAATATTATGACATAAGGACGATTCTATCGCGGTACCACCTTATTTCATAATATTTACTATTATACACTCAAATAGTTAACGCCTAACTACGTCTTAGCCTACATATCGACTAAGAAGTTCAGAAGCCATACTATAATTAAAAATCATTACTTATTTCCACCAACCTAAGTTCTCTATAAACTTTTTTTAATTAAGCTCTTCCTCATAACTTTTAAAAGATAATTGTACTTTATCATAAAAAAGTAATTTTAGCAAGTTTTTTAAATATTATCTTTAAATAACCTAGAATTTTCCAAAGTAAATAAATATCTTTCAGTTTGTTCTTTAACTAAACTAATTAGTGTCATATCTTTAATCAATATCTTTATATCAATATTTTCCATCAATTGTCTTTCGTAAGTAATATTTACAAATTTAGTCATATCTTGAGTTAATTTATTTTTTATATCTTCACTTATATTAGCTAAAAACACACTATTGATATTATTCAAAAACTTATTAGATGCATTGTTATATTGTTCTTTTATTATAGCTTTAATTTTTTTATTAATAACATTAAAATCTTTTTTTAATATTTTTATTATAGCTTCATTTTTTTCAAAAGAACTAATTAAAACAACTAAATTATCGATTCTTAATCTTTTAACTTTTTTAACACATTTGATTAAATTACTTCTATACTCATCTACTAAAAAAGTTAAACTTTCAGTATTCAAAACTATATGGTTTTTCTTAGCCAATGTTAAAAATCTCATTTTAATTGAATCCATAGAATCTAATGGTGGCTTTTTTAATAAAGACATAATATCTTCATCACATAAAACACTGGTATTATTATTTATATTATCAATAATGGCATGTTTATATGTTTGGTAGTGTTGTTGTTTAAGTTTTTTTAATGTATCTTCATTATCTTCCATATTTAACTCCTAGTATATTAAATTTAACTATTTATAATAATTTAGTCAATAGACTTTTCCAAATTACTTAAAATTTTATTTAATAAATCAACTAAATAATAAATTGGATGCTTTTCTAATTTAATAATATCTAAAATAATAATCAAATTAGATCCTTTAGATAAAAATCTAAACATATTACTAATGTTAAATGCATCAACAAATAATTTTTCTGTATCTAATTTTTTTATTAAATCCATATCAAATACTAATTCAATAGAATTTTTATTTTGGTGGACATTTTTTATTTTTATTTTTTGAGCTAATTTCTCAAACCACTCTTCATACATATAAACAACTAAATCTTCATTTAATCGACCAAATCTATCTTCTAATTCTGATTTTACTTTTACCAATTTTTCATATGAATCTATTTCATTAATTTTTTGATGAATTTCTATTTTTAATTCATCTTCTTTTACATAATCATCAGTAATATGCGTAGAGACATTTAATAATGGTTGAGAATTTGAATTTTCTTCTTCTATAGTGATACCTTTTTGTTTATTTATTTCTTCATTAAGCATCTTTAAATATAAATCAATCCCAACAGAATCAATAAAACCAGCTTGTTCACTTCCTAAAATATCTCCAGCTCCTCTAATAGATAAATCTCGGGTAGCTATACTAAATCCACTCCCTAATTCTGTAAATTCTTTGATAACATTTAATCTCTTAATAGCAGTTTCAGTCAAACTTTTAAAAGGCTTATACATCAAATAAGCATAAGCAAATTTATTACTTCTTCCTACTCTACCACGAATTTGATAAAGTTGACTTAATCCAAATCTATCAGCATCTAATACAATCAAAGTATTAACATTAGGAATGTCAATTCCAGTTTCAATAATCGTAGTACACAATAAAACATCATATTTATGATTTATAAAATCAAACAATCTGCTTTCTAGCTCATTTTTATTCATTTGTCCATGAACAATAGTAATATTTGCCTCCGGTACAAGTTTTTGTATTTTTAATAATTCTTGATCAATAGACTGAACTCTATTATACAAAATAAATACTTGTCCATTTCTTGACAACTCTTTATAAATAGCATCTTTAATAATTTGATTATTTTCTGATATTACATAAGTTTGTACTGGAAAACGATTTACTGGTGGTGTTTCTATAAGTGATAAACTTCTTATACCAACCAAAGACATTTGCAAAGTTCTAGGAATAGGTGTTGCCGTTAAAGTTAAAACATCAACATTAACCTTGTATTGTTTAAGTTTTTCCTTATGAACAACGCCAAATCTTTGCTCCTCATCAATAATAAGTAGTCCTAAATCTTTAGGTTTAATATCGTTGCTTAACAATCTATGAGTACCAATTACCATATCAATAGTTCCATCAGCAATCCCAGAAATAATTCTTTTAGTTTCTTTTGGTGAAGTGAACCTATTTAATAAAGCTATGTTTACAGGAAAATCTTTAAATCTAACTAAGGCATTTTCATAATGTTGGCTTGAAAGAATAGTAGTAGGACATAAAAATAAAACTTGCTTAGAATCTAGTATAGTCTTAAATGCTGATACAAAAGCAACTTCTGTTTTACCAAAGCCAACATCTCCACATAATAACCTATCCATGGGAGTACTAGATTCCATATCTATTTTTATTTGTTCAATAGCTCTTTGCTGATCTTTAGTTAATTCATATGGAAAAGCATTAGCAAATTCCACCGACATCTCATTATCTTTAGAAAAAGCAAACCCTTTACGAGACTCTCTTTCTGCATAAATCTTAAGCAATTTATCAGCTATATCATTTATTTTCTTTCTAACTCTTGTTTTTGTTTTTTCCCATTCAATACTATCTAACTTATTTATCTTAGGAATGACACCTTCTTGAGCAGAATATTTATACAAAGAATCTATTTTTTCAACAGGAATATAAATTTTATCAGTTCCTTGATATAAAATTTCTAAATAATCTTTAGATATTTTATTAACATTCAAATTCTTTATCCCATTGTAAATACCTATTCCGTGTACACTATGAACTACATAATCACCAACAGATAATTTAGAAAGATCTTTAATACCAACACCATATTTAAAATTAGTATGAAACTTTTTTTTCTTTTCTACATTAATAAATAATTCATTAGCCGTCAAAACAACCACATTATTATAAATAAATCCTTGATTTAAGTCTTTATCAATCAAATTAACATCATTCAAAAAAATAGATTCAAAAGTGCTTTCCACTAATTTCATGTTTAAAATAGAAATAATTTTTCTTAATTGATATTTTTTTAAACAAATAAGAACTGTAAAATTATTATTTATTTTATCCCTTATAAAAGTATTAATCTTATTAGCATCTTCATTAAAATTATTAATAGTATGAACATTATAATCTTCTAATTTAGATAAATTTTTATTAGCAATATTATCAATACTCATATAATACATAGGAAAAACTTTATTTATTTCATTAAAAGAAAACATATATTGACCATTAAAATCTTGATCACTATTATTTTTATATTCTAATGTTTCATTTAAAATTCTTTTATAAGAAACTTCCAATTGATCATAATCTTTAAATATCGTTATATAATCAGTTAAATATTCTTGAATATTTACAACATCTTCATAGAATGGCAAAAATTTTTGCTTATTAAAATGTAAATCATCAACTTTTTTATCAGTGATAAATTCAGAAAAAGGCCTTACAAAAATACTTTTTAATTCTTTAATTGACTTTTGAGTATCAACATCAAAATAACGTATAGATTCAATATCATCCCCAAAAAACTCGATTCTTACTGGATATTCTTCACCAAGAGGAAAAAAATCTAATACAAACCCTCTGACAGCAAATTCACCAGTTTTATTAACTATAGTTGTTCTATTATATCCTGATGAATTTAAAGACTGGACAATTCTAGAAGGAGATATTTCATCATTCACATTAAGTTTAAAACTATGATTCTTATAATTTTCTATTGTTGGTAAATATCTTAAATATCCCATAAGATTAGTGACAACAATCATTTTATCTCTGGTCATTAACCTATTTAAAGTTTCAAGTCTAGAAATAGTTAAATCAGGACTTACAGCCAAAGCTTCACTTGTTAAAAAGTCATCCATTGGAAACAAGCAAACTTTATCACTATAAGTGATTAACGAAGAATATAAATTATTTGCTTCATAAAGAGAATTAACTACAACAAATATTGATTTATTTTCTTTTTTTAATATATAAGATAAATAAACACAAAAAAATTCATCGGTTAAACCAGTCATACCCATGTCTTTTTGATAATCAAATTTAAATAGATTGAAAAAATTCATATCATCACCTATTTTTTTTATTATAAAGACTCATTAAAATATTAAAATCTTTATAAAAATAATCGTTTAAAACAATATTCAATTCCTTAAAGCAAGCATTAATTTTATTTTTTTCATCAGTTGAAAGTTTACCTAAAACATAATCTTTAGTGTCAATACTTCCAGATTTAGAAATACCTATTTTTAATCTTTTATAATTTTGTGTACCTAAATGCAATTCGATATTTTTTAAACCATTATGTCCACCAGAAGATCCACTTGCCTTTAATTTAAAATTACCAATAGAAATATCTAAATCATCTGAAATGATCAAAATATCTGAAATATCTATTTTAAAATAATCAACATATTTTTTAACAACTTCACCAGATAAATTCATAAAAGATTGTGGCTTTAAAAACATAATTTTTTCGTTATTTATATTTGTTTGCAAAAATATACCATTAAATTTATTGCACCAATTTCCAGAAATTTCATTAATAGAAACAAAATAATCTAAAAAATCAAAACCAATATTATGTCTTGTATGTTCATACTCTCTACCTGGATTTCCTAATCCTACTACTAATTTCATTGTTATCACTTCCCAATATGATATTCTTTATAAACAATAGATTTTGCAACACCACGTTCTTTTGCAACTAATTTTATAGCTTCATTTGTTGTTAAACCATCTTTTAAATATAAATCAACATGTTCTTTAATATCTAAATTATTAAAATTATTTTGTTCATAATTACCAGATACAATTATAACAAATTCGCCTTTTAAATTATCAGATTCTGCTATTATCTCACTAACTTTACCTCTAATTACTTCTTCATGTATTTTAGAAATTTCTCTTTCTAAACATATATCACGATCACCAAATATTTCTAAAATATTTGATAAAGTATTTTTTAATCTATGTGGTGCTTCATAAAAAATTAAAGTATAAGGTAATCTTTTCAATTCACCCAATTCTTTTTTTTGTTTAGAGTCTTTTGAATTTAAAAATCCATAGAACAAAAAAGGTGATGGATTAATACCAGAATTAATTAGAGCTGGCACAAAAGCTGTAGCTCCAGGTAAACTAATAACATTAAAATTATTATTAATAACCTCTTTAACAACAACAAATCCAGGATCGCTAATTATTGGCGTTCCTTGATCTGTAACTAAACCTATATTTAATCCTTTTTTTAGCTCTTCTACTACATAATCTTTTACTTTGTTTTGATTAAATTCATGACAAGCAATTAATTTCTTCTTGATATTATATTTTTGTAACAACTTTCCTGTTTCTCGTGTATCTTCGCATAATAACAAATCAACAGTTTTCAAAATATTAAGAGATCTTATTGTTATGTCATCTAAATTTCCGATTGGAGTTGGAATCAAATATAAAGATGCTGAATCATCATAACTCTTTTGGCTCATTTTCTCACCTCTTCCATTAACTTAAAATATTCTTCAGTCATTTGTCCAGTAGAATCATACATTATAAGAGGAGATTCTACTTTTAAACCAGGATTTCCTCCTTTTTGACCTTCAATTAATACTAATTTAGAACTACTTTCAATATTTTGAAAAACCATTTTAATTTTTTTGGGTTCAATATTATATTTTCTCATGATATCTAAAATTTCGATTAATCGTTCTGGTCTATGGACAACACATACATTGCCACCTGTTTTTAAAATGTTACTAGTAACTTTAAATAGTTTTTCTAAATTCATTTTTACTTCATGTCTAGCAATTTGTTTCTCAACAGAAATATTAACCAAAGATTTTTTTTCTAATTTAAAATAAGGAGGATTACACAAAACTAAATCAAAAAAATCAGTAAAAGGAAAATTAATTTTATCATCAATATCACAATTATAAATAGTAATTTGATTATCTAAATGATTATACTTAAAAGACTCTTTTGCAAGATTATATAATTTAGTCTGAATTTCAACACAATATATATTACTTTTGGTTCTCTGTGAAAGTATTAAGGGAATAACACCATTTCCCGTTCCTAAATCACATATTTTTTTATCATTTGGTCTAATATTAGAATAATTGGCTAAAATAACACTATCTAATGAAAAACAAAAAAAATCAGAATCTTGATAAATTTTTAAATTTTTATATCCTAAAATATCATTTAATACTTTCATTACTTCCATCCTTACAAAATTCTATTATTCCTTGATCTTTTAAGTTAACACAATAAGTACCACGCAATATATCAATAGAAACAACTTTCCCCATACCTAAAGGTGTGTCAGTAACCATATCAACTTTTGGAAGATCTTTCTTTAATTTAGTATAAACTTCATTTTCATATCCTAAGCAACATAGTAATCTTCCACAAACTCCATTTATTTTTGAAGGAGATAAAGCTAAATTCTGATTTTTTGCCATATTAATAGAAACACTACTAAAATCAGTCAAAAAAGCATTACAACAAAGAAATAAACCACAAGGTCCTAATCCTCCTATACGTTTTGCTTTATCTCTTACTCCGACTTGTCTTAATTCAATTCTAGTACGATACTTCTGAGCAATTTTTTTTGCTAATTCTCTAAAATCAACACGTGAATCAGAAACATAAGAAACAACTAATATAGATTTATCAAGATTAAATTTAGCATCAATAAAATGCATATCCAAATTTAAATCCCTACTAGCTTTTTTTGAGAAATTTAATGCCCTTTCTGATTCATTATTATTAGAATTAATTTGTGACAAATCTTCAGTCGTTGCTATACGTACCACTTTTTTCAATGGTAAAAACAAATTTTCTTCTTTTTCCTTATAATTTTCTTTTATTATTCTAGCAACAAAAAGACCAAGGTCAGTTTCAATTATCACCTTGTCATTTTTCTTTAATTCTAGACCATTTGTTGATAAATAATAAATATTTTTACTAGCTTCAACTATTGCAGCAACAACTTCAATCATAAACATCTCCTATAATTTTAACAAAAAATCCATCTAACCATATTTTAAAATTAACATTATATTCTAATTTCTGAACTTCTGATTCAATTATTTTAATGTATAAAATAATTTGATCAATTTTTACTTTATTCAAGTTATTATAAATTTTACTATCTTTTAGTGCTTCTGAATTTATATTATTAAGGTAACACAAGAAATATTTACTAACATCGGATAATAATTTACTAGTAGTATTCTTATCTACAAAGATATTATCCAATAAATATTTATAGTCAACAAATAAATTTTTTTGTTTAATAAAATATTCAATTAAACATTCAACTCTATCTAAACTTTCATTATCTATTTCATAATCAAAGTCTTTTAAACAAAAAATTTGACATCTAGATAAAATCGTATCTAACAATAAATATCGATTAGTAGTCAATAATATAGCAATAATATCTTCCTCAGGTTCTTCTAAAAATTTTAATAAAGAATTAGAAGACGAAACATTTAATTTTTCTGCTTCATTTATTATATAAATCATTTTATTATCCAATAAAGACTTATTATTAAATTCTTCTTTCAAATCTACTAACTGGCTCTTTTTTATCCAATTTCCGTCAGATTTAATTACTACTAAATCAGGATAATTGTTTAAGTCGATTAAAGAACAAATATTACATTTTCCACAATCAATAGTTGATAAATTTTTATTCTTATCTTTACATAATATTAGTTTAACTATTTGCTTTATAAAAGAAAATATTTTTTCACAATCATCAACTTCAAATAAAATCGCATGAGGGATACAATCATTCTTAAATATACGATCAATAATAGAATAATGTTTTTTATCTAAATGATTGTTCATCAAAATACCCCCTACATAAATGTTTTGTAAAAAACTAACATAAAAAAACCAGGTATACCTAAAAATGAAGTCACCAAAATAGTAATTACATTCATAGGAATAGTTAAATTAACAGAAACAGCTAATAAATTATATGTATATAATAATACAAAACTCATTATAATACGCTTAACAAATTTAAAAATAATAATCACCTAATAGAGAATATGAATTTTTTATAATTTTATTCTATAGATTTTCTATCATTCAAAGCTCTCTCCAAAGTCAAACAATCAAGAAATTCCATATCTGCACCTATTGGTATTCCACTAGCAAGTCTGCTTACTTTTATATCAATTCCTTCTAATATTTTCTTTATATAAAGAGCCGTAGTTTCACCTTCAACACTAGGCTTAAAGGCAAAAATTATTTCTTCAAAATGCTCATTTTCTATTCTATTTAACAATTTTTCGATTCCAATATCTTCTGGATTTATTCCCTCTAGCGGAGAAATTAAACTATCAAGAACATGATATTTTCCTTTAAATATTCCTAATTTTTCAAATAAAAACACATTTTTACTATCTTCAACAACGCACAAAGTATAATTATCTCTATTTTGATTAGAACAAACAAAACAAATATCTTCTTCTGTCAAAGTATTACAAATACTACATTTGTGAATATTTTTTTTAACACTATCGATACTATTTGAAAAAAAGGCAACTTGATCATCATCTAAGTCTAAAATAGAAAAAGCTAATCTTTCTGCTGTTTTAGAGCCAATTCCAGGTAAAAATTTAAAGGATTCTATTAAATTTTTAATACTTTCAGGATACATAATTTTTTCTAAAATAATCCTGGAATATTACCAAATTTACCCATTTTTTTCTCAGTAGTATCATCAACTTTTTTAGCAGCATCATTATATGCACTTTTAATCATATCTTGTAGCATCTCAATATCTTCACTATCCAAATTATCAGTGACCTTTAATTCAACACCACTAATTTCTTTATTACCTTTAATTGTAATCTTAATCATTGAATTTTCACCAATAAATTCACTATTATCAATTTCGGATTTTATTTTTAACATATCTTTTTGTAAAGCTTGCGCTTGTTTCATCATAGCTTGTATATTCATAATTATCCTCCTATTTTATTTCTACAATATCACCAAAAAGTTCTATTGCACTACTATTTATTATACCATTTTTTGTTTCTTCTTCAAAAATTTCTTCTGGTTCTGGTAAAACATTCCAAATTATACCATTTTTTTTGTCAAGAATATATCTATTTTTTATTTCTTCCCACTTTTTATCTGAAATAATAGCTATTTTTTTGTTAGAATTAGTTATTGAATTATAAACCGAAGTTAACTTATCTAATATTTCTATGTTTTGTTTAACAATAGAATCATATTCATAACTTAATATAATATTTTCATCGCTTGCAGCCCTAATTTTTGAGTCTAAAATTGAACAAGCAATATATCCAATTTCTTGATCAAATGTATAATCTTTAAATAAATCCAAATTTGAGATTTCTCTCAATAATATCTGTTTATTAGCTTTTGCTAATGTATTATTTACTCTAACATCGATTATTTCACTAATATTTTTAACCTTTTTATTTTTTTCTTGTGGATAAAAAGTTTTCTCTACATTTTCATTCTCATTTTGTTTATTAAATTCAATAATATTATCGTTTCTTAAAATTCTTTCTGATTTTTTTTCTTCATTAAATTTATCATTTTTATCTTTGTTTTCAACGTTTTGCGATGATTCTTCTAAATTCTGTTCATTAATTTTAAATAATTTAGTCGTATCATCGTTCACATTAAAACTATTAATTGCTTGAGAATTCATTTTGATATTATTCATAAATTCCAATAAAAACATTTCAATATAAATAACTGGATTAGAACTTTTCTTAATATCGATTATTTTTTCATTTATTTTTAAAACTAATTTAAGGATTAAATCAACATCAAATTGTGGATTTTTTCCATTTGAATAAAATTCAACAATTTCGTTACGCATTGTGCGCATCAATTTTTCTAAAATATTTATTAAATTTTTTCCTTCACTATTATATTTTTTTATTAATGATAACACTTCAACATAATTGCAATTAAAAATAGCACTATAAAACTTATTTATTTCGCCTTCAGTTAAGGACGCATTAACTGCTGCATAATCTCCAATAGTAATCTTTGATTCAGAATAAGAACGCAATTGATCCAATGAACTCAAAGCATCACGCATACCTCCATCACAAGAACAAGCAATCTCTTCTATTACATCATTGTCTATATCAATATTTTCTTTTTCGCAAATCTGCTTTAAATTTAAAACAATATTTTCTGTGGAAATTCTTTTAAAAGAAAAGCATTGACAACGAGAAATGATTGTTTCCGGAACCTTTTGTGGATCAGTTGTTGCTAAAATAAAAATTACATGTTGTGGAGGCTCTTCTAACGTTTTTAGCAATGCATTAAACGCTCCAATAGATAGCATATGTACCTCATCAATAATATAAACTTTATATTTTAATTCTGCCGGCACAAGAGATACTTTATTTATTAATTCACGAATTTCATCAACACCATTATTAGAAGCTGCATCTATTTCTATAATATCTACACATTCTTTTTCATATGATTTTAAACAATTATTACATTTACCACATGAATTTCCATTAATCGGATTTAGACAATTTACGGAACGAGCAAAAATCTTTGAAATACTAGTCTTTCCAGTACCACGAGGACCAAAAAAGATATATGCATGTCCAAAAGATGAATTTTTAATTGAATTTCTTAATGTTTTGACAATCGTATCTTGACCGAAAACATCATCAAATGTCATAGGTCTATACTGTCGATATAATGCTTTATACATATATTTATTTCCTCCAAATCACAAATATTATATCATAAAAAAAAGAATATTACTTATTCCTTGTGGAAATAAAAAATTCTTTTAATAAAGATAGTGATTCTGAAACTTTTAAGTTGTTAATTAAATTAACTTTTGGATTTGACTTATCTGTATTTAATATAGAAAGTACCCTTTCATGAGTACTTTTATCATCATTTTCTAATGCAGAGTAAATATTTTTTATTCTAGATTGTTTTATAGCAGCAGCACACATTTCGCACGGCTCCAAAGTCACATAAATATCACAATCAATCAATCTCCAGTTTTTTAATTTTTTAGAAGCTTCGCGTATAGCAATAAGTTCTGCATGTTCCAAAATACATTGGTTTTTCTCTTTTAAATTATGGGCTGTGGAAATAATTTTATTATCTTTTACAATTACTACTCCTACTGGTATTTCATTATTGTGGAAAGATTTTTGTGCTTCTTTTAAAGCTAATAACATATATTTTTCATTGTACATAATTTTACCTCAAAAATAAAAAGTGCACATGAAAGTTGGTTCTTAAGGCTGCTATCTTCCAATCCTGACCTGTTTCAAACACTTTCATTGCACGTTAATATTGTATTATATTCTTTTTACTTTGTAAATTCTTTTTTTACATGTTTCACGTGAAACATGTAAAAGTAATGTTAAATAATGTTTCACGTGAAACATTTGTAAATTAATTTTGTTAATAATATCATTATACTCTAAGAAAAATATTTTCCGGGAAATATTTTAATAATTTATTGAACTCAAATTTTTAAAATTATTTGTGGATTTTTTGTTTTATTGATTGAGTTGTGGATTAAATAAAAATTATTTCCCGGGAAATAATTTTTATTACCTGTTTTATTTCCCGGGAAATAATTTTTTAGTTATTACACCATCATCATGAATAAAAATTACTTTTTTTTGAGAAAATATACGTTTTATTTATAAATTTAGATAAATTAAATTAACCACTTTGGTTATTGTAAATTATCGATTGTGGAAAAAATAAAAAACCAAAGCGCATTTTGCGTTCTGGTTTTTTAAAAAATATTTTTGCTTATTATATTATTGTTCTATATTTTCTTCTGAACTTTCAGATTGCTGATCATCTTTATCTACTACAGCAATTGAAGAAACTACTTGATCATCTTTTAAATTTATTAATCTTAAACCTTGAGTAGCTCTTTTTAACACTGAAACTTGAGATAAAGGCATTTTCATTACTATACCCGTATTTGTTATTAACATTAAATCTTTTTTATCTAAATCAGAAACTTTCATTAAAGCTGACATTAATCCATTCTTATCAGTTATATTATAAGCTTTAACTCCTTTACTACCTCTATGTGTTAATCTATACTCACCAACTGAAGATATTTTACCATAACCTTTTTCTGTTACTAAAAGTAATAAATCATCTTCATAAGCAACATCAGCACCTACAACATAACTTCCATCCAAATCCATTCCTTTTACTCCAGATGCTGAGCGACCCATAATTCTAACTTCATTTTCTGGGAATCTACACATTTTACCATTTTGTGCACCTATAATTATTTCATTTTTTCCACATGTTTTGTTTACAGAAATTAGTTCGTCATCATCACGTAAATTAATTGCAATTTTTCCTGTTTTTCTTATTGATTCAAATTCACTAACATCAGTTCTCTTAACAAATCCTTGCTTAGTAATAAATGTTAAATATTTAACTTCATCTTCGCTATTTATATTAATTATCGAACTAATGTTCTCATTTTTATCTAACTGTAATAAATTTATTATAGGTAACCCCTTTGATTGTCTAGAAAATTCAGGAACTTCATAGCCTTTTATTCTATAGACTTTTCCCTTATTTGAGAAAAACAATAGATAGTCATGTGTTTTTAATGAGATCATTTGATCTACTATATCTTCCTCATTTGTTGTCATACCTTTAATACCTACGCCACCTCTATTTTGTGTTTTATAGGTATCATTTCTTAATCTCTTTATATAACCATTTTTTGTTAATGTTAAAATCACATCTTCATTAGGTATTAGCGATTCATCTTCGATATAATCAACAGCTGTCATATCAATATGAGTTTTACGATCATCACCAAATCGTTCTTTAATATCTAATAATTCTTCTTTGATAACACCAAGTATGCGCTCATCACTAGCTAAAATTGCTTTTAACTCGGAAATTTGAACGAGTAAGTCATTTAACTCACTTTCTACTTTTTCTCTCTCTAAACCGGTTAAACGGCGTAATTTCATCTCTAAAATTGCATTAGCTTGTATTTCAGTTAATTTAAAATTACTCATTAAACCATATCTAGCTTCATCATCTGAATTAGCAGCTCTAATTAAAGCAATAACTGCATCTATATTATCTAAAGCAATCTTTAAACCTTCTAAAATATGAACTCTTTCCTCACATTTCTTCAAGTCAAATCTTGTTCTTCTGATAATTATTTCTTTTTGAAATTCAATATATTTAGAAATAATATCCAACAATCCTAAAGTTTTTGGAACACCTTGATCCAACATTAAGAAAATAATTCCATAAGTTTTTTGAAAATCTGTGTGTTTATATAATTGATTTAAAATAACTTGTGCATTAGCATCTTTTTTCAAAGTTATTGTGATTTTAATACCATCCTTCAAATCAGAATGATAATCTGAAATTCCTTCTATCGTCTTATTATGAACTAATTCAGCCACTTTATTTTTTAAATCTAAAGTATTTACTCCATATGGAACTTCATCAATTATTATATATTGTTTTCCTTTTTCTTCTTCAATAGTTGCTCTACTTCTTATTGTTATTGTTCCACGACCTGTTTCATAAGCTTGTCTAATTCCACTATTTCCTAAAATAATAGCACCAGTTGGAAAGTCAGGTCCTTTTATATATTGCATAATTTCATCTAAAGTAATATCTGGATTTTCAATATAAGCTACACAACCATCTATAACTTCACTCAAATTGTGTGGAGGAATATTAGTTGCCATACCAACAGCTATACCTGTAGTTCCATTAACTAATATATTAGGAAATCTAGAAGGTAAAACAACAGGTTCTTTTTCACTCTCATCAAAATTAGGTACAAAATCAACGGTTTCTTTATTAATGTTTCTAAGTAGTTCCAATGATATTTTAGAAAGTCTGGATTCTGTATAACGCATAGCAGCTGCTCCATATCCTTCAATATTACCAAAGTTACCATGCCCATCTACCAACATATAGCGATATGAAAAATCTTGTGCCATTCTAACCATCGCTTCATAAATTGAAGAATCGCCATGTGGATGAAATTTACCCATGACATCTCCGACAATCCTTGCACTTTTTTTATGTGGCTTGTCTGGGGTATATCCAGAAGCATACATAGAATATAAAATTCTACGATGTACGGGCTTTAAACCATCTCTTAAATCTGGTAAAGCACGAGAAACAATAACACTCATAGAATATTCCAAGAAAGAATCTTGTACTTCTTTTACTATATTATTTTTTTCTAAACGATCCATTTTAAACCTCCTAAATATCTAAGTTTTCAACATAAGTTGCATTCGTTTCTATAAATTCTCTTCTAGGTTCAACTTCTTCACCCATTAGTTTTGAAAAAACTTCGTCAGCAGCTTGAGCATCATCTACAGTAATTTGTCTTAAAACTCTTTTATTTATATCCATAGTAGTTTCATTTAATTCCTCTGCATCCATTTCTCCTAAACCTTTCATACGCATAATATCGTATTTTGTATTAGGAGAAAGAGAAGCTAAATATTCATCTCTTTCAGCCTCATTTAAAACATACTTTATAGTTTTACCATGCTTAATAACAAAAAGTGGAGGTTGAGCAGCAAAAACATGTCCTGCTTCTACAATTGGTCTAAAGAACCTATAAAATAAAGTTAATAATAAAACACGAATATGACTTCCATCAACATCAGCATCTGTCATAATGATTATTTTATGATATCTTAATTTTGATAAATCAAACTCATCACCTATGCCTGTACCAAAGGCAGTAATGATAGTTCTTATTTCTTCATTAGCTAAAGCTCTATCAAGCCTTGCTTTTTCTACATTTAAAATTTTACCTCTTAAAGGTAATATTGCTTGTGTCATTGAGTTTCTTCCTTTAATAGCAGAACCTCCTGCAGAATCACCTTCTACTAAAAAGATTTCACATTCAGAAGCATCTTTACTCTTACAATCAGATAATTTACCATAAAAGTTAGTAATATCTAAGTCTCCTTTTCGTCTAGTTAACTCTCTAGCTCTCTTTGCTGCTACTCTAGCTCTACTAGCTGTCATTGATTTTTCAACTATTATTTTAGCTTCATCTGGATGCTCCATTAAAAACCTTTCAAAAACTTCTGAAAAAATTCTATTTGCTATTCCTCTTACTTCACTATTTCCTAGTTTTGTTTTAGTTTGTCCCTCAAATTGAGGATTAGGATGTTTAACGGAAATTATCATAGATAATCCTTCTCTAACATCATCACCTGATAATGAATCATCTTTATCTTTCAACATTCCTGAACTTTTTGCATAATTATTTAATATACGAGTTAAAGCTGCTCTTACACCATCTTCATGAGTTCCACCTTCAGGAGTAATAATATTATTTACAAAAGAATAAATACTTGAATTATATGTTTCATTATATTGTAATGCTACTTCTACTCGAATATCATTTTCTTCCCCATCAATATCTATAATAGTTGGATGAATAGGTTTCTTATTAGCATTTAACATTTGCACATATTCTACTAATCCACCTTCATAACAAAAACTATCTTTTTTTCCTTCTTCGCGCTCGTCAACTAAAGAAATTTTTAATCCCTTATTTAAAAAAGCTAATTCTTTTAATCTTGTTTTTAAAATATCATAGTCATAAACTGTTGTTTCTGTAAATATTTGATCATCTGGTAAAAAATGAACTGTAGTACCCGTACGATTTGCATCACAATGATCAATTATTTTTAAACTATCATCTGGAACACCACCACGACTATATCTTTGATAATAAACATTTCTATTTCTATATACTTTTACTTCTAACCAATCACTTAAAGCGTTAACAACACTAGCACCAACACCATGAAGTCCTCCAGATACTTTGTATCCTCCTCCACCGAATTTTCCACCAGCATGTAACACAGTATAAACAGTTTCTACAGTACTTTTTCCAGTTTTTGGATGAATATCTACAGGAATACCACGACCATCATCTTTTACTGTTATACTATTATCCTTACCAACAATTACCTCAATATGCTTACAATATCCAGCTAAAGCTTCATCAATAGCATTATCAACTATTTCCCAAACTAAATGATGTAGTCCTCTAGAACTAGTACTACCAATATACATACCAGGACGTTTTCTTACAGCTTCTAAGCCCTCTAATACTTGTATTGAGGATGCATCATACTCTTTTTCTACTTTTTCTTCCATAAACTTACCTACTTTCTTATAATATTTCCATTTTTTACTTCAAAAACATAAGAATCTTTTAAATATTTTTTATTTATATTTTTTAGATCCGTAGTAGTAATAATACTTTGTACATTAAAATTATTAATAACTTTTAATAAATTATTTCTTCTTTTTATATCCAATTCACTAAAAATATCATCTAATAATAAAACAGGATAAAAACCAGAATAATTTTTAAAAATTGAAATTTCAGATAATTTAAAACAAAGAATGGCAATCTTTTGTTGACCTTGAGAACCATAAATTTTTAAATCTTTACCATTATAGAAAAATTGAAAGTCATCTCTATGCGGACCATAACAAGTCATACCATATTGCAACTCTCTAGAATAATTTTTTTTAAATTTTTCGTATAAATTTTTTCTAATATTTTCAGTATTATAATCATCAATATCAATATTAGTAATATAATCAACTTTTAAGCCAGAATCTTTTGAAATAAGCTTAAAATTAACATCTATCTTTTCATTAATGTAATCAATATAATCTTTTCTTTGTTGATAAATAATTATTGCCTTCTCAATTAATTTATCAGTAATTATATCCAAATAATTCTTATCTGCAATATTATTGTTATATAAAATTTTAAGATATTCATTTCGAGTTTTTAATAATTTATTATATTCGTTATATGTATTTAAATAGGTTTTAGATATCTGGGATAATTGAATATTTAATAAATTTCTTCTTATATTAGGAGAACCTTTAACAATTTCAATATCATCTGGGGTAAATACAACAACATTTAAGTTAGAAATATAATCTGCCACTTTTCTAATAATTTTTCTATTAACATATAATTTTTTTTCTTCGTTCGTTATTTCAACTTGTAAATTACTAATTAATCGATTTTTTTTAATAATTCCCCTTATTTTACTTTTTGATTTATCAAAAGTTATTATGTTAGGATTATTAACACCTCTATGTGATTTAGTTAATGCTAAAATTACAATAGATTCCAATATGTTTGTTTTTCCTTGTGCATTATCACCAACAAAAATATTCATATTATTATTCAGTTTAATAGTGACATTCAAATAATTTCTAAAGTTAATTAAATTAATTTGTGTTACTTTCATTTTTTACCGTTTAAAATAATCATATAATCACCTATCCCCTAAACCAGTATTCCTATACATACAATACCTATTATATCATAAATGACCTTTTAAAGCACTAAAAAATAGCCTTCATTGGCTATTTTTTATTAATAAATTAAAGGTTCTTTCTTTTTCTAATTACATAATCTAATCTTGAAGCTCTAGAAATTTGATTTTCTATGGTTCTAAAACTACATGGAACAACAATTTCTCTATCATTATTAAAAGTTATTTTAGTATTATAATTATCGACTTTTTCATATTTTTTAACATGACTTAAAGAAATCCATACACAATCTTCTGATAAAGGTGACGTTGTTGGGAATACTATTATATTAGCATAGTCATCCACAACAATAGGAACTTTATATTCAGCACCTAATATATTTTTTGCACCTTCTTTTCTTCCAGAATAACTACTACCAAAATATAAACAACTTGATTCCATTATTTCGTAAGGACTTTGTTTAACAATATAACGATCATTATCTTCATATACTAAACTTTCTCCTACTTCATTTGGTACAACTGCTAAAGTACCTTTATTAATTTCATATTTCATAAAATCCCCCCAGGAGTTTTCTTTCAACTCCGCTAAAAGAATACCATAATAAAATGTCGAAAAATATCATAATATGTCGGATAATATCGAAAATAAAAAAATCTCCAAAAATTAGAGATTTTTAATAAGTTCTGATAGGTAAAACTAATTGTGTTAAAGATTCATCTTCACTAGATTTAATTAATATTGGCTTAACTTCACCTACGAAATGAATATCCACAGTTTCTGTTGAAAAACTTTTTAAAGCTTCCATCATATATTTAGCACTAAAGGAAATCTTTATATCTTCATTATTATTTTTAGTAATTGGCATTTTTTCCTCTACTCTTCCAATTTCAACAGAACTACTTCTTAAAATCAACATATTTCCTGAAGTTTCCAACGTAACTATATTTTTCTCTTTGTCGCTTGTTAAAATACTAACTCTATCAATAACATCATAAAATGCATTAAGTGAAGTAGTAACAATCAAGAAAGAATCATCTGGTAATAAATTTGAAGTGTTAGGATATGTTCCATTTATTAATCTAGATTCAAATTTTAAATTTCCAGTCTTAAATAAAATTTTATTATTAAAGATATGTAATTCGATATCTTCATCATCATCACCTAAAATTCTAGAAAATTCAATTATATTGTGACTAGGTATAACAATATTATAGTTTTCTTCACTAGGTCTATCCAATTTTACTATTTTTCTAGCTAATCTATAAGAGTCTGTAGAATTACATTCTAAAATATCTCCTACAATATTAAAATTAATTCCAGTTAAGACAGGTTTACTTTCTTCGTTAGATGTAGCAAAAGCTGTCTGATTTACTATACTTTTTAAAGCTCCTGCTTTGATATTTACTTTCTTTTTACTTTCTTCTAGTCCTATATTAGGATATTCACTTTCACTTATACCATTTAAATTAAATTCACTATTTTCTGTATAAATTAATATTTTCAATTCATCAATTACTTCTATATTAATATATTTATCAGGTAATTTTCTAACAATGTCTAATATGTATTTACCTTGAATAATAATGCTACCTTCATTTTCAACAGTAAAATCATCATCACTCTTAGATTCTATAATAGTTTGAATGGTAATATCATTATCACTAGCAGTTAAAGTCAATCTTTTCTTTTTTAATTCAAACTTTATTCCTGCTAAAACAGGAATAAGATTTTTTGTAGATATTGCTTTTGATACTTTATTTAAAGCATCAAGTAATAATTCTTTTTTTATTGTTAATTTCATATATATATTCCTTCTTTCTTAAAATATTATTATTATTACTGTGGAAAAAGTTGAAAACTTCATAAATTAATTATATATCAACAAATTTTTATAAACAAGACCTGTGGAAAACTTGTGGATAAAGAAAAGTTTTACACAAGTCCAATATCCTTCTTTAATTTTTCTATAATATTTGCTAAATCTTTGTTAACTTTTATCTCATTTTCAATTTTTTCTACAGAGTGCATAACAGTAGAATGATCCTTTCCACCAAATTCTATTCCAATATGAGGAAAAGATTCATTAGTCATAACTCTACACAGATACATAGCGATTTGTCTTGGAAAAGAAATATTAGAACTTCTCTTTTTACTTCTAATATCTTCAACAGAAATTTGGAAATATTCAGAAACAATTTTTTGTATTCTGTGCACATCATTTTTTTCTCCAATTCCTCTACTTATAGAATCTTTCAGTGCTTCAACTGCCAAATCTAGGTTAATTTCAGCACTTCCCATCATAGAAGAATAAGCAACTAACCTTGTAATAGCTCCTTCTAATTGTCTAACGTTAGTTCCAGTATTAGAAGCTATGTATTCGATAACATCATCAGGAATTTCATTTTCTAATCCTTCTGAAATTATTTTTTTTCTAACGATTTCCGACCTCAATTCAAAATCTGGAGGGAAAATATTAACTTCTAATCCCCATGTAAATCTTGTTCTTAGACGATCTTCTAGTACTTTTAGATCATTTGGCGATCTATCAGATGAAATAATAATTTGCTTGCTATCATTATATAGATTATTAAAAGTATGAAAAAATTCTCTTTGTGTCTTAGTAGCTCCACCTAAAAATTGAATATCATCGATTATTAAAACGTCTATATTTCTATACTTATTTTTAAAAAATTCAACATAATTAAAATTAGTTTCTAAATCATCTTTTCTATTAGTTTTTATAAAGTCTTGAATAAATTGCTCACTAGTAACATAAAGAACTTTTTTTGTACTATTTTTAACGATGTAATTACCTATTGCATGCATCAAGTGGGTTTTTCCTAACCCACTTTCACCATATAAAAACAAAGGATTATACATTTTTCCAGGATTTTCCGCAACAGATAAAGCAGCAGCATGAGCAAACTTATTGCTATTTCCAACTACAAAGTTGTCAAAAGTATATTGCGGCTTTAAATTTGATTGTGCAACTTCATTAAGTTCTTCAGTATTTTCAATTTCATTTTTATTTTCAACTATATTTTCAGTTTTAGGAACTAATTCTTCTATTTCTTCATTTAATAAAAATACTAATTCACAATTAGAACCAGTAATATTATTCAATCTTTCAACAATTAAGGAGCTATAGTTGTCAGTTAAGTGTTTTTTATGAATCGGCATAGGGACAATTATATATGCCTTTGAATTTTCGATTTTCAAAAGTTTTGTTTCTTCAAACCATGTTTTAAAAGCTAGAGATGATAGTTCATCTTTAATATCTGACAAAAAATTTGACCAAATAGAATCAAAATTCATTCTAACATCTCCCCTGCTGTAAAAGTACGATTATTAGTTTACCTTAAATAAAAAAAAAATGGAATAATTTTTTGAAAAAAAAAAAAATTTGTGCAAAAGTCTGTGCAAAAAAATTAATAAAATTTGTGAAAAAAGTTTTCAACAAATAATCCACAAAATTATCCACAATTAAAAATGGTATAAAATAAAAGAAATTTATAGTTTTCCACATTTTCCACAATATAATTTTAAACATACTTATTTTTATTATCCACATAGTCTGTGGAAATTGTTTAAAATAAAAAAAAGAAAATTCAATTGACAAAACACAAAATAATTTATTATAATAAGGTGGATTTATGTCTGGAGGTGGAGTAGATGAAAAGAACATATCAGCCAAACAATCGTAAAAAAGTAAAAAAATTAGGCTTTTTTGCACGTAAAAAAACAAATATTTTAAATCGTCGTCGTCGTAAAGGACGCAAAAATTTATGTAAATAAAATACCGCTGTAAATCCAGTGGTTTTTTACTCTTTAAATAAAGAAAAATAAAAAAGGGTGGAAAAACTATGAGAAAGTTATATATAGTTAAAAGAAAAGAAGAATTTGACAATATAATCAATACTTGTCCTTCTAAAAAAAATAGTAGTTTTGTTATATATTATA
Source organism: uncultured Bacilli bacterium (assembly GCA_944350385.1). Taxonomy (GTDB): domain Bacteria; phylum Bacillota_I; class Bacilli_A; order RF39; family UBA660; genus RUG14891. The sequence goes on from CALVOV010000003.1 coordinate 78,624, forward strand.
AGGAAAACACATACAAATATGATAGGTTTGGTATTTCTGTAGGAAAAAAAATTGGTAACGCAGTAACACGAAATTTATATAAGAGAAAGATCAGGTCTCTAATAGATAATTATAAAAAAAGCTATGTTAATCAAAGAGATTATATTATAATATTAAGGAGAAGTGCAATTGATAAGTCATTTGCAGAATTGCATATTGATTTTGAAAAAATAATGAGCACTATTAGGAAGGATTTTAGTGATGAGTAAAAATAAAAAAGTAATTAAAAGGTTAAAGGTATTAATTATCATATTAATTTTAGTTTTAACAACATCGTGTTCTAAAAGTTTAACTGATAATGATAACAATCCTGTAAAAAATGAGCAAACAGGACAAAATTTAACTGAAAACATATTATGTCAACCAACTAACAAAACAACAATTGAGGCTTATGAAAAAAATGGTGTAGATATAGAAAAACTTCCCAAATGTGAAGAAATGAAGGTGACATCAGGAGGATATGAGGGACTATGGACAAGTTTCTTTGTAAAACCATTAGCCTTTCTTCTTATATTGTTAGGTAAGAATATTGGAAATTATGCAGTATCATTGATAATTATAAGTTCATTAATAAGATTAATTGCTTTTCCAGTAACAAAAAAAACAGCTTTGCAATCTGAATTAATAAAAAAAGCTCAACCAGAATTGAGTAGAATTCAGAAAAAATATGAAAATAAGCAAGATCAAGAATCTATGATTAAACAAAATCAAGAAATGATGATGGTTTATAAAAAATATAATATAAATCCAATGTCAGGATGCTTATTTTCAATGCTTCAATTACCTTTGTTTATAGCTTTCCTTGAAGCTGTACAGAGAACTCCAGCAATTTTTGAAGATAAATTTCTAGGATTACAATTAGGAACTACACCAGGAGTAGGTATAGCAACATCATCATTCTACATATATTTATTACTTATAGTATTAATAGGATTAACTACATTTTATTCTTTTAAGATGAATGCAACTGGAAATATGCAAGAGCCAGCTATGAAAATGATGCCAATATACATGACAATTACAATTATAATAACAGCACTTTTTATGCCTTCTGCTTTAGGAATATATTGGGTAACATCAAATGCATTCACAATTATTCAAAATATTTTAGTTAAAAGGAGTAAAGAAGTAAATGAAAAAGCATAATTACATAGGAAAAACAAGGGAAGAGGCAATTTTAAAAGCACAAGAAGATTTGAGAGAACTTGAAGAAAATTTAATAATCAAAGAAGGAAAATCTCAAAAAGGTGGACTATTTAAAACATCTAAAATTGAAATAGAAGTAATTGAAAAAAGAGAATTAACTAAATATATTAAAGAATACATAATAAAATTATTAAAAGATTTAGGATTTACAGCCCAAGTAGAACTAAAAAATACTGATGAATCCATTAAATATATAATATATTCTGATAATGATGCACTACTAATAGGAAAAAATGGAAAAAATTTAAAAGCACTAACTTTTTATGTTGGTTTGCACGTAAATAAAATAATTGGAGAAAACTTTAAATTCACAATCGACGTTAACGATTACAACAAAAAACACGAAGAAAGATTACAACGATTAGCTAAAAAAATAGCCAAAGAAGTTGAAAAAACTAAAATAGATGTAAAATTAGATTCAATGAACTCATATGAAAGAAGAATTATTCATAATGCTTTAGCTGATAACAAGAAAGTATATACAGAAAGTGAAGGAACTGAACCTAACAGATATGTAGTAATAAAATCAAAGGAAGATTAATTCTTCTTTTTTTTATTAAATAGTTGTGCTATAATATGTTCGATATCGGAGGGGAATACTATGGATGATACAATAGTTGCTATATCAACAGCTTTAGGAATAGGTGCAATTTCAATAGTAAGATTGAGTGGTCCTAAATCTATAGAAATAGTAAATAAATTTTTTAAAGGTAAAGATTTAACTAAAGTGCCTTCACATACTATAAATTATGGTTACTTATATCTAAACAATGAAAAAACAGAATTATTAGATGAAGTTTTAGTTTCAATAATGAAAGCTCCTAAAACATATACTACAGAAGATATTGTAGAAATTAATTGTCATGGTGGAATTATAACTACAAATAAAATATTAGAATTAATGCTCACTAATGGAGCAAGATTAGCTGCACCAGGAGAATTTACTAAACGTGCTTTTTTAAATGGAAGAATAGATCTTATAAAAAGCGAATCTATAATGGACATAATAGAAAGTAAGAGTGAAGAAGCTAGAAAATTAGCTTTGTCTGGTCTTACGGGAAGAACATCGGAGTTAATAAGAAACTTTAGAGATAGACTAAAAAATTTATTATCACAAATAGAAGTTAATATAGACTACCCAGAATATTATGATATTGAAGTCGTAACAGAAGAAACAATAAAAAAAGAGATAACTGATATGAAACAAAAATTAGAATATCTAGTAAAACTTTCAGAAGATTCAATGACCATTAAAAATGGAATAAAAACAGTAATTGTAGGAAAACCCAATGTAGGTAAGAGTAGTATATTAAATAAATTGTTGGATAAAGAAAAGGCAATTGTATCTGACATAGCTGGTACTACTAGAGATATAGTAGAAGGAGAAATCTATTTAGATGGTATACTATTAAATGTAATAGACACTGCTGGAATTAGAAATTCCGAAGATATAATTGAACAAATCGGAGTAAAAAAATCTATTGATATGATAAATGAAGCAGATTTAGTAATAGTAGTTTTAAATGGTAATGATATTTTAACTGAAGAAGATAATGAAATATTAGAAAAAACAAAAGATAAACAAAGAATAATAGTAGTAAACAAGAGTGATTTGACTAAAAACATAATTCTTCCAAATGATATAAAAGATGTAATTTATACTAATACTACAGAATTAAATGGAATAGAAAATTTAAAGTTAGAAATAAAAAAATTATTTAATTTAGAAAAGATAAAAACAACAGATTATACTTATTTAACAAATGCTAGACAAATTTCTTTAGCAAAACGAGCTTACGAATCACTATTAGAAGCAGAAAAAGCTCTATTAAAAGGACAACCTGTTGATATTATTGAAATTGATTTAAAAGATTGTTTTGAAAATTTAGGAGAAATTATCGGAGAGACTTATTCAGAAGAAATTATTGATAATCTTTTTGAAAATTTCTGTGTAGGAAAATAGGAAGTGAATAAAAATGGAATATGAAGTAATAGTTGTTGGAGGAGGACATGCAGGATGTGAAGCATCATTAGCATCAGCAAGAATAGGACATAAGACTCTATTAATAACTGGAAATATAAAAAATATAGCAGATATGCCATGTAATCCATCAATAGGTGGCCCAGCAAAAGGAATAGTAGTGAGAGAAATAGATGCATTAGGTGGAGAAATGGGAAGAAATACTGATAAAGCCACTTTGCAACTAAAAATGTTAAACACTAAAAAAGGACCAGCTGTACAAGCATTGAGAGCTCAAGCAGATAAAATAACATATCCTAAAGAAATGTTAAAAACTTTAAGATCTACTAAAAATTTAGATATAAAAGAAGCTTTCGTAGAAGATTTGTTGATTGAAAATAAAAAAATAAAGGGAGTTGTATTAGCTGATAATACAATAATAAAATCTCAAATTGTTATATTAACAACAGGTACTTATTTAAGAAGTGTAATATTAACCGGAGCAGAAAAAACACCAGGAGGACCACATGGAGAAGAAAGTTCAAAATTCTTAAGTACTAAGTTAAAAGAATATGGATTTAATATTATAAGATTAAAAACAGGCACTCCACCAAGAATAGAAAAAGATTCTATCGATTATTCTAAGACAAGTCTAGAACCAGGAGATCCTGTAGAGAGAGTTTTCTCGTTTGATGATGTTGTATATTATGATGTAAACAATCAAGTACCATGTCACTTAATTTATACAACAGCAAAGACACACGAAATAATAAGAGAGCATTTATCAGAATCTAGTATGTATGGAGGATATGTTGAAGGAGTAGGCCCTAGATATTGCCCATCGATAGAGGATAAAGTAGTAAGATTTTCAGATAAGGAAAGACATCAATTATTTTTAGAACCAGAAAGCATTTATTATGATGATATATATTTACAAGGATTTTCTACAAGTATGCCACATTATGTACAAGAGCAAATGGTTCATAGTCTTCCTGGCTTAGAACATGCTAAAATATTAAAATACGCATATGCAATTGAATATGATGCTATTGATTCAAAACAATTAAAACCATCACTAGAAACAAAAATAGTTGAAGGTTTATTTACAGCAGGACAAATCAATGGTACTAGTGGATATGAAGAAGCAGCAGGACAAGGATTAATAGCAGGAATAAATGCTGCATTAAAAATAGAAAATAAAGAACCTTTGATTTTAAAAAGAAATGAGTCATACATAGGAGTATTAATAGATGACTTGGTTACTAAAGGAATAAAAGATCCCTATAGATTACTAACTTCGAGAGCAGAATATAGATTATTATTAAGACACGATAATGCAGATTTAAGATTACGTGAATATGGTTATCAAGTAGGTTTGGTACCTGAAGATAAATATCAATCATTTAGAAAAAAGAAAGAAAGCATAGAAAAATTAACAAATATATTAAATGAAACAAGAATTACTCCTAAAAAAGAGGTAAATGATTATTTAGAAGAGATTCATACCAATATTTTAAAAGATGGAATTTCTCTATGGGAATTATTGAAAAGACCAGAAATTTCGATAGAAAAAATTGAACACTTTATCAACTTACCATTTGATAAAGAAGTAAAAGAACAAATAGAAATAAATGCAAAGTATGAAGGATATATCAAAAAAGCAAATAAAGAAGCAGAAAAAATGTTATCTTTAGAGGAAAAAAATATACCAGAAGATATAAATTATCAAGATATATTAAATTTAGCAAGTGAAGCAAGACAAAAATTAGAAGAAATAAGACCAAGAACATTAGGACAAGCTTCAAGAATTAGTGGAGTAAACCCAGCAGATATTTCTATTCTTATGGTATATCTTAGAAAGAAGAATAAATAATGACAGAAGAACAATTTATTAAAGAATTAGAACAAATTAATATAAGTTTAACTCAAGAACAATTAAGCAAGCTAGAATTATTTTATAAGTTATTAATAGATTGGAATAAAAAGATAAATTTAACTAGAATAATAGAAAAAAAAGACATCTATTTAAAACATTTTTATGATTCTTTAACAATAGTAAAAATTATAGATCTTACTAAAGTTGACACATTATGTGATGTAGGAACAGGTGCTGGGTTTCCAGGAATTGTGTTAAAAATAGCTTTTCCAAATCTAAAAATAACATTACTAGATGCATTACAAAAGAGGGTAAATTACTTAAATTCAATAATTAAAGAATTAGAATTAGAAGATATAGAAGCTCTACATGTTAGAGGAGAAGATTTAAAAGAAAAATATGATGTAGTAACAGCAAGAGCTGTTGCTAATATAGAAAAATTGTTAAAATATACTATGCATTTATTAAATAAAGACGGAGTAATGATTGCAATGAAGGGAAATATTGATGAAGAGTTAACTACAGACGTAAAAAAAAGAATAAATTTAAAATATAAGATTATAAATGTTGAAAAATTTTTATTGCCAATAGAAAATAGTAATAGGAGTTTAATATTAATTAAAAATAAATAGTAAATAACCAAATTGTCTTGGTTATTTTTTTATTGAAAGAATAAAAAAATTAGTTTATAATGATAGCATAGGGTAATAGAAGAATGAAACGAGGGATAATCATGAATAATGAAGGCAAAGATGAAGTGGTTTATTTATACTTAGATGACATTATACCTAATAGATTTCAGCCTAGAGAAGTATTTGATGAAAAAGCATTAAAAGAATTAGCAGTTTCTATAAGAGAACATGGAGTAATTCAACCAATTATAGTAAGAAGTGTAAATGGAAAATATGAAATCATTGCTGGTGAAAGAAGATATAAAGCAACAGCCTTAGCTGGACTTACAAAAATTCCAGCAATAATAAGAAATTTAGATGATAAAGAAAGCTCCAAAGTTGCTTTATTAGAAAATTTACAAAGAAAGAATCTAAGCCCTATCGAAGAAGCAAGAACATATCAAAAAATTCTTGAAATAGATCAAATGACACAGGAAGAATTGGCAAAAACAATGGGAAAAAGTCAATCGTCTGTTGCTAATAAATTAAGATTACTAACTCTACCTGAAGAGGTTCAAGATGCTGTATTAAAAGAGCAGATATCTGAAAGACACGCTAGATGTTTATTAAATATACCGGATTCAAAAAAACAAAAAGAAGAATTGAAGAAGATAATAAATAACAAAATGAGTGTTAGAAGTTTGGAAGAAGATATAAAAAGAATGTATCCAAAAGAGCAAGAACCAACATCAATCAATATACCAACTAATAAACAAGTATCTTTAGACCAAAATTTTGTTAATGAAAGTCCGTTAATGCCAAGTACGGATATTTCAACACCAGAAGATAATTATGGAAAGGTAAGAATAGTTCCTCCTACAGAAGATTTAGAAAAAGAAAATAACGACATTCCACAATTTATCAATTATGGAAATGTAAAAGCAGCTGATGAAGTAACAGCTGCAGCACCAACTCAATTAAACTTTGATAGTAACGTTGAGCAAGTGAATGTAGATAGTATAAAAGAAAAAGCAAATGATTTAAACAATATAGAACCATCTCAAGCAGGAAACTTAGACTCTTTATTAAATATTAATAATTCTTCTTCCGGTCCAGCAATAAATGGAGAAACGTTTAAATATTTGACTCCTGCAGAGGGAATAGTAAAAAATGCAGATAATGAGCCAGCAGAAAAAGAGGAAAGAGATTATTTTAAACCAACAGAAGCAGATGATTTTGTTGCTATTGGCCCAGCAATAACACCTAATAATTCTAACTATTCAATAGAAGAAGCTACTGATAAAATTAGAAAAACAATTGAAGATTTAAAAAAACATGGTATAGAATTAACTTCAGACGAAATGAATTTTGAAAAGTCATATCAGATCATAATAAAAATTATAAAATAAATTAAGCCTAAGCAAATTAACTTAGGCTTTTAATTATCATAAATTTTTATAAAAGGATTTAAAAAAAGGATTTTCTTTGATACAATATTATTTGAAAATGGAAAATGGGTGATTAGATGGGAAAGGTTATATCATTAGTAAATCAAAAAGGTGGCGTTGGAAAAACAACTACAAGTATAAATCTTTCTGCATCATTAGCAGTATTAGGGAAAAAAACATTATTGATAGATTTGGATCCACAAGGAAATACAACTACTGGTGTAGGAATAAATAAGGGAGAAATAGAAAAAAGCGTTTATGATGTTTTAATAGGTGAATGTGAAATAAAAGAAGCAATGATTAAAACAAAATATAAAAATTTATACGTTTTGCCGGCAACAATAAACTTAGCTGGTTTGGATATTGAATTAATAGAAAAAAGTAGACATGAAAATGGTTTTCAAAAGGGAGAACAATTAAAGCAACATATTGAACAAATAAGAGATGATTTTGACTTTATTATAATAGATTGTCCACCTTCACTAGGAATTATTACAACTAATGCTTTAACAGCATCAAATTCTGTAATAATACCAGTACAATGTGAGTTTTTTGCATTGGAAGGAATAACACAATTATTAAGAACAATAATGTTGGCACAAAAAAATCTTAATCCAACATTAGATATCGAAGGAGTATTACTTACAATGTTAGATTCTAGAACAAACTTAGGATTTGAAGTTGTAGATGATATTAGAAAATTTTTTAAAGAAAAAGTTTATAATACAATAATACCAAGACTTGTAAGATTGACAGAGGCACCATCACATGGGGAACCAATAATTGTTTATGATCCAAAAAGTAGAGGGTCAGAAGCATATATAAATTTAGCTAAGGAAGTGATTTCAAGAAATGGAAAATAATACACAAGAATCATCAACAAAAAGAAGAGCTTTAGGTAGAGGATTAGAAGAATTATTTTACAATGAACCAATTAACTATGAAAAAGTAGAAGAAAAGATACTCAATGAAACACCAAAAGAAGAAATTACTATGATTGAATTAAGTCAATTGAGAAGTAATCCATATCAACCAAGAAAAATATTTGATGAAGAATCATTAAAAGAATTGGCTGCTTCAATTAAAGAACATGGTGTATTTCAACCAATTATTGTTAAAAAAAGTATTAAAGGATATGAAATTATTGCTGGTGAAAGAAGAGTAAAAGCCTCAATACTTGCAGGAAAAACAGAAATACCAGCTATCATCAGAGATTTTGATGATACCCAAATGATGGAAATTGCTTTGTTAGAAAATTTACAAAGAGAAAACTTAAGTGCAATTGAAGAATCAATGGCATATAAAAAATTAATAGATACTTTAGGACTTACTCAAGAACAATTAGCAGAAAGATTAGGTAAAAGTAGAAGTCATATTACCAACATGTTAGGATTATTAAATCTTCCAGAGTCAATTCAAAAAGAAGTTGGTGAAAAGAAGATTAGTATGGGTCATGCTAGAGTATTGAGTAAATTAGAAAACAAAGAGCAGCAAGAAGAATTAGCAAATAAAATAATAGAAAAAGGATTAAGTGTAAGAGAGCTAGAAACATTAACTCAAGAACAAGATCAATATACTAGAACTAATAAAATTAATAAGACATATAAAGCAAGTAATGAATACAAATATATTCAAGAAGATTTATGTGAAAAATTAGGAACAAAAGTAAAAATAAGGAATAATAAAATAGAAATAAGCTTTGTTAATGGAAATGATTTAAATAGAATATTAGAGATAATGCAAATAAATAATAGAGGTTAAATTTTTATATATGAAAATAGAAATTTTCAGTTTAGCATTTGACCTAAAATATATACTTTATCCTATATTATATATAATTTTAGGTATCATTTGTTATAAGATAGTAAAAAGAGTAATAAGAAAAATTCTTATTAGCAATGAAAATAGTAAGATAAAAAATCATCGCCTTGAAACATTAATAAGCTTAGTTCAAAATATAATAAAATATATAATACTTATCATTGTAGTAATTAGCATAATGGCTACATATGGTGTTAATGTAACATCTCTAATAGCAGGATTAGGAGTTACAACAGCAATTGTAGGTCTTGCTTTCCAAGATATAGCAAAAGACTTAATAACTGGATTTTCAATTGTAACAGAAGGTCAGTATGAAGTAGGAGATACAATTGAAGTCGATGGATTTATGGGAGAAGTTGTTTTCTTAGGATTAAGAACAACTAGAATACTTAATTATAAAGGTGAAACAAAAATAATAGCAAATCATTATATGGATAAGATAATAAATTATAGTTTACATAATTCACTAGCGATTGTTGATGTTGGAGTTGCCTATGAAGAAGATCAAGATAAAGTTGTAAGAGTATTGGAGAATTTATCAAAAGAATTAGACGGTAAAATCAAAGATGCTAAAGGAGAAATTAAAATTTTAGGAATTAATGAGTTATCTGATTCTTGTATAGTTTATAGAGTAGTTTTAGAGGTAGAAACAATGCAACACTATGATGTAGAGAGAATTTTAAGAAAAGAAATAAAAGCGGCATTTGATAAAGAAAATATAAAAATTCCTTATCCACAAATAGAGGTGCATAATGATAAATAATTTAAAATATGATCTAGGAACAAAAGTAATTATGAAAAAACAACATCCCTGTGGAAGTAATGAGTGGGAAATAACAAGAGTGGGGGCCGATATAAAAATCAAATGTCTTAATTGTGGAAGAACTATTTTAATTCCTAGAATAGAATTTAATAAAAAATTAAAAAAAATAATTTCACAGGAAGGACAATAAAATATGAAAGAAGGAAAAAAATTAAGATTAAAGAAATTTTATTTTCATCCGATTACAATATACATTGCTATGATTGTAGGAATAGTTTTCCTAAGCTGGATATTTTCTGCTTTTGAAATGCAGGCAACTTATAGAACTGTTAATGAAAACACGTATGAACTAGAACCAACCTTAGTAGCAGTAGAAAATATGCTAAGTTTCGATGGATTTAAATTTATCATAAGTAATGCCATGGTAAATTTTTTAAGTTTTGGACCTTTAGCAAGTTTGATAATTTCTTTGATGGGTATAACAATAGCTGAAGCTACTGGGTTGATAGAGGCATTTACTAAAAAGTATTTAAAAAATATCCCTAAAGCTACATTAACATTTCTAGTAATTCTTATAGCGACTATTTCGTCTTTAATTAATGACGTTGGATATGCAATATTAATACCTTTAGTAGCTTTAATATATTTTATAAATAATAGAAATCCAATTTTAGGAATAATTACAGCATTTTGTGGAGTGTCATTTGGTTATGGAGTATCAATCTTTGTTGGTTCTACTGAAGTAGCTTTAATAGGATATACAAGAAATGCAGCTATGTTAATTGATGAAACAACGCATATATCATTGACTAGTAACTTATTTTTCATTATAGCGGCATCAATAATATTATCAATAGTTGGAACAATAATAATTGAAAAAATAATTTCCCCAAAAATAGGAAAATATAAGAAAGAAGAAGAATTTGCCACAACTGAGCAATATAGAGTAATCAATTTAGAAGAAGAAGAGCAGAAGAAAATAGAACAAGAGAAAAGTCAAAAAAGAGGATTAAAATTCTCATTAATAATAGGTATAATAATATTATTGATTTTTATTTATTCATTATTGCCAAATTTACCATATTCAGGGATGTTACTTGATATGGAAGAAACAACATATTTAAATCAGCTTTTTGGAGAAAGTTCATACTTCCAAGATGGATTTACTTATATGATTTCACTATTTTTTATACTTACCGGTTTAGCTTATGGAATTGGTGCTAAAACAATAAATAATGATAAAGATCTCATAGAAAAGGCAAATAAAGGTTTTGAAAATATTGGTTCATCAATTATTTTGATATTTGTTGCTTCACAATTTATTGCTATTTTTAAGAAAACTAATATCGGAATAGTAATTACAGCTTGGTTAGCAGAAGTATTAAATTATATGAATTTAAGTGGAATAGCATTAATAGTTATCTCATTAATTCTAATTGCGATAGCAAATATTTTTCTTACAAGTACAAGTAACAAGTGGTTAATTTTTTCTGGTATCGTAGTACCTATGTTTATGCAATCAAATATATCTCCTCAATTTGCTCAAATAGTTATGAGAGCTGGGGATTCTATGACTAATGGATTCACTCCGTTCTTAGCAGCATCAGTAATTTATATAGCTTATTTGAACATATATAATTTAAATAAAGAAAAGCCATATACATTAAAGAAAGCTTTTAGTCTTATTACTCCATATTTTTTACTAATTTCAGCTACATGGATATTAGTAGTTGTTGGCTGGTATTTGATTGGTCTTCCAATAGGTCCAGGAGTATTGCCTACAATATAAACTTTTATGTTTTCATAAAAGTTTTTTAATATAATAAAAAAGAGGAGGAAATATGCAAAATAATAATCAAGATTTAAAATCCTTATATAATTTAAATTCAGAAGAACCATTAAACAATAAATATGAAGATAGTGATGATGAGATAAATATCAGCAAAGAAGGATTAGACAAATTATATAACCAAGATATTAAAACATTGGATGAAGAATTTCCAATAGAAAAAAACATTTTTAATAAGAATGAAGTAACCACTCTTGAGAAAAAAGAAAAAAACATTAAAGAAGAATATATTACTGACGAAGATTTATTATTAGCTTATGTAGGAAAAAATTTTATTAAAATATCAAGTAAACCATTCAACTTTTCAGCATTTATTTTTAGTGGTTATTATTTACTATTTAGAAAAAAAATATTATATGCAATGATTTATTTTACAATATTTTTAGTTTTATCTCAGTTTATTTATTCTTTTATTGTTGGAATAGGATTATCATTAATTGTTGGAGTTTTATTCAACGGACTTTATATTAAAGATGCAAAAAAGAAAATCAATAAGATAAAAGAAAAAAATTCAAATAAAAGTATGAGCAAAGTAAAAGAGATATGTGCAAAGACAGGTGGAACAAGTGTCGTAAGTATTATAATTGGAACTATTTTTCTAGTTATAATTACAATGATTTTATTTATCATATTTCAATTTGTTAATCTAGATATAAATAAAACACCACTTCCAATTTAATATAAAAAATTATTTAATTATCATGTAAAATATATGAAAAGTTTTCATATATTTTATTTTTTACAAAGTAATGTGTTATAATATTGACGAAAAAGAAATGAGGTAATATTATGAGTTTAACAGCAGGAATTGTAGGACTACCAAATGTAGGAAAGTCAACTTTGTTTAATGCAATAACTAATCAAAAAATATTAGCAGAAAATTACCTATTTGCTACAATAGAACCAAATGTAGGAATAGTAACTGTTCCAGATGAAAGAATGGATAAATTAAGAGAAATGTATACACCAGAAAGATTTATACCAACTTCATATGAGTTTACAGATATTGCTGGACTGGTTAAAGGAGCATCACAGGGCGAAGGGTTAGGAAATAAATTTTTATCACATATTCGAGAAGTAGATGCAATAGTAGAAGTAGTACGATGCTTTGATGATGGAAAAATAATTCATGTTGATGGAAGTGTAGATCCAATTAGAGATATAGAAACAATAAATTTAGAATTAGCTATATCAGACTTAGAAACTATCAATAATCGATTAGAAAGAGTTGCAAAAAAAGCTAGAACGACAAAAAATAAGGATGATTTGATAGAAGTAGAAGCTTTAGAAAAATCTAAAAAATCCTTAGAATCTAATGTGCCATTAAGACAAATCGAATATACAGAAGATGAAAGAAGAATACTAAAATCATATAGTTTTTTGACTATCAAGCCAATAATTTATTTAGCTAATATAAGTGAGAGTGAATTAGGTAAAGAAGATAATGATTATGTAAAAAAAGTGAAAGAATATGCATCAAAAGAAAATGCTAAAGTTGTTAGTTTATGCGCTAAAGTAGAAGAAGAATTAAGTGAATTAGACGTAGATGACAAAAAAGAAATGTTAGAAGCCTTAGGTTTAGAAGAATCAGGATTAAATAAGTTAATAAAAGCTACATATGATATTTTAGGTTTAGCTACTTACTTTACAGTAGGCAAAGATGAAGTAAGAGCTTGGACATTTAAAAAGGGAATGAATGCCAAAAAATGTGCTGGAATAATTCACACAGATTTTGAAAAAGGATTTATTAGAGCAGAAGTTATATCATATAGTGATCTAATTGAACAAGGAAGTGAATTAAAAGTAAAAGAGGCAGGAAAATCCCGCTTAGAAGGAAAAGACTATATCATGCAAGATGGAGATATATGTCATTTTAGATTTAATGTATAAAGGAAAAATATGGAATTAGAAAGTAAAATAAAAATATTTGAAACAGGAATTTCAGAAGGAATATTTAGTAAAAATAAGAAATTTTATCCGTCTAATGTTTCTGAAAATGAAATAAAAAATCAATTTATGAAAGTTAAAAAGATAGCCGGAAGTAAATATAATTTTGATTTTAAAAAAATATTTCAGGCAAGTCAAAAAAGTGATAAGAATAGAATTGATTATCCAGATGGAAAATATATAGTTATTAATGATAGTAATTTACAAAAAGAAGATTATTGGAACGAAGAATTGCCTGCTGATATTCTAATATTAGAAGAAAAATATAAAAACATAGTAGTAGGAAATCAGATGGCTGACTGTCCTATAGTTATAGTAGAAGATAGAAAAAAAGGAGTAACAGCTCTATCTCATTGTGGAGCATCATACATTGATAGATTATTACCACAACAAACAATTGAAGCTCTTCAAAAAGAATATAATAGTGATGTAAAAGATTTGTATGTTTATATAGGTAGTTGCGCTAAAAAAGAATATTATATTTATGATAGATATCCATTATGGGCTACAAATAAAGAAATATGGGAAGATAATATAACCAAGGAAAACAACGATTATCATATAGATATGAATGGAGCAATCAGAAAGCAATTAGAAAAAATTGGGATAAAGAATATCTATGAGAGTCCTTTTGATACCATGACAGATAATAGGTTTTATTCTCATAGAGCTTCAGCACAAGGTGATAAAAGAAAATTTGGCCAAAATTTTGTTGGGTTTTATTATAAATAACTAGACAAATAAAAAAAGAGTTGATATAATACTACCGAGTATTTTAAATACTCCTTGCTGCATCTAGTATGTGGCCATAGACCAAAAGGAGGTGTAAAGAATGAATAAATATGAAATTATGTTTGTTGTAAGACCTGATATGGAAGAAGTTGAAATTAAAAAAACAGCTGAAGAGTTAAAAAAGGTTTTAGAAGATGGAAAAGCAACATTTGTTGAAGAAAAGAACATGGGACAAAGAGAATTAGCATATGAAGTTAAGAAATTTAAAACAGGATACTATTTCTTATTTGTAGTTGAAACAACACCAGAAACAGTTGCTGAATTTGAACGTGTAGTAAGAATTAATGAAAAAGTAATTCGTTATTTAATTGTAAAAGCAGAAGATTAATAGAAAACGAGGTAATTTATGAATAAGATTTTTTTAATAGGAAGATTAACAAGAGATCCTGAACTAAGATATACAGGAAGTAATACTCCAGTAGCTACGTTTTCGTTAGCTGTAAATAGAAACTTTTCAAATCAAAATGGTGAAAGAGAAGCAGATTTTATTAATATAGTTGTTTGGAGAAAACAAGCAGAGAATGTAAAAAACTATTTATCACAAGGTAGTCAAGTAGCAATTGAAGGAAGGTTACAAACAAGAACGTACGATGACAACAATGGTCAAAAAAGATATATTACTGAAGTAATAGCTGATAATGTTGAATTTTTAGGATCAAAAAATTCCTCAAATCATTCTAATAGTACTAATACCACTGCAACAAACAATGCAGGTCCAACTCCTTATGATTTTGGATCAAGTCCACAAACCAAAGGAACAGACGTAGATAGCAATCCATTTGCTGACTTTGGTTCAAGTATTGAGATTAGTGATGATGAATTACCTTTCTAAAAAAAGGAGGATAGCATATGGCAGAATTCAATAGAAGAAAGAAAAAAATATGTATGATGTGTGCTGGTAAGACAGTTGATTATAAAGATCCAGAAACTTTAAAAAGATATACAAATGAAAAAGGAAAAATAGTTCCTAGAAGAGTAACTGGTAATTGTGCATTACATCAAAGATATATTTCTAAACAAGTTAAAAGAGCAAGAGCAATAGCTTTAATGCCTTATTCAAAATAATATTAAGCATACCAAAATGGTATGCTTTTTTGTTAGACAAAAATATATAATTAGTATATAATAAGAATGAATTTAAAGGAGGAAAAAATGGGGATAATTAAACAAAGAAGAGAACTGAATAAGCTAATAAGAAATTCAAAAACCATTTTTTTAATGGCTCACAAAGATCTAGATTTGGATGCCTTAGGAAGTTGTATTGGTATGTGCATGTTCCTTTCAAAAAGAAAAAGAAAAGAATGTTATATAATAATAGATGATAAGACACATGAATTAGGAGTAGAAAAGGTATTAATAGAACTAGAAGGATGTTTTAAAATTATTAAAAGTGAAGATATAGAAAAATATAAAAATCCTAGAATTAGTAAAAATTTATTAATGATTTTAGATACTAATAAAAAAGAATTAGTTCAAAGCCCTGACATATTAAAATCATTCAATAATAAAGTAATTATAGATCATCATGAATTAGGAAGAACTACTATTAAAGATTGCTTAATAATTAATGATACAGAAGTATCAAGTACTTGTGAAATGATAACAGAACTGATAGAATATTATGACGTAGAAATAGAGCCATACTATGCTACAGTATTATTATCAGGAATTGTTTTAGATACTAACAATTTTACTTTAAAAACAAATCCAGAGACATTTTATACTGCCTATTATCTAACTAGTTTAGGAGCAAGTGCAAAAAAAGTTCAATATCTTTTGAAACAGGATATAAGCGAATATACAGAACGCCAGAAATTGATGACTGGTATTGAAACTATTAATGGTAAAGTTGCACTTACAAAAGCTACCCCATATACAATATATCGTCGTGAAGATTTGGCAAAAGTAGCAGATACGTTACTATTTTTTAATAACATAGAAGCATCTTTCGTAATAGGAAAAATAGGTAAGGATATAATTGGAGTTAGTGCTAGAAGCTTAGGAAATTATGATATAAGCAAAATTTTAGAAAAGATAGGTGGAGGTGGAGGTATCTATAATGGTGCCGCTAGAATAGAAAATTCTACTATCAGTAAAGTTGAGCAACAAGTTATTAGTGCAATAAAGGAGGAAACGGAGTAATGGAAGTTATATTTATTAAAGATTTAAGAGGACAAGGTAAAAAAGGCCAAATAAAAAATGTTAAAGATGGTTATGCAGAAAATTATCTCATAAAAAATGGTTATGCTGTTATTAAAAATAAAGAGAATTTACAAAAGTTAGAAAGCGAAAAATCTAAAAAAGCAGCAGAAGATGAAAAAAATCGAAAATTAGCCGAAGAACTAAAAATAAAATTATCAAAAGAAGTATTAGAATTTAAAGTTAAAACAGGTGAAGGAGATAAAGTATTTGGTAGTATCAGTATCAAACAAATTAAAGATGAGTTAGTAAAATTAGGATATAAAATTGATAAAAATCAAATAGAAATTACATCACCAATTCAGTCACTAGGATTTCATAATGTGACAATTAATTTATATACAGGAATAAAGGGACAAATTAAAGTACATGTGATAAAATAGAGGTGAGAATATGCCATTAAGAAATTTACCGAATAATTTAGAAGCAGAAGAATCAGTATTAGGGGCATGTTTTTTATCAAAGTACGCATTACAGAAAGCTTGTGAATCATTACAGCCAGAATCATTCTATAGTGAAAAAAACAGTAAGATATTTTCTACAATGATAGCTTTAAATGAATCAAAGACACCTATAGATTTAACGACAGTAACAAGTTATTTAAAAAATCATAATGAATTAAATGATGTTGGAGGAGTTGAATATTTAAGCGAAGTATTAAATTTTGTTCCAACAGCAAGCAATATTGATTATTATATTCAAAATGTCGAAGAAACAGCATTATTAAGAAGATTAATTGAAACAGCGACAGAAATAGCATCAGAAGGATATCGTACAGATGAGACAGTAAATGATATTTTAGATAATTCAGAGAAAAAAATTTTAAATATAGTAAAATATCGTAAATCAAGTGAATTTAGAAGTATCAAAGATATCTTAACAAAAACACAAGCAGATTTAGAAAGACTTTCAGAAAACAAGGGAGAGATTACAGGCTTATCAACAGGCTGGTATGATTTTGATAAATTAACCACAGGTCTACATGGAAAAGAATTTATAATAATAGCTGCCCGTCCTGCAATGGGAAAAACAGCTTTTGCTTTAAATTTAGCGACACATGTTGCTATGACTCAAGACAAATCAGTAGCATTATTTAACTTAGAAATGAGTGCAGAGCAATTGGCAATGCGTATCATTTCATCATTAGGTCAATTGGAAGGTTTTAAATTAAGAACAGGAAATTTAATGAATAATGATTGGAAAAGAATAAACGAAGCTTGTTCACAATTATCTGGAACTAATATGGTAATAGATGACACACCTGGAATAACAATAGGAGAAATTAGAGCTAAATGTCGTAGATTAGCTAGTAGCGAAAAAGGATTAAGTTTAGTTGTTATTGATTATCTTCAATTAATCTCTGGTGGAAAAAATTATGGAACTAATCGACAACAAGAAGTTTCTGATATTTCAAGAAGCTTAAAAACTTTAGCAATGGAATTAGATGTTCCTGTAATAGCATTATCACAATTATCCAGAAGTGTAGAAGCTAGAGAAGATAAAAGACCAATCATGAGTGATTTGCGTGAATCTGGTTCAATAGAACAAGATGCTGATATAGTAGCATTCTTATATAGAGATGACTACTACAATAAAGAGGCTAGAACTGAAGATAATAATAGTATAAGTGAATTAATTATAGGAAAGCATCGTAATGGTCCAACAACAACAATAGAGTTACTATTTAAGAAAAATACTTCGACATTCTTAAATTTAAGAAAAGAAAAAGAAAAGACGGAGGGATAGAGTGGTTAAATATAAAAAAATAATATTTTTATTATTATTAATTAGTATATTTTTTACTGCTGGTTTTTCAAAATTATTAGTTACGCCAAAAATAGTTTATAGAGTATATTTAAAAGGTGAATCTTTAGGTCTAATATCATCTAAAAAAGAATTAAATGACTATATTGATCAAAAAGAAGCAGAAGTAAAAGAAAAATATGATGTAGATAACGTTTATGCTCCAACAGACCTAGATATAGTAAAAGAATTAACTTACTATGATAAAATTTCATCTGTAGAAACTATTTATAATAAAATCAAAAATATTTCGCCATTTACTATAAATGGATATCAAATAAAGATTAATGGAGTAACAACAACAGATGCATCTGGAAAAGAAATAAAAGGGAAAACTCAATATATATATGTTTTGGATAAAAAAGTTTTCACAGATGCTGTTGAAAATACAGCGAAAGCTTTTATTAAAGAAAAAGCATATGAAGCTTTTGCTAATAATACACAAGAAGAAATAACAGAAACAGGAACTATAATTGAAAAAATATTTATTGAAAATAAAATAACTATTAAAAAGTATAGAATACCAGTAAATAAAACTATTTATATGGATAAAGAAAAATTAAGTCAATACTTATTATTTGGAACTACTAAGCCTCAGCAAACATATACAGTAAAAGATGGGGACACTATAGAAGATATAGCCAATAATAATAGGATTTCTACAGAAGAATTTTTAATAGCAAATCCAGATATAACAAGTCTAAATAGTTTGTTATATCCTGGTCAGCAAGTAACGTTAGGAATATTAAAACCCCAAATTAATATTGTTGAAGAAGATTACATAGTTAAAGATGAAGATCAAAATTATACAACAGTAACTGAAGAAGATCCAAATCAATATACAAGCTATTCTCAAGTAAAACAAGCTGGTGTAAAGGGTAGAAATAGAGTTACTCAAAGAATTCAAAAAGTTAATGGTGAAACACTTTCTGTCGTAACAGTATCCACAGAA
This sequence comes from uncultured Bacilli bacterium, assembly GCA_944350385.1. Classification (GTDB taxonomy): domain Bacteria; phylum Bacillota_I; class Bacilli_A; order RF39; family UBA660; genus RUG14891. The sequence continues at coordinate 97,890 of CALVOV010000003.1, forward strand.
GTATTAAAAGAACCAGTACAAGAAATCGTAGTAAAAGGAACTAAGAAATATAGCTCTGGTTACTTCCAAGGTGGATATGGTTCTGTAATTCCTACTGTAGGAATATTTGGCTGGCCAGCAACATGTTCAACAATATCTAGCAATTTTGGCTGGCGTTGGGGAGTATTACATGATGGTACAGATATAGCTGGTTGTGGATATGGTTCAAATATTTTTGCGGCTGAATCAGGTGTAGTAGTAGAGTCAGGCTACAGAAGTACTAATGGTCAATATATCACTATTAGACATTATAATGGATACTACACAATGTATGCCCATTTATGTAATGGATGTAGATATGTTAGTGTTGGAGATGTAGTACAAAAAGGACAAGTTATTGGTGGAATGGGACAAACAGGATTTGCTACAGGTGTTCACTTACACTTTGCAGTATGGACAGGATTCCCATATCGTGGAGGAACAGCGTTAAACGCTATGAGTTTCTATTAAAATGAAAGTTCAAACAATAGCTAGTGGCTCAAAAGGCAACTGTACAATAGTTTTAAGTAAAGATGCAAATATCATTATTGATATGGGAATTTCTTATATAACTTTGAAAAGAAAGTTAGAAGAGGATTCCCTTTCTTTTGATATGTTTGATGCTCTTTTAATAACTCATTGTCATAAGGATCATACAAGCGGTTTATCATCAATAATTAAAAACACTCATTTAAGTGTATACATACCGGAAAAAATGTATGAAAGTTTAAGTGATTCCTTACCATATGCCAGATGCCACATAATAGATGATAATTTTAATATCAATTCTTTAGAAGTAGAATTGCTTCATACGTCCCATGATGCACCTTTTTCAGTAGGATATATAATAAAAGAAGAAGATAAAAAAATGTGCTACATTACTGACACAGGATACATAAATAGAAGAATATTATCTAAAATGACTCACTTAGATTGCTATTTAATTGAAAGCAATCACGACGAAATTATGTTAATGGATGGTCCTTATCCAAGATTCTTAAAAGAAAGAGTCATAAGCGATAAAGGACATTTATCTAACAGTACAACAGCTAAATATTTAAAAAAAATAATAGGACCAAATACAAAAAATATAATTTTAGCTCACTTAAGCCAAACTAACAATAAAGAAAGTCTAGCATTGGAAACAATTAGAAAAGAAATACCAGATGAGAATATAGCAATAACCATTGCTAAACAAAATGAATCTAGTAAAATAATTGAGGTGTAAAAATGATTAAGATAATTACAGTTGGCTCCGTCAAAGAAAAATATTTAAAAGAAGCCATCGAAGAGTATTTAAAAAGATTAAGAAAATATACTAATGTAGAAATAGTTGAATTAAAAGATGAAGGATTTGTAGAATCACAGAAAGCTATTTTATTAGAAGGACAGAAAATAATGAAAAATCTTAATTTAAAAGATTATATCATTACTCTTGAAATACAGGAAAGTCAATTAACCTCAGAAGAATTTGCAGAAAAAATTGATAAAATATTACTTGAAAATAGTAATATAACTTTTATTATAGGCGGAAGTTATGGTATAAGTGATGAAGTAAAAAAGCAAGCTAAATTTAAACTTTCTTTTTCAAAAATGACTTTTCCTCATCAATTATTTAGAGTTATTTTACTAGAACAAATATACAGAGCATTTAAAATAAATCATAATGAAAGTTATCATAAATAAGGAGTTAATATGATTGGAAATAATTGGGATACATTATTAAAAGATGAATATAAAAAGGAATATTTTATTAACCTAATATCTTTCTTAAAAGAAGAATATAAAAATAAGATAATATACCCAAAGCAAAATGAAATATTCAATGCATTTAGATATACATCGTTTGATGATGTAAAAGTTGTTATAATTGGACAAGATCCATACCATGGACCTAAGCAAGCAGAAGGATTATCTTTTTCAGTAAGTAATGATGTTCTAAAACCACCATCATTACAAAATATATTTAAAGAGCTAGAAAGTGACTTAGGAATACCATTTCCAAAACATAACTCACTAAAACCATGGGCTAAAGAGGGAGTATTATTACTAAATGCAGTATTAACTGTCGAAGAACATAATCCCGCTTCACATAAAGATAAAGGATGGGAAATGTTCACAGATGAAGTTATAAAAATATTAAATAAAAAAGAAACTCCAGTGGTTTTCATTTTATGGGGAGCTTTTGCTAGGAGTAAAAAAAGTCTTATAACTAATCCGATTCACTATATTATAGAATCTGCGCATCCATCACCTTTTTCAGCAAGAAATGGTTTCTTTGGGAGCAAACCTTTTTCCAAAACTAATAAGTTTTTAAGGGAACATAATTTAAAAGAAATTGATTGGAGAGTAGAATAAAAAAGTCAGGAAAATAATTTCCTGACTTTTTTAAATACCATGAGCTTGAACAGAAGTAATTGCTATTACACCAACGATATCATCTACACTACATCCACGAGATAAATCATTAACAGGTTTAGCAATACCTTGACAAATCGGTCCATAAGCTTCAGCTTTAGCAAGTCTTTGCACCAATTTATAACCAATATTTCCTGCATCTAAATCAGGGAATATTAGTACATTAGCATGACCAGCAACTTCACTTCCAGGCGCTTTAGAAGCTGCTATACTTGGAACTAAAGCAGCATCAGCCTGTAATTCACCATCCATTTTGATATTTGGATATTCCCTCTTAGCAATTTCCACAGCAGCCACAACTTTGTCTACATCAGCATGTTTGGCGCTACCTTTAGTTGAATGAGATAAAAAAGCTACTTTTGGCTCTGATTGTACTAAAAGTTCAAAACTTTTAGCACTACTAGCAGCAATAGCAGCTAATTTTTCGGGATCAGGATTTTGTTCAAGTCCAGAATCACCAAAAATAAATATTCCATTTTCTCCATATTCACAATTAGGAACAACCATTAGGAAAAAAGCTGAAACAAGTTTTACTCCAGGTGCTGTTTTAATAATTTGAAGCGATGGTCTTAAAGTATTTGCAGTAGAGTGGCAAGCTCCAGAAACAACGCCATCTGCTTGTCCAGTTTTTACTAACATACATGCATAATACATATAGTCTGTTAATAATAAGTTCTTAGCTTCATCGTAACTCATACCTTTATTTTTTCTGATTTCTACCAATTGATTTATCAATTTTTCTGTATCTTCAGATGTATTTGGATTAATAAATCTAATATTATCAAAAATTAGGTCACTATTATTTTTACTTATTTCTTCTAAATTACCAAGAATTATGATATCGGCTATTTCTTCATCTCTTGCCTTACAAGCTGCTTCAAGAACTCTTCTATCCATTGATTCTGGTAAAACAATAGTTTTTTTATTTTTTTTAGCTCTTTCTTTAATAGATTCAATAAAATTCATTTTTATCCTTCTTTCTAATCAGCTAATATTTCATAAATCTCTTTGTCTTCGTTATTATAAAACTCTTTTCTTTTATAATGGCGAAGCAAAGCAACTATTTTAGCTGGAAAAGATGAAACTAATTGATTAAAAATAACTACGTTGTCATTATAATATTTAACAGAGCCAACTTTTGCTTCTTCATTATCATTTAATTCACGTAAAATTCTATTTAAAGCCTCACTTTTAAATAATTTTTCATTTTCATCTAAAGTTTTAAATAAAATATTGTATTCTTTATTTAAAATTTCATTTAATTGAAAATGATTTAAATTAGCTTCAGAAATTCCTGATAATTCAGGTAAAAATTCATCTAGCTTTAATTCTTTCTTTATTATTGGAACTGTTCTTTCTAATAAATCTAGTTTTTTTGATAAAAGAACATCCAAATTATTTTCAGCCTCGTCAATTTTTATTATAGCAAATTGAAATTTGTTACTATAAAATATAATGATTAATGCTAAAAGAATAACTATAAAAGCAATTGCAATGATTATTTCTAACATATCATCCCTCCAACACTAAATACATTATATCAAATTTATAAGATAATGTACATTGAGATAATATAAAAACTAAGAGGGCGATGAATAATTTTCCTTTTCGTTAAATGTCTGTTCAACGGCACTTGGTTCAGTGCCTTTTATAAAATACATAAATTTTTTCTTCTCAGCTGTTTCATCTACAGGTTTACCAGAAATCGGATCAACTAAAGCAATGGAAACATTTTTTGGTTTAGTATACCAAGTATCAATATCTTTTTTACCCTTTTCATAATATTCTACAGCATTGAACCATATATTTTGAGCATATTTATATTCACTTGTCTTTAAGCTTTGATTATCATCATATCCAATCCAAACTGCACAAACAATATCTTTGTTATAACCAATATTCCAATTATCTGAATTAGTTGTGCCACTTTTAAGTGCAAATTTATGAGTAAGTTTTGGTGCTAAACTAATAGCAGTTGGATAATTATAATCAATATAGTCAGAATCATAAGTTGAAGTTAATAAGTTATTTAAAATAAAAGTTAAACTAGAATTCAAAACTAATTCTTTATTATTATTATTTTCATACAAAACTTTTCCGGTAGAATCTACTACTTTTTCTATAAGGTGAGGGGTTACCTTATAACCTTCATTAGCAAAAGCAGAATAACCGGCTGCCATTTCTATAATACTAATTTCATTTGTACCTAAAGGTAGAGATGGGATATCTTCAAGCTTTGCAGTAATACCAGCACGTCTAGCAACATTAATTAATGCTTCACTTCCCAAAAACAAATGCGTTTTTATAGCATAAATATTTTCAGAATAAGCAATGGCAGTTGCCATATTAATAGGTTTGTTACCATAAATTTCATTGTAATTTCGGGGAGAGTAACTTTGTTGATTTTCTAAATTAAAAGTGGTTCTTTCACTTGTAAATGTTGAACTAGAAGTAAATCCATTTTCTAAAGCAGCATAATATAAATATGGTTTCATTGTAGAACCTACTTGTCTCATTGAATCAGTAGCTCTATTATAAGATGATTTTAAATAATCTTTCCCACCTATCAAGGCTACAATTCCACCAGTATTCGGATTCATCATTACAACAGAAGTTTGTATATCAGAATCATCTGGTAAAGTATTTTTTATATTTTTCTCTAATTCTTTTTGCATATCTATATTCAAATTAGTATAAATCTTCAATTCTTTAATATTTTCATAACTTTTAGGAATAGAAGGTATTGTTTCTAATTCATCCATAACAGCATCTTGATAATACATTAATGAAGTTGCTTCTTCGTAATTTTCTTCATTACTAAATACCAATTCTTCATTATAAGCTTTATTTACATCCTCTTCAGAAATTTTATTATTATTCTTTAATGCATTTAAAACAATCAACTGCCTTTCTTTTGAAAGATCATAATTGATTAAAGGAGAATAATTAGAAGGAGCTTTAGGAATTCCAGTTAAAATAGCTGCTTCTGCTAAGGTTAACTCACTAGGTTCCTTATTAAAATAATATTTACTTGCATTAGCAATGCCATATTGTCCATGACCATAATTAATTGTATTTAGGTAACCTTCCAATATCTCATCTTTAGAATAATTTGCTTCAATACGAATAGTATACCAAGCTTCATCAAACTTCCTTTTCCAAGTTTTATCGAAGCTCAAAAATAAGTTTTTAGCATATTGCTGAGTAATAGTCGAAGCACCCTGCATTGTGGCTCCATTTTTAATATTTACATATAAAGCTTTTAAAATTCGCAAAAAATCAAAACCATGATGCTTATAAAAATTTTTATCTTCTGTTGCTATAGTAGCATCTATTAAAAATGGGGATATATTATTTAGACTTACCCATTGCTTTGATTGACTTCCTTCAAAAAAAGCAATATCATTACTATCATAAAGTATTACATTATTAGCATTATTAATTTCCAGTTTTGGAGCTAGCTTAAGATATACAATAAGACTACTCAAGAGAATGAAAAAAATCAGAGCTAATTTACTTAATAAACGAATTAAAGATTTTATCTTCATAGTATCTACCTCAAATATATTATGGAAAGTTAAAATAAAAATATGTATCAAAAAATTAATAATTATGTTATAATTTAACCAATATTTTTAGAAAGGAGCATTTCATATGAAGAAACATCTTAAGCTGAAGTTAACTGGCCCTAGTGGAAACTTAGATATAGAAACTAATGGTATATATAATGAACAAACTAATGAAATAAGCTATATAGAAGATAATGATTTAAAAACTATTGTAAAATTTAATTTTAGTGATTATACTCTTACTAGGAAAAATAAGAATATGAAACTCCGATATCATTTCATCGAAAATGAATTTTCTGATGGAGAAATTGAACTGAATGATATAAAGTCAAAGTTCATTTTAAAGATAAAAACATTAAAGATAAATATAGGATACAAGAAAATATATATAGAATATCTTATAGAAAAAGAAAAATTTAAACTAATTATAGAGGTGAGTTAAGTGAGTATTTTAAATAAAATAAATAAAGAACTACAAGAATTATTAAAAAGTATTGGATATGAAGTAGATAACATCAATTTATTACCATCAAAAAGAAAAGATTTAGGGGACTTTCAAATAAATGAAGCAATGCAATTAGCAAAAAAGTATGGAAAGAGTCCAAGACAAATTGCTGAGGAAATAGTTGAAAAGTTAAAAAAAGATGATAAATTTACTAATATTAATATAGCAGGACCAGGTTTTATTAACTTGACATTAACAAATGAGTATTTAGTAGATGAATTAAATAGCATAATAGGAAACGTTGAAAATAACATAGATAAGCCGACACCAAAAAAAGTTATTATAGATTATGGAGGCGCTAATGTAGCTAAAGCGTTACATGTGGGCCATTTGAGAAGTGCTAATCTAGGTGAAGGTTTGAAAAGATTAGCTAGATTAATGGGATATACAGTCTTAGGAGATGCCCATCTTGGAGATTATGGTAGACCATTAGGATTAGTTGAATTAGAAATAAAAAAGTTATATCCAAACTTATTATATTTTAATGAAGATTATACCGGCAGTTATGATGAAGTGGATTTACCAATAACAAATTCAGACTTAGAAAAAATTTATCCTATAGCATCATCTAAAGCTAAAATTGATGAAAAATACTTGGAAGAGGCAAGAATAATAACTTCAAAAATTCAAAATAAAGAAAAGGGCTATTATGATTTGTGGAAAAAAATAATTGAAATTTCTAAAAAGGATATTAAACAAGTATATGATAGCATTAATGTTAATTATGATTTATGGTTAGGAGAAAGTGATTCAGTAGAATATTTTCCAGAATTAAAAGAAATATTCGAAAAGAAAAACCTTTTAATAGATAGTGATGGAGCAAAAATAGTAGAATTAGCAGAAGACAGTGATAAAGCACCAATGCCACCATTATTATTTGTAAAATCTAATAGTTCATTATCTTATGAAACAACAGATTTAGCTACAATATTACAAAGAAGAAAAAAATTTAACCCAGATGAAATTTGGTATTGTGTTGATGCCAGACAAAGTCTACACTTTGAGCAAGTTTTTAGAGCTGCTAGAAAAGCAGAATTAGTTGATAAAAATACAAAATTAGAATTTATTGGTTTTGGTACTATGAATGGACAAGACGGAAAACCATTTAAAACAAGAGATGGAGGAGTAATGACTCTTAAATCTTTAATAGATCTTGTTAATGAAGAAACGTATAAAAAAATTGTTATCGATACACAAAGTGAAGAAGAAAAAAAATCTATAGCTCATAAAGTTGCAATTGCATGTCTTAAATATTCAGATTCTCTTCCATACAGAGAAACAGATTATGTTTTTGAAGTAGATAAATTTGCTGATATGGAAGGAAAAACAGGTGCATACATTTTATATTCTACTATTAGAATGCGTTCTTTACTAAATAAATCTGAAGGTATAAAGAAAGAAAAATTGCATAACTTATTTGGTAGCGTAGAAAAAGAAATAGCATTAACATTGTTGAATTTACCAACAGTACTTAATAAATCATTAGATACAAAATCTTTAAATGAAATAACAGACTATTTATTTAAATTAACTTCTATTTATAATAAATTTTATTCTGAAAATAAAGTATTAATAGAAGAAAATGTTGAAAAAAGAGAGTCTTGGCTAATTTTAACGCAACTAGTATATGAAACTAATATGTTATTAATTAACACATTAGGAATAGAAGTGCCAGAAAAAATGTAAAAAAAGGTTGTAATTAATAATATTATATGTTATAAGTTATGTGGTATTTTTTTAGAACACATATAAAAAAATAAACATATAATGTTCTGATATAGGAGGGCTACATTATGAGTCTTAAAAAAATGAAAAAAGAAGAATTAGAATTATTATCAAATAAGGAAATAACATGCTTGATTTTGGATGAAAGTAAAAAATCAATGAGTACCGCAGATTTGTTTAGAAAAATAATTGAATTGTTAGAACTACCAGAAAGTGTTTTTGAAAATAAAATAGCAGATTATTATACATCTTTATCCACAGATAAAAGATTCATCTTACTAAAAGATGGAACATGGGATTTAAGAAATCGTCATACATCTGATAAAGTAGCAAAGGTTACAGATGATGAAGATGATGATGATGTTGTAGAAGAAAAAGAAGACGGCGAAGATGAATTAGAAGAAGATGAATTCGACGATAATGAGCAAGAAGATTATGATGATGATACAAATGAAGAATTAAAAGATCTTGTAATAATTGATGAAGATGAAATGGAACTAGAAGAATAATCTAGTTCTTTTTCTTCAATATTTATGATATAATACGATTGATTACCGGAGGGAAGATAAAAATGATAGAAAGATTAGAAGCAACTTTACAAAAATATGAATATTTACAAAATGAGTTGACAAAACAAGAAGTTTTATCGGATATGAAAAAGACAAGAGAGTATTCCAAAGAAATGTCTGATTTAGAAGATATAGTAAATTGTTACAAAAAGTATAAAAAAGTACTTGCTGATATAGAAGAAACAAAAGAAATGGTTAAAGATGCCGAATTAGGAGAAATGGCAAAAGAAGAATTAAAAGGACTAGAAGAAGAAAAAGCAAAACTGGATTCAAAATTAGAAGTTTTATTAATTCCTAAAGATCCTAATGATGGAAAGAATGTTGTCATAGAAATAAGAGGAGCTGCCGGAGGGGACGAAGCTAACATTTTTGCAGGAGATTTATTTAGAATGTATACAAGATATGCTGAAAAAAAAGGTTTTTCGTATCAAGTATATAATTCAGTAGATGGTACTGCTGGAGGATATAGTCAAATTGAATTTATTATTAAAGGAAAGAATGCTTATTCACTATTAAAATATGAAAGTGGTTCACATCGTGTACAGAGAGTACCAGTTACAGAGTCAAATGGAAGATTGCAAACTTCAACAGCAACAGTATTAGTAATGCCTGAAGCAGATGAAGATGTAGATATAGAAATAAATCCTAATGATTTAAGAATCGATATTTATCGTTCAAGTGGATGTGGTGGACAAGGAGTAAATACTACTGATTCTGCTGTGCGTATTACTCACTTACCAACTAACATAGTAGTTACTTGCCAAAATGAGCGAAGTCAAATTCAAAATAAAGAGCAAGCTATGAAAGTATTAAAAACTAGATTATATGAATTACAAGAACAAGAAAGATTAGAAAAAGAAGGAAATGAAAGACGCAGTAAAATAGGAACAGGAGATAGAGCAGAAAAAATACGTACTTATAATTATCCACAAAATAGAGTCACTGACCACAGAATTGGATTCACAACAAATAACTTAGATAGGGTTATAGATGGTTATTTGGACGATATAATAGACGCATTAATTCAAGAAGATCAAAAAAGAAAGCTTCAAGGAGAAACAGAGTAGTCATGACTATTGAAGAATTATTAGTTTATGCAAAACAATATATTCACTCAAATCATGCCAAAATATTATTATCGGAACTTATAAATAAAAATGTCCTAGAGTTGTATAATAACTTACATATTATTGTACCGGAAGATAAAGTAGAAATTTATAAAAAAGAAGTTCAAGCTCTAAAAGAAGGAAAACCATTACAATATATCATTGGTCATGTAAATTTTTATGGTAACTTGTTTAAAATAAATGAAAATGTCTTGATACCAAGATTTGAAACAGAAGAGTTAGTAGAAAATACTATTAAATATGCAAAAAAGATTTTCACAGACGATGTGGATATTATAGATTTAGGTTGTGGAAGTGGAGTAATAGGACTTACTTTAGAGAAAAAACTTAACACAAATTCTGTGGATTTAATAGATATAAGTGAAAAAGCACTTGAAGTTGCAAAAATAAATAAAGAAAATTTAAATTCAAAGGCAAGTTTGATTAAAAGTGATATGTGGGAAAATGTTCAAAAAAAATATGACATAATTATTAGTAACCCTCCCTATATAAAAACCACAGAAGAAATAGAACAAATAGTAAAGGACAATGAGCCGCATCTTGCATTATATGCGGGACCAGATGGGTTAGATTGCTATAGAAAAATTATTCAAGGAATAAAGCCACATATGAAAGAAAAATGTTTAATTGCTTTTGAAATTGGTTGCACCCAAGCTGAAGATATAAAAAATATTATAAAAGATAACATAACTAACATTGAAATCATAGTAAAAAAAGATTTATCAAAAAAAGATAGAATGATATTTGTTATAAAAAATGAATAAATAAATTATAAAGTCTCACAATACTTATGTAAAGGAATGTGAGATTTTTAAATGAAAAAAATATCAATAATAATAGCTGTAATAATAGCGATACTATGTATAAATAAAACAGAGGAAATAATAATACCAACTGAAAGTATAAGATTTAGAATAATCGCTAATAGCAATTCAATAAACGATCAAAATATAAAAAAAGAAATAATAAAATCATTGCAAAATGAATTGGAAAATTATATATCAGAGAATGATACTATTGAAACAGCAAGAACAAAAATAGTCAAAGAAATTTCCAATATTCAACAAGAAATTAATAAAAAATTAGAAAATTCTAATTATAATAAGAAAATATCAATAAAATATGGAGAGAATTATTTTCCAAAAAAGGTATATAAAGGAATAACTTATCAAGAAGGAGAATATGAATCGTTAGTTATTACGATAGGAGAAGGTATGGGAAATAATTTTTGGTGCGTACTTTTTCCACCTCTTTGCAAAATAGATGAAACAGCAGAAAATATTGAATATACATCATTAGTCCAAGAAATATTAAATAAATATAATTAAAAAGCATATTATAAAATAGATAGAAATATCTATTTTTATTTTACGTTTAACAAAAAAATAATTATTGAAATAATTGACTTTATACTAATATTTACTTATTATTTAATTGGGTGAAAAAAATGTTAGTTAATTCAAAAAAAATGCTTTTAGATGCAAAAGAAAATCATTATGCTGTACCACATTTTAATATAAATGATTTAGAGTGGACAAAATACATTCTAGAAAAATGTAATGAATTAAAAGTACCAGTTATTTTGGGGGTAAGTGAAGGAGCTGCCAAATACATGGGAGGATTTAATACCATTACAGGAATGGTAAAAGGATTAATTAAAGATTTAAATATAGAAATACCAGTATGTTTGCACGTAGATCATGGTCAGTCTTTTGAAACTTGTAAAAAAGCCATTGATGCTGGATTTACTTCAGTAATGATAGATGGTTCAAAGTATGAATTAAAAGAAAATATAAGAATAACAAAAGAAGTAGTAGAATATGCTCATGAGAGAGGAGTAACAGTAGAAGCAGAGGTAGGACATATTGGAGGAAGTGAAGATAATGTAACAAGTAGTGTACTTAATGCTACTTTAGAAGATTGTCAAATATTGTATGAAAATACAGGAATAGATTCTTTAGCCCCAGCTTTGGGAAGTGTACATGGATTCTATAAAGGTGAGCCAAATTTAGACTTTGAAACAATGAAGAAGATAAATGATACCCTACCAATTCCACTGGTTTTACATGGTGGTAGTGGCATTCCAGATGATAAAATAACTAAAGCAATTGAATGTGGAATAGCTAAAATAAATGTAAACACAGAATTGCAATACTCTTGGAGCCAAGCAGTTAGAGAATTTTTAAATAATGATTCTAAATCTTATGATCCACGTAAAGTAATAGGTAGTGGAGAAAAAGCAATGAAAGAAAATATTGAAAAGAAGGTCAGGTTGTTTAAAACAAGATAGTATATATCAGGAGGTTGAATATGAAAATAATAGAAATTGAAGGAGCTAAAGAGTTAACTGGTACAATTAGAGTAAGTGGAGCAAAAAATGCAACAGTTGCTTTAATACCAGCAGCAATATTAACAGATGAAGAAGCAACAATTTGTAATGTACCAGAAATTACAGACACGGAAGCTTTAGTAGATATTCTTAAATTATTAAATGTCAAAGTAAGTAGAGCAAGCGAAAGTATTGTTATTAATCCACAAGAAATGATTAATACTGAGATAACAGAACCATACTCTAAAAAATTAAGAGCTTCATATTATTTTATGGGAGCTTTACTAGGAAAATATAAAAAAGCTGTAATGTATTTTCCAGGAGGATGTTCAATAGGCGCACGACCAATTGATTTACATCTAAAAGGATTTGAGGCATTAGGTGCTACTATAACAAGTGATAAAAATAAATATATAGTTGAAGCAGAAGAATTACATGGAGCAAATATATACTTAGATATAGCTTCTGTTGGTGCTACTATTAATATTATGTTAGCAGCAGTTAAAGCAAAAGGAACAACTATTATTGATAATGCCGCTAAAGAACCAGAAATTGTGAATGTTGCAACATTTTTGAATAATATGGGCGCAAAGATTACAGGAGCAGGAACTTCTTCAATAAAAATCGAAGGAGTAGATAAGCTTCATAAATGCTTCCATGAAGTAATTCCAGATAGAATAGAAGCAGGAACTTATTTAATAATAGGAGCTTTGTGTGGTAAAAATTTAAAAATTGATAATGTCATAACAGAACACATAGATTCATTATTGTCAAAATTAGAAGAAGTAGGGGTTAAATTAGAAATAGGAAGAGATTATATTACGGTATTAGACCATGAAAGAAAATATAAAACGACTAATATAAAAACTGCTACATATCCTGGATTTCCGACAGATTTACAACAACCATTCACAGTGTTATTAACTCAGGCAAATGGTAAATCAAAAATTACAGAAACTATTTGGGAAAATAGATTTATGCATGTACCATATTTAAAATTATTAGGTGCTGATATTGAAGTAAAAAATCAAACAGCAACAATTATTGGCCCAACAGAACTAAAAGGTGCTGAAGTGGTTGCAACAGATTTGCGAGCAGGAGCTGCTATGGTAGCAGCAGGGCTAATAGCATCAGGAAAAACAACTATAACAAATGTTGAGCATATTTTAAGAGGCTATGAACAAATTATAGAAAAATTATCTGATGTAGGTGCTAAAATTACTTTAAAAGAAATATAATATACAAACTATATTTCTTTTTTTTGGAGGAAAAATGAAAAAATTAGTAAGCCCTAAAACGCTATTTCTATTTATAATAATCATTATATCTACTTTATTGATTTTTAATACTACAAACAATAACAATATAACATATTTATCTTTAGGAGATGGTTATGCGTTAGGTAAAGATAGTTTTGGCATTAACGATTATGGTTATAGTGATTTTTTAAAAGATAAATTAATAGAAAACAACCAATTAAAAGAATATATAAACGTATATTCAGAAGATGAAATGACTATTGAAAAATTAGAAAACTATATTGATAATAATAAAAAAAATGTATTAATAAAACAAAAAATATACTTAAAGAAAGCTTTGCAAGAAGCAGATGTTTTAACTTTATCTATAGGTATGGCTGATTTAAAGTATCAATTTTTATTAGATGAAGATATGAACTATTCAAAAATAACAGAAGAATTAAACCTAATAGAAAAGAAATTTGATGATTTAATAAATAAAATAAAGAAATACTATAATAATGATATATATGTTATTGGATATCCAAATAATAGTTTAGATTCATATTATTTATCGATGGCTATTAGAAAATATAATTCATTTTTAAGAGATCATAAAGATATTAATTATATCTCTGTTGATGATCTAGAATTTGAGAGAGATAAATACTTTTTAAATAGTAAAAGTAACTTTTATAATAAAGCAGGATATAAAATAATTTCTGATAAGATATACGAAAAATTCGAAAAAAACTTGAAAAATAATTAAAATAATGATATATTAATAACGCATTTATTACTATGGCTGAAAAGTCATGGCGGAAGGAGAGAAAAATATGAAAAAGGGAATTCATCCAGAAATGAAGGATTGCGTAGTAACTTGCGCATGTGGAGAAACGTTTATAGTTAAATCTACTAAGTCAGAAATGCCAGTTGAAGTTTGTTCTAAATGTCATCCTTTTTATACAGGTACTCAAGCTAGAACTTCTCGTGCTGGTCGCGTAGATAAATTTAATAAAAAATATGGATTTACTTCAAATGAAGCTGCTAAATAAGCAGTTTTTTATTTTGCCTAAACATAGAATCATATAGTACAATAATATTATAATAACATTAAAGAAAAGAGGAATATGATGAAAGTAGGAATAGCAAATGATCATCGTGGATATAAACTAAAAGAATATTTAAAACTAGAATTAACAAAATTAGGATATGAAGTAGTAGACTACGGAACAAATTCCACAGATTCTGTGGATTATCCAGATTATGCATTCAAATTATCCACAAATGTTGTGAATAAAAATGTTGATTTTGGAGTAGCCATCTGTGGTTCAGGAATAGGTATTAGCATTGCATGTAACAAGGTAAAAGGAATTCGTTGTGCCAAAGTATCTAATATAGAAGAAGCAAAGTACACAAGAGAAGATAATGATTCAAATATAGTTGCTTTCGGAGAAAAAATATTAGAACAAGAAGCTTTAGAAATTGTAAAAACATTTATAACAACGCCTTTTTCTAATTTAGAGAAACATATAAGAAGAATTAATAAAATAAAGAAATACGAGGAACAATAATGTACGGAAAAATATTTGTATACATTTTAGTATCAATTTTGGTTATATGGTCTCTAGATTCAATTAATATAAATGCAATTTTTAAAAAGAATAGAGTAATTCAAGCTCAACTATTTTATTTTTTCTTAGGATTGTCATTAATATATTTAATAACGAATTTTATAATGGATTTATATACGTCAATAAAAATTTTTTAAAGATTGTATAAATTCTTTTTTTTTGGAAAAAATTATATTAGAGGTGAAAATAATGAAAAAAATGAAATTAAGATCATACGTAGTACCCACTTTATCATTAATTCTTTTGCTAGGAATCTTTTCTGCAACTTTCTTTATGCAAACATCAGGAGAACTTAGTACCTATCCACAAACTTATGTTACTGATATAATTTTAGGAAATAAATTACCAGTAATAAATGAAATAGAAAAAATAATTAATCCATATAGCTATGAAAAAGTAACTGTAGGAAAAACTTTTTATGATTATAAAGGAACAGAAGAAGAACAGACAAAATCAATAGTAAGATATGATGATACTTACATGCAAAATTCAGGTATTGATTTTGTTTGCAATGATACATTTGATATTCAAGCTATTTTAAATGGAGAGGTAATTAGTGTTGATAAAGATGAAACATTAGGAAATGTAATAAAGATAGAACATAGCAATGGATATGTTTCAGTATACCAAAGTTTATCTGAAGTATCTGTAAAAAAAGGAGATAAGGTAAATCAAGGACAAGTAATAGGAAAAAGTGGAGAAAATAAGATTGATGAAGAGCTAGGTAATCATTTACATTTTGAATTATATATAAATAATCAAATGGTTGATCCAGCAGATTACCTTGATAAAGAATTAAATATTCAAGCAAAGGAAGAGTAAAAATACTCTTTTTTTATATTATTAAAAATTAATCATATAATAATATTATAAAAGCATAAATTATGTTAAAATATTAGTGACAAAAAAGGAAGTGACAAAATGATTTCAAAAGATATAGGTATTGATTTAGGAACTACAAATGTTCTAATTTATATAAAAGGTAAGGGTATAGTATTAAATGAACCAAGTATAGTTGCTATAGAAACAGAGACAAAACGCGTAATTGCTGTAGGAAAAGAAGCAAATGAAATGTTAGGAAGAACTCCAGGAAAGGTAAAGGCTATAAGACCAATGAAAGATGGAGTAATTGCTGATTTTGAAATTACAGAAATAATGTTAAATGAATTTATAAAGAAGATAAAGGTAAAAAAATTATTTTCTAGACCAAGAATTTTAATTTGCTGTCCTACTAATATTACTCCAGTGGAAAGAAATGCTATAAAAGAAGCTGCTGAAAGAACAGGAGCACGTAGAGTATATATTGAAGAAGAACCTAAAGTAGCTGCTATAGGGGCAGGAATGGACATTTCAAAACCAAGTGCTAATATGGTATTAGATATAGGTGGAGGAACAACAGACATTGCTATTTTATCATTAAATGGTATTGTATTATCTGAGTCAATTAAAGTAGCTGGTAATACTTTAGATCAAGATATAATTAATTATATAAAAAGTAAATACCATTTATTAATCGGAGAATTAACTGCTGAAGATATAAAAAAGAATTTTTCAGACATAAAGAATCCAGATAAAAAAGAACATATCGAAGTTCGTGGAAGGAATCTTTTAACAGGATTACCAGATACAATAGAATTAAGTCAACCAGAAGTTCAGCTTGCTTTAAAAGAAAGTATCGATAAAATTATTAAAGCAACCACTAGTGTTTTAGAAGAAGCTCCACCAGAATTGTCTGGAGATATAGTAGAAAAAGGAATAATATTAACAGGTGGAGGAGCTTTACTTAAAGGATTAAGAGAAATGCTAGAAGAAGAATTAAAAGTTCCAGTATTAGTAGCTGAGTCACCACTAACTTGTGTAGCAGAAGGAACTGGAGTATTATTAGAAAATATAAAAGCTTTAGAAGAAAATGAATATTAAAATATATTTGCTAATATATATAGTTTTGCTATAATTGTTAGTGAAAGAAGTGATGAATTTGAAAAGACAATTGTTATATGCAGGAATAATTGTATTAGTAACTTTTTTATTTTCTGCAATAATTATGATTTTCATTAAAAAAATAGCTTTTCACATTAATGCGATAGACAAGCCAACCAATAAAGAAGGAAACAGACATATACATAAGAAAGTTACACCTAAATTAGGCGGAGTAGGAATTTTCTTAGCTTTCTTATTTGGATATATGTTGTTTGGTGAACAAAGCGTTAGGATGAATGCTATATTAATAGGAAGTTTTATTATAATTTTAACAGGGATAATAGATGATATTAATCCTATAAGAGCTAGTCAAAAATTGATAGGACATATAATTGCTGCTGCTGTTATAGTATTTTATGGAAAAATATTATTAAATAATATATCAGCTTTTGGATATCAAATAGATTTTGGGCTTATGTCTTATCCATTAACATTATTATTTATAATAGGTTGTACAAATATAATAAATTTAATAGATGGTATGGATGGATTAAGTGGGGGCATTTGTTCTATATTCTTTTTCACAATAAGTGTCCTTTGCTTTTATCAAGAAAGATATGGTAGTTTAGTACTAATCTTATGTTTAATAATGTTAGGTTCCACACTTGGATTCTTATTTCACAATTTTTATCCAGCAACTATTTTTGCTGGAGATTGTGCAACATTTATGGGATTTATAATTTCTGTAATAACCTTATTAGAATTTAAAGGTCCTGCTTTAATTGGTTTCTTTGTACCATTAACAATTATTGGAATTCCTATTTTAGATACATTATTTGCTATAATAAGGCGACTACTCAAAGGACAGCCACCATTTCAAGCAGATAAACAACATCTACATCATCAACTATTAGGTATGAATTTTAGTCATAGGACAACAGTTTTAATAATTTATGCAATTAATATTTTATTTGCAGCAACATCTATGTTTTATACAATTGTAGATCAAAAAATAGGACAAATTCTTTATGTAATTATATTCTTTTTAGTAATTTGGTTTGTTTTACATACAACAATAATTACAGATAAAACAAAAAAATTAAAAATAAAAAATCATAATGGAAAAGAAGTGTAAAGACATCTTTTCTTTTTTTTATATATAATATATAATAAAATTACAAGGAGGAGATAGTATGGAAATAATTATTCATGGAGATAAGATAAAAATTACTTCATCTATGAAAGATTATATAGAAGAAAAGCTAGGAAAATTAGATAAGTATCTAGAAAAAAGCGATAATGTTCGTGCAAATGTCATAGTAAAAGTAAGTAATTATATACAACGTGTGGAAATAACCATACCATTAAAATCAGTAATTTTAAGAACAGAGGAATCTCAACAAGATTTTTATGCAGCAATAGATAAAGCTGTAGATAAACTTGAAAGACAAATCAGAAAGAATAAAACTAGAATTGCTTCTAAGCAATTAAAAACAGATTATGGATTTGCTTTGGAAGAAATTGAACAAGATTCTAGTGAAGAGTCTAAGATTGTTAGAAGAAAGAAAGTAGAAGTTAAGCCAATGGATGAAGAAGAAGCTATTCTTCAAATGGAACTAATTGGTCATCAATTCTATATGTATAAAGATAGCGAAACTGGTAAGGCAAACGTCGTATATAAAAGAAACGATGGAAACTACGGAGTTATCGAATCTGAATAATTTAAAATTTATATAAGTCAGATGTTAAGCATCTGACTTTTTTCTATTTTAGAAAAAACTTTATTTCTTAACATGTTTTTGGTAGAATAATAAGATGAAGGAGATGAGTAAATGCAATTTTTAAGAAAATTGTTTGACCATGAGTACAAAGAATTAAAAAAATTTGAAGTGTTGGCAAATAAAATTATGGATTTAGATGAAGAATACTCAAATTTGACTGATACTGAATTACAAAATAAAACGGAAGAATTTAAAGAAAGATTAAGAAATGGGGAAACATTGGATGATATCTTAGTTGAAGCTTTTGCCACTGCTAGAGAAGCAGCTTACCGTGTAATAGGAGAGAAACATTATTATGTCCAAATTTTAGGTGGATTAGCAATTCACTTTGGAAACATTGCTGAAATGAAAACAGGTGAAGGAAAAACTTTAACTGCAGTATTACCAGCATATTTAAATGCTTTAACAGGAGAAGGTGTTCATATCATAACAGTTAATGAATATTTAGCTGGTCGTGACGCAGAATGGATGGGTGGAATTCATAGATTCTTAGGATTAACTGTTGGAGTAAATGGAAGAGATTTATCTCCAAAAGAAAAACAAGAAGCTTACAATTGTGATATTTTATATTCAACAAATAATGAAATTGGCTTCGATTATTTAAGAGATAATATGGTTATAAGAAAAGAAGATAGAGTACAAAGAAAATTAAACTTTGCTATAATAGATGAAGTTGATTCAGTACTAATAGATGAAGCAAGAACGCCATTAATTATTTCTGGAGGAGAAATGAAATCAGCTAATTTATATATAGATGCTGATCGTTTTGCCAAAAGTTTAAAAGAAGATCAAGACTTTATATATGATGAAAAAACCAAAAGCGTCAACCTTACAAATCAAGGTTCAGAAAAAGATGAAAAAAATTTCAGAATAAAGAACTTATATGAAATTGAAAATTCATCATTATTAC
>CALVOV010000004.1 GCA_944350385.1 uncultured Bacilli bacterium
AAAAAAATAACATTTATCTGTTATTTTTTTTATCTATGAAATCCTTTATTAAAAGCATCTTTATCATTATCTTGATAATATGAAATAAACTTCATTACTTTATCAGAGTCACCATATTTATATTTAAATTCTTCTATTTCTTCATCATTTAATTTATAAAGCTGAATAAACCTACAAACACGATCGTCATCAATTGCATAATCATATAAAAAATGTCCTATTATTTCGTCTCTATCTAAAAATCTATTTATGGTTAACTTCTCTACTGAATACATATCATAATAACCTTCATAATCATCTTCAAATTTAGCTATTTTACCCTTTCCTGTTACTTCAGCAATTGAAACATTGTCTTCATCCCCAGGAAAAAATCGTAAAGTATCCTCCAATCTCTTACACATGTGGAAGCCTCCTCGTGAAGAATTGCCAAATTCAATCTTACCCTCATCTTGATAAGTAGTACCCTCTTCAAACAATAATCCATAACGATTTTTATGATTTTTATAAAATGCTTTATATCCATTTATTTCATTATTTTCCATTCTCATCACCTTAAAAGTTCTATGAATTGAATTTAACTCTAAACTATTTATTTGTCAAGAAAATGTTCTATCCTATCATCAGCTATACTTGCCACTTTGCAAGAACAATATATAAATAACAAAATAATAAATAAAATAATACCTAAAACTATCATATTAACCCCTCCAACTTCACTATATCAAAAAATAAAAAGCTTGTAAAAACAAGCTTTATTTATATTATTAGTATATTACCTTTTATTTTTTTATATTCATAAAAGATTTTAATATTTTTAAGATAAAATAACGTTAAAAATACAAAAATCAAAGTATTTATAAAATATTATAATATTCATTTAAAGTACTTATACGATATTTACCAAGTGGAGTTGCTGTTTGATAAAGATCATTAGAAACTTGAATAAGTAAATTTAGCATTTTTCTCTTGTTTTGAGATTCATCACTTGTTGATATTCCTTTCCATATTTCATGAACAAAATTCCAGATTACTTCATCTATTTCATTATTTAAATCAGGAATAAACAAGTTTTTATTTCTTAATAAACTAATAGCTGTATCTAAGTCATCATTATTTTTAAAATTAGAGCCTAAAATAAAAGTAATTAAATCAGCTATTTTTTTACTATCATATGTTTTTTCATCATAGGTTTTAATAACATTTTCATAATAATACATAAAATACTTATAAACAATCTTATCCTTTAGTATTTTATATATCCTACTACTCTCATCTGTCTTATTATTCTCATGTTGCATTCTTAATTGCAGATTAAATAAATTTATATCTTCACACTTTAATGCACCAATATAATTATCAATACTTTTAATTATTTCATCCCTCGGAAGTAAATTTTCTTTCTCAATTAATAAAGCATAGTAATAATAATCGTATAATTGATTAAACCAAGTATCTAAAGTATATTTTGAATTATATTTTATAACAGAATTTTTAACAAACTTAGTAATTTTCTTCTCTATTTTATCTGCAGATAAATAAAATAAATTAGGATTTTTTTTCTCTATTTTACAAGAGATTACATTAATAAAGAATTCATTTATTTTATTGAAGTATAAAGAAGAAGGATTATCATAAATTAAAATAATACTCTCAACTAATTCTTCTTTTGAAATAGGATATATAACATTTGTTAAATATTCACTAACAATAATTTTTAATAAATGCTCTCTATCATAATTATAATGATCTATTTTTTCAGCAACAACACTAAAAGATATATTAACTAATGTTTGAATATCTCCCTTAGATAAATTAGAAGTATCTACATTATTTATAATAATTCCTGAAAAAATAATCATTTTCTTAATCGTACGTAAATTTTTAATTTTATATTTATCTAAAAACGATATTAAATAATTTTCATATTTTTCTTTTGTAATGATTTCTTCTTTAGGCTTTAGTTTTGTTAATTTATCGAGAATACTAAATAATGTCTCTTTGGAATAATTACTAAATAAATATGTTTTATCAATAACTAACTCTTTCAAATTACTAAATATTTCATAATTATTCATTCCTATCTTAGTACTATCACATATGATTATTATTTTGATATTTTTAATATCATTTAAAGAAGAAATAAGGCCAAATAATTCTTTGTAAGTTAAAACATCGCTCTTTTTCTCAACGTCATCAAAAACAACATATAATGGATTTTCTAATACTTTATCTATCTCTTTTTTTAGAACATTAGTCTTTATATTAAATGGTTCATAAAACTGACAAATTTTTGCTAATTCAGTATTAATGTTTTTTAGTTCTAAAAATAAATTATCTTCCAACTCTTTTAAGTCCTTAATTCCAAACAAAGATAAATACAAATACTTTTTATTTTTCAAATACTCCTTAACCATTGTTGTCTTCCCAATTCCCCATGGTCCGTCTATTAAAAATGATTTATTAGAGGTAATATCAACATTTAATTTTTCAAATATTTTATCTATGTTCATATATATCACCAAATTTATAATATAATATATTTCTTTTTTTGTCTAACTTTTTTCTTCTATTCTATAACTAACCAAAGTATACAAAGAACTTTTATGCATGTATATTTTAGTATAATAACTTAGTAATAATAATAAATCATTATAATTAATATCATCCATTTCTTGAAAAGTATGCCAAAATTCAATTATTTTAGTACTAAAACTAATTGGATAATATTTACTTTCATAATCCCTATCTATATCGTCAAAACAAATATCATCTAAATTATTATATTGTTTAATACTTAATGATTTTTTACTACTATTAATACTTTTGAATTCATATAACAAATGAAATCTAAATAATTTATCTAAATATCCAAAAGCTTTTGCTAATTTCTTAGTCTTTATTGTTAAATTTATCTTAGAACTACTCACATAAATATTAAATAAAGATAAATCTATATTTTTACCAATAAGTGCTAATATCCTATTCTTGTCGTTAATAAAATCTTGATCTATTAAATAAGTCTTATTATAAATATTTCTCTTTATTTCTAAAAAAACTATTATTCCCCCATTTATAATAACTTTCTTTTTTATTATAATTCCTCCCTTTGAAATACTTTTATCATATTAAAAAGTTATTGTAAAATAAGTAAAAAAGAAAAATAAAAAGATTATTAATAACAAAATTAATAATCTAAATAAGAAAATATTAATTTATTTTATCCTTAATATCACCATTAGATACATTTTTTATTTCATCACGATATTTTAAAATTTCTTCTGTTTTTATAAGATATGTCATCATCTCAAAACAATTATCATAATACTTTCTTAACTTATAATTCGATAAAAATCTATATTTCTTATCTATTTCTGCAGAAACACCCATTTTTGTTATAACAAGCCTAATATTATTAAAAATAGAAGCATTATAGCTTTTAAATTTGTCAAGATCTTCAATTAGATATTCATATATTTTGTTTAAAATAATACGTTTAACTTTAATACTGTTATTATTAATACTCTTATATGATAATATCAATTCATAAAGATTATCAGGCACCAATTCATCTAAATCATTATAAGTTAAGCCTCTACTAGAAATTATTACTCTATCATCCAAATTGTAAGCTTGATAATTTAATTTTTCCAATAAAATAGGAATATTATGAAAAATAACACTTTTACATTGTACAGAAAAACGAATATTATCATAATAATACTTAATATTTTCTACTAATAACTGGATATTTAAAATAAATTCTAAAAAATTAATAAAATTATCCTGAGTAATCTTCTTATTATTAATATTTACACCTATAGATTCTAAATATTCATAACAATCTAAGTAGGTTCCACGATATTTCCAATTATGAAATAAATGGATATTTATAAATTCAAAATAGTTATAACTTTTATTTTCGAAAATTACACATTTACTATTCAATACCTTTAACATCTTACTATATTCTTCTTTATAACTTAAACTATTATTAAGATTAAATATTGATATTCTCATATTATCACCTACAAATAGATTAATCTTTGTCCTATTAAAAGTCAATTAAACAATTAACAAAAACTAAGAATCACTTCTTAGTTTTTTAATAAGGCATTAATATTATTTACAGCAGTAGTAACAGTATCTTCATATGGCACAATAACATAATCTTTGTAATCACTTAGATGAACGTAATCTTTAGTTTCATATCCATCTACTGATTGTGTTTCAATATTTATATTACCATTTGAAGAAATTATTGTTTTAGCAATCAAACTTATTTGAGTCTTTTGCATATTAGTTTCATAAAGATTAGCAAGTGAATTTAAAATATTACCATAATTTGTCAATGTATTAGTACTTATTAACTTATCTAAAATTGCCTGCATTATCTTGACACAATTCTTTTGTCTTGTTCTATCACCATCATAGAAAGCTAATCTCTCACGAGCAACAGTTAATGTTTGAATTCCATTTAATTGCTGGCATCCTTTAGAAACATAAAACTTACCCTTATCATCATTATAAGTATCTAAAACAAGAGAATGAGTAGTATAATAAGCTTGATCAGAACAATAAGTTATTCCCCCTATTTGATCAACTAGTTCTACTAAACTATGAGTATTTATTTTTAAATAATAATCTATATTTATTTTAAAATAATTCTCAATTGATTTAATACTTGTTTCTAATCCATATGGAGACATAAAACTTAAAGTATCCTTTCTTCCATCTTTACCAGCCACTTCAATATAATAATTACGAGGTATAGTAGTAATAATTGCTTTTCTATATTTTAAGTTTACAGTAACTAATAAATTTAAATCATTAAATCCGGCAAAGTCATTACCACAAATAAATAATGTAAATGTATTTTTTGTATTGCTATTCTCTAAAGACAATTTTTCACTTAAATAAAATTCATAAATTATTTTATAATCTGATTTTTTTAGATTCTTATCAATATCAAAAACCATATTAAAACTAGCTTTATCTATAAGTATAAAATTAATATTCTTATCTTTTATGCCGGTAAATAAATCAGACATATTTTCACTTTCTAAAAATTTAAGATTAAATTTATTACCTAAATATTTTTTAGTTGCATCAATATCAAAATTATCATAATAATAAATATCACCTTTTATATCTTCTTCAGTATAATCATTACTAGAACTAGTTATAATATAATAAGTGTATTTGGAAGTTGACTTAGTATTAAAAGATTTATTTAAGAAAGAATCCGTTTTTTGTATATACCAAATACCAATAACATTTATCATACTTATTAAAATTATCAAAATAATTCCAATAATGTTAAATATCTTCTTTTTAATATTAATTAGTATGAAAGAAATTAATTCTAAAACAAATAGAATCACACCTATAATAATTGTATATTTATTAGGTAATAAATTAATTTTAATAATAAAAAATATCAATACAATTGATAATATTAAACTAATAATACCAATAACATTTTTAATTATTATTTTATTTTTATTATTCATTTTATCACCTCTAATAACGTACATATTATACCACATAAGTAATACATAATAAAGTTTGGTAATACTTATTTACCTCTTATTTGACAAATTGTGTAAAAAAAAACATCATCTAATGATAATGTTTATTATTCAGCATCTTTTCCAAATAGTACAACGCCAAACGTCTTAAAAAATATTTTTATATCTAATAACATACAAGCATTATTTGAATATTCTTTTTCTAATTTTAATCTATCTTCAAAAGTTGTATTACTTCTACCAGAAACTTGCCAATATCCCGTTAGTCCAGGTTTTGTTTTAATAATACTCATGTAATATACTCCCATATCCTCTTTTTCTCTTGGCAAATATGGCCTATTACCAATTAAAGACATTTGCCCTAAAAAAATATTAATAAATTGAGGTAATTCATCTATAGATAACTTTCTAATTATTTTGCCAACTTTAGTAATTCTAGGATCGTTTTTTAATTTTTTCTTTACACTATACTCTTCAGCCATAATTTTATCTAATTCCAAAGTTCTAAAAAGAATCTCATCTGCATTTGGCACCATAGATCTAAACTTATATAATTTAAATAGTTTACCACCTTTACCTATTCTTTCTTGAGAAAAGAATATTGAAGTAAAATCTCCTGTACACATATAAGCAATCTTTACAATAATAGCTACTGGTATTAATATCATGATACCAATTATAGATATTAAAATATCGCATATTCTTTTGAAGAAAGAATAAGAAAAACTTCTAATTGAAAAACCTTGTTCAGATTTAATATTTAATATATTTATTTCACTATTCATTATTATCTCTCCTACTACCTATTTATAGAGAAATCTTGATCATTAACAACTTTATCAAAGTTATTACAAAAAAGATTTTCAACCACTTCTTCACTTTTTACTATTTTTTTGACCTTTTTTCTGGCCTTATCTATTAAATATTCATCATAATGATGAGTATCACTGCCCAAAAAAGAAATTAATCCCTTTTTTAATAATATTTCAAGTGTTTTTTTAGCATTCCTTCCGTATTTACCAAAAAGACTTTTATAGTTTCCTTGCATAAGAATACCCATTCTAACATACTCTTCAACTAATTCTGGTTTCTTTTGAAAAACAGAATATCTTTCTGGATGAGCTAATATTGGAACACATCCAATTGTAACTAACTGGTATAAAATTTCTTTAGAATTTTGATAAATCTGATTCAATGGAAATTCCAATAATAAATATCTAGAATTATTTATGGTCATTATTTCTCTCTTCATCATTAAATCAAGAAAATTATCATTTATATATACTTCATTACCTAAGTATACTTTAATATTAATATTCTCATCTTTAATTGCCTTTACTAGTTGCTGCATTAGTTCACTTTTATCATTGTTATTACAGCTATATTTACTATTACATATGTAATGTGGAGTAAATACTATTTCAATTACTCCATCAGCTTCTGCTTTTTTTAAGATTTTTATAGTTTCTTCAATATTTTTAGAACCATCATCTATTCCAGGCAGAAGATGACAATGAATATCTTTAAACATTATTATTTATTCTGCGTTTTCTTGTAATATTCATTTGTATAGTAACTATAATAACTATGTTCTTTTCTTTGAACTTTATTTACAACAACTCCTGCAATCTTAACATTTGATTGATCAAAGATTTTTTTTGCTCTATCTAAATTCTCCATCTTAGTCTTTTTGTTAGATACAACTAAGATATTAGCATCGCTGCATTGTGTCATAACCAAAGCATCAGAAAGTCCAACTACAGGAGGACAATCTAATATAATAATGTCGTATTGTTCTTTTAATTTTTCTAATAAAGCTTTATTATTTTCACTAGATAAAAGTTCAACTGGATTTGGTGGTGTTGGACCAGTTGGTATTAAGTCAACATTACTATTAGCAGTAGGTAATATATACTTTCCTAATTTAAGTAATGGTTTATAATTTAAAATTAAATTTGAATAGCCAGT
Source organism: uncultured Bacilli bacterium (assembly GCA_944350385.1). Lineage (GTDB taxonomy): Bacteria > Bacillota_I > Bacilli_A > RF39 > UBA660 > RUG14891. Next base: position 7,497 of record CALVOV010000004.1, read on the forward strand.
AGTGCTTAAATTCATAACATCAAAAATCTCATGTTGTCTACCTTTTCTTAAATCAGCATCAATCAATAATACCTTTTTTCCTTCTTGTGCATAAGCAACTGCCAAATTAGCAGAAATATAACTTTTTCCATCTCCAGCTTCTGGTGATGTCATTAAGATTACTTTTAAATCTTTTCCTAATGATGAGAAAGCTAAATTAGTTCTAATTGTTTTAATAGATTCACTAAATTGTGATTTAGGATTAGAATTTAATCTTAATTCGCTACTCATTATTATCTTCTCCTTCCTTCTTCTGGAACTACACCAAGTATAGTAAGGCCCAATTTTTCTTCTATAGCTTCAGTTGATTTAATAGTAGTATCAAAGTAGTAAATAATAAAGATAACACCGCATGATAAAATTAATCCTACCAAAATATAAATCAAATTATCCTTTAAATATGTAATATTATATGGTTCTTTTTCAATAATAGCAGCATCAAGTACAGAAACATTATCCAGATTATAATATTGTTTAACCTCTTCTGTAAAAACATCAGCTATTTCATTTGCTATATCTCTTGCAACTTTAGCATTAGAATCACTAACTTCTATTTTAATAATCTCTGTATCAGCAACTGAACTAACTCCTATAGCTGGTGTTAATTCTTCAACTGTATAATCTAAATCAAGATTATTAATTACTTGGCTTAGAACTTTTCTACTCTTAACCATCTCAGAATATGTAGGAACTAGGTTTTGATTTATTGATAATGCTGTTTGTGAGTAAGAAGAATCACCACTATTAGCTAATACAACTGTCGTATTACTTTTATATAATGGTTCCCTAGTAATTACAGTATAAACATTACCTAGAATAACAATTATAAGAATAGTTCCAATTATCCAAATAATCTTTGATTTAAAATATTCTAATACCTCTAAAATATTAATTTCTTCCATTAATGGACTCCCCCTTCATTAACGTTTTATATTTTATCATATTTTTGATATTTTGTCTACTAAGATTTAACAATTCAGAAAAAAAGAACACTATTTATTAATATGTTCTTCATATAACTTAACTCTATTTTCTATCTTTTCTTTTCCAAGTATCTTCATAATTGAATATAAATCTGGAGATTTAGTTCTTCCTGTTACAACAACTCTTATAGCCTCACAAATATCGCCAACATGACCTTTAAAGTTTTCAGGATTTTTCTTATATTCTTTTGGAGTAGCAGCATAACCATTTTTAACAGCAAATTCTTTTACTCCATTAAACCACTCTTCATTTGTTTTATCTAAATCCAAATTATTTATGTACTCTTTTATTAAGTCTAAATCATACACCTTATCTGATTCTAATTTACTATAATTTTCTTTTTCAAAAATACTATCAATAGCATAACTAAATTCTTCTTTTACATCACTATATTTAGCAATATCTTTTCTTGGTCTGTCACCATCTTTTTCAATACTTAAAAATTTAATCATATCTTCTTTATTATCTTCTAAGATTTTAGCATAAAAAGAATCGTGAATTCTAGCCCAATCTAAAGTTTCTTCATAAACCTCTTGACCACTTTTTCTAGAAAAATAAGTTTTACAAATATTATTAAGTTTTGCTTCATCAAAAGAAGTTCCACCAACGGCATGTTTATCAAAACTAAATTTAAAATCTTTTATTTTTTTATTACTATTTTCAATGTACCACTCTTCGAAATTACTATTAGTAATTGTTGCTAAGTATAAATGCAAAGCATCTATTGGAATTCCTGCTTCTTCATAATATACTGCTCCAGCCCAAGGGTCTTTTCTCTTAGATATTTTTCTAATTGCTCCTGTTTCACTATCTTTAATCGTAATTGGCGCAATATGAGCATACTCAGGTCTAGTAAATCTTAGCATCTTAAATAATTGAACATGTTTTGGAATACTAGATACCCATTCATCACTACGAATTACATGTGTAGTATGCATTAAATGATCATCAATAGCATGAGCAAAATGATATGTAGGTACTCCATCTTTCTTTAATAAAACAAAATCTTCATCATTTTCTGGAAAACGCATTTTTCCTTTTATCAAATCAGTAAATTCAATAGTTTTTTCCGGATTACCATCACTTCTTAATCTAATTACATACTCCTCATGATTATTTATCTTTTCCTTAATTTCTTCTAAAGATAAATCCCTATCAGCTGCGTATATACCATAAACACCAGTTCTTAGTTTATTAATTTCTTGCTCCTCACGAATATTAGCTAACTCTTCCTCAGTCATAAAGCAAGGATAAGCTAACCCTTTGATAATCAAATCTTTAACATAAGTTTGATATATCTCAACTCTTTCACTTTGTTTATAAGGACCATAATTACCACCAAAACTATAACCTTCATTAGGTACGATATTAAAAGCTTTTAGTATTGAAACAATATTCTCTACGCCGCCTTCAACTTCACGTTTAGAGTCAGTATCCTCAACTCTTAAAAAGAATATACCACCAGTTTGTCTAGCATAAATCATATCGCAATATGCTGAATATAAATTTCCTAAATGCACACTACCAGTTGGAGAAGGACCATACCTAGTTACCATAGCTCCATCTTTTAAATCTCTTTTAGGATATAAAGCTTCATAATATGCTGGATCATTTTTGATATTAGGAAATAAAAGTTCAGCTAATTCTCTTCTTTCAATTTCTACCATCTTTGCACCTCTTTTAAATTTTCTTATTAATAATAACTTACTTTAAATAAAAAATCAACATATAAACATATATAAGTTCTATTAGAACAAAAAATTGATTATAAAAATCAATTTTGTCATCTATTGGTTGCCCTAGTTAGATTCGAACTAACGCGTAATGCGGTCAGAGCGCACTGCCTTACCGCTTGGCTATAGGGCAATTTATTGGAAAAATCCAACAAAATAATTATAACATAAAAATAGTTAATATAATATTATTTTATTTTATTTCTTTATTATTTTTATTTTTTAAGACTTTCACTAATTTTTTTTCAAGAGAAGGTTTTAATAATTCTTCATTCAACTGATCTAATGTACTGCGATAAATAATATAAGCATATTTAAAATCATATATGTTTATAGCATTTACACATGGTTCTATCATTTCATCATATAAATAATCATATATAACATTACCATATTTTAAATTGTTAATTTCATCAACAAGTAAATCAGAAACTTTCCTATAATTATCTAAATCCTCAGAAGTAAAAAAATTATCTTCTAGCCATCTAATTGTTCTGACTTCTACTCCCTCTTCTTTATACTTATCTCTTAAATGATATTTACATATTTCTTCAAAAATATCTTTTCTTCTATTATCCATAATTTTCCTCTTTTCTAAATAAAGTATTACAATAATATCATCACTTGTCAACTTTTTATAGTTAGTATTTAATAAAAACTTATTACTTTTAATTAAGACAAAATAAAAGAGTGACTTCCATCACCCTCTAGAGTTATTTACTAGTTTGGCTTTCTTTTGCTGCTTTTCTTTTATCGCGGCATTCTTTACATCTTTTAGGTTCATGATCTAAACCTTTTTCTTTGTAGAAAGCTTGTTCACCAGCAGTAAAAACAAATTCTTTTCCGCAATCTTGACAAACAATTGTCTTATCTTCAAATTCCAAGTTATTACCTCCTTATAATAATTATTGGACTCTCGCTAATAAGGTTTCCAAATTTCTTCCTATAAAGAGGAAATTAGTCACTACAAACATAAAATCCAGTGATTTAACACAATAATAGTATATCATCTTTTATAAGTATTTGTAAACAATTAATAATTGTTCTTTTCAATTTTACGTTTAATAGACTCAGCTTTAGAATATACACATCCACAATAGTCCTGACGATATAAATTATATTCTCTAGAAAGCTCTATACTTCTCTTATAACCATTTTTCTTTTTAAAATCACAATATAAAAAATTAGTAGAATATATATCATTTAAATCTTTTCCAATTTCATTAATCCATTTAGCATTTTTATGAGGAGAAAGGCTAAGAGTAGTAGTAAAATAATCAAAGCCAAGTTTTTCAGCTACTAAAGCAGTTTCATTTAATCTTAATCTGTAACAGGAATAACATCTTTTACCTCTTTCAGGTTCATTTTCTAATCCTTTAGAAATATCAAAAAACTCCTTAGGATCATATCTACCAGATAATAGAGATACTTGATATTTAGTCTTGAACTCTTCTAAAAATTTCTTTAATTCATTTAGTCTCTTTTCATACTCATCATTCAAACTAATATTAGGATTATAATAAAATACAGTTATTTTAAAATGATTAGCTAATCTTTCCAAAACAGCTGAAGAACAAGGCGCACAACAAGCATGTAATAATAAAGGAGTCCCCTCTGGAATGTTTTTGATTTGTTCTTCCATTAAAGCATCAAAATTCATACCACCATCTCTTTTCTTTTAAGATTTTAACACATTTAGTTATTTTTTTAAATAATAATCATATGTTTTACTATGAATAAAACAATATTTTCTCTATTGGTAACTTTTTTAGCTGGTATTTCTACAATTATAGGAATACTGCCAACATTTATAAATAAAAAACACATTAATAAGACTATTAATTTTTCTCTTTCTTTTTCTGCAGGTATCATGTTAACAGTGTCTTATACATCGCTTGTACCAGAATCGTTAAACTATTTAAAAGATTATTTTAATACTCCAGTACTTTTTGTCTACATCTTTATTTTTATTATTTTAGGTATAATATCTTCTAAAATTATTGAAGAAAAAATAGATATTAAATTTCAAAACAATAAATTATATAAATTAGGAATAATTTCCATTATCATTCTAATACTTCACAATATACCCGAAGGTATAATAACATTTCTTACTACTTCCAATAATACTCGTTTAGGTCTTCATCTAGCTTTAGCTATTGCCCTACATAATATTCCTGAAGGAATAACAATCGCAGTTCCTATCTACTATGCCACTAATAAAAGAAAAAAAGCTCTTATTTATACCTTAATAGCCGGTTTTTCAGAATTTATTGGAGCTTTATTTACACTTTTTTTATTGAAGAAATATCTAAATAATTTCATCTTATCAGCTATACTAGCTATGACAGCTGGTATGATGTTACAAATTTCTTTTTGTGAGTTAATACCAAGTGCCCTAAACTACAATAAAAAGAGCTTAACATTGTTAAGCTTTATATTAGGTATACTAATTATGATTATATGTGAATATTTAATTTAATTCCCATATATTTAATTTACCCTTAGCTTTAATTTTTTCTATCGGTTTGATATCTTCTAAAATCCAAGCATATCTACCAACTTGATATATTCCCATATCATACTCAGGAGTATTTCTTATTTTTTTTATGAAATCATCATTCATATAAACACAATCCACTAATTTACAAGAGCAAATTACATATCCATAATTTAAATCACTATCCTTATATACATGATTTATTTTAGGATTCAACAAAATTTCTTTTTTAGACTTAGCTAAAGATGCATGAATATATAACTCACCACGATAATTAGTTTTCCAACTGCGTGTTTCGATATGTTTAATATTATCTTTTATTAAGGTAGCATAAGGTTCTTTTATACTTAAGACTTTCATAATTATTTATTTTTTTCTCTCTTATTCTTTTCTTCTTCCTCTAGCTTTTTAAAATCAACTTTATTCATTAAAGTCTTAGGAAAACTATCACGTACTTCAAATTCCTTTGGTACTGAATAAACTGCTAATTTTTCTTTACATAATTCTTTTAATTCTTTCTTTAATTTAGGACTATCACTATAACCATCATTTAATAATAAGAAAGCTTTAGGAACATGCATCTTATATGGATGAGGTATTCCTATAACACAAGATTTTTTAACAGCAGGATGACTCTCTAATATTTCTTCAATCATACTTGGATAAACATTAAATCCAGAAACTACAATCATTCTCTTTAACCTTTGAGTATAATAAACAATACCATTAGAAGAAATATAACCAATATCTCCTGTATGAAGCCAAATTTTTCCATCTTTATGTTTGCGTAAAACATTTTTAGTTTCTTTAGGGTTATTTAAATATCCAACCATTAATGTTGGACCATTAACACAAATTTCTCCCTCTTCACCAATTTTCAATGGCTCGCCAGTATCTATATCACAGATTTGAAAAGAATTACCAACCATTGGTATACCAATACTTCCAGGCTCATTAGTACCAGGAAACGTATAAGCTGTTGCTGCAACAGATTCAGTCATACCATAACCTTTAGTTATATTAATATGTGCACCATGTTTATGTAAAAATTCATTAATTTTAATTTCATTTGGAATAGTTAAATAATCTCCACCACTAACTATATATTTTAATTGGGACATATTAACATTATCAAGCTTCTTATTATTCATCATCGCTTCCCATAATGTTGGAACACCTAAAATAGCATTAGGCTTATCATTTTTCCATATTTTATAGAACCTATTAGCATCATATTCTGGCATTAAAATAGTCTCAACTTTTAAACATAAAGGAGTATGTATGCAAATTGCTAATCCAAATCCATGAAAAATAGGCAAAATAGTAAGAATTTTATCTTTTGGTTTAACATCAATAACATTAATTGAAGCCTGCATAGCAATAGCATTAAAACTATAATTAGAGATCATTATTCCTTTTGGTGTCCCAGTTGTACCTCCACTATGCAATATAACAGCTACATCATCTTTATTAACTTTTATATCAAATTTTTTAGTATAAGAAATTCCACGAGCCATAAATTCTTTCCAACTCATAAAATCACGATCAGAAAATTTAGGTTTCTTCATCATAATACTACGTGTCAAAGTATAGCCAATATTTAAACCAATAGGCATACTTCCTTTTGGAGAAACAAGTATCGTTTTATATACTAAAGTATCCGTTAAAATCGGTGAAATTTTCTCATAATCAAAATCTACCAATAAAAGAAATCTACTTTTACTTTCCTTTAAGTAATACCTAACTTGTTCAGGACTACTAAGAGGATGAACCATATCTGCAATAGCGCCAATTTTATTACAAGCATAAAAAGTATAAATTGCTTCAGGCATATTAGGTAAGCAAATAGTTACCACATCACCCTCTTTAACACCATAACTTCTTAAAGCTCTAGCGCAAATATTAATATTATCAAAAAATTCATTAAAACTAAATTTTCTACCAAAATAATTTAGAGCAATAAAATCCTTATCTTCTCCAACTCTTTCTACCAAATATTCATAGATAGACTTAGTAGTAAATTTAATACTTCTATCTTCTCTAGAATAATAATCTAACCATGGTTGATCATTATTCTTTTTAAATATTTTAGTCATTAAATCCTTAAAAAATCTCATATTATATCTCCTTGTACATTATTATATGAATACAAAAACTATTATAACATAATTAAATAAATTTACATAATAAAAAAAGTAGCTATACTACTTAAAATAAAAACCAAACACTAAACCACATAATCCACCTAGAATATGTCCTAAATGTGACAAATTATCATTTTTCTTAAATAAGCCTTTAAATACTTCATCTACAACGTAAAATAAGATAATTAGCACTAATGTTAAAGGAATCTTACCTGCTTGAATATTAACAAAACTACTTAATACTATTAACATAAATACTACACCACTAGCTCCATAAATTCGTGTATTACGGCAAAATATTTTATTAGCAACACCTGCAACAAAAGCAGTAATTAAAATCATAATTAATAAATTATAACTACCATACTTCTCCTCTACCATTGGACCAATCAACAAAATTTCTAAAAAATTATGTGTAAAATGTTCCCAACTACCATGACCTAATATATGTGTAAAGAAACGAATATAAGTTATTGGATTAAACAATGAAGAATTGGAAGAAGTAGAAAAAAAGTTTTTAGTACTCTCTCCCTTAGTAAGACTATGAATAATCATAATACCCAAACACACAAAAAAATAAGTTAAAATTACAACAGAATTATACTGAAAGTAATTTAAAAATTCCATATACTTCACCATTCTTATTATAAAACAAAAGCTGTAGAATTACTACTGCTTTTGTTTTAAAAACTTTCTTGTATCTGATCTAATCCAACCTTATCTGTCTCTTTAATAGAAATAACAGAAGTATTAGAAAAAATTTCCTCTATATTATCATTATTAATAGAATCAATAGTTTTAAAAGTAAACTCATAAGTTTTGTTAATTTCTAACAAATTATCTTTATCAATAAATTTAATAGTTGCAACCTCACCCTGAAACATTTGTAAAGTTATATAATATTCATTCTCTCTATCAGTAGGAACTTTACTTAAAACACTATAAGTTTTAGTAAATGTATCTTTAACATCATCATTTTCATAACTGATATTAATAGATCCAATCCCACCAGTAATGTTAATTTTATTATTACCATCTCCATAATATGTATTATCACTAATTGAATTGCCTTCTACTCTAACATTTCCTATTCCTTTTGAAACTTTTAATTTATAATCTAATTTATTACCTAATAAATTCAACTTAAGAGTACCAATTCCAGCTTCAATTGATGATCTTCCTTTAATTACTGCAGAAACATCTACATTACCAACACCAATATCTAAATCCAAATTATTCAATATAGAGTTTGCAATATCAGTCATACCTGCTCCAGTACCAATTTGTGATTCATTAGTAACTCGTAAATTATTTAATGTAACTTTTCCAGCGCCCAACTCTAAATCTAAATTATTTGTAGTTAAAATATTAGTGTCTATAACTCCTGTTTCTGTTTCAATATCAACAGAACGAAATTCAAAATTAGTAGGAACATATAAAGTAACTTGAGATACATTATTATTAAATATTGCATTTTTTTCAACAATCTTTAATTCATTTACATCTTCACGCACTCTAATGTATTTACTATCAGTCTCAACTTTAAAAACTTCTCCCTCTACTATTTTAAGATTAGATATAGATAACTCAATAGATAAATCTTTAATATTCTCACTTATTTCAATGTCTTGAACATTTTGAGAACTACTAGATTCTGAATTAGACACTTTAGTAATAAAATTTACTATAGTAATAATAGAACCAAAAATAATAATAATTAGAAATATTGCTAAACAAATAGCAATATACTTAACCAATCTTTGCCACTTCATTAATTAATCTCAATATCTCCAAATAAAGCAAATCCCTTAACAAATACACAATATTTAGAGTCCTTTCTTTTAATTTTATTAGATATTGAACCAAAAATGGGAGTTGAAATAACTTTAACATCAACTTCATCTGGTACAATTAATTTAATACTACCAAAAACACTAGTAGCATTAATAATAATATCCTTAGTTACCTTAGTATCTTTAATACTACAAGTTAAACCACCAAAAATACTATTTAAATTACAACCACTAATATCCTTAGTCAAATTTATATTTCGATTAGAAAAAATAGAATAATACTCTTCCTCGGTATCTATATTTAGATTCTTCATTTGTTTTCTTATTTTATTATTCAAATTACTATTAAATATTATTGAAAAACCTAAAGCAATCAAAATAAATGGAATAATTAAATTAGCAATTAACTTAATAGAAATAATATTAATACACATTAAATATAAACTAATACCTATAATTAGACCTATTAAACTTCCCTTTCTATTTTTACTATCAAAAAGATCAATGAAAGATGGAATAATTATAATAAATGTCCACCATCCATCAAAAAATAAATTAATATCAGTAAAATTTAATGCGTTTAATCCCATTATAATTCCTACTACTATAAAAATTATTCCCCACAATACATTTTTAATTTTCATAATCCCTCCTATTTATAAATATTATACAATAATAATCATAAATAAAAAAGAAAAACTCCAAAAGGAGTCAATAATAAAATATTAGATTAATCAGTATTCAAAACTATCTCTTTAGCAGTATTATCTGCTTGAACATAAACAATCGAAATACTTAAAGATAAATCAACAATATTAGTTGGCAAATCATTACCAGATAAATCATCATTATATTTAACAGTAATCAACAACTTTAACGACTCACCTGCTTTTAACCTATCATTCGCATTAATTTCACTACCATCACTATACATAATATCAAAGTTAACATACTTTTCTTGTTCAGATGTAAGTTTGGATTTAATAACATCCAATATCATTGCATCAATCGTTCCATCATTTACTACATCAATAGTGAAAGTATATTCATCCGAAGGAACTTTTAAGACTGGATTAAATGATATTTCGATACTATCTTCAACAACAATAGGCAACTCAGATGAAGTAGTATTAGTTAACATTTCTAAATTTTCAAAATGAATATTCCACGTATTTTTAGGTATATGGGTAATACTAAATATATCCAAATTAGAAGTATAATAAGAATACCCAATAGACACAACCATAATTAATATAAATACTATTAACAAAATACTTTTCCTATTTAAATTATTCATCACCATATTATTATATCCTAGTTATTTTATTTTAATCATTATTTTTAATTATCTTTCTTCCAAATATTTGATAAGAGCTCTAGCTATTTGATCAGGACATGAAGTATTTTTATTTAAACAAGTAATACCAGATAACTTAACTATAACATCTTCAACTTTCATACCCCTTATCAAAGAATTAATGCCTTTTAAATTACCATTGCAACCTCCTGTCACAACTAAATTTTCAATAACATTTGTTTTAGGATCTATATCAAAAAGTATTTCTCTTGAACAAACTCCTTGTGGATTAAATCTATATTCCATATACTACACCTCAATATAAATTATATCATAAATTAAAAAGGCTAAAAAGCCTATAAAATTTCTTCTGAATCATCAGAAATATTAGAATCATTTGATAAAAATTTACCTAAAACATCAAAAAGAGATCTTTTACTAATTGGTTTAGCTATATATTCATCAAAACCATCTTCCAAATATTTTTCACGTGCTCCATTCATCGCATCAGCAGTTAAAGCTATAATTGGAGTATTAAAATCAACTTTTTCCTTTAATTTTTTCATAGTTTCTACACCATTCATTTCCGGCATCATGATATCCATAAATATTAAATCATATTTTTTCTGATCTATAATATTCAAACATTCAGATCCACTATTAGCCATATCAACATCAAAATTAAATTCTAATAACATTTTTGATGCTACTTTCAAATTAATTTTATTATCATCAACAACTAATACTTTACGATGATTTCCATTGAAGTTTATAGATGAAGCATCCTCAATTATAGAGGAAATCGAATTATCAATTAAAGAAGAGTTTTCTTTATGAATATTGTTATCTCCTACATTAGTAGTAGATGGATTTTTTTCAATAACTTGTGCTGAATCTTTAGCATCAGGAATTGAAAAAGAATTATCATTTACTTTTACACTTTCTACAATATCACCTGTAGAATTATCAGTTATAATTCGTTGAGAAATAGTAACTGTAAATGTTGATCCTTGGCCAAGAAGACTATCAACAGAAATTGTACCATTTAACAATTCAACTAATGCTTTTGTGATAGCTAAACCTAAACCAGTTCCAGAAATATCTGAATCCTTATCTTGCTCTAATCTATTAAATTTATCATATAATTTTTTTTGTTGTTCTACACTTATTCCACGACCTGTATCTTTTACAGTTATTGTTAATTCACATTTATCTTTTTTATTTTTACAAAAAACATCAAAATCAACAAATCCCTTTTCTGTATATTTAATAGCGTTAGTCAACAAATTAGAAATAATCTGTCTTAACTTCTCTTTATCACCATATAAAGCTTTAGGTAATTCTGGAACAAAATATGTCCTTATTTCAATAGGTTTAGTTCCAACTCTTATTTTCATCAAATTAGCTAAAGAATTAAAAACATCAATAGGATTATATGTACATTCTACAATCTCCATTTGATTAGCTTCTAACTTGTTAATATCTAAAATTCCATTAACAATCTCTAACAAATTTTGTGATGCAATAAATACATCATTAGCATCTTTTTTTACAGAATCTAAGTTATCAGCCTCTTTAATCATTTGAGATAATCCAACAATAGTATTAAGTGGTGTTCTTATCTCATGTGACATACTACTTAAAAAATCTGTTTTTGCGTTATTCGACTTTTCAGCTTGTTCTTTAGCTAATTCCAATTTGTTTACCAACTTTAAATCAGGATTTTCAATGGTATGATACATTACATATGTCATTAAAGTTACAATAACAACGATAGGACATAAAGCAGGAAATAATATCGTTATAACTATATCAATAACAATTAAAATTATAAAAATAATAAATGGTGCTATTTTTACAAAGTCCACACTTTTTCGATTGACAGTCAAAAAAGTAAAACAACAAATTAACATAAGCGCATCAATAAAATACCAATAATAAGAAGAAATTCCACCCAAGTACATTCCGCCAGGAACATGAATTGTTTCTCCAGGTGCTAATAATTGTCCTAACATAAATATTACTAAAACTACTACAATAATTCTCTTTATTTTTTTTTCATTATTATATATTTTTTGCATCAATTCTTCATTTTTTTCGATAGAAACAATAATTATATAGCATAAAGTAAAGAAGAAATAAAACAAAAGGAAACTTAGGTGTATAGCAGATATAAAATTAAATAGCCAATAAATACGAAAAAAATACGCAACCAACAAATATAGAAGATGACAATGTAAATCTAAAAAATTCCACAAAAGCATTTGTGTATAAATTTTATTTTCATAATTAACTACTTTTTTCTTTGAAAGATATACTGCAGCTAAAAAATCAAAGAAGAATATTGCAACTATATTAATTGCAATATTAATTGGCATAATACTTAAGTCTTCCACAATACCACCTACATTCAATTTTTAAAGTATTTCTTCATTGTTATCATTGTTTTCTTTTTTATCAATTAATTGGATATCCTTTAAATCAACATATTTATTAAGAATTGTTTCCAAAACTTGCTTAATTATAGGTTTAGAAACATACTCATCAAAACCTGCTGCTAAATATTTTTCACGTGCACCTTCCATAGAGTCAGCAGTAAGAGCAATTACTGGAGTATTAAAGTTCGATAATGACTTGATTTTTTGCATTGTTTCTACTCCATCCATACCAGGCATCATTATATCCATAAAAATAATATCATATTTATTTGGATTATCTTGAAGTTTTTGTAAACATTCAAAGCCACTATGAGCTTGATCAACATTAAATTTAAAATCTGTAAGCATTTTGGATGCCACTTTCAAATTCATATTATTATCATCAACAACAAGTAATGCATCCGGTTTATTATTATCAAGAGCTTGTGAAGTATCTGCTAACTGTGATGTAGTATCTTGGGAAAAATTAACTGATTCTTTTTCGGTTGAAGTACTTTCTAAAGTAACTGCATTAGAAGTCTCTTTATTAATGTCAGCATTTTTAATAGTTGTATCAACACCATTAGACTGTACCTGTGATACTGTATTAGAGGTTTTATTATCTAAATCATTCCCAGAATGAAGCTCAATCACTACTGAATCTTTTGGCTTTTCTTCTTCTTCTGGCTTTTCTTCTCCACTTACTTCTTCTTGTATTTCAGCTTCAGTTGCTGCTTGTACTATTCTTTGTGAGAAAATAACTGTAAACGTTGATCCAACACCATATGTACTATCGACTATTATTTTACCATTAAATAATTCTACTAAAGATTTAGTAATTGCTAAACCTAAACCTGTTCCTTCTATATCTGAATCTTTATCTTCTTCTAATCTATAAAACTTAGTAAATAATTTAGGTAGTTGCTCTTTTTTCATTCCTCGTCCTGTATCTTTAACTATTAAATGTAAGTTACATTTATCTTTAGAGTTTTCACACTCCACTATAAAATCAACTACACCCTTCTCTGTATATTTCACCGCATTAGTTAATAAATTACTAAGTATTTGTCGTACTTTTTCTTTATCTCCATTTAATACAAGTGGTAAATTAGTAGGATAATGTGTACGAAGTTCTAGTGGCTTATCACCAATACGTATTTTTATTAACTTGACTAAATTATCAAATATTTCACGTGGATTATAATCAGAATCTATCATTTCCATCTTATTTGCTTCTAATTTATTAATATCTAAAATTCCGTTTACTAATTCTAATAAGTTTTGAGAAGCAACTAAAATATCTTTTGAATCTTGATGAATCTCCTCTAAATTATTATTTTCATTTATCATTTGAGAAAGTCCAACTATTGCGTTAAGTGGTGTTCTTATTTCATGTGACATACTACTTAAGAAATCTGTTTTTGCATTATTAGATTTTTCTGCTTGACTTCTTGCTAACTCAAGAGAAGCAATCAACTTTAAATCTGGGTTATCAATAGTATGATACATAACAAAACAAGTTAAAGTTAAAGATATTGAAGCTGGACAATATGCTGGATCGATAAAATTAGTAAGTAAAGTAATAAATTCTAAAAAGGCTACTATTAAGAATGGTAGAATTTTTTTCTTATCTATTAATTTTCTATTCATATAAATAATAGGGAACATTACTCCACATACACCAAAACCCACAACCATTGATGTTCCCAAAGATCCTGGTCCATTAGCATGATTAATATAACCATCAGGTCTATATACCCATTCCAGCGGTAAAATAAATTGAAATAATGCAACCAACAATAATACAAAAATTAATATTCTAGAAATCAATTTATGTTTTTGTTTATAAAATTCTGTCCAAACTTTATTATTTTCTATCGCAATTAAAATTACATAATAACCAATAAAAATGAAAAAATATAAAATGCCTAAATAAGAAGCTCTTCTAAAAAAACTAATTACTGCCATATTATCAGCCATATAATAACACACTAAATAATAAATCAACTCATTAAATACTAATAAAGCAGCACAAGCCATCATATATGGAAATATTCTTGTATCTGTATTTTTTATACTTTTTTTAGAATAATATAAAATTATTAAAAATATAAGGAAACATATACATACAAAATTTAATGTGATTCCATAAACGTTCATTATTTTACCACCTATCCACTATATTCTACTATATATACAATAGTATCATACAATATAAAAATAATAAATACAAAAATAATATAATTTTATAATTATCTTACATTTAAAATTAAATTATATCTATAGTATCTTTTTCACTATTATTCAAATTGTTATCTTCATTTCCAGAATGAAGCTCAATTACTACTGAATCTTTTGGCTTTTCTTCTTCACTTACTTCCTCGTGTATTTCAGCTTCAGTTGCTGCTTGTACTATTCTTTGTGAGAAAATAACTGTAAACGTTGATCCAACACCATATGTACTATCGACTATTATTTTACCATTAAATAATTCTACTAAAGATTTAGTAATTGCTAAACCTAAACCTGTTCCTTCTATATCTGAATCTTTATCTTCTTCTAATCTATAAAACTTAGTAAATAATTTAGGTAGTTGCTCTTTTTTCATTCCTCGTCCTGTATCTTTAACTATTAAATGTAAGTTACATTTATCTTTAGAGTTTTCACACTCCACTATAAAATCAACTACACCCTTCTCTGTATATTTCACCGCATTAGTTAATAAATTACTAAGTATTTGTCGTACTTTTTCTTTATCTCCATTTAATACAAGTGGTAAATTAGTAGGATAATGTGTACGAAGTTCTAGTGGCTTATCACCAATACGTATTTTTATTAACTTGACTAAATTATCAAATATTTCACGTGGATTATAATCAGAATCTATCATTTCCATCTTATTTGCTTCTAATTTATTAATATCTAAAATTCCGTTTACTAATTCTAATAAGTTTTGAGAAGCAACTAAAATATCTTTTGAATCTTGATGAATCTCCTCTAAATTATTATTTTCATTTATCATTTGAGAAAGTCCAACTATTGCGTTAAGTGGTGTTCTTATTTCATGTGACATACTACTTAAGAAATCTGTTTTTGCATTATTAGATTTTTCTGCTTGACTTCTTGCTAACTCAAGAGAAGCAATCAACTTTAAATCTGGGTTATCAATAGTATGATACATAACAAAACAAGTTAAAGTTAAAGATATTGAAGCTGGACAATATGCCGGATCAATAAAATTAGTAAGTAAAGTAATCAACTCTAAAACAGCAACGATTATAAATGGTAAAATTTTCTTTTTATTAATTAATTTTCTATTAATATAAATGATTGGAAGCATAATACCACCTACACCAAACCCTACTGTCATGCCTATACCTAATGAAGCTGGTCCATAAGCATTATTAATATAACCATCAGGTCTATATACCCATTCTATCGGTAAAATAAATTGAAATAATGCAACCAACAATAATACAAAAATTAATATTCTAGAAATCAATTTATGTTTTGCTTTGTAAAACTCTGTCCAAACTTTATTATTTTCTATCGCAATTAAAATCACATAATATCCAATAAAAATGAAGAAATACATAACGCCTAAATAAGAAGCTCTTCTAAAGAAGCTAATTACTGCCATATTATCAGCCATATAATAACATACTAAATAATAAATTAACTCATTGAATACTAATAAGACAGCACAATACATCATATATGGAAATATTATAGTATCAGTATTTTTTATACTTCTCTTTGAATAATATAAAATTATCAAAAATATAAGAAAACATATACATACAAAATTTAAAGTTACACCATAAACATTCATAAATATTCACCTCGCATATTGAATACCTAATTTATTTATTTATTTATTTATTTGCTAAGTCAATATCATCTATTGCAACATATTTACCAAGTACTTCTTCCAAAACTTGTTTGATAATAGGCTTTGATATATATTCATCAAATCCCACTGCTAAGTATTTTTCACGAGATCCATCCATTGAATCAGCGGTTAATGCAATAACAGGAGTATTAAAATCTTTCATATTACGAAGTCTATTCAATGTTTCAACTCCATCCATTTCAGGCATCATAATATCCATAAAAATAATATCATACTTATTCTTATCACTTTCGATTTTTTGTAAGCATTCAAGACCACTATGAGCCATATCAACATTAAAATGAAGATCTTCAAGCATTTTAGATGCAACTTTTAAATTCATTCGATTATCATCAACAACCAGTAAAATATTACTTTCATCTTTTTCACTTGTAGAGCTTTGTTTAACTTGACTAGTAGTCAAATTAGTATCATTTGATATATTTTCATTTTTATTTGAGTTTGAATTATCTTCTTTATGAATCTGTTCATTTTCCTCAATTTTAGTAACAACATTGTTTTCTTCTTGAGAATTTGTGTTACTTACCTCTGAATTATCAATAGAAACAGTAGGAATATTTTTTTCTATCCTAATATCAGTATCTTCACTATTGCTTTTTGTATCGTTATCAGATACATTCTTATTTTCAACTTCAGAATTTGATAATGTTTTTTCTGAAATATCACTTTGTTCAAGATTGTTTATTTCACTAGAATTATCTTCCATTATTTTCTGGGTTAATTTAACTGTAAAAGTACTTCCCTCACCATATACACTTTCAACTGAAATTGTACCATTAAACAATTCTACTAATGATTTAGTAATAGCCAATCCCAAGCCAGTTCCTTCGATATCTGTATCTTTATCTTCTTCTAATCTATTAAATTTAGTAAATAACTTAGGTATTTGTTCTTCTTTAATACCGCGTCCAGTATCTTTAACAATTATAGTTAAATTACAATGATCACTTTCATTTACACAAATTACTCTAAATTCAATAACACCTTTTTCAGTATATTTAACTGCATTAGTTAAAAGATTAGATATAATCTGTTTTATTTTTTCTCTATCACCATATAATTGAGCTGGAAGATTATCATCATAAAAAGTACGAAGTTCTAATGGTTTACTACCTATACGAATATTCATCAATTTAACCAACTCATTAAATACTGTTCTAGGGTTATAATTTGATTCAACTATATCCATCTTATTTGCTTCAATTTTATTTATATCTAAAATACCATTAACTATTTCTAATAGATTTTGTGATGCTACTAAAATGTCTTTTGAATCAGCATGAATTTCTTTAATATTATCACTAGTCTCTATCATTTCTGACAAACCAACTATTGCGTTAAGTGGTGTTCTTATCTCATGTGACATACTACTTAAGAAATCACTTTTAGCATTATTGGCCCTTTCAGCTTGATTTTTAGCATATTCAAGTTTTGCTATAGTCTTTAAATCTGGATTTTCAATAGTAAAATACATCAAGAAACAAGTTATTGTAAGTGAAAACGAAGCAAGACATAAAGATAAATCAATAGAATTAACTATAAAAGTAACAACTTCTAATAAAGCAACAATATAAAAAGGAAAAATCTTTTTTTTATCAATAGTTTTCCTATTAATAATTATAGTAGGAATAACTATAGCAAGTAAAATAGTAACAACAATTATTGTCAATAGATTAGATGCTGGACCATCCATATAATCTATACTACCATCTGCTTTATAAAAGAAATCAAGACGCATTGTGAATTGAAAATATCCCATTAAAAATATTGAAACTAAAAGAATCTTAAATATAAAATCTCTATAATTATTATATTTTTCTAACCATTTTTTATTTTTTTCAATAGCAATAGAAAAAATATAATAGCCAAGAGCTAAAAAGAAAAGCAACATAAAATATAAAGAAAGTCTTTTCATTATTTCAATTATAAATAAATCATTTGGCATCATATAGGCAAATAAAATGTATAAGATTTCAAAAAATATTATAAAAAAATTACATAACAAAATATATCTATAAATTCTATTATCAATATTATTTGCATTCTTTTTAGAAAAATATATGAGCAATAAAAATATAAAAAAACCAATACAAACTGAATTTAAAGTTAAGCCAACAATATCCATAATTAAGACACCCTCTTTATCATTATCATACAATAATAATGTACCACTTTTTTATAATTTTGAAAATAACAAAAACTATAATATTTCTACAGAATTATCACGATTATCACTAACCAAATCATTATTATCATCATAATTAACATTTGATACTGGAAAACTGATTATTTTTTGATTGAATCTGAATGTAAAAGTAGATCCTACACCATATATGCTTTCTACATTAATATCACCATCAAGTAATTCTACTAATGCCTTAGTAATAGAAAGTCCTAATCCGGTACCACTAATATCAGAATCCATATTTTCCTCTGAACGATAGAATTTACCGAATAAATTTGGTAATTGATTTTCTTTTATACCTTTACCAGTATCCTTAACAGAAATTGATAATTGACAATTATCTTTAATATTATTACATACTACGATAAAGTCAATAAATCCTTCCTCAGTATACTTTACTGCATTACTAAGTAAATTAGTTAAGATTTGCTTTACTTTTTCTTTATCACCATATAATTCTAAAGGTAGATTTTCAGGATAGTGCATCCTTAATTTTATACTTTTTGTACCAATATTTATTTTAAAAATACGTTCTAAGTCATCAAAAATAGTCATTGGATTATATACGATAGATTCAAGCTTCATTTCCCCTGCTTCTAATTTATTAACATCCAATATACCATTAATTATCTCTAATAATCTCTGAGAAGCAACTAAAACATCATCCAAATCTTTATGTATACTTTCTATTTCGTTAGTTTCTTTCATCATTTGAGAAAGTCCAACTATCGCATTAAGCGGTGTTCTTATCTCATGTGACATACTACTTAAAAAATCACTTTTAGCTTTATTAGATTTCTCTGCTTGATTTTTAGCATACTCTAATTGAGCAATAATCTTAATATCAGGATTCTCAATTGTAAAATACATCCAATAACAAGAAATAGTTAAAGAAAATGAAGCTAAACATAATGATGGTAAAAAGAAATTAATAATTAGCGTTATAACTTCAGCAATTGTTAAAAAAATAAAAGTTGATAGTCTCTTTTTATTAATGCTTTTCCAATTTTTTTTAATTGTAGGTATAAGTATTGCCAAAAATATAATAACAACAAATGCTGAATAAGGATTACACGCTAATCCACCAACATAATATAAATATCCATTATCTCTATAATAAAATTCAACAGGTAAAATAAACTGAAAAAATGCAATAATAGATAAAACTATTATATTTATTGATTTAATTTTACTAGATATTTGTTTTAATAAATTCTGAAATTTTTGATTATTTTCCAAAGAAATACTTAATACATAATAAAATATTGAATAAAAGAAACATACTATCATTAAATAATTAACTTTTTTCAAAAATGCTAATAAAAATAAATTATCGATAAAAAAATAACTGCATATTAAAAATACCAATTCACTAAAATCTACCATCAAGCACGAAATTAAAGTATATCTATAACATTTATTATCAATATTTTTGATAGACTTTCTAGAAAAGTAAATAAAAATAAGAAAGGTGATAAATGCTAAGCAAATTGAATTTAACATAATTCCAACCCAATCCATATATAATCACCTTCCTTAAAATCTTATAATATCTCAGTATCAGTATTACTTACTGAATTTTCAATATTAGTAATATGTTCATTTATATCTTCACCTTTTTTAATCATGTGAATATCATCAATATCTACATACTTTCCTAATGTTTCTTGTAATATTTGCTTAACTATAGGCTTAGAAATATACTCATCAAATCCTACTGCTAAATATTTTTCTCTTGATCCTTCCATTGAATCGGCAGTTAAAGCAATGATAGGAGTATTGAAACCTTCCATAGCTTTTAACTTTTTCATTGTTTCTACTCCACCTAAATCTGGCATCATAATATCCATAAATATCAAATCATATTTATTTTTATTCTTTTGCACCATATCTAGGCATTCTAACCCACCATGAGCCTGCTCTACCTGATAATTTAAATCATTTAACATTCTAGAAGCAACTTTCAAATTTACCTTGTTATCATCAACAACAAGTAAAATATTAGTTCTTTTTTCATTATTATTTACAACATTATTTGTATTTTCCATAGTAGTTTCTGAAGAGATAGTATTAGGTATTTCTTCACCATTTTTAACCATATGAATATCATCAATATCTACATACTTTCCTAATGTTTCTTGTAATATTTGTTTAACTATAGGCTTAGAAATATACTCATCAAATCCTACGGCTAAATATTTTTCTCTTGACCCTTCCATTGAATCGGCAGTTAAAGCAATGATTGGAGTATTGAAACCTTCCATAGCTTTTAACTTTTTCATTGTTTCTACTCCACCTAAATCTGGCATCATAATATCCATAAATATCAAATCATATTTATTTTTATTCTTTTGTACCATATCTAGGCATTCTAGCCCACCATGAGCCTGCTCTACCTGATAATTTAAATCATTTAATATTCTAGAAGCAACTTTTAAATTCATTTTATTATCATCAACAACTAACAACAATCTAGTCTTATCATCTCGATTAATCATTGAATTAATATTTTCTTTAATGATAGATGTATTATCAACATTTGTTGAATTTTCACTCGTAATTTTTGGAGTATCATTAGTAACGAGTTTATCAGCTATAGTCTCAGTTTTCTCAACACTAATAGGTTCAATAGAATCTGACTTAATGGTCTCTTCAGTTTTATCTTTAATAGTTGGTAATGTTGAAGATGATGGAATAGTTGTATTAACAACTGAAGTTGGTATAGTCTGTGTAATTACTACAGTAAAAGTAGATCCAACACCATATTTTGTATCAACTTTGATTGTACCATCTAACAATTCTACTAAAGATTTAGTAATTGCTAAGCCTAAACCTGTTCCTTCTATATTAGTATCTTTATCTTCGTCTAATCTATTAAATTTAGTAAATAAAGTTGGAAGTTGCTCTTCTTTCATTCCTCGTCCTGTATCTTTTACTGATAAAGTTAAAGTACACTTATCATAATTTATTTTACATCTAACATTAAGATCAACAAAACCTTTTTCAGTATATTTAACTGCATTAGTTAATAAATTAGTTAAAATTTGTTTTATTTTTTCCTTATCGCCATACAATTCACTTGGTAAATTAGAATCAAAATCTGTTCTTAATTCTAAATCTTTACTACCTATACGAATGCGAATCATTCTTAAAACATTTTCAAATAAATCAAGAGGATTATAGTTGCTCTCAATAACTTCCATCTTATTTGCTTCTAATTTATTAATATCCAATATACCATTAACAATCTCTAACAAATTTTGTGAAGCTAATAAAATATCTTTAGAATCTGATTGCATCTCCTGAACATCATCACATTCAGAAATCATTTGTGAAAGTCCTACTATTGCATTAAGCGGTGTTCTAATTTCATGTGACATACTGCTCAAGAAATCGCTCTTAGCCTCATTTGATTTCTCTGCTTGATTTTTAGCAAGTTCTAATTCAGCTATTAACTTAATATCTGGATTTTCAATAGTATGGAACATCAAATATGAAACTAGCGTAAATAACACTATCAAAGCACAAATATGAGGATTTAAAGTAACAACTACAATATAAATAATAATTAATAAATATAATAAATAAAAAGGAACAACTTTCTTTACTGGAAGTTTATTTCTATTTTTTGCAATCAAATATATTGTCATTAGAATAAATGGAGCATAAATAACATACAATAGAACCATTGCAGGTCCACCTACTATATAAAAATTTTCAGTTACTTCAAGTGATGCAGGTAAAACCATTTGAAGAACACCAGTAATAATCATAAATAAGTAAACAAAAAAATTATATTTATTTTTATTTTTTAAATAAATAATTTCAAATTCTTCTGTATTTTCTCGAATAACGACATATAAATACAAAATCAAAAAGAATAAATAAAATACAGAAGCCATAGAATATATTCTTAAAGAAAATATCAAAATAGGAACAGCCGACCTATATTGCTCCAAAAATATATAAAGAAATAAATGTGACACTACTTCAATAAAGTTCCAAAGTAATAATTGTCGATAAATCTTATTTTCCAAATTATTCATATTTTTCTTAGATAAATAAATACATATCAAAAATATTAAAAAGACTAATGTAAGTGCTGTAAGAAAAATATTAACTATAAAATACAACATAAATAAATCACCCTATTTTATTATTATTATAGCAAGATTAACTATCAATGTAAATTATTAATCCGATATTTTAAATAATTTCTTCATTAGAATCTAGATTATTATTATCATTATTACTTTGATTATTATTACTAATAAACCTATTTAAGACATCCTCTAATCTTTGCTTTACAACTGGTTTAGCAATATACTCATCAAATCCAGCTGAAAGATATTTTTCTCTTGAACCCTCCATGGAATCGGCAGTTAAGGCAATTATTGGTATATTGAAACCTCCGGTAGCTTTTAATTTTTTCATTGTCTCTACTCCATCCAAATCTGGCATCATAATATCCATAAATATTAAATTATATTTATTTTTATCCTTTTCTACTATTTCTAAACATTCCAACCCACCATGAGCATCATCAACATTATATCCAAGTTCTTTTAACATTTTTGTTGCTACCTTCAAATTTATATTATTGTCATCAACCACTAGCAAAGAACTATGAGAAATATTAGTAGTTTCAGGTGTTTCAATATTAGATGAAATAATTAACTGATTATTTGCCAATTCCTTTTGAATATTTTGAGAATTTTTTTCATCTTTATGATTTCTCGTTTCTAAAGATGTGATGATAGTTTGCTCAACAGATACAGTAAAAGTTGACCCTTCACCATAAATTGAATCAACTTTGATTGTACCATTTAATAATTCCACCAAAGCCTTAGTAATTGCTAATCCTAAACCAGTTCCTTCAATATCAGAATCCTTATCTTCTTCTAGTCTATTGAATCTAGTAAATAATTTAGCAATTTGTTCTTCTTTCATTCCACGTCCCGTATCTTTAACCATCAAAATTAAAGTGCATTTATTATTGTCAATCTTACAGGAAACATTAAAATCAATAAAACCTTTATCAGTATATTTAACTGCATTAGTTAATAAATTAGTTAAAATCTGTTTTATTTTTTCTTTATCACCAAATAATTCTTCCGGTAGTTTATCATCAAAATTTGTTCTTAATTCTATTGGTTTATTGCCTAAACGAATACGAATCATTCTTAATACATCATCAAATATATCAAATAGTTTATAATTACACTCAATAACTTCCATCTTATTTGCATCAATTTTATTGATATCTAATATGCCATTAATGATTTCTAATAAATTTTGTGAAGCTATAATAACATCATCTAAATCTCTATGAATACTATCAATATCATCTGTTTCTTTCATCATTTGAGATAAACCAACAATTGCATTAAGTGGTGTTCTTATCTCATGTGACATACTGCTTAAAAAATCACTCTTAGCTTCATTAGATTTCTCAGCTTGAGTTTTAGCAAGTTGTAGTTTAGCAATCAATTTAATATCTGGGTTTTCAATTGTATGAAACATCAAAAAAGATACTAAAGTAAATAAAACAGATAAAGCACATATATATGGATTCAAAGCATAAACTATCAAATAAAGAGCAACCATAACTCCTAAAATATAAAAAGGAATTACTTTCTTTTTTGGTAGCTTTTTTATATTCTTTATTATAAAGAAAATAGATGCAATATTAAACGGAAAGTATGAAACAACAAGCATTGTAATAGCTGGTCCTGAATAAAGACAAAATTCATCAGTAAACTCAATCCCTAATGGCAATATAAACTGCAAAATAGCTGTAGTAATCATAAAAATATAAATATACATAAGATATTTTTTTCTGTTTTTTAAATATACTACTTCAAATTGTTCTTCATTTTCACGTATAACAACATATAAATAAATAGTTAAGAAAAACATATAAAAAATTGTGAAAATTGTATAAGTTTTAACAAAAAAATGTATAAACAACATACTATCTCTTGAAAATTCTAAAATAAAGTATAAAACCATGTCTGAAAAAACCATAAAAAAATTTGAAATTAACAATTGCCTATATACCTTATTTTCCAAATTATTCATGTTTTTCTTAGAAAGATAAAGACCTATCAAAAATATTAGGAATAACATTGTTGAAGATGATAAAAAAATATTAACAATAAAATATAACATATAATGCTCTCCTTATCTTAAATATTTTAATTATCAAGAAATTTATTTTTCTTTACGTATTTTATAAATTTAGAAAATTCAAAAATAATTGTTCCAACAATTAAACATACTATTAATGTAAGAACAATCTGTACGAATGGATTATTCACATATAACTTTTCTACTCTAATAGTTTGAATAATTATTCCATGAGATAAGTAAAAATACAAAGTCTTATTCCCTATTGATTCTAAGAAGTTTTTATTCTTAGGTATTATACTCAACACAAAACTACTAACAATAAAGAATATCGGTAATAAACAAATTCTCTTTATGAAACCATCAAAAACAGTTATGGATTCATAATAAGTATTTTTTAAATAAGTATCTGAAAAACTAAAGAAACTTTGATTAAATAAAAACCAAACTATTATTCCAATAGCAACAAAGCTAAACAAATACTTATATTTTTGAACAAAATCATTTATCTTAAATTCTTCATGAAAATATCCAAGTACAAAGAATGGAAAAAGATTGATAGTACGACTAATAGATAAAAAATCTGTTATAAAAGGAATAAATCCTGAAACAAGCATTAATATTAAACTGACAATAAAAATATTTTTATAATTAAATTTTGGAAAAATGTACTCAGATAAGTAAAGATAGCCACATGTTAATAAATACCATAGAGTATATCTGGGATATAAAATAGCATCAGCCGAAAGGCTTTTTAAAATAAAATAATAATAAAGTGTTGTTATAACTTGCACAACTAAAAACACTTTAATCATATACCAAAATCTCTCTTTTGGTTCTCTTCTACTTAATCGTGCAAAAATACCAGTAACATAAATGAATAATGGCATCATGAAAAATCCACATATTTTAGATAAAGACTTATCATATCCATAATAACTACTAAACGCACCAAAAATATGATAAAAAATAACAACTAACATTAATAATCCTTTAAGATTATCATAATAATAAATTCTCTTCTTCATACAACATAATCCTTATAATTAAATTTTGTTTGATAGCAAGCTACTTGCCTATCCTAATATAATTATTATAACACTTATAAATTTAAATATAAAGATTTATTATATTAATTTAATAACTACTCACATACTTCATAATCATCAATCACATCTTCTCCAGTATTCTCATCACTAGAAAAATATTTTTTTTCAAATTCAGTATTATTATACATATTTTTCAAATTTACATAAGTTAATAACATTGCTCTTATCCTTTCAAAATATGTATAGTGTGGTTCATTTCTTAAAACAGAAATATGAATCAGATCACTTGAAAATTGTGGATAACTTAATCTTACTAGTGAATCCAAATACTCAAAATTATCTTCTTCTCCCTTATATGATTTATTTTTATAATCTAACATAGTCTTAAATAAATCTAAATATAAATTTTTCAATATATCCATAATTTCATCATATTCTTCTTTATTAAATAAATTTTTTTCTTCAGCCATAATGTTTTCTCCTTAAAAAAATATTTTTATTATCAATAGAAAGTATTACCTCAATTATAAAATATAAAATAAAATTATGCAATTTACTTTCAATCTAAAAAAAAACAATTATATTACAGTAAATTTGCAATACAATTGTCCAATCCTTATATTAACTTATTTTTTATATTTTTTTGTTCTTTTTCTTTCAAATTCTCAAAATCACCTGTTTTAGAATAAATTTTATATGGATGATTTTGTCTCCACTTTTTTCTCTCTTCTGTAGAAAAAACAAATAATTCTTCAGCTATATCAATATGTAATATACCATCAAGATGATCAATTTCATGAGATAAAACAGTTGACTCAAAGCCCTCAAAAGTATCAAGATGTCTATTGTTATAAGTATCATAATATTCTAATATTATTTTATATGGCCTTAAAACTCTACCAAAATTATCTAAGCAACTAGCACAAGCTTCCCAATAATCAGTTAACCCCTCTCTTTTAATAATAACCGGATTAATTAATATTCTTGATTCATTATATTTTTTTTCTTCTAATGATTCAGAATTTGTTTGCATTTTATTAATTATATCTAAATTAGTATTTTTTAGATAAATTAACCTCTTTGGTATACCTAGTTGCACTGCTGCCATTGCCATTACGTCATTTTCACAACAATATTGCTCCAAAATTTTTATATCACTAATTAGACTTTTATCAGTAGCAATATCTACAGGTACTGATATTTGTCTTAAATATTCTTCATTGTCTGCTATTGTAATAGATTTAAGTATTTTTTTCATTTTTTTCCTCTCTAACACATAATAATTAAATTAAAATTATTCCTTGAAATAACAAATCCAAGACTCCTCTTTATTTAACTTATTCATCAAAACACAACATTTGATGAAATATGCCAACTATATATATTACTCTACGAGAAATTATCGTAGTCTTAGTAAACAAACAGATTCAACATGATAAGTTTTTGGAAACATATTGAAAGTTTTAACTTCGATAACTTCATAACTGTCATTTAGTAATTGCAAATCTCTAGCTAGTGTTGCAGGATCACATGAGACATATATAATATTTTGAGCTGCTATATCATTTAAATATTGTATTGTTTTTTTATAAAGGCCCGCTCTAGGAGGATCAACTATAATCAAATCGTATTTTCCAATAATTTTATCAATATAATCCTCAACCCTACTACAAACAAATTTTATATGAGAAACATTATTTAATTTTTTATTTTTATTTGCATCTCTGATGTTAGATTCTGAACTATCAATACCTAAAATATTTTTAGCTAAACTAGAAACATATATTCCTATAGTACCAGTACCACAATATAAATCTAAAACATTATTGGAATTTGACTTTTTTACATAATCAAAAATAGTTTGATATAAGCTCTCAACTACTAAAGCATTTATTTGAAAGAATGATTCTATAGAAACATAAAAATCATATTTTCCAATACGCGATATAAGAGGTGTACCATATACTAATTTATTATTTACATAAATACACTCTACATCTTTTTCTAGCTCATTTAAATCATTAACAGTTCCATTGAAATTAATAGCTAAATTAGAATTACTATTACCAACTCTAACAAGTATTTCCGAAATATCGTTTACACTTTTAAAAACTATTTTTTTTAATTTAGGTAAAATTAAGTTAATTTCTTTCCTTAATAAAAAACAATAATCGATACTAACTAAATCATTACTTTTTTCTTTATAAAAACCGAGTTTTCTATTAGCAACATGAAACACTGCTTTATTACGATAATAATATTCATTTGAACTATTGATACTAACTACTTTATCAGAAGATATATTTCCTATTCTTTCTATCAAACCTTTTACTTTATTAAGCTTATATTCATTTTCTAATTTAATAGGATAATTCAAAAATTGACAACCTCCACAATCAGAATAATATGGACATTTAATTTCCAATCTATCGCAACTTTTATTAATATATGACAAAACTTTAC
Organism: uncultured Bacilli bacterium; assembly: GCA_944350385.1. Classification (GTDB taxonomy): domain Bacteria; phylum Bacillota_I; class Bacilli_A; order RF39; family UBA660; genus RUG14891. The sequence continues at coordinate 36,143 of CALVOV010000004.1, forward strand.
CTTCTATATATTTTCTATTACTTCTAATAATTTCAATATCAACAACTTCATTTGGTAAAGCGTTAGATACAAAGCAAACTTTGCCATCTATATGACAAATACCTCTACCAAAATTATCTAATCTTTCAATAAATACTTCCATATATTACCTCTTATAAATATTCATAACTAATATACTAAACATTAATACTTCAGTCAATAATCTTAAATACATAAAATATTTTTAAATAAACATACTAATAAAAGGTGATAATATGACTTCTAGCGATGTGATTAAAAGGCATCTTATAGTTGATAATTTTAAAATAACTATAACGTACATTGAAACATTAATTAATACTTATAAATTAGATAAACTTATTATTGAAAAATTAGAATCTTTAAAAAAAGAAAGACTTAAAGATCTTAGTAATTCTCTTGCAAACGAAAACATAAAAATAATTAATAAAAATGAGATAAATAAATATTTATATAATAGTTTTGTAATAATAGAAACAGATTGGAAAATCTATGCACTAGAATTAAGAGAAAATCTTAATAGAAGTATTCAAACTATAAATGGAGAAATATCTATAATTGGACCGAAGGATTCTTTTATAGAAAACTACAATACTAATATTGGTTTAATTAGAAAGAGAATTCCAAATGAAAAAGTTATTGTTGAGACTTTAAAAATTGGAACATTAACTGCAACAAAAGTTGGTATATTATCAATAAAAGGTATTACTAGTGAAAAATTAATCAAAAGAATAAAAAAACAACTTCAAAAAATATATATTGATGGTTTGATTGATTCAAGTTATATAAAGAGAAATTTAGAAACAAAAGGTCAACTTTTTCCTACTATCATACCAACAGAACGACCTGATAAAGCAGTCATGCAACTACTAGAAGGAAAAGTTTTAATTGTAGTTGATAACAGTCCATATGTATTAATATTACCAAGTTTTTTTATTGATTTCTTTCATACAGTAGATGACTATTATCAAAAAAGCACTCATATCTCTTTTATTAGAATAATTCGTTTTTTTGCCTTTTTGATTGCAATCCTGACACCAGCAATTTATATAGCTATTACTACAAGAAATTATGATTTAGTACCATTAGATTTACTATTAATGTTAAAAGCTGGTAGGACATTTGTCCCATTTCCTGCTTATCTAGAGGCTATTTTCATGATAATTTGTTTTGAGATTTTAAAAGAATCAGATATTCGTATGTCATCTACTAATGGATCAGCCGTTTCTATATTAGGAGGATTGATTTTAGGTGATGCCGCAGTTGCAGCCGGAATTGTCTCACCTATCATGATAATAGTTATCGCAATATCATCTATGGCTGCGCTTGTCTTCTCATCTATAGAATTTGTTAATGTCATTCGCTTTTATAAAGTATTGTTATTACTATTAGGAAGTTGTTTAGGTATTGTAGGTATAATTATTGGTATAGTATTTCTCTTATATAATCTTATTAACACTAAATGTTTTGACTATAAATACTTAACACCAATATACCCACTAGACAAAAATGAATTAAAAGATACTATCATTAGAATAGATGATAATAATTTATATAGAAATAGTAAAATTACAAAAAATAAATACCGAGGTAAAATAAGATGAAGAAAATAATTATAATAATGATAATTTTAATAATAATTTATATATCAAAAATCCCACCATATAATGAGTTAAATAATATTTCTATTATTGATGGCATTGGTATAGAAAAAAAAGATTCGAATTATATTTTATATCTAAGAGAAATAATACCTAATAAAAAAGAAAATGGTATAACTTACGAATATAAAATATATCAAGAATCAACTGAAAATATTTTAAAGGGAATAGAAAACCTTCAAAAGAAAAATAAAAAAAAACTTTACTTAAATAAAGTGAAGTTTATTGTAACTAATTATCAAATTAATTCTACTCATAAATCAATAAAAATTTATCAAACAAAAAACGTCTTAAATAAATTAAAATCTATTCAACAATACAAGTAAAGCCTTTTGCTTCATAATAACTTTTTAATTCAGAAGCTTCTCTAAATTGTTTAACTATCTCTTCGTTGTTTTCTATTGTTGCTAACAAAGAATCATTGATAGTAACTACAGTAATACCAGCTGAATAAGTTACAAAATCAGTACTTAATCCGGAAAACAAACCAAAGAATGCACTATAATCTGTAAATTCTTTTTGACCATCAGGGATTGTTATAGTAGCTACATCACTTAAATTATTAGGATTTGAAAATGTAATGATATTTGTTGTTATTTTTCCATTACTATAATTAGCATTAGAAACTATAGATAAAGCTGTAGTTGGATAATCTTTAGAACAAACTAAAGTTCCATCAGTAATATTATTATCATCACCTTCTTCAACATTTTCCACTACTTCTTCTTTAGGAAAAAAAGCTCGTGTAACAGGTGGTACAATAATAAAAAATGCTAATATTAAGATAACAATTAAAACGACAAATGTTGGATATTTTTGTTTTTGTTGTTCCATTTCTAATCTCCCCTTTACTATAACAATGTTATATCATAGAACTTCAGATAATTCAATTTATTTTATTTTTATTCCAAGCATCATAGATAATAATAAAGCTTGTTCAGTTGATACAATCAAACCATATAATTCTTTAATTGGTACCTTAATTTTATCAATATTACAACTAGATAAATCTAAATTTACTAACTTTGTTTTATAAAACTCAATCTCTGTTAAATCACTATTTTCAAATATCAAATCTTTCCATTTAACTTCTATAAAAGAAGCATCTTTCAATGTACATTCTTCAAAATGTACATTTTTTAAATTCGTACTATTAAAATTACTATAACTTAAATTACAATTACAAAATAAAACTTTTTCTAAGAAAGAATCTGTAAAATCTATCCCTACCAAATTACAATTATTAAAAATAACATTTTTATAAGAATGACTAGATAAATCTAAATTATTAAAATTACAATTTTCTATTTTTGAAGACTCAATATCTAATCCTTGAAAAACCGCTGCAGAAAAATCACACGAAATTATTTTAGAATTATTTATTTCTATATAATCATGATAATTATCTACCTTAATTTTTTCAATTAAACATCCTTCCATTACATCATCAGGTAAATTTTCAATTTTTTTATATTCTTTAATATTATTCATCTTTTTTATTTTGAACCTTAAGTTTCTCTAGTCTTTCTCGTAAAGATTGTTTTCTTTTTACTTCTATTGTTTCATCAATTATATAGCCATTTAAATTAAATATTAAAATATTTCCCTCTTTGATACTTTTAGGAAGGTTTTCTAATTTTTCATAAATAATTTTTTTAGTGTGTAATTCTTCCAATTTAGCTAAATTATCTATTATTTCATCAACAACGTATTTTTTAACCATCAGTATCAGTCTCCTTAGTTGAAAATGTAATTTCTTTACCGTCACTTTTTGCTATTATTGTACCATTTAAATCAGTACGATAAACTCTAATTTTCAAATTATTTAATTTATTCAATGTTTCAATTTTAGGATGATCATAAACATTACCTTCTCCAACTTGAATAATTGCATATTTAGGATTAACTTTTTCTAAGAAATCAATTGAAGAAGAATACTGAGAACCATGATGGCCGATTTTTAACACATCAGCTTTAATATCAGAATTTAATAATTTTTTCTCAACATTAGCAGTAGCGTCACCAGTTAACAAAAACGAATTATTACCATAAGATAATTTTAAGACAATCGAAGTATCATTTAAGTCACTATCTTCATCACCAACATATAAAACTTTGACTATGGCATCTGCCAAATAAAATTGTTCTCCAACATTTGGTGTTTGAAAAGCTAACTTCTTCTCTTCTAAAGCTAAAAGGACATCTTCAAACGTTCTAGATGAAGATACAACATCTGGCATATAAAAATCATCGATTTCAAAATTATCAATTATATTGTCCATACCACCAATATGATCTTCATGAGCATGAGTACCAAAAACATAATCAAATTTTTTAATACCTAATGAATTGAAATAATCCACTAGTTTATCTCCATCCTCATTATTACCAGCATCAATAAGCATATTGTGATCTTGAGTAGAAACTAGTATACAATCAGCTTGACCAACATCAACAAAATGAACCATTAAACTACCATCTACTTTACGAGTAACATTAACTGGTTGCGTATCACTAATATTTTCACGAAAAATATTTTGAATAGGGCCTTCTAAATAATTAGTATAAATATAAACTCCTAAAACTAATAACAAACTGATTACGATTTTTCGAATACTTTGCTCTATCTTATCACTAGACATAAATAACCACCAATCTTATTCTCTACTTTAATATTTTTTTTTCATTTTTAGATATTAAATAAGCATCTGCTGAAGGGATACTTTTAATTAAACTAATTGAACCATCTACTATTTTTAGAGCTGTTCCATTCTCTAAAGAGTAGACTTTTCTATCACCAATTTCAGTCATCATCTCGCTATATTTTTCTTCGCTATGATGTGGTGAAAAAATTAAGTCCAAGCACCCTAATCCTTTAATGAATTCATATTTATCAGATTCTCCTCTTAATTTTAAAGAATCAGAATATCCTTCATTACATAAAATAATAGCTCCTGCTGATATACCAACTATCACTTTATTTTTTTTAAATGCTTCAATAAATAATTCTTCCAAATTATATTCTTTCAATTCATTTAAAAGTTTAATAGTATCTCCACCACCTATATAAATGATATCTGCATTATTTATTTTAGCTTCTACAATATCTCTATTATTAATGATATTCTTTTTCTTTAAATATTGACAATTACATCCTAAACTCTTATAAATATTTTTCATAGCATCATAATATGAATCAGCAAAACTAGAAGCTAAACCAACAAATAAAAATTGGGGCATAGCTTTGTCCGTCATTTTAACTACTTCACGGTCAATATTCTCAGTTTCCCATGCACCACCCCTAGTGTTGCCTCCCCCTATTAACATACATTTCATCTAATCACCTCTACTATCATTTTTTTGATTCTTGTAATCACGAATAATCCACACTATTAATAAACTGACTATATAATTAACTTCATTATTCGTTAACTCTCTATTTAATGGAATATTATGCCACCTTTTTAAACACTTTCTACAACAGCAACCGCAAGCATGCTGAGCAATAAAAACCGGATGATTCTTAGTTGGGGTTTGGCGACCATCATTTTTTGGATGAGCCGGCTTTAAATTTCTATTAATAATATCATAGGCATGTTGAATAATAGTGTCATAACCCTTTTTCTCTAAAAAAGATAACATATATTTTCTTAAATGAAATTGACTTCTAAATTTTGAATTACTTAATTCATTTAATTTGTTATTTATTATTTTTAACTTATCCATCTAATCGCTTCTATAATCTTTAAGTAATCCACTATAATATAAATTAGCATTTTCTAAATACTTAAAATCTTCAGGTTTAACAGCTTCAGGTAGATTATTATAAATGTTTGAATCATCCATGACTTTTTTAACAAATTCAGCACAATAATAACAATCATGCCTTTCTAATCTTAATCTAAATTTAGCTAAAATTAAGCCTATAATATTAAATTTGTAATTAAATTTAGATTTATCCATTGATTTAATTTTTTTCTTCAATTTTCTATATTGAAAATCAGATACTTCTAAACTATATATATTACTTATGGTTGTATTTTCAAATCTTTTAAATGTTCCATAATCTATTCCTTCATGAACAAATCCACCAAAAAAAGGATTATATGGATTCAATCTTCCAAATGAATACATCTCTTTTAAATCAGCATCTAAAGAAATAGAAACATGTGCAAACTCATCTTTTGTTGTTATATGAATCAAATGAGATAATGCAGTACCAGTAAACGTTAAAACTATGTATATTTTCTTCAAACATCATCACCATCCTCATTATACATTATTAATTTCAAAAAAAAAAGGAATCGATTAGATTTCCTTTATAAATAATTTTTTTTCTCTTTCCTTAGGAACAATAAATTTCATTTTATCATTCGCACTTATATGATAATGCAACGAATTTTTTTCCAATTTTTCTCCATCTATACACCAGTTTTTCTCTGGTAATTCACTAAATTTTATATCAATATCATTAGCTTTAATAGAGATTAAATTTTTTGTATGATTTCCTAAGAAAAATTGAATAAAAGTATTAACTAAATCTCCTCTATTTTTAGATTTACACAATAATACTTCTAGTTGACCATCATCAAGTTTTACATCTTTATAAAATTCTGGTACTCCAGCAATATGATTAGAATTAGAAATTATAATTAGTGAATATTCATCTTCTAACTCTATACCATCTAAAACAATTTTAGTTTTATATCTCTTAGTATCTTGAAAAAACTCTTTTATTCCCTCACGAATATAAGCTAAATAACCAGACTTACTTTTTCTCTCACGAGCAGTCTCATATGGAATATGCATAAATTTTCCCATTCCCGCTACATAAGTAAAAGCTTTCCCATTAATCATACCAATATCTATTTCCCTAATATCACCATGTAAAGCTAAATCCAAATTTTCTAATGGTGATTTCGTATATCCAAGCATTGATGCAACATCATTGCAACTACCCATAGGTAATGGACATACTGCCATTCTATCATGACGTTTAATATTTCCATTAACAACCTCATTTAACGTTCCATCTCCGCCCATAGAATAAACAATATCATAACGATTAGCATCTTCTACAATCTCGCGAGCATGATCTGGACGTTTTGTGAAACATATATCAACATCATAACCACATTCAGTAATTTTTTTGTAATAATCTTGTAATACCATAATTGGAAAACCTCTTCCACTATTAGGATTACATACGATTAATAATTTTTTCATAACTATAATTCAAACTGAGAGTTATAAAGATCAGCATAAAATCCTTTTTTCTTCATTAACTCTTCATGATTCCCCTGTTCTATAATATTTCCTTCATTCATTACTAAAATAAGATCAGCATTTTTAATAGTTGACAATCTATGAGCAATAATAAAGGATGTTCTACCTTCGGTTAATTTATCCATTGCTTTTTGTACTAATTCTTCTGTTCTAGTATCTACATTTGAAGTGGCCTCATCTAAAATCAAGAAAGGTGCGTTTTCAAGCATACCACGTGCAATTGTAAATAATTGCTTTTGCCCTTGACTTACTGCATCATTATCAGAAATTTTAGCATTCAAACCACCAGGCAAAGTCTTAATAAAATGTTCTACTCCTACAACTTCACAAGCTTTCCAAATTTCTTCATCTGTAATTTTTTCATTATTAAATCTAATATTTTCAGCTATAGTACCATCAAATAACCACGTATCTTGCAATACCATACAAAACAAAGCATGAATATTTTCACGAGTCAAATCATGAATAGAAGTTCCATCAATTAAAATATCACCATCATTAATTTCATAAAATTTCATCAATAAATTAACTAGAGTAGTTTTTCCTGCACCTGTTGGTCCAACTATAGCAATCTTTTGACCTGGATTTACTTTAACACTAAAATCTTTTATGATAGTTCTATTTTCATTATAGCCAAAATTAACATGCTTAAATTCAATTTGTCCTTTTACTTTTGTCTTATCTAATTTAGTAGTTAAATTTTCTTGAGTAGACATTTCTTTTTCATCTAAAAATTCAAATACTCTTTCACTAGCAGCTGCAGTAGATTGTAAAGCAGTCATTGCCTGAGCTATTTGTGACAATGGATTAGTAAATAATCGCACATAAATCATAAATGCTACTATAACACCAAATGAAATAACATTATTCATTGTTAATAAAGCACCTACAATGCACACAGCAACATAACCTAAGTTACCAACAAAATTCATGATGGGCATCATTAACCCAGATAAAAATTGACTCTTGTAATTAGCATAATACAAAGATTTATTTAATTTTTCAAAGTCATTAAGAGCCATCTCTGTTCCATTATATGCTTTAACAACATTATGTCCTGAATACATTTCTTCAATAAATCCATTCATTTCACCAAGTTTTACTTGCCTATCAATAAAATATTTTTGTGATTTAGATAATAATAGGAACATAAATGAAAAACCTATTGAACTGGCAAAAATAGCTGTTAAAGCCATTTGCCAATTAGTATAAAACATCATAATGACAGAACCAAATAAAAAAGTAATAGAAGTAACCAATGTTGCTAATGATTGATTTAAATTTTGAGCAATAGTATCTACATCGTTTGTAACAATTGACAAAACATCACCATTTTCGTGAGCATCAAAGTATTTTAATGGTAGTGTATTTATCTTAGTAGAAATATTACTTCTTAATTTTTTAGCAAAATTATTTGAAATAGTAGTCATTGAGAAACTTTGAATATAATTAAATATAGATCCTAATATGTATAGTATTGCCATAAAAAGAGCAATATTTTTTATTTTTTGCATATCGATAGCTGGTTTAATTAAATTATAAACAGAAGCAGGCAATTGATCTACAACGTTTAACATGTCATCAGTACTAGTAACATTATCAATACCACCATATAGTCTTAAAACTTCAATTTGATCTTTAACACTAATTAATGTTCCATCAACTTTAATATCTTCAAGTAAAACTTTTAACACATTATCTGGAATACTAGAAAATATCTGAAACATATTATTTTGATCAGATTTTTGAGAGCTTTCTAACAACTCATTAAATTTTTCTTTATCCTTAGAACTAATTTCAGTAGATGACATAATTTCCGGCACCTTAGTCTCTAATGAAGAAAAATTATTTCCTATAGCTCTATTTATGTCTTGCATTTTTTCGGTATCTGGAACAAGTCCAGTACTAATTGTATCCGCAAAGTCAGATAATTTATTAGGAGCAATTAGAGAAAGAATTGCACTTATCATTGCCAAAACTAAAGCAAAAGATAGTAAAAAGTGCCATTGTTTCAAGTTACTTAATAAACGTTTCATTGAACCAATGAAATCTTTTGATTTTTCAATAGATTGACCGCTTGGGCCACCGATTGGTCTAGGCATTTTTTAATTCCTCCTCACTTAATTGTGATAATGCAATTTCTTTATACACATCACAATTCTTTAATAATTCTTTGTGTGTACCAATTCCTACACATTCACCATTATCTAAAACAACTATTTTATCTGCGTTGATAATAGTTCCAATACGTTGTGCAACTATCATACTAGTTGCATCTTTAGTATACTTTTTCAAATCATGTCGTAATGTTGAATCAGTCTTATAATCAAGAGCCGAAAAAGAATCATCAAATATATAAATTTCAGGATCTCTTGCAACAGCACGAGCAATTGCTAATCGTTGCTTTTGACCACCAGATACATTAGTACCACCACGAGAAATATGTGCTTCATATTTTCCATCCATCTTTTCAACAAAATCTGTAGCTTGTGCCACCTTAATTGCTTCTTTAATCTTTTCTGGTTTTATTTTCCCTTTGCCATTGTCCCCATAGGCAATATTTTCATTGACTGTTCCTGTAAACATTACTGCTTTTTGAGGTACATAACCAATTTTATTATATAAATCTTTTAATTTATATTCTTTAACATTAATTCCATCTACTAAAACTTCACCATCCGTTACATCGTAAAATCTTGGTATTAAATTAATCAATGTAGATTTACCAGAACCTGTTGATCCAATGAATGCTATCGTTTCCCCCTTGTTAACTTTAAAGGAAATATTCTTCAATAAATATTCATCAGCATCTGGATATTTAAAACTAACATTTCTAAACTCTACTTCACCTTTCTTGTTAGTCTTTTTTAAACCTTTGCCATCTAATATTTTGATTGGCTCATCAAGAACTTCATTAATACGACCAGCTGATATACTAGCTCTAGGCCAAATCATAAATATCATAGCTAACATCAAAAATGAAGCTATAACCTGCATACCATAACTTGAGAAAACAACCATATTAGAGAATAAAGTTATTTTATCTAACATACCGGCTTTTTCAATTAAAAAAGCACCAATAATATAAATACCTAAAGTCAAACTATGCATTACAAAATTCATCATTGGCATCATAATAGCAAAAGTTCTTTGATTAAATAATTGCATATTAGTTAACTCATTATTTACTTTTTCAAATCTATTTTCCTGATAGTCTTCAGCATTGAATGCCCTTATTACTCTTATACCAGAAAGATTTTCTCTAGTTACACCATTAACTTTATCGATTAATTTTTGTACTTTAGAAAATCTAGGTAAAACAATAGTAATAATAATTCCTACTGTAGTAAGTAAAACAGCGACACAACAAGCTGTTAATATACTCCATTCTAAACCTTTATTTAGAATCTTTAATATTGCCCATACAGCCATTATTGGAGCTTTAATAATAACTTGTAGACCCATGCCCATTAACGTTTCCATTTGCGTTACATCATTAGTAGTACGAGTAATCAAACTACTAGTTTGAAACTTTTTAATATCTTCAGTACTAAAATTTTGTACTTTATTAAAAATAAGTTTTCTTAAGGTATGAGAATAATTAGAAGCTACCCTTGCAGCAAAAAAACCGACTATAATTGTCGAAATCAAACTTCCTCCAGCACAAAGTAACATAAACACGCCTTGAACAAGAATATCTGACATTTTACTTCCATCAGATTGAACAAGTCTAGTAATTTCACTCATATAATCTGGCATTCTTAATTCTAGAAAAACTTGAAAAACAATTAAAGTTAAACAAATAAATATATTTATAAGATCTTCTTTAGTTAATTTTCGAAACAACTTAAACATAAGAATCAACTCCTTCTCTTTTTAAGTGTCAAAAATCCAAATCGCTTACCACAATCTGGACAAGTAGTATGTTTTATTCCTATCTTTTTAGGATAAGGAAGTTTTAAAATCAAACCACATTTAGGACACTTACGATAAATATTTTTTTTATCACTTTTATATTTTTTATTTCTAACAGATATTTTCTTTAAATGTTTAAAAGGCTCCTTTATTTTAACATAAATCTCTAAAAAAATGCGATTTTCTTTAACTCTTTTATATTTATTTTTAGAAAGCAATCTGAAAAAGAACACTAAAACAGCAACAATTTCTAAAATACCTATAATGAAAATTTTAAAAAAGGCATCAATAAGTAGTAAAATTAAAATCATAATAAGTAAAAACCTATTTAATTCATCAAATCCTTTTCGTTTTAACGACTCATCAAGATTCTTCTTTATTTGTTCTTTCATATCATCACTAAAATTAATAATTAATCATCCTCTCTTTTACCAAATATCAATATTAATCTTAATATTTCTAATATAGCTGCAGCAACAGAAGCTACATAAGTAAGAGCTGCTGCAGTAAGGACTTCACGTCCTCCACTCATTTCTTCACTATTAAATATTCCTAACTTTTCTATTTCTTTTAGTGCTCTCCTAGAAGCATCAAATTCAACTGGTAAAGTTATTAATTGAAATATTAAAATAACAATTTCTGCTAATATACCTAGCCAAATTAGGTTAATTGAACTAAAAAATATTCCTATTAAAATAGCAAAATAACCAGCATAAGAAGCAAAGTTAACAAAAGGAATAAGTGCATGTCGTAAACGTAATGGTACATAATTATTCTTATCCTGAATAGCGTGACCACATTCATGACAAGCAACAGCAATTCCTGCAATACTAGCTCCATTATAGTTTTCACTAGATAATCTAATTACCTTATTCATTGGGTCATAGTGATCTGTTAACATACCAACAGTTTCTTCAACTCTGATATCTTGTAAATCATTTTTATCCAATATTTTTCTAGCAGCTTCACTTCCTGTAATTTGGGAAGAAATACCTCTTTTCTTATATTTATTATATGTACTAAATACAAATCCTTGTGCACCAAGCGTAATTAAAAAAGCTATAATAGTTAATCCATAACTAATAATATAATAATTATCCAAAAAATATACCTCATTTCTTAATCATTTTCCTAATACTACTTTACATATTATATCACTAATTCAAAAAAAAAGCGACTAAAATCGCTTATTTTTACTATATATCTTTATAAACAACATCATCTGTTGCTTGAACATAATTCAATGTATATGTAGCATTAAATTCTGTATCACTATCTAATAAATCTGAAACATCAATATCTTTTTCATATGTAACCCTAATCTTTAAAGATAATGATTCACCAGCACGAATACCATCATTTTCTTCAATAAGAGATCCATCTTCATAAGTTATTTCATAAGTTAAATACTTTTCTTGATCTGGAGTCAAATTTATGTTTTCAATCTGTTCTTGCAACATAGCATCGATATTACCACCATTTGTAACTTCAAAAGTAAATTCATAGTAATCCCCAGGATAATTTAAATTTGCCTCAAAAGATAATTGAGTCGCAGAATCTTCAGAAATAGTCGCTACACCCAAATCAGCTACGACACTGCCATAATCAGTAATTGCTGTAGACTCCACTATCTTATCAAAATGTACATCCCAAGTAGGTTTTTTCATTGTCGCATTACCTATAATATCCAATTGAGCAGACAAATAAGAAAAACCAACACTAATACAAAAAATTAGTAGTAGTACAAAAAATATTTCCCTATGCCTCTTATTTTGAAATTTTTTATTATTTTTCATAAAAGTGCCTCCATATTCTAAGATAATTTTACATTTCTAGAAAAATTAAATCAACACTTAACTAAAATTTTATAAATGATTGACTATATTTTTCGCTTTTTATATGCTTTTAAAACATTTTGCCCTAGCTCTGCAACAGTCATTTGACCAACACCACCAGGAACCGGTGTTATAAAACTAACTTTATCTTTAACACTTTCAAAGTCAACGTCACCATAAAGTTTTCCATCAACTCTATTAATCCCTACATCTATAACAATAGTACCATCAGAAATCATATTACCAGTGATTATGCCTTTCTTTCCAACTGCCACTACTAAAATGTCTGCCATTTTAGTAAATAATTCCAAATTTTTAGTTTTTGAATGACATATTGTAACAGTAGCATTATTATTTAACATCATTGAAGCTAGTGGTTTTCCTACTAAATCACTTCTACCAACAATCACAACATTTTTCCCTTCTACTGATATACTATAATAATCTAAAATATCCATTATACCCTTCGGAGTACAAGGCATCAGAGTATCAACATTATGTGTAAGCTTTCCAGCATTTACATCACTCAAACCATCAACATCTTTATCACAATCAATTAAATTTTGAATTTTTTTACTATCAATGTGCTTAGGTAAAGGCATTTGTACTAATAAACCATCTATACTTTGATCACTATTTATTTCTTTAATTATTTTTTCTAATTCTGCTTGCGAAATATCACCAGATAATTTAATATGTTTAAATTTATATCCCAATTGATTAGCCATTTTTTCTTTTTGACCAACATATATTTCACTAGCAGAATCATTTCCAACTTGAATAACTACTAAGCCAGGCATACGTTCAAGATTTTGAACTTCCTCTTTCAATTTAGCTAATATTTGTGCTTTAACAATTTTTCCATCTAATATCTTCATTCTTATTCTCCTATCTAAGACATTATACCATTTAAATTATTAATATCAAACTTCTAATTTAAAAATAAATATGTTATACTCAAAAATATAGGAAGGTGGAAAAATGAAAAAAAAACACATAAACAAGAATATAAAAATTAGTATAATTATTCTAATTATTATCTTAGTAGTTGCACTCTTTATACTAACAAATTCCAATAAAGAAAATAAAGAAAAATTAGTTTATAGTCCAGACGTAACAATCCGCTACGCATATGGAATTGGAGTATATACAGCTCAAAATATGAATAGTCAAGAACCATATATAGATATCTTAAAAATAGAATTAACTAATGAACAATTAAAAACATTAAAAGAAATAATCAAAGATTATTCATTTATAATAAACAAAGCCAAAAATAACACAGGAATAGCTGGTATTTATGAACTAACAATTGGCAATCAAATTATACTAATTGATCAAGAAGAAGCACTATATACTAAAGATAAAAAAAATTACTATAAAATAGACATGGAAACAAAATTATTTTATTTTGTATCAGATATCGTTTATGAAAAAGTAGAATCTAAACAAGAAAAAATAACTTCTAATGAAATTTTTCTATCAAACGACCAAATCGGTTCTGTTACATTTAATAATCAAAGTAAAATAAAAGAAATAATTAATACTATACGTTATGTAAAATTAAAAAGTTTAGGTAATGCCTCATTAGATCAAGAAAATTACTACATTGACTTCAATAATGGCATAACAATAACAACATATATGAATTCAACAACTGCATTATATAAAAATAAAAATACTAATGAAGAATATTACATTCTTCTATATAATGATCCATCAGAATACTTAAGATCATTTATAGAGGAAAAATTAGAACTAGATTCTATAGAAGAATATAATAATAACAACCAATAAAAAAACTATCTAAAAGATAGTCTTTTTTTATTCCACAATCGGAACTTCTTCACTAGCTAAAACAAATTTAGTAAATTCTTTAGTATTTATTCCATACTTCGGTTTTTTATATTCAAATATATGTAAACAATTCAATATGTCATTATCTAAAGGATTAAATTTAGCAGCTAATTTAACATGAACATTCATTTGATTAGTAATTAAATCCTCCAAAGTAGTAAATTCATGAATTCCATAATTACACTTATCACAATTCTCAAACCAATACCATTTATTATCTCTTTTAAAAGCTAAATATGCATGAGTAGGATATGAATTATCTTTATTAATTAAAAAAGTAATATAAAAGGTTTTAAATTCATATTTATGCTTATAAAACCAATCCCTTTCTAATTCAATTTGATCAAATAATTGACCATACCTATTCTTTAAAAGATTAGCTGGACTAGATAAATTCCAATAAATTTCGCTAGCAAGTTCAAAAGAATCTAAATCAGAAGTATCATATAATTTTTTGTTGCTACCACAAATGCCAAAATGAATATTATCATGCATAAATTCTAGAAGTGCTTCAGGAGTTTTTATGTTGTTATATAAATCTTTAATATTATCGTGCATGTTTAATAATTATTCCCATAAAAAATTCTATATAAAATTCCTAAAGTACTTTTGATTTTTGACACATCTAAAACTTTTATCATATAACTACCCTCTCAAGGTCATTATACAATAAGATTTTTTAATTACAAAGAAAAAAGACAAATTATTTAAATTTGTCTTAGCAAGCCTTATTCTCACATACCGCTTCTTCTTGATTTAAACACTCAAGAACACATTTAATTTTATTATACATTTCTTTTTCCATTTCTTCCGTTATTTCCATATATGCATCATCTTGTTTATCACTAACTCCTGTTGTCAATTCTTGAGCTTCACCATTAACTATAGAAACTATATTAGGAGCATAAATTCTTTTTTTACCAGTTTTAACTTCATTTCCTTCCGAATCAGTCAAAGTATAATCAGCTAAAACATTATCTAATTTTTCTAACAATTCATAATAGCCATCACTACCAACTTTACTTTCATAGACATCGCCATTATTATCAAGCTCTAAAGTATTACGCATTACTGATATATCTAAATAATAAATAGTTTCAATATTTAAATCATCAGCAACTTCAAATAAAGTAGGTAAAATGCTTCTACACCAAGGACAAATATTATATCCAAAATAAATAGCGAAAGTTTCTTTATTATTTATCTTCTCTATTATCTCTTCAGCAGTAATATAGACCATAGGATTATCTTTTGGAATATCAAGTTCTCTATATTTCTTATTAGATTTCTCGTTTATTGAACCATTTGGTTCTTCATATTCCGCTTTAAATTTTCCTGCTTCTGTATAACCATTCATATCTCCTAATAAAAAAGCTACAACCACTACAATAATTAATGCAAGTACAATAAAAATAACACCTTTATTTTTCATAAGACTCCTCCAAAATAATTATAAGTACCATAACTTTTCATTATGTTTACGTACCTCTTTTATTATACTACCACCAATACACTCATTTCCATCATAAAATACACATGCTTGACCAGGAGTAACACTTTTTACACCTTGAGGATACTTAACAAGAATTGAAGAACTATCTAACCATTCCAACTCTACAGGAATATCATCTTGACGATATCTAAACTTAGCCATACATTTAACTACCTTTTTATCACCAAGCCAATTAACATTATCAACAATGCAAGAATCACTTATCAAATAATCATTATCTTCCCCAATACAAACATACAAAATATTCTCTTGTAAATTCTTACCAACAACAAACATTCTTGACTCAGTTCCACCAATATTTAAACCTTTTCTTTGACCAATAGTATAATTCATTAAACCAATATGTTCACCCATAACTTCATTAGTCTCAATATTTATTACTTTACCAGGTTTATTAGGTAAATAATTTTTCAAGAAATTACTGAAATTTCTTTCACCTATAAAACAAATACCTGTAGAATCTTTTTTATTAGCAGTAATCAAATCATGCTCAGCAGCAATACGTCTTACTTCCGGTTTCTCAATCTCTCCTAATGGAAATAAAACATTAGAAAATTGTTCTTTACTAACTTGTGATAAAAAATATGTTTGATCCTTGTTTATATCTTTAGCTTTATATAATTTTCCCTTATCAATCTTAGCATAATGACCAGTTGCTATATAATCAGCACCCAACTTATTAGCCTCTTTAGCAAACATATCAAACTTAATATACTTATTACACATAATATCAGGATTAGGAGTTCTACCATTTTTTAATTCTTCTAAAAAATAAGTAAAGACATAATCCCAATATTCTTTTACAAAATCTTTTCTGTAAAGTGGAATTCCTAATTTATCACATACTGCTTTTGCATCATTATAATCTTCTTCTTGTGGACAAATTCCAGATGCAGTAGTAGGTCCATTAAATTCGCCATCTGCTAAAGAATCCCAATTACGCATAAATAAACCAATAACTTCATAACCTTGTTCTTTTAATAACAACGCTGCAACACTACTATCTACTCCACCACTTATTCCAACTACAACTTTCTTCATCTTTAACACTCCATTTAAACTATTTTCTTATTTTACGTAAACTTTTAAAGTCAGCTTCATCTATCGAACAAAAAAGTAAATCTTTAGGAATTTTCTTTTCCTGATTACTATTATCTATAGCAGCAAAATATTTATCAAAATTTTGATATAAAATCAAATTTCGACATCTAAAATATTTTGAAATTTCTCTACTTTTTTCATTTATTTGACCAACACTTTTTCTTTCCGATATTAATTTACTAGCAATCTCTAAATTATCATTATCATAGATGCTAGTTTGCTTTTCTTTTAATATTAAATAATTGATTGGTCTTTTATTGTAAAGAGAATAAGTAATACTATCTTTCTGGTTTGAATATTGAACAAAATAACCATTTTTTAATAAATATAACTTACCTATATTGAAAGATGATTCAGTCTTTAATAAATATTGAACTTTTTTATCATTAAAATCGATAGAAATATTATAAATTTTATCGCTAATAATTAAACCTCTAATTTTATTATCTTTTATAGAATAATTTCCATTGAAGTATAAACTTTTAATTAAGTAATCTATACATTCAACAAATTCTTCATTAATAAAAATACTATTTACTTTATTTTCATATTTAGAAAAATTAATAAAATCTTCTAAACTAACGGAAAAATTTTTCTTAACATCTAAACCTATTTCCTTTTTCAATTGATACAAATGAATATTATCTATTTTACTTCTATTAAATTCTATTTTTTTAATATATTTACTTAATGATATTATTTTATTCAACTAAATCACCACTTGGCTAATTATATCATAAATCACTCATTTTATCAATTATCTTTATCTTCAAAAAAATAAGTTGCTTTATCGTTAAAATTATATACTAATAACTCATTGTCTCTAGTTACAATAAGTATTTTATAATATGCATATTTTATATTAGTCTTAGAAGTATACAATTTAGCATAATAAATATCATCTTCAGAAATATCTGCAACATTAAACATCTGCATTATAATATCTAAATTTAAGTTTAGTTCATTTAAAGCTCCTTCTCCTATCAACACTTCAACTTCTCCTTGAATCTTATCATTAATATTACTAGAATAATCTTGATACCATTCATATGAACCATTATTTTTAATATTTAATAAATTATTATTATAGGCATCTCCCCATTTACCAATAATACTTTGATAATATCCTGTATCTATAACATTATTGTTCTTTTTTATTGTTGTTAAACTAAAATACATAAGTATTCCAATAATCAAAAAAGCTACTAAACCTAAAGAGATAATTACAACTAAAAATTTATCATTTTTTACAGAAGAAGAATTACGTAAAGGTGCAGTATTTTCAATATTATTAATATTATTATTTAAAGGATTTCCACACTGCATACAAAAAAAACTATCATTACTATTTTCCACTCCACAACGATCACATTTCATTTTAAGCATCCCCAAAATTTTATTTATTGTCTTATATTATACAATGTAATTTTATCAAATAATTATAAAAGAGTAAAATAAAAAAACTTATTTACTAAAGAAATAAGTTTCACTATTTGATAAATATAAAATATCCTAAAATTAATATTCCTAAAACTATACGATACCATCCAAACACCTTAAAATCATGTTTTCTAATATAATTCATTAAGAATTTAATAATAAGTATACTAACAACAAAAGCAACTAAACAACCTACTCCAAGGATTATTAACTCATTACTACTGAAGACAAATCCAACTTTAGCTATATACTTAACTAATTTCAATAGAGAAGCTCCTACCATAACAGGAATAGCCAAATAAAAAGTAAACTGTGCTGCTACACTTCTTTGTAATCCAATCAATAATCCACCAATTATTGTTGAACCACTTCTAGAAGTACCTGGAATTAAAGATAGCAATTGAAACATTCCTACTTTAAAAGCTTGACCATAAGAAACATTTTCTATTTTATCAGTATCTTGACTTCCAATATGTTTATTTTCAATAACAATAAATATAATACCATAAATAATTAAAGCAAGTGTTACAACTAAACTATTATATAAATACTCATTTAATAAATCATCAAATAAAATACCTATTACTGCAGCTGGCAAGCAAGCTACAATTATCTTTCCCCATAAATTTATAGTGCTTTTAGTTTGGTCTTTATTCTTGCCAAATCCCCAAGGAAATAATTCTTTAAAATAAATGCATACAACAGCCATTATAGCACCTAACTGAATCACAACCTCAAATAATTCATAAAATTCACTACTAACGTTTAACTTAATAAACTCATCTAATAAAATCATGTGTCCAGTAGAAGAAATAGGTAACCACTCAGTTATACCTTCAACTATACCAAACAAAATCGCTTTTAAAATTTCTAACATAATCCTTCCTCCACTGAAGATTATACCATAAAACCATGTTTTTTTTATAATTAATGCTACTTTTACCAATATAAAATTTACATTTGTAATGTCAAATTTCCACTATTATTCTATTTCAATATAAAAAAAATATGCCTATAGCATATTATTTCCATTTAAAATTGTGTTTACCTGCACCTAATTCAAAATGAAATTTTACAATTCCTAAATCAATCTTTGTATAAGGACCAAGTTTTCTTTTTATAGAAACAGTTTGATCATTATTTAAAGTAAATACAAATTTTTGCTGATTTAAAGCTGTTGGAGCTAATAAAGCATATTCAATCCCCTTCTTATACCAGTCAGGTACATTTTTACTTTTTGAAACATCATCAAATGATTTACTCTTTCTTTCATGACCAGGGTAACGTCCATATCCAATAGCAATTATACAAACTAATTTCTGTTTTTCTTTAATGTTAACTAAAAGAGAATTTTTATTATAAGTAGCAGCTACCCAACAAGTATTTAATCCTAATTCTTGAGCCTTTAGAACCAACTTTTCACCATAATAGCCACATTTTTCTTCTAAATCAGCGCATTTATCACCTATAAGAGCAATATAATTATTACAATTTTTTATCTTACCATAATTTAAAATAAAATTACTAAATGCTTCAGGGTTATCTAAAACCAATTGAATATTTAAAGAAGCCTCTTCATTATATTCATTAATTAATCTTCTTAATACATCAACCTTTAAAGGTTCGATTTTTTTATCCAAATAATTTCTAACAGAATGTCTAGATCTAACGCATTCATCAATTTGCATCATAAAATACCCTCCTATTTATTATTATCTGCAATTTTCTAATTATAAATCCAATAAAATATGTTAATGAAAGCAAAATTATAATCCAACCAACAGATTGCCATACTGGTTGCTCATATACTAATAAAAATGGATATGGCCCTTCAACATAACGTAAAATATTCAAAAACATAATAACAATACCATAAATAACAGTTAAAAGTATTCCATAGAAATTTTCTTTAGCTGTTGTTATCTTTATTTCATCAAAACATAAAAAAGTCAATACACTTAATATTGGACATAAGAAATGTTGAAATAATAAAGATTTATAAAATAGCATAAATCCATAATTAAATCCATTCATAGGGCAAAGGATAAATACTACCACTAAAAAAGTTAATGTTAAACAAATTGTACTACTATATTTCAATATCTCTAGCCACCTAGGAACTTTCTTTCCTAAT
Organism: uncultured Bacilli bacterium; assembly: GCA_944350385.1. Taxonomy (GTDB): domain Bacteria; phylum Bacillota_I; class Bacilli_A; order RF39; family UBA660; genus RUG14891. The sequence continues at coordinate 56,903 of CALVOV010000004.1, forward strand.
ACTAAATAAACTAAGAATATAGCACAAACAATAAGTAATAATAAATTAGATAAATCCGTATAATATTCATAAGTAATAAATATGTTTTTTACTTGATAAGTAATAAAAAAACCAAATAGTTCAAAAAGAACAATCATAAGATTTAATAATATAGATATCTTTCTGCGTAATGTCATAAATACTCACCCTACACTCACATTATATCATAACAAAAAAAGAAAAAACTACATTTTTTCTTCTTCTAAAAGACGATAATTAATTTTACCAATCATTGTTTTAGGTAAAGATTCTTTAAAAACAAATTCTTTCGGTATCATATAATTAGCTAAATTTTTTTGGCAATATTCCTTAATTTCCTTTTTTACTTTATTCGTTAATTCAACATTACTCTTTAATACTATAAAAGCTTTAGGAACTTGGACTTTATATGGATGAGGTATACCAATTACTCCACAAGTACTAACATAAGGATGTTTCAAAAGAACATCTTCAATATGTGAAGGATAAACATTATATCCAGAAACAATAAGCATTCTTTTTAATCTTTGAACAAAGAACAAGCAACCATCTTCGTCTAAGTAACCTAAATCGCCTGTATGAACCCAAATTCTTCCTTTCTCATCTTTCTCTAAAATTTCATTTGTTTCTTTTTCATTGTCTAAATATCCCATCATAACAGTAGGTCCAGAAATTAAAATTTCTCCTACTTCTCCAGTACAAACTTCTTCTCGAGTATCCTTATCAACAATTTTAATTATATTGCCAGGGAAAGGGATACCAACACTACCAAGCTTATCTGCTTGTAATACAGAAGCAGTAACTGGACCAGCAGACTCTGTCATACCATATCCCTGAATTATATGAGTACGGCAATGATGCGCTGCTAAAAAAGCATTAATAATTTTATTTTTCTCAGGAGGTAAACTATCACCTCCACTTATTATATATTTTACAAAAGATAAATTAACTTTATCCATATTTTTATTATTTAAAAGAGCCTCAAATAAAGTTGGTACTCCAGTTATGACTGTTGGTTTATATTCCGTTAGTAATTTATCAAATTTTTTTGCATCAAATTGTGGAATTAAAATAGAAGTTGCTCCTAAAACTAGAGGAGCATGTACTCCAACAACTAATCCAAAACAATGAAAAATTGGCAAAATTGCTAAAAGTTTATCTCCTACTCCTAAATTAGGAAAAATTACCCTAGCTTGACAAGTGACAGTATTAATATTTCCATTTGTTAGAACTATATTTTTAGGAGTTCCTGTAGTACCACCACTATGTAGTATAACTGCAGGTTGATCCTTAGTTGTTTTTACCAAGACTCTTCCTGTATATTTTTTACCTTTCTCCATAAAATCTTTCCAATAAAGATTCATTTCGTTCCTTACTGGAGTCTTTACTTTTCTACCTTGAGTTAAGAAATAACCAATACTTAATAAAGTTGGCATAGAGTCAGCAGGAGATACAATTATTAATTTATAAACTTTAGTATCATCAATAATTTCTTGTATCTTTTCATAACTCATATTTATTGCTATTAAACAAACACTATTAGTACTTAAAAGCGATCTTTTAATCTCCTCACTAGCTGACAATGGATGAATAATATTAGAAATAGCTCCAATCTTATTAACTGCATAAAAAGATATAACAGCCTCTGGTGTATTAGCCATGCATATAGTAACTACATCTCCTTCACGAACACCTTGACTTTTTAAGGCTCTTGCACATGTATCTATTTCAGTTAAAAGCTTATCATAATTGAATACCTTATTAAAATAATTTAAAGCAATAGCTGAAAGATGTTCAGTAGAAGTTTCCTTTAATCTTTCATATACAGAAATATTAGGAACTTCAATATTACGATCTTCCTTTTTATAAAATTTCAACCAAGGATATTCTTTATCCTTTTTTATTTTATTAATAACTTTATCAACTAATTTCATAATAACCTCCAAGTATTCAACACTTGTTGAATAACTTACACAATTATTATATAATTAGATTAAATTAAGTATCAATCCACAATTAAAAATAACTTTGTTACTTATTAAACAAAAAAATTGAATGTGTTGTAAAAGAGGTGAAAGTGTGGATAGAAGAACAAAATACACTAAACAAATAATCAAAGATACTTTTATTGAATTATTGAATAAAAAAGAAATTAATAAAATTACAGTTAGCGAAATATGTAAAATAGCTGATATTAATAGAGCAACTTTTTATAGATACTATTTAGATATCTATGATTTATTAGATAAACTAGAAGAAGAGTTTATATTAGAATTGAAAAATGACTATAAAGAATTCAACTATCAAAACAATCAACTATATGATTATGTTATAGCTCTACTAAATTCATGTTTGAAAAATAAATCTTTTGTAAAAGTATTATTTAGCACCAAAAACAATGTTCTTTTTTTAAACGAAGTTTTAGAAGATGCTTATGAAAGATGTAAAATACGTTGGGAACATGATATTCCAAATTTAGACTCTGAAAAAGAAGAATATACTACCGTCTTTTTATTTAATGGCACAATTGGCATTGTAAATTATTGGATTCAAAATGATTTTGATAAAGATGTTGATGAAATAGCAAACATGGTAAAAGAATTAAGTTACTATGGAACATATAAATTTATCTATAACAAAGAAAGAGCCAACTAGAGGCTCTTTTACATTTAAATAAAAAAACTAACTAAAAAGTTAATATTTATCAAATATGGTGCGGGTAACAGGAGTTGAACCTGCAAGCCTTGCGGCACTAGATCCTAAGTCTAGCGCGTCTGCCAATTCCGCCATACCCGCAAAAAAATGGTGGACCCTATAGGACTCGAACCTATGACCGCACGGTTATGAGCCGCGTGCTCTAACCAACTGAGCTAAGGGTCCAAATAACAATGTTTCAAACACATTGCTCTTTAATAATATCACAGAGAAACTAGAAAAGTAAAGAGAATTATTAAAAAAAATAGAGTTTTTTCTCTATTTTCCTAATCTATTTAATAAATTGATTTTAAACATATCTCTTTCAGGATTAGTTTTAGAAATCATAACACCTTTATATGTAGATAACTCAGCTCTATGTCCTTCATCTAAGATACCTTCTGGAGTTATATTAGTTAATAAAATTATTTTCTTTTCAAGATAAGCAGTATAATGCAAAATAATCTCACCATGTACTTTGGCAAATAATTCGTCAGTTGGTAGTTTTAATTCATAACTAACAGTTTTATCTTTTTCACTTCTATTAACTTCTTTTCCTAAAAAATTGCCTTTTCTTAATTCAGGATAGTAACTAAATGTTAATTTTTTATAAGCTAACATGTTATATTTTCTAACTGATCTTTCTTTTTTTCTAAAATCATTTTCATCTAAATATTCAAATATATAAGAATTCATAATACTATTTGTCATTATATTCAACCCCTTCGAAATATATAAATCTCACTTTCTTCTTAAAGGATCCCCCATTGTACCTTCAAAGTACCCATATTATATCATAAAAATGTTGATATGTCAACATTTAAAAAAAATAGAGGTTAAATCTCTATTTTTTTAATGTTTTTACTATATCGTTGGTATCAGATTCTAAACTATTAATATATTCATCAACAATTTCTTCATTTGTCTTAGCGGGAGCACTATAATCAATAACTTGTTGTTTTGCTTTTGGAGTAACTACTTCTTCAGTATAAAATCCATCAGAACTACTTGTATTTGTTGAATTGTTAGAATTTGATGTATTACTACTATTATTTGAGGTATTAGCAGTTGGCGCTTTAGCATCAAAAGCTGCTCCTGTAACATTAGGATCAGGTAAAGGCTTATTAGCACCTGTACCATCTGTAGTAATGTCTTTTATTGAATCATTTAAATTTCCATTATCATCTGTGTATTTATCATCAAAATTCACATCATGACTGCCAAAATCATTTTCATTTACAACGCCACCATTATTAATATTTTCATTAGCTTCATTGACTTTATTTTGGAAATCTTCCTCGTCTTTCTTTACTTCTTCTTCGTTCTTTTGGGCTTGTTTATCAGCTTCTGCCTGTAACTCTTGTCTTTTCTTTTCAGCATCAGCCTCGGCTTGAGCCTTATTATTAGCATTTTCTATTTCTATTTGTTTATCTACCTCTGCCTCAGCTTGTTCAACTTTAGACTCACTAGATTTCTTAATTGCTTCTTCTCTACTACTTGTAGTCTCTTTTTTAGTTTCTGTTCTATAAGTTGTATTAGTCTTAGTTGAAGTACTTACATATGAAGATCCTCCACTTGTAATTTTATTACTTGAAGATGAAGTACCAGTTGATTTTTCAGTAATATTATCGAAACATTCAACTTGTTTATTTACTATTAATTTAAATGCATCTAATTGACTTAAATCTCTCTTATCATCATCTAATGTATAATTTCCTTTTGACTTTAATTCTTCTATTTTAGTACTTCTAAATTCCTCATATGTTGGTTGAGTTGTATCAATAGTAGAAGATAATAGAATAATTTCTGCTCTTTCAAATTGTTCTTCTGCTAAATTACATAATCCTAAATCATTAAAATAAGCAATAGCTTTATCAGATAAAGTGTGATCAATTTCTAAGTTTTGGAATAGAATTTCAGAAGCTGCAACTATTGGTGTAACTGCCAACTTATATTGAACAACTTCAGCTCTAGATTGTGCATGAGAAATACCTTCTTCTCTAACTTCATCAGCAATAGGAAAATCTTTATATAATTCTGCATAGAATTCATTTACTAAATCTACCTTAACAGAACCTGTAGCTTCCTTTGCTTGCAAAAACATTTCATTATATTTCTTAACAAAATTTTGTCCTTCTGTTGAAGTCAAATATTTGTAAGAATCAACTTGCACATCACGAGTTTCTAAAACATAAGCTCCCATCAATTGTAGAGTTGCATTTTTATAATATCCATCGTAATCAGAAGATTTAATTTCTGCTCCATTAAATATAGCTCTAATCTCTTCTTTTGAATAATTATTATAAGCTAATTGTAAAGCCATCATTTCATCCCAAGACAAAGCAGCTTTAATGTCTTTGCCTTCTTCAAGAAATTTATTAGCAAAATCTCCATTAAAATAATCAATATTTTCACCAATTAATTTCATAGCATCATGTTGACTTTTAACTGTTGTTCTTTCTAATAATCTTTGATATTCATTCTCTTCAGCAAAGTCCACATCATCAACTTGATCCATAACAGGAGCCACTTGTGAAAAATCAATATTACTATCATGCATTTGACCACTCTTAGTATTTCTAGCAGCACATGAATATATTCCTAAACCAACAGCAATAGCTAAAGTAAATACAGTTAATTTTTTTACTAAACTACTATTTTTTATTTTAGTTCCTACTGTCTTTAAAGTTCTTCTAATAAAACCTGGTCTTTTTTCTATTAACTCTTCTTCACTATCATCTAATTCTTCATCATCTTCATCTAATTCTTTCTCATCAAGAGAATAGGAAGCAGAATCAAAAGCATCCTCATTAACTGATATTTTTTTTACGGGAACAGTACTTTCTAATTTATCTTTAGCTGAAGGTAAAATCCACTTAAAACTATCAAATTTATTTACAAAATCTTCAGCACTCATAGTTTTCACACGATTATCATCACGACTCATGTATTCTTTTAACTCTTTAATATTTTTAATATTCTCTTCCTCAGCAACTTTTAAAACTGCTTTATATCCTTCTTCAGCAGAAACTGATTCTGTAGTTCCATCTTTATAAAAGATATGTGCCTTAATAATCTCTTGCCCTTGATTATTAATTGTTTTATAAAATATTACTCTTCCAATATTACTCATTTAAAATCCCCCTTAATTAGCTAATTTCTTGTTACCAGTATAAGACCAACCATTATTTAATAATGTTTTATTATCATATGTTGACCATTTTTTTTGAACTGTTCCACTTTGAATAATTCTTCTAGTCTTAGAACTCATATAACATACTGTTCCATATAATGGCTCTGTTCTAGTTGCTATCTCGTTAACCTTAATTGTACTATAAATTGGAATTGTCTTAGTTACATAAGAGCCACAAGAAGCCGTAACACTAATAGTACTATTTGAATTTACTGTTGTTGTAGAACTTGAAGTTGTTTGTCCAGGAGTAGTAACTTTAACAATTGATGAGTTCATACCACCATTAAATACATACTTATCGTAATAATATTTTGGTAATGTAGTACAAGTTTCTTCACAATAGCTGTAATCAGCACCTGCAAAAACATAATGAACAGTTGCTGTATCTCTTGGAGGATTTGAATAACTTCCTCTTCCAGCATAAGTCCAACTACATTTTGATGAACCACAAACAGAACCTTGTGTTTGATAAGTTACATTATTGATAGTTGAATATGTTGTAGTTGTAGTAGTCGCATAAGTTGTATTATCTACTATTACATAATTATAATTTGAACATGCCTTCACATAATATTGACCAGTTTGTTTCTTAACTTCTCTTGTTCTAGTATATTTTACCTGATGTGTTCCAATTTTTTCTTTATTTTCAGTTAATTGAACTTTTCTTAAACAACTAATATCTGAATCGCTACAATTTATCTCTTTTGTATTACAACTTGTCTCAGCCCATGGACTCCATGAAGTCCATTTAGAAAATACAGTATTAGATGATTTTTGATACTCATAAAGATAAGCATGTTTGTTACCAGAACTACTTGAAGAACTTGAACTTGATGAGCTGGAACTTGAACTTGATGAGCTGGAACTTGAACTTGATGAACTAGAACTTGAACTTGATGAGCTGGAACTTGATGAATTTTGACCATCTGATGGAGTAATTGACACTATTGAATCATAATTATTTGAATTTGAAGTATTGCTATTTTTAATAGGTGTATTAGAATAATCTTTCTCACATACTGCAGTTTCACAATATGTATAGCAACCTAAATGTACTAAAATATAATCTTCTTTTTCACTATCTTTCAAATTAACTTTTAAGATATATTCATCATCATCTTTAGTGATTTTTACATAACTTTTCTCTACATCGCAAGCTTTATTATTCTTGTCAATTAAAGGTGTTATAATCTTCTCACCAATCATTTCACTCAAAGTCATTTGTTTAGATTCACCAATCTCTTTAGGTAAACGTTCATCGGTATAATAAGATATAGCAGCATCTTTCATTTTAATAAGATTATCTTGAAAAATCTGTGAAGTTAATGCTGACAAACCATTATTACTTCCGCTTTCATTCGCTTTTTCATTTTCATTCACAATAGTTGCAGGTGCAATAAATTTTGGTAATAGCCATACTAATAAGAAAACGAAAATAACTACTAAAATAAGTTTTAATAGGAAGTCCTTAAATGGAAATCCTTTGTGTTCATATTCTTCTGTATACATACACTTTCCCCCTAACATGCGTACGTCCCATATTCTAACATAATAAAAAACGAAAGTCAATTTTTTTTTCTTATTTTGACTATCGTTTGACCGGCATTAAAGTTATCAATTTTAAATGTTTCTACTAATTTATTTTGTCTCAAAACTTCTTGAGTTGTCTTTCTTATAATTCCCGAACCAATTCCATGTATTATTATTACCATTTCATTTTGAATCTGATAATTATCTCTTATAAAATCATTAATTAATATTCTTGCATAATCTCTATCAGTACCATGTAAATCAATTGTTGGACAATGATTATATAATGTTATCATAGTCAACTACCTCGCTAAGTTCAGGAATAGAATATCTAGCACCTATGCGAGTTACTGAAATTGCAGAAGTAATAGAAGAATAATGAATTGCATCCCTTAAAGAATATCCATTACTTATAAAATATGTAAATGCGCCATGAAAAATATCCCCAGCACCAGTAGAGTCAACAGCTTCTACTTTAACACTTGGAATTACTTCGTAATGTCCATCTATATAAGTAAAACTTCCTCTAGCCTCTAAAGTAATAATTATTTGATTATTAAAATAAGTAGTTAATTCTTTATGACATTTAATTAAGCCATCCAAATCATCTGCTGACAACTTAGTATTAGAAAACGCTTCAGCAAAATCTTTTGAACAAATTAAATACTTAACCATTTTTCCTAAATGTCTAGTATCTACATTTAGTCTACCAGCATCTAAAACACTTATTTTATCTTTTCCATTAAATTTTAATAACTCTTCAGCAGAATCAGGATGTTCTCCATCAATTAAAATCACATCACATGGCACTTTCAAAGATTTATCTAGCTTTCTAATTGGCTTATCTTTTGAAGTAATAATAGTACGTGATCCATTTGATTTATTTGCGATAATATAACTACTAGATGTGTAATGATTGTCATGTTGTTCTAAAAAAGATGTATCACAACCAATTTCTTGATACTCTTTGATTATTTGATCACCATAATGATCTTTGCCAATTATAGAAGCAATAGAAGTGTCCATTCCCCATTTAGCTAATAAATAGGCGCCATTAGCAGCAGGACCACCTCCACATTCAATATGTTTCTCAATACGATATTTTATATTTTCTGTCGGATATTCATTCATAGGTAAAGTAGTATCATAAGTCGAATGACCAACACAAATTACTTTCATTATTTCACCTTCCAATAATTATAATATATCTAGTTTATTTCTAATAGCAGCTTGTGCAGCAGCTAATCTAGCAACTGGAACACGATATGGAGAGCAAGAAACATAATTCAAACCAACTCGATGACAAAAATCAATACTCTTAGGATCTCCACCATGTTCACCACAAATGCCTAAATCAATATTTGGTCTTACCATTTTAGCACGTCTTACAGATATCTCAATCAATTTACCAACACCTTCTTGATCTATTGAAGCAAATGGATCATGTTCCAAAATATGTCTTGAATAATAATCTTTCAAAAACTTTGAAGCATCATCTCTTGAATATCCATAAGTCATTTGAGTTAGATCATTAGTACCATAACTAAAGAATAAAGCCTCTTTAGCAATTTGATCTGAAATTAAAGTAGCACGAGGAACTTCAATCATAGTACCTACAGAATATTCTATTTCTACACTCTTTTCCCTCATAACTTCTTTAGCTACTTCATCGATAATATCTTTAATAAAAGTAAATTCTCTCATTGTTCCAACTAACGGAATCATAATTTCTGGCTTAACTTCCAATCCTTCATTCTTAACATTAATAGCCGCTTCAATTACTGCCCTAGTTTGCATTTTAGCAATTTCAGGATAAGTAATAGCTAATCTACAACCACGATGGCCCATCATAGGGTTAAACTCTTTTAGTGATTCTACTCTGTTCTTTAAATCTTCAAAACTCATTTCAAGAGAATCAGCAAGTTCCTTTATTTCTTCATCAGTATGTGGTAAAAATTCATGTAATGGTGGATCCAAATAACGGATAGTAACAACATAACCAGCCATTGCTCTAAATAATCCTTCAAAATCTTCTCTTTGATAAGGTAATATTTTACTAAGAGCTTCCTCACGCTTTTCTAATGTATCAGCAGTAATCATACGTCTGAAATTAAAAATTCTCTCTTCTTCAAAGAACATATGCTCCGTACGACAAAGTCCAATTCCTTTAGCTCCAAAAGCACGTGCTTGTTTAGCATCACGAGAAGTATCAGCATTAGTCCTTACTTCTAATTCACTAATCTCATCTGCCCAAGACATTATTGTTTGAAAGTCTCCTGATATTGTAGGTGGAACAGTTTTTAATTGCTCACCATAAACATTACCAGTTGAACCATCAAGACTAATCCAATCTCCTTCTCTAAATACCTCTCCATCTTTAGTAGTTAAAGTTTTATTTTCTTCATCAACAACAATCTCACCACAACCAGATACGCAACAAGTTCCCATTCCTCTAGCAACAACGGCAGCATGAGAAGTCATTCCACCATGAACAGTAAGAACACCATGGGCAATATTCATCCCTTCAATATCTTCAGGAGAAGTTTCTGAACGAGCTAGAATAATATCTTTTTCTCCATTATCATATAGCTTGACAACATCTTCAGCATTAAAACAAAGCTTACCAGTTGCAGCACCAGGAGAAGCAGCTAATCCCTTAGCAATAATACGTCCATTCTTTAAACTTTCATCATCAAAATTAGGATGTAACAACTGATCTAATTCAGTTGGTTCAATACGTAGTAAGGCTTCTTCTTTACTAATCATGCCACTTTGAACCATATCTACAGCAATTTTTAATGCAGCACGAGTAGTCCTTTTTCCATTACGTGTTTGCAACATAAATAATTTACCATCTTCAATAGTAAACTCCATATCTTGCATATCACGATAATGATCTTCTAATATTTTACAAATACGATTAAATTCATCATAACATTCCGGCATAACTTCCTTTAATGTTTCAATGCTTTGAGGAGTACGTATTCCAGCAACAACATCTTCTCCTTGAGCATTCATTAAATATTCACCAAATAATTTATTTTCACCTGTAGCAGGATTCCTAGTAAAAGCAACACCCGTTCCAGAAGTTTCACCTTTATTGCCATAAACCATTTCTTGAACATTAACTGCTGTACCCCATTCAGATGGAATATCATTTAATTTACGATAAGTTATAGCTCTGTCATTATTCCAACTTCTAAAGACCGCTTTAACTGCTTCGATTAATTGAATTTCTGGACTTTGAGGAAAATCTTCTGAAGTTAATTTATTATATTCAGACTTATATATTTCCACCACTTCTTTTAAATCATCAGCAGAAAACTCTGTATCTAATTTATATCCTTTTTGACTTTTAATATCATCAAATAAGCCCTCAAAATTTTCTTTAGGTAATCCCCTTACAACGTCGGCAAACATTTGAATAAATCTACGATAAGAATCATATACAAACCTTGGATTATTAGTTACTTTTGCAAAACCATCTGCAACAACATCATTCATACCAAGATTAAGTATTGTATCCATCATTCCTGGCATTGAAGCTCTTGCTCCACTTCTAACAGACACAAGTAAAGGATTTTTAGCATCACCAAATACTTTTCCAGTTATATTTTCTAATACCTTCATTTTTTCTATTATCTCAGAAGCTATTTCAGAATTTAGATTTTGTTCTTCTCTATAATATTCGTTACATGCTTCTGTAGATATGGTAAAACCACGAGGAACTGGTAATCCTAATGCTGTCATTTCAGCTAAATTAGCTCCTTTTCCTCCTAAAATACTACGCATATCTTTATTGCCCTCACTGAACAAATAAACATATTTCATTATTATGCCTCCCTTTTTACCTTATAGAATAAGTATACTATTTTTTAAAAAAAAGAAAAAGACTTATTTTATAAAGTCTTCTAATTCTTCTCTATCCATAAAACCAACAGCAGTCTTTTTCTCTTTACCATCAACAAAAACTTTTAATGTTGGAATAGACATAATACCAAATCTTCTAGCTAAATTTTGACACTTGTCAGTATCAACCTTTATAAAAGTGACATTATCATTATCTTTAGAAACAGCCTCTAACACTGGAGCTAACATTTTACAAGGACCACACCAATTGGCAAAAAAATCAACAACTACTTTTCCAGATTTTACTAATTCATCAAATTCTTCTTCTTTATCTAATATTTTCATTTTTTCCTCCTAATCTCCTAATATTTATTTAATATATTATCAATATTTTTAACATTTTTCAACTTATCCAAAACAACTAATTGCTCTATTGTATGTTTATCAACTATTTTTAGTTCAAGCATGTTATCTAATAATTCTTGATTTGCTTCATTAACATCAATTTTTCCATCATGTATTTGCTTTCCTAAATCAATAGAATCCAGTATTTGTAAAGAGTATTTACTTAAATCAAAAGAAATACCTGGTGTCTTAAAAAGAATAAAATCTTTTAATTTACTTTCGTTATAAATATCAATATTTTTTAATGGTAGCATCAAAGCAAGTAATAATAATAAAACAATAATATATCCACGAATTAAACCAATAACTGCTCCTCCTAACATAGAAGGTATTGTAAATATAATAGAAATATTAACTAATTTTTGAACAATCTTAGTTGCAAACATAATAATATTATATAATCCAATTAAAATACTAAAAGCTACTAAGAATCCTGCTAGTTGATATATCAAAATATTTAAAGTAACTAATCCTTCAAATTCTCCACTAAAATTGAAAAATGGAAAATATTTACACAAAAAGTTACCAACAATATCCTTAAAATAAAAACTTAATATTAAAACTATTATAATACCAACTAAAGAAACAGCTTCACGAATAACTCCTCTTTTAAAACCTAGTACGCAAAATAATAACAAAAAAAGAATTATAATCACATCAAATATATTAATCATTACTTCCCACCTACCATATATATATTATAAACTATTTTAATAATTTATGCTATAATTATTTAGAGGTGAGCTTAATGAATGTAGTTATAAAAGTAAATGACGAAATAAAAAAGAAAATGATTGAATATTACAAAGATAAAGTTCGTGATAAAAAGATTCCTTATGTTGTTTTTCAAGCTCAAGATGAGGATACTGTTATTACTTTATATGAATCAGGTAAATGTATGTTTCAAGGTACAAGCGCTGATGTAGATGCCACAATGTGGGGAATAGCTTTAGATAATACTAAAGAAAAAAAAGATGAACAGAAAAAAAAGGATGCCATTTACTATAACTGCAATGCTGTAGGCAGTGATGAAGTAGGAACAGGAGACTACTTTGGTCCAATTGTTGTTACTGCTTGCTATGTTACTAAAGAAGATATTCCATACCTAGAGCAATTAGGTGTGACTGATTCTAAGAAATTAGATGATGAAAAAATTAAGAAAATTGCTAAAGATATCGCAAAAAAAATAAAATATCGTAGTGTAATTCTTCATAATAGTGAATACAATGACCGTCATAGCAATAATGTAAATATGAACAAAATAAAATCTATTATGCATAATAAAGTACTTTATCAATTAATTCAAGAAGAAAAGCCAAAATATGATTACATAATCATCGATGAATTTGCACGTGAATCTCGCTATTACGAATATCTAGGTAATAGTCCACATATTCAAAGAGACATTACTTTCTTAATTAAGGCTGAAGATAAAAATTTAGCTGTTGCCTGTGCATCCATTATAAGTCGTTACATCTTCTTAAAAGAGTTTGACAAACTATGTGACGATGTTCATCTTCCTCTACCTAAAGGTGCAGGTAAAGATGTTGATAAAATAGGTGAAGAAATCGTTGAAAAATTTGGTAAAGAAAAACTTCATGATATTGCTAAATTAAATTTTAAAAATACTGATCGTATACTAAAAACTCTAATTTACTAAAAAAAAACTAATTTTTAATAAAATTAGTTTTTTCTTTTATATACTAAATGTTTATAAGATATATTCTCTGGAGTAGTATGCGTAGATAGTACCTCACTATCCCAATCCTTTTTCGAAAAATCAGGGAAAAAAACATCGGCATCCTTACACTCTGCATCAATTTCTGTTAACAACATCTTATCTGCAAAATCAATCATCTGATTATAAACAGAAGCGCCACCTATTACCATAACTTCTTCCTTTAATGTCTTAATATAGTCAACTAACTCATCAATAGAATGAACTAATACCATATCATCATCTAAATCGATTTTTTTATTAGAAAGAATTATATACTTTCTATCCTTTAACTTTCTTGGTAAAGATTGCATAGTATTTAATCCCATCACGATAGGTTTACCTATCGTATTTTTTTTAAAAAATTGTAAATCTTCTGGTAAATGCCAAATTAAATTATTATTTTTACCTAGTTCGCGGTTTCTCCCAATTGCCGCTATAATTGTGACATTCTTCATATCAAATACCTAAATCGAACTTCATTTGTGGGTTCTTTTCCTTTACTTTTTGAAGTGGATAATCTTCTATTTTAATATCCTTTGGAGTCATATCATAAAAATCTGTTTTTTCTGGATTAATTACTATTTTAGGAGAACAATCAACTGGTTCTCTCTTAAGCATTTCTTTTGCTTGTTCAATATGGCGATCATAAATTTGAATATTATCATAAAACCAAGTAAATCTTCCTGGAGTATATCCTAAGTGTCTAGCAATCAAGTGTTGAAAAACTACATATTGGACTTGATTAATACAACCAGCAGTCAAAAAATCACTACTTCTTTGAATCAAACACATATCAAGATAGTCAATTTTATCTTTACCATGTCTAACATTCCAAATTGTTAAAAAGGCACAAGGTTTTAATCCATGTTTTTCTTTAAAATCTTCAACTTGCCATAAAGAAATAATATGACGTCTTCCATCAGGATCTTCTTTTAGTCCTTTAATTAAATCTTTAACAAGTTTGTGTCTTCTAACTGTTTCTCCATAGCAAGCACCTATTGTTCTATCACCAAGATCCCAATCATCCCACCAAGTAACACCATATTTATCCCTTAAGACATCTAAATTATTAGATTCATCTTGATAAATCCACAATAATTCACCAATACTTTTAGTTACGGCAATTGGTCTTAAAGTAATTAATGGCGATTCTCCCTTGCTAAGATCATAAGTACACATTCCATGATTTACACTTAATGTATGAGCTGGCGTTCCATCTGAATAAGAAGGTCGTGGATTTTTGTCCAAACATCCTTCATCAAGTATTCTTTGTAATATTTCTTTTGTATATTTATCTCCTTTAGTTCCTGTAACCATTTAATGAACCTCCTTATTAGTTTATTCTCAAAAAAAATACGTATAAACGTATTATCTATTTTTCATGACTTCAATATCATTAACGATACCATCTTCAGAAATAGATGATGAATTTACTTCAGAATTATCAGAACTGCTACCACTAGAAATTATCATAAAAGCACCAACAATTCCAATAACAGCTAGACAAACGCAAGCCATCATCAAAACACTTTTATTTTGTTCTTTAATTAATTCTTTCTTTCTACTTGTTCGCAACTTACTCACCTCTATTTTAATTATACATTAAATAAATTTAAAAAGAAAGCAATTTAACAATGAAAAAAAGAAACTAAATATTAGTTTCTTTTAATCATTACTTCTTACAAATTTATTAAATGAATCAATTTCACTAGTGTCTAAATCAGTTTCTCCCAACTTTTCTAATATCTTCTTTTGATCACGACTTAAACGTTTAGGAACATACACTTTGAATACTAAGTACATATCACCTTTATGACGATTAGCTTTGTTATCAACTCCACGACCACGAATACGTTGACGATCTCCACTATCAGTTCCAGCAGGTATATTTACATTAACATTACCATATAAAGTAGGTATCTTCTTTTTACAACCAACAGCAGCCTCATAAATATTCAATGGTACTTCAAGATAAATATCATCGTTTTCACGAACAAAATATTTATGTTGTTGAACTACAAATTCAATATACAAATCACCATTTTCCCCACCATTAGTTCCTGGAGAACCCTTACCACTGACACGTTGACGATCACCGGTATTAATACCAGCAGGAATATTTATTGTTAAACGTTTATTCTTTTTAACTTTACCTTTTCCATTACATTCGTGACAAACTGTTTTAAATGTCTTACCTTTTCCTCCACAAGTTGGACAAGTAGATTTAGATAAGAATGATCCTAAAATAGTTTGTTGTTGAGTAGTTACAGTACCTGTGCCATGGCAAGTAGGACATGTTTTTGCATCAAATCCACCCTTACCATCACATTCGTCACAATCTTCTACTACTTCGATAGAAAACTTCTTTTCACATCCATTAATTGATTCATCAAAAGTAAGGTCCATTCGCATAAGAACATCGCTTCCACGACGGGCAGCATTAACATTACTTCTTCCACTACCAAAGTTAGAAAAACCACTTGCACCACCAAAACCATTACCAAATATAGAATCAAATATATCACCAAAGTCGAAGTCACCTGCATCAAATCCTTGAGAGTATCCACCTCCAAAGCCTGATCCAGCTGCACCTCCAGCTCCTACTCCTGCATGACCATATTGATCATACATTTTTCTTTTAGACTCATCAGATAAAACAGAATATGCCTCTTGGGCTTCCTTAAATTTTTCAGCAGCATCTGGATTATCTTTATTTAAATCGGGATGGAATTCTTTTGCTTTCTTACGAAAGGCACTCTTTATTTCTTGAGTCGTAGCATTCTTTGAGACTCCTAATACCTCATAATAATCACGCTTTGAAGCCATCTAATCACTCCCTTACCTTATACTTAAAATTAAGTAGTCCACTTAGGACTACTTAATTCAATTATTCTTCTTCTATATCTGCTTCTTTAACATTTCCATCAGATTTATCTTCTTTATCATGACTATCTTTATCATTGCTTTCTTCTGATTGACGTTCCTTAGCAGCTTCTTCATAAACTTTTGCAGACAAAGCCATAGCTTTTTCTTGTAATTTATCTTTCTTTTCTTTAATTTCATCAATATCGTTAGAATCTAAAGCTTTTTCAAGTTCTTTTATCATTTCTTCTGCTTCTTCTTTATCTTTAGAATCAACTTTATCTCCTAAATCTTTAATTGCTTTTCTTGTTTGGAAAACCATTTGTTCAGCTTCATTTTTAGTTTCAGCTTCTTCTTTACGTTTTTCATCAGCTTCTTTATTTTCTTCTGCTTCTTTTCTCATCTTTTCTATTTCTTCATCTGTTAAATTAGTACTTGAAGTAATAGTAATAGATTGTTCCTTATTTGTTCCTAAATCTTTAGCTTTTACATTAACAATACCATTAGCATCAATATCGAAAGTAACTTCAATTTTTGGAACTCCTCTAGGTGCAGGTGGAATATTATTTAATTGGAAGTTTCCTAATGTCTTGTTATCTGCAGCCATTGGTCTTTCACCTTGCAAAATATGAATATCTACAGCTGGTTGATTATCTGCAGCAGTTGAGAATACTTCTGTACGAGTTGCAGGAATTGTTGTATTTCTAGGAATTAGAGTTGTCATTACTCCACCTAATGTTTCAAGACCTAAAGATAATGGTGTAACATCAAGTAATACGATATCTTGAACATCACCAGTTAATACTCCACCTTGAATAGCAGCACCCATTGCAACTACTTCATCTGGGTTAACTTCACGAGATGGTTCTTTGCCTAATTCTTTACTAATTAAATTATATACCATTGGAATACGAGTTGAACCACCAACAAATATTACTTTATCAATATCTTTTTTAGTCATTTTAGCATCTTTTAAAGCTTTTTGAACTGGCTCTAATGTTGATTCAACTAAGTCAGAAATTAAATCTTCAAATTTTGCACGAGATAATGTTACATCCAAGTGTAATGGTTGATTATTTTTATCTTGTGTAATAAATGGAGCACTTATTTGTGTAGAAGTTACCCCAGATAAGTCTTTCTTAGCTTTTTCGGCAACTTCTTTTAATCTTTGCATTGCCATCTTATCAGTTGACAAATCAATACCATTTTCCTTCTTAAATTCTTTTATTAAATAGTCAATGATTCTTTGATCGAAATCATCTCCACCTAAATGGTTATTACCATTAGTAGCTTTAACTTCAAATACACCATCACCTAATTCAAGAATAGATACATCAAAAGTACCTCCACCTAAATCATATACTAAGATTGTTTGTCCTTCTTCTTTATCAAGACCATAACTTAATGCAGCAGCAGTTGGTTCATTAATAATTCTTTCTACTTCTAATCCAGCAATTTTACCAGCGTTTTTAGTAGCTTGTCTTTGACTATCTGTAAAGTAAGCTGGAACAGTAATTACTGCTTTATCAACTTTTTCACCCAAATAACTCTCAGCATAATCTTTGATGTAGCTTAAGATCATAGCAGAAATTTCTTCTGGAGTATACTTTTTGCCTTCTAATTCTACTTTTTTATTAGTACCCATCAATCTCTTAATTGAAGATACTGTATTAGGGTTAGTAATTGCTTGACGCTTTGCATTATCACCAACAATTCTTTCACCATTTTTAAAAGCTACTACTGAAGGAGTAGTTCTTCCACCTTCAGGATTTGGAATAACTTTTGGTGCTCCAGCTTCCAATACTGCAGCACATGAATTTGTAGTACCTAAATCTATACCTATAATTTTACTCATAATTTTCTATCTCCTTTTTTTATTTTTATATTATTTTTGATTTATTTTAACTGAAGCAGGTCTTATTACACGATCTTTTAATTTATATCCTTTTTGTAATACTTCAATGACCACTTCATTGTCTAACTCTTCCACTTTATCAGTTAAAAGAGATTGCTCTAATGTTGGATCAAATATCTCACCTTGGCGAGATATCTCCTCAACACCATAATTTTTTAGAATTCCTGATAATGAAGAATATATCATCTTAAATCCAACTAAGAATTTAGATAATTCATCAGTCAAATTATTATCATCAAGCTTAATAGCTCTTTCAAAATTATCAACTACTGGTATCAAATCAGTAATTATTCCTTGGTTACAATACTTTAAAGAATCAGCAACTTCTTTATCTTTACGACAACGATAATTTATAAGTTCAGCTTGAGTTCTTTTAACTTGATCAACTAATTTTTTATTTTCTTCTTCTAAACCAAGAATTTGTTTTTCTAATTCAGCCATAGCCTCATTTTTTTTATCTTCAACAGACTCCTCTTTATTTTCTTGTAATTCTTCTGTCTGTAATTCTTCTACTTTTTCTTCTTGCATATCTTTAGCAGCCTTTTTTTTCATAAACTACCTACCTTTCTATATTTTCTTTCATGTATTCTAGCAATCCAACAACACGATCATATTCCATTCTTTTTGGACCAATTATTGCAATAGTTCCCTCATCATTACCACTTTTGAATTTAGTTTTAATGACAGTAACATCATCATCTATTTTACTTTCTTCACCAATATATACTTTTATATTGTTATCATTATCTTGTTCTATGCTATTAAGCAAATCTTTATTCTCTAATTTATTAAATACATTCTTAATTTTCTCAATATTATTAGAAAATTCAGGTTGCTCTAGCATTTTAGTTCTTCCAACAATATTTACATCGTGTGAAGAAAAATCATTAAATACATGATAGAAAGCATTATATAGTTGTTCATGTTGTTTTACATAATTTCCTATGATAGGTTTTATTTCAAACTCCAATTTAGCACTAACTTCATCAATTGGGGTACCAGAAATAAGGTTGTTGATTAAACTTACAGTCTTTTTAATTTCTTCTGTAGAAACGTCTTGCAATTTAATATTTTTATGTTCTACATGCCCCTTATCAGTGATAATTAACACTATCATACTTCCATCATCAATCGGAACTACTTCTATTTGTTTAAGAAGATTCTCATGAGAACTACTACCAAGTACAATAGTAGTATAATTAGTTATATCTGAGATTATTTGTAGACTTTGTGCAATTGTTTCTGACAAAGCCAATTGTTGATTTTTGAAAACTATCTGTAATTTAAGCATATCATCTGCATTCATCTTTTTTAATTCCATAAGATGATCAACATAATAACGATAGCCAGCTTCACTAGGAACTCTTCCTGATGAAGTATGAGTTTTCTCTAAGAATCCCCTATCTTCTAGAGTTGACATTTCATTACGCACTGTCGCACTAGAGCATTTCAAAATCTTAGATAACACCTTAGAGCCAACCGGTATTGGTTCTTTTATATAGCGTTCAACTATTAGCTTTAAAATTTTTTCTTGTCTATCAGTTAACACCTCATCAACCTCCTACCTAGCACTCATCTTTTCAAGTGCTAAGTATATTGTATGACTATTTTTAGCACTTGTCAATAAAAAGTGCTAATTTTTTTCAAAAATAAAAGTGGCACACAAACCACTCATATTTTTAATAATCGGCAAATAAAAATTTATATCTTTGTCCTCTATTAATAGCTCCTGCAGTGCCCGTAGCTGTAGATGTAACTATATTCTGATTTCTAATATATTGATCAGATAAATTTTCTACATCAGAAACTCCTAAATTAGTATTAAATGGCGTTGTTATATAGAACGTTCCATTACTAGCACTAGTAATTTTGAATTTTTCCCAATCGAATCCACCAACATAATCCGAAATAGAGACAAAGTCAAAAGATGGACTATTAACAATATTAGTACCTGAAAACAATTGTAAAGCTTTTCCATCTACTATTGAGTCAATTCTATAGAAATTAGCTCCTACATCTGTTATAGACCAAAGTTGAGTGTTGTCAGCTTGAAAAGGTCTTAAAGCAGCATAATCTACTGAGCCTGTCCTTCTAGTAATACTAAATCTATTGTCTGTTGCTGCCAAAATATAATAACTACCATTAGCTAACTTACTACCACTAGCAGCACTTGGTTGCCATGAACTATAATGAAAACCATTAGCAGTTTCATAACTTTCCAAAGAATTAGCTTCATTATTTACTATTTCAACCCAATTTGTATTATCATCGCTAACAGAAATTCTATGTTCAATAACATTGTTTACATCAGAACTAGAAAAATCATGCCATACTGCAATCTCAGATATATTAGTTACTTTTGAGCCTAAATCAAGAACCATACATTGTGTAGCAGTTGTTCCAGAAACTAAATCATCAGTATTATTAGAAATTTTACCATCAATCAATTTATCATAATTAGTTCCTGTATTATTAATACGAACATTTTTACCATAACCATCATAACCATAAGCTATATTTTTTCCGTATTGAATTACCTGAATTTCTTTCCATGTATTATTAGTTATTGTATCACTACTACCTTGTCTCGTACCCTTAACACAATCTCTAACATATCTAAAACCTGAATAAATAGTTGAATTTAAAGCATCTGGTGGATTTGATTTATCATTAGAAGAAACTTTAGAAATTTTTCCAGCTCCATCTCCACTTTTAACTCCCGGTACCATTAAACCATTCAAGAAATAAGCTGGTGTTACTGCTGAACTATAATTCATAAGCCACGTAGCATTTGACCCAATATTACCTTGTGTATAAACTCCAGCATAACCAGAAATATATGAAGATCCACCGCCACCTCCAGAAGAACTACCAGCAAGGCCACCATAATAGCCTCCACCGCCACCTCCAGAATTAGCAGCTGTCGTTGAGCCACCTTTTCCAAAAATAGCGGTTCCACCTTCTTGAGTAGCTCCTAAAAAAGTAGTAGAACTAGAATTACCTCCAATGATAGTTCCTCCACTTCCACCAACACTAGTTCCACCAGTTCCGCCACCTCCAGCAGCAACCATTAAACGTGAAGCAAGTGAAGTAGAACCACTCCAATCTCCAGAAACAAGACGAACATCACTAGCTCCTCCACCATTATTAGATCCTACACCTGTTGCTTTACCACCACCATTAAATTCAGATCCTTGACTTCCTATATAAAAATAAAGATGGGCATTTTCACTTAACCAAATTAAGCCAGAAGTATACGCACCAAGACCACCATTACCAGCTCCTTGAGCACCCCATAATTCAATTTTATACCAACCAGCCTGACCTACTGGTACAATATATTCTTGACTAGACTGAATATCAGCAGAAAACTCTGTCTCAGTTAAACTATACCTATTTAATTCTTCTTCAATACCATCAACAAAATTTTTATTAGCTGCTCTATTAGTTTGCATAGAACTTAAAGTAAGTAAAATAATCATAATTCCCATTATCATTAAACCATATAATATTGTAGAAAAAGCAAATCCCTTATTATTCAATTTAATCATTAAACCACCATCTATTCTAAAACTAATTCTATCATATTTTTTTTAAAATAACTACAAATTTATCTCCATATTTTTTTTCTTTTAAAACACAATATTTTTCAGAATATATGATACGATCTAATTTATCACTTTCAGCAATAATTAATCCAGTATCAGAAAGTAAATTTAATGTTTCAATTAAATTAATACTTTTTTCTATAAAATCAGTTTTATAAGGAGGATCTAAAAATATCAAATCAAATTTCAACTCTTCTTTGGAAAAATACTTCAATGCTTCCTTATAATCTTTATTTATAACAAAAGCATTCGAAACATCAATATTTTGAATATTTTTATTAATTATCTGACAAGCTTTATTATTCTTATCAACTAAGTATGCAGTACTAGCACCATTAGATAATGCTTCTATTCCTAAATTTCCACTACCTGCAAATAAATCTAAAACCACACTACCTCTAATATTATTTTGAATCATTGCAAATAAAGATTCTTTTACCCTATCCATAGTTGGTCTAGTGCCATCTAAATCAAATCCTAATAAATTTCTTCCTTTATAAATTCCACTAATAATTTTCACTTCTGAATACCACCTTTAATTTTTTTTAATTCAGACATTATCTTAAGAATAATAAAATTAACTTCATTTTCATAATGCTTATATTCTAAATATTCTGAGTCACTAAATATCTTATTTTTAATCTCCTCACTTCTTGTAACTCTATATTCATCTATTAATTTCATTAAATCTTCTCTTTTATTTAACCTCTTATTTAATGATCTAACTATTACCACTGCTTTTTCTTTATTAATTTCTTCTTTTAATTTTTCTACTTTATCTATTAATTCATACATACCTAGATTATAACATAATAATTACTTTAATAAATCTAAAAAAGTAGATACCATCTCAATATTATTAGAAATCTTCATAATTTTATCCTCTGTTCTCAATTCAAAATGTTTTTTTGCTTCCTCCTCCACTATTTTTAAAAATGAACTATTTCTATTTAAATATTTATACCAAGAAGAATTAACTCTTAAATATCGATAAACTAGCTCATTATTCTTGATATAATTAATTGTATATAAATTCATTAATCCTCCATATGATGATAAGTTTCTCTAGGAATATAATTAGAAGAATTCTTAGAATCGGATCCCAAACCTTGCAATAAACCTATAGTCTTTTGAATGTTTTCTATTCCTTTTTGAAAAGAATTCATATCTATATTTTTTAAATTATTAAATATATCTTTAAAAGAAGTTTCTTTAGAAGTAGTATTGCTAATATACTTATCCCATACTTCATTATCATCACCATAAATATCATATAATTCATATAATTTCTGCCAAGACATATCTCCAGACATTACACTAGAAATTAACTCAGGATGACTTCTTGCAAAAACTTTGAAGCTTTCTTTAGACATAACATCACCACTAAATCTTATGTTTAAAATAACAAAAAAAGAAGTATTACTACTTCTATTTTAGAAAATCATCTATTGTCATTAAACGATCATCTATCTCGGATAAAGAAACTTTATCTTTTTTGGGAACACGCTTTTCTTCTACAACTAATTCATCATCAAACTCTAATTTTTCAATATGGCTATTTGGCTGAGATAATTCACAAACTACAAATGCATCTGTTAAATTATGTTTAACAATTTGTGAACCAATAGAATAACGATCAGCTATTGGTAATTCTGTTAATTTTAAAGTAACGATTTCACCATTTTTTACTCCAATATAATTTTTGACATCCACAATAAATGTCTTTAATACCTTATGTGGATTTGACTTAACTTCTCTAATTGCTAAAACACCACGACGAGTTCTACTGCTAAGTTCAAATTCATTTAAACGAACACGTTTACCAGTACCTTTATTTGTTATTAAAGTTAAAAATTCTTGCTTATTATAATCAAATGTTGTAGCAGAAACAACTACATCGTCTTTTAACATCATACCTTTAACTCCACTAGCCTTAACTCCCATTACTGGAATTTCTTCTGTAGCAAAAGTTAACAAATATCCAGAATCGGTAACCATCATTATATTCTTTTCTTCCTCAACAAAAGCAGTAATTAAAGAATCTTGATCTTTAAGTCGCATACAACTTGATGCCTTTGAATATCTTTGTAATTTAAAATCTCTAAGAGGTGATCTCTTAACCATACCATGTTGTGTAACTGTAATAATATTTTGTTCAGATTCAAATTGATAAGCAGGTATAGCGCCAATAATTACTTCACCTGCTGGTATTTCAATAATATTACTTACATGCTTTGGCATATCTTTCCATTTTAAATCTGGAATCATATGAACAGGAACATGCAAATAATTACCACCACTTGTGAAAAGAAGTAAAACATCTGTTGTGTTCATTTCATAAAGACCAATAATATAATCATTTTCTTTTATTACTAAATCACTAGTTTGAGAAGATTGATAAGATCTAAATGATGTTCTCTTCAAATAACCATCTTTGGTAACTAATACAACTACATCTTCTTTAGGAATCATAGCATCAGCATCAATTTTAATATCTGTAATTTCTTCTTTTATATCAGTAAGTCTATCAGTAGGATATTCCTTATTCACTTCTTTTAAATCACGTTTAATTACACTCATTAATACTTTTTCAGATGATAATATTGCTGTCAATCCTTCAATAACCTTCTTTAAATTTTCTAGTTCATTTTGTAAAGCTACTACATCAGTATTTGATAACCTATAAAGTTGTAGCGTAACAATAGCTTCTGCTTGTGGCTCACTAAAATCAAATTCTTTCATCAAATTTTCTTTAGATTCAGCTTTATTTTTAGATGCTCTAATTATTTTAATAACCTGATCTAAAATAGAAATACATTTGATTAATCCTTCAACAATATGAAAACGAGCTTTAGCATGATTTAAATCAAATTCTGTTCTTCTCTTTACTACTTCTTTTTGATGAACAATAAAAGCATCAAGGGCTTGAGATAAACCTAATAATTTAGGTCTTCTATTAACGATTGCTACCATATTAAAATTATAACTAATTTGCATATCTGTATTTTTTAATAAATAATTTAAAACTAACTCTTTATTAGTATTTTTCTTTAAATCAATTACAACTCTAACATCAGCAGCAGATTCATCTCTTACTTCTAATATACCATCTATCTTTTTATCAATACGAATATCATCTATCTTTTTAACCATTTGTGCTTTATTGCATTCAAATGGAATTTCTGTAATAACTAATGAAGTTCCAGATTTATTATCTTCAAAATGATATTTACTCTTAATAATAATTCTGCCACGACCAGTTTTATAAGCTTCTTTTATACCATGAATTCCTTCAATAGTACCACCTGTTGGAAAATCTGGCCCTTTTACAAATTGCATTAACTCTTCTAAACTACAATTAGGATTATCAATACGATAAATTGTCGCATTAACCACTTCATTCAAATTATGAGTAGGAATATTAGTAGCATATCCAGCTGAAATTCCTTGTGCTCCATATACTAATAAAGCAGGAAAACGGGCTGGTAACACTGTAGGTTCAACTGTCGTATCATCAAAGTTAGGAGCAAACTCTACAGTATTTTTGTCAATATCGCGCAACATTTCATTTGCTATTTTAGAAAGACGAGCCTCAGTATAACGATAAGCTGCTGGACTATCACCATCAATAGAGCCGTTATTACCATGCATATCTATATATGGAAGTCTTGTCTTCCAAGGTTGACTCATACGAACCATGGCATCATAAATGGAAGTGTCACCATGTGGATGATAATTACCAATTACATCACCAACAGTCTTAGCACTCTTACGATAGCCATGATCATAAGTGTTTTTTTCCTTATGCATTGAGTATAAAATACGTCTTTGAACTGGTTTTAAACCATCTCTAGCATCTGGAATTGCACGATCTTGAATTATATATTTAGAATAGCTTCCAAATCTCTCTCCCATAATATCTTCTAGAGTATAGTCAAATATTTTTTCAATTATTTCTTCTGTTTCCGTCTTTTTTGCCATATTTTTCTACCTCCTAAATTTTATAATCGTCTTCCATTGAAAATTCAACGTTCTCTTCTATCCACTCTTTACGTGGTGGAACATCATCACCCATTAGGATAGAAACTCTTTTTTCAGCTAATTGAGCATCTTCAATATTAACACGAATTAAAGTCCTGCTTCCTGGTTTCATTGTTGTTTCACATAACTGATCTGCATTCATTTCACCAAGACCTTTATATCTTTGAATATCACATTTCTTTCCTTTAGATTTTTCTTTCATTTCTTCAACCGTATAAGCATATTGAATATCTTTACCACATTGAATTTTAAACAAAGGAGGAAGAGCCACAAATAAACGACCATCTGCAATTAATGGTTTCATATAACGATAGAAGAATGTTAATAATAAACATTGAATATGTCCACCATCCTCATCAGCATCAGACATTATAATAACCTTGCTATATTCACAATCTTTTATATCAAAATTAGATCCATATCCAGCACCAATTGTATAAATCATAGTATTGATTTCTTCATTTTTTAATATCTCATCTTCTCTAGTTTTCTCAGTATTTAATACTTTACCACGAAGTGGTAATATTGCTTGATATCTTCTATCTCTTCCTTGCTTAGCAGAACCTCCTGCAGAATCACCCTCTACTAAAAATAATTCCTTACGAGTTTTATCTTTGCTTTGAGCAGGTGCTAGTTTTCCAGATAAACTTCGTTCTTTATTATTCTTTTTAGTACCTTTTCTAGCTTCTTCACGAGCTTTTCTTGCAGCTTCACGAGCAACTTTGCTCTTTAAACTTTTATTAATAATATCAGTTGCAATTGCTCTGTTTTCCTCTAAATAAGTTCTTAAATTATCAGTTACTATTGACTCTACAACATTTTTAGCCTGAGGAGTACCTAACTTTCCTTTAGTTTGACCTTCAAATTGTAAAATACCTTCTGGAATTTTTAAACTTATAATAGCAGTTAATCCTTCACGGACATCACTACCTTCAAAATTCTTATCATTTGCTTTAAAAAAGCCATTACTTTTAGCATAATCATTAAACACTTTAGTTAAGGCAGTCTTAAAACCAACTTCATGAGTACCACCATCAATTGTCTTAACATTATTAACAAAGCTGACAATATTTTCATTATAAGTATCAGTGTATTGCATAGAAACTTCTACATCGATTTTATCTTTTGTTCCATTAAATGAGAAAACATTATGTAAAGTGTTTTTTCCCTTGTTTAAATCTTCAACAAATTCTTCAATACCTCTCTCATAATGAAATTTAGCACTTCTCTCATCCTCTTCATCAATTACTTCAATTGTTATTCCTTTTAATAAGAAAGCTGACTCTTGCATTCTTTCACAAACTGTTGTAAATGAAAAATTGGTATTAGGAAAAATTGCTTCATCTGGTAAAAAATGTACTGTTGTACCAGTTGTTCTAGCAGTACCAATTACTTTTAATGGAACAGCTACATGTCCACCATTTTCAAATTTTATATAATATTCTTGTTTATCTCTTTTTATAGTAACTTCCATCCATTTTGATAAAGCATTAACAACACTTGAGCCAACACCATGAAGTCCTCCAGATACTTTATAACCATCTGACTCAAATTTTCCACCAGCATGTAATATTGTAAAAATAACTTCCGGTGCACTTTTTCCAGATTCATGCATACCAGTAGGAATTCCACGGCCATGGTCTTCTACACTAACTGATTTATCTACATGTAAAATAATTTTTATATAGTCACCATAACCATTTATAGCCTCATCAACAGCATTATCAACAATCTCCCAGATTAAATGATGTAGCCCTCTTTTATCTGTAGAACCAATGTACATACCAGGACGTTTTCTTACAGCTTCTAATCCTTCAAGTATTTTAATCGAACCAGCATCATATTTATCGGCCATTTTATCACTCCTAATCATTTAAACTATTTTTTATTATAACGAAAATACAATCTATTTTCAACTTTAATTTGTAGTAAAACCTTTATATTTCAACAATTCTTTCAACTACACCTTAAGCGTATTCATCATAACACATATACATTTATTTTGACAAGGACAATAAAAAAGATTAGACATTGTCTAATCCATTTCATCTAATTTTTGATATAACTTTTTTGTAGCATTTTTGGCCATATTTCTCATATTATTTCTAACTTCAGGATGACAAGCCATATATTTATATCCTAAAAAGGCCATTGAACCAATAGCAACCATAGCTACCATTCCTACAGATTTATCATCTTTCATATATCTCACCTCATTATTATTGTGAGATATTTTTTCTATTTTATACCATTAATTAAAAAATCTTTTATAGTTGTTCTTCTAAGATCAGCATTCTTATTTTTTACAGCTTGTTTTAAAGCCTCTAAATCACCAACAATATACAAATTTTTCTTACATCTAGTTACACCAGTATAAACAAGTTTTTGGTATAACATTTTATTATAATTACGTACCATAGGCATAATAACAACATCAAATTCACTACCCTGAGATTTATGAATAGAAATTGCATAAGCCAAACGAAAATTAATAAAATTAGCTGGAGTATAACGTACTATATTAGAATCAAAATCAATCTCAATTTCCTTCTTGGGAGATGATTGAATTTTCGATATAAGACCTATATCTCCATTATAAACATTTAAATCCGGCATATTAGTAAGTTGAATAACCTTATCACCTTCTCTAAATAAAACATCTCCTATCCTAATTTCTTTTTTAAGTTTATCTTTAGGATTAAAAACATCTTGCAAAGACTTATTTATTTCATCTATACCAATAACTGTCTTATACATAGGTGCTAATATTTGAAAATCTTTATAAGAATAATCTTTATAAGCTTCTGCTATTTCTTTTATATTTGCTAAAACATCGTTACTATCACATTTAATAAAAGTTAAATCATCTTTTTCATTAAAAATACTTTCATCAATAGAACTATTTCTAATATCATAAGCTAAACTAATAATATTGGAATCTACACCTTGTCTGTATAATTTTTCAAGTTTTACTACAGGTAATTTATTACTATCAATTAAATCATGTAACAATTGTCCAGGACCAACAGATGGTAACTGATTATCATCACCAACTAAAATAATAGCACAATTAGCACTAATTCCCTTTAATAATGAAGACATTAAATAAGTATCAACCATACTTGCCTCATCTAAAATAACTAGCTCAACCTTACTTTTATTATACTCATTAACTTGAAAAACATTAGTCTCTTTTTGCCATTTTAGAAAGCGATGAATCGTACTAGCAGATAACAAAGTAGTTTCACTCATTCTTTTAGCAGCTCTTCCTGTTGGAGCTAATAAAGCAATCTTTTCTTGTAACTTCTCATAAGATAACTTATTAATTTGACGATATAATTCTGTAATTCCACGCATGATAGTAGTCTTTCCTGTTCCTGGTCCACCAGTAATAATTAAAAAGTCTCTTTTAAAACTATTTTTAATTGCTAAAAGTTGTTCTGAATTATACCTTATTTGATAAAATTCTTCCAAATCATTAATTAAACTATCAACTCTTTCATCTTCTCTTATAGGATTATTTGCAAGCAAACGTAACCTTTTAACAATCAATGTCTCAGCATCGTACAATGATTTCAAATAATATTTATCATCTTTTACAATAATCTTAGAATCCTTTTGTAAAGACAATAAAGCCTTATCATAATCAGTATAAGTAATAGATTTTCCTAAAACTCTAACTAAATAACTATATATTTCTTCATAAGAATAATAACTATGACCAAAAGTATTACTAACTTCATCCATAATATATAAAATTGCTGCTCTAACCCTTATTATATCATCTTTTGCTATTCCTTTATTTAATGCAATCATATCAACTTTTTTATAATTTATATCACTAATATCATCAATAATTTGATAAATATCTTCATCTATTATATTACGAGTTTTAGCTTTATAATGATTATATATTAACATTGCATCTTTAGTAGAAAAGCCTAAATTATTTAAGAATAAAATTATTTCATAACTTGATTCATACTCTTTTAGCTTGTTGTGTAAAATATCAATATTACTTTTAGATATTCCTGGAATTAAAATAAGATTATCTGGATTTTCTAATATTATTTTTAAAGTGTCCTTGCCTAAAACATCAACAATAGCTTTAGCTTTTTTTTCACCAATACCTTTGAATAATCCACTAGTTAAAAATTCTAATATAGCATTTTTCTCTTCCGGTCTACATCTTTCATAGCTAGTAACATTAAATTGTTCGCCATACTTTTCATGCTGAACTAAATTTCCAAATAAAATATAAGTATCGATTTCATTTAGTTCATGAAAATAACCAGTAAATGTTATTGTTCTATTCAAATAATCTGCTAACTTTTCTGAGTTGGTATCATGTACTTTAAATAGACCTATAGTATAGCCAGTACTACTATTCTGAAAAATTGTTTTTGTATATTTACCTTTTATACTAACTTCTCCCATGATACCTCCTATCTATTCACATACTACATACGGATATTGAATCCCTATAACTTTAACTTTTACAAATTGATTATGTTCTTTCTCACCATTTATTTTAGCATATAAAAAGTTACCAGTATGTCCATAACTATAACCATCTTTTATTTCTTCTACTAAAACTTCAACTTCACTATTTAAAAATTTATTCATGTAGGCAATTTCCAATTCTTTAGAAATATTCACCAATTCTCTTGCTCTTTCTTTCTTTATAGAACCAGTTAACTTATTATCCATAAAACTAGCTTTAGTTCCTTTCCTTTCACTAAATGGAAAAACATGAATTTTACTAAAAGCCAATTCCTTGCATGTTTCAATAGTCTTTTGAAATAGCTCTTCACTCTCACCAGGAAAACCAACAATAACATCAGTACTAATGGATATATTAGGCCTGATACTTCTTATTTCTGCAATCTTACTTTTATAATAATCTAAATCATATTTTCTATTCATAACCTTTAATATTTCATTAGAACCAGCTTGAAGAGGTATATGCATATGATCAACAATAATTTTAGAATTTCTTAATACATCTAAAACATCTTCATTTAATTCTGTAACTTCAATAGAAGAAATACGTAATCTTTTTAATCCTTTAATTTTAATTAGTTTTCTTAAAAGATCAGCAAAATTAGTTTCCAAGTCAGTACCATAATTACCTGTATGTATTCCAGTTAAAACAATTTCTTTATAATTATTATTTACTAAAGCAGTTACTTCTTCTAATACTTTATCCTCAGATTTACTACGACACTTACCACGAACAAAAGGAATAATGCAATAACTACAAAAGTTATCACAACCATCTTGAATTTTTACAAAAGCTCTAGTTCTACCAGGAAAAGATGTTATATACATATCTTCAAACTCAGTCAATCTTTTAGAATACATTCTATTTATTGTTTCTTTATTTTTAAAATACTCATCTAACAATTGTACTATTTTAGATTTATCTTTATTGCCTAAAATAATATCTAGACCATCTATATGAAAATCAGGATTAGCAGCAATAAAACATCCCATTGCTACAACACAAGCATTTGGATTCTTATTAATTGCCTGTCTAATACTCTTTTTAGACTTAGCATCACTTGTATTAGTAACCGTACACGTATTGATAATATATACATCACAAATATCATCATAACTCTTAATTTCATAACCTGCTTTTTTTAATTCATTAATAACAAATTCACTTTCATAAGCATTAACCTTACAGCCTAAATTAAATACTCCAACACTTTTACTCAAACAAATCACATTCTTTCCCGAAAACTTCTAACATATTATATCACACAAAAAAAGCAAAGAAAAGAAAATACTAAATTTAGTATTTTCTCTTTATTGTAATTTCAACCGCACCATTTTACTTATATTTTAATTCTATATCATAAGCACATTTATAGTCAAATA
>CALVOV010000005.1 GCA_944350385.1 uncultured Bacilli bacterium
GTGTAATTATAAAAAATTACAAAATAAGTACAAAAAAGAGTATGGAAAGAAGTATAAACAATATGTATTAGAAGAAGTAAGAAATAAGTATGGTAAGTTAATAGAATATAAGGTTGTAGAAAATACTTCTAAACATAATAGAGTAAAAATAGTATTTACGAGAAAAGATGGGACGTATTCTGGAAAAGATATTGCTAAATATCCATTTAGAATTATTCATCACGAACTAGGAATAAAATGCAGGTTTTATGATCTGAGAGGAAGTTTTGCAACTATTAGTTTAAGAAACGGTTGTGAGATAAAAGACATTGCTGAAGTATTAGGCCATAAGAGAATAGAAACTACTGAGAAATATTATATTTCTAGTACAAATAATGATAAAAGAGATGTTAGCGAAAAATTGGAACAAGCGATTAGTTCAAACATAATTAGCAAAATGATTAAATTTAAAGAGTAAGAGATAATAAGAAATGTAAAAAATTAATGGTATAATATATTTATAAGTAATTTGGAGGCGATTATATGGATAAGGATTATAATATATTTATAAAAAAAATCGAAAAAATGATGGGATATATAAAAAAAGAGCATGATATAATAATTAAAAACTATAATGAAAGAAATATTATGAAAAAATCTTATCCTATACGTGTTACGAAACTTGCAAGTAAAGAGCAAAAACAATATGTTAATAAATGTTTAAAATCTTTTTTTGAACCGAGTTTAAAAGTCGTGTCTCCTTTAATAGAAAAAGGATTTGTTATGTGGGCGGAGACTGACAAACAAACAGATTTGAAAGATATATTAAAAAACAAAGAACAAGCGAAAAATCTCATTTATGAAAGTTGGGAAAAATTATTTATTTATAAAAATATTAAATATAATCTAACTTTTAGTTTTATAATACAGGCATATCTATTTACAGAAAGAGAGATAACTTCTTTTTTACAACAAAAATATAATGATCTAAATACCAAAACTTTATTTTCTGCTATTAAGATAGTTGAAAATAAATTGGAGAGAAAGATTAGTAGTTCTATAAAAACAGATTTAGATATGTATAGAAATATCATAAATGTTTATAAACATGGAGAAGGAGATAGTTTTGAAATGTTAAAGAAAAATCATTCTAACATTTTAAATAATGATAAACTAACATATAATGATTCAACTTTTATTTTTAATTTAGAATTAATTAATTTTGATAATTTTTATTGTTTAATAAAAAAGTTATTAGATGAAATGTTATCAAAGGGTGTTTCTTGAATCACATGTGGGAGGTAAAAATATGACAAAAACAAATAAAGAAGTTATAAAATATGTAGAAGAACAGTTTGATAATAAATGCAAAGTAGTTAGTACTAAAGTAGAAAAAGATTTTAATGATTTAGGTTATAAAGTGAATGTGTGGAACGTAAAAACTAATAATGAAGGAGCATGGTGGATTGTTGAAGGTGAAGAAACACCAATGAATCTTTATCCACAGGATGCATTCTACTTTTCTGCAGATGAGGCATATTCATTTCATATAGGAATAATGGAAAGGCTATTTGTTAGAGAAAATAAATTTAATCCAGAAGTTTATGTTAAAGCAATATCTTTAGATAGAGAAATTACACCTATCTTATTGCGAAAATTAAAAAATATAGCACAACTTATAGATGAGGCAACGGAAATAGAAGACTTTCAATCTATAGGAGTGCAATGCAGAGAAATTTTAATTGAACTTGGAAATTCAATATACAAACCAGAAATGGCAACAAGCGAAGAACAACCACAAAAATCTAATTTTAAGAAGAAGGCGGAATTATTTGTGAATTATTGTCTTGAAGGAAGTGAAAATAGTGATTACAGGAACTATATAAAAAAAATTACAGAAGCTACATGGGATTATTCAAATAAGATTACTCATTCTCAAGATTCAACTTATTATGATGTCTCAGTTTGTGTAACATTAGTGATTTCTTTAGTATGCCTATATGAAAATATTCAACAGAAAATAAATGATCCTTTTTCAAAAACTATTTGTAAATACTGTAAAAGCAAAAAGCTGAGCATCGTAAATGATGAAAGTGTTGATAAAGGAATGATGCCAAAAATTTGCTTAAAGTGTGAAGAATGTGGTCAAGTGATGGAATTTGATTTAAAAAGTTGATATATATGACATAAAAATATGATATAATCATATTAGTGAACGAATGTGGACATTGTCCTCAATTTGTCCACAGTAGATAAAATATTTATAGTAAAGATAATACCAATAATACTAATAATATGGATGTTACCTTGTACCAGTATTAAAGAAAATACTGATAATGCTATAAATACTAATAATATTGATAATATAGGGAAGCCCACTACATGTGGATCAGGGAAGAAATATAAACAATGCTGTGGAAAATAACATAAAATAAAAAAAACTAGTAAAATAATAAATTGGTTTGAAGTTTATTGCTATTTGCATCAGTTAATAAAAGTCAAGTAAAATAAGAATGTACATAATAATTACAATATGTACATTTTTTTTAATAATTAATGATATGATATATATATATAGGAGTTGATTGTTATGATTAAACCTGAAAAATTAAATAAAGGCGATAAAATAGCAATTGTTAGTTTATCAAGTGGTATTCTTGGTATGCCATATTGTGAACATGAATTAAAAATTGCTCTAAAAAGACTGAAAAAAATGGGACTTATTCCAGTAATTATGCCAAATGCATTAAAAGGAGTTGATTATCTAAAAGAACATCCGGAAGCAAGAGCAGCTGATTTAAAACAAGCTTTTATAGATGATAGTATAAAAGGAATAATATGTGCCATTGGTGGAGATGATACATATAGAACAATTCCTTATTTAATGGAAGATGAAGAATTTAAAATGGCAGTAAAAAATAATCCTAAGATATTTACGGGATTTTCAGATACCACTAATAATCATTTAATGTTAAATAAACTTGGATTATCTACTTTTTATGGACCATGTTTAATTGCTGATATAGGTGAACTTGATAATGATATGATTCCATATACTAAAGCAGAGTTTTATAAATTTTTTACATATGAATTAAATTATGAAATTAAATCAAGCCAAGTTTGGTATAAAGAAAGAAAAAGTTTTGGTATTGAAGAGTTAGGCAAGCCTAGAGAGGTTTGCAAAGAGGAACATGGATATGAAAAATTAAATGGAAGCGGAATTATAACAGGAAAACTTTATGGAGGATGTATAGAAAGTATATATGATGCATTTACCGGACATAGGTATAGTGATGAACCACAAGTTTTTGAAAAATATAATATATTTCCAACTAATGAAGAATGGAAAGAAAAAATACTTTTTTTGGAAACATCTGAGGAAAAACCTAAACCTAAAGAATTAGAAAAAATGTTAATTGAATTAAAAAAAAGAAAAATATTAAACCTGGTTAAAGGAGTTATAGTAGGAAAACCTCAAGATGAAGAATATTATGAAGATTATAAAGATATATATAGGAAAGTTTTTATAGATATAGATACCCCAGTATTATTCAATGTTAATTTTGGTCATTCAGCACCAAGATGTATAATACCTTATGATATAGAAGCAACTATTGACTATGATGAGAAGAGGATATTTATTAATGAACCAATTTTAGAAAATAATAAAAAATAAATACAATTTAAAAGTATTGACAATCATTGTCAATACTTTTTTAATATAAAAAAAAGTAAAAAAGTTACTAATATTATGACAGAAAGTATATAGCAATAACAATATAAAAATGCAATATATTATGCTCTTAATCAACACTATTGAAATTATATCAACTATATAATAAAAAAATTAAGCATATTTAAAGATAAAGCTACGATAGATACAGACCATCTAATAGTTTTCTCTTTTATAAAAAGCATGGATTTTTAGTATAAATAGAGTTGTAATATATAAAAAAACATATAAAAATGATATAATTTTTTTAAAGGAGGGTCTATGTCATATATAGAATTTAATAAAGTATGTAAAGTATACCAAATGGGAGAAGTAAAGACTAAAGCTTTAAACAATACTTCTTTCACTATAGAAAAGGGAGAGCTAGTTTGTATTTTAGGGCCTAGTGGAGCAGGAAAAACTACTTGCTTAAATATTTTAGGAGGTATGGATAAACTAACGTCTGGTGAAGTAATAGTAGACAACAAAAGAATAGATAAACTATCCGATCGAGAATTAATTAAATATCGACGTAATGATATTGGATTTGTATTTCAATTTTATAATTTAATTCAAAATATGACGGTGTTAGAAAACGTCGAACTTGCTGTTCAATTATGTTCAGATCACTTAAATCCAAAGACAATATTGGATAGGGTTGGTCTAAAAGGCAAAAAGAATAATTTTCCTTCACAATTATCTGGAGGAGAACAACAGCGCGTAGCGATAGCACGAGCAATTGCTAAAAATCCTAAATTATTATTATGTGATGAACCAACAGGTGCTCTTGACTACAAAACAGGAAAACAAATATTAAAGTTACTAGAAGATACATCTCGAAAAGAAAAAATGACAGTAGTTATTATTACTCATAATTCTGCCATAGCTAAAATGGCAGATAAAGTTATCAAGTTTAAAAATGGTGGTGTCGAAGATATTATCATAAATGAGAAACCTACTAGTGTTTTAGATATAGAGTGGTAAAAATTAAAAAGAAAGGAATGTATCTTGCTATGAAAAATAAATTAATACAACACATATTTAGAAAAATAAAAAATAATTATAAAAGATTCATTTCACTATTATGTATGTCTTTATTAGGAGTAGGATTTTATGCTGGTATAAAAGCTACTAGTCCTGATATGATAAAAACATTAGATACTTTTTTTGATAGTCAAGAAGTGTATGATATAGAAATAGTATCTACTTTAGGATTGACTGAAAATGATATAACTGAACTAGAAAAAATACCAAATATTAATAAAGTAGTAGGCTCAACTTATAAAGATGTATTTACCAATATAGAAAAAGAAGAATATATTATTAGACTATTACCAATAATGGATGATATAAATAAACTACATTTGGTAGAAGGTCGTATGCCAAATAAAGATAACGAAATACTTGTTGAGGAATCTTTTTTAGAAAAAGGAAATTATAAAATAGGAGATTCTATAAGTATTTTATCTTCAACCAAAGAAGAAAATAAATTTGAAATAGTTGGAGTTGCTATTAGTCCGTTGTATTTTTCAAATAATACTAATAGAGGGACTACTACATTAGGTGGAGGAACGATAAATTATTTTGCCTATGTAAATAATGATATTTTAAAAGATGAATACTATACCAATATATATATTACTGTAGATAATGCTAAAGAAAAAGTTACATTTAGTGATGAATATAATAACTTAATAAATAAAGTAATAAGTAATATAGAACAAATTAAAGAAGAGAGAGAAAAAGAAAGATATAATGAATTATACGGCACTACTATAGCAAATGCTAACAATCATAATATTCCTATTGATACAAGTAAATTTGATAGCCCTGTTTGGTATATATGGGATAGGACAGAAAATGTTGGCTACAAAAACTTAACTGATGCTAGTACTAATATTCAAAAATTAGGAAATGTTTTTCCACTAGTATTTTATATAATAGCAGTATTAATTAGTTTAATATCAATGAAAAGAATGATAGAAGAAGACAGAACAGAAAATGGTACTTTAAAAGCTTTAGGTTTTAATAATCTACAAATTACTATGAAATATATTGTATATTCTACCTTAGCTACAGTACTTGGTGGACTTATAGGTATGCTAATTGGATTTAATCTAATTCCTAGAGTTATTTGGAATATCTACCAATTGATATTTACAATTCCTAATTTTATTTGTGAATTCAATTTTTCAACTGCTTTAGTTGGTCTTTCAATTGCACTAATTTGTATAACAGGAACTGCAATAGTAGTTTCTTACAAAAATTTAAGAGAAGTACCAGCTAATTTAATGAGACCAAAAGCACCAAAAATTGGTAAAAAAATTTTTTTAGAATATATAAAAATTTTATGGAAAAAATTAAAATTTTCAAATAAAATCACCATAAGAAACATTTTTAGATATAAAGGAAGAGTAATGGCAACAATAATTGGTATTTCTGGGTGTACCGCTCTTATCTTATCTGGTTTTGGTTTAAAGGATTCAATAAGTGATATAGCTAATTTTCAATTTAATAAAGTATTCCATTATGATAAATTAGTTGCTTTAAAAGAAAATGTTGATTATACAAATATGTATAAATATTTAGATAATAGTTCTGATGTTAAAGATATAGTTAATTTAAATATGGAAAATGTTGATTTACTTAAAGAAGAGGAAAAACAAGATGGTACTTTAATAGTTGCTGATAATATTAAAGAATTAGAAAAAGTATTATCTTTAAAAGATATTAATAATGGAGAACAAGTAAAATTGAATAATAATAGTGTTGTCATAACAGATAAACTATCACAATTATTTAATTTAGAAATTGGAGATAATATTACTATAACTAATGATAGTGGCAAAAAAGTAAATGTTAATATAACAAACATAATTGAAAATTATGTAAATAATTACGTTATTATAAATAAATATCTGTATGAAAAAATTTTTGATGAATATAAAACAAATACTATTATGTTGAATATGAACAAAATATCAGAAAAAGAGAACAAAGAATTTGATAAATATCTTATTAATCAAAATGATGTTGCTTCAATCATGAATATCGAAGATGCTGTTAAAGAAATTACTGATATGATGGATAAATTAAACTCTGTAGTAATTATTTTAATTGTTTCTTCAGCATTATTAGCTTTTGTAGTTTTATATAACCTATCAAATATAAATATTAGTGAAAGAAAAAGAGAAATTGCAACATTAAAAGTTTTAGGATTTTACAATAAAGAAGTAGATGATTATATTACCAAAGAAAATTTGATTTTAACCATCATAGGTATCTCTATCGGATTATTCGCAGGTTTGTATTTATGTCATTATATAATTTCTACTTGTGAACCAGATTACATTATGTTTGTTAGACATATTAATATAAAAAGTTATATATATGCTACAATCATTACGGCATTATTTACCATTATAGTTAATATTATTACTCATTTTAATTTAAAGAAAATAGATATGATTGAATCTTTAAAAAATATAGAGTAAAAATAATTTTAAGACAATACATAAAAATATTTATGTCGATTGTCTTGTTTATTATTTCTAATACGAGTAAAACAGATACTAAAAGAATTACTAAATAAATATAAAATTTACATATCTGATAATAAACTGTGTTAATTAAAGACAAATTAATTAAAAAGACAATAAAGATGATATTTATTATGATAGAATGTCATTAGGTGATGTAGATGTTTTATGGCAATTGGGATCAAATAAGAAAAAAATTAGAAGAGGAAAATAAAATAATATTTAAAGATTTGAAAGTAGAAAAACTTTCTAGTTATGAAAAAAGAAAAATAATCTATAACTATCTTTGTGAAAATATTAAATATGATTATAGTAAACTATTTGATATTTATCTATCAACAATATATCCAGATATTGAAGAACAAATTTTTAACAATAAAGAGCAATTTATAATAAGTGTTCTGAATGATTATCAAATTTTTGATCCAGCAGCTTATAAAGCTCTAAAAGACAAAGTTGATAATATGAATTATGAAAAAGGAAGAAATCCTTATTTAGAGTTAGAAAGTGTCATAAATAATCATGTTGGTATTTGTAATGGAATATCCCAATATTATAAGTTATTATTAGAAATCAATGGAATATATTCGGTATGTGTAATATGTGATAATATGACTCCAAGAAATCATCAAATCAATCTTGTTTATGATGATGAGAATAAAACTTATAGTTTTGATGATGTAACATCAGCAATAATTGATAAGGAAAAAAAAGAAAGTTGTTTTGATTATGATATAGAAATGGCTAAAGAATTAAATCAAGGAATAAGGCCGGTTGGCTATTTAATATCTCATGGAAAAGAAATAGATGATATGTATGATTCTTTTGGAATCATATTAAGTTCAGATGTAATAAATTTATATGTTGGAAAAAAAGATAAAGAATATTTAAAATATGAATTAGAAAAAAATAATAATATTAATTTACCTAATAATATCATTTCAATGCGAAGAATGAACAATTTAACTAGCAGAAAATAAAAGGAGATAAGTATGAAAATTTTAATTGGTACAAGAAATCCTGGAAAAATAGAAGGTGTAAAAAGAGCTTTTAGTAAATATTTTACTGAAGTAGAAGTTGAAGGATTTGCAGTAGAATCAGATGTCAGTGAACAACCATTTGATGATGAAGTTTTGAAAGGTGCAAAAAATAGAGTTAAAAATGTTAAAAAATTAGCTGAACATAAAGGAATAAAAGCAGACTTCTATGTAGGTATAGAAGGAGGAATTACTAATAGCTTAGGAACTATTATTGAATTAAATATGGCTGTTGTAGAAGATAATAATAATTTTCAAAGTGTTGGCACTTCACCAGGATTTTCCGTTCCTGAAAGATATATTGAAGAAATCAAAAAAACAGATTTTGGTAAGTTAATGGATAAATTATTTAATGGTAAAAAACTTTCTGATGGAAAAGGAGGAATCAGCTTTTTAACCAAAGAACAAGTATCTAGAATAGATATGGTAGAGTTAGCAACAACAATGGCTTTAGCAAGTCATATAAATGCAGATTTATGGAAATAAAAAAAAGAACTCCTTAGGGAGTTCTATCTATATATAAGAGGATCTTCACACTTCATAGTGAACCTTCCTCATTAATAATATATGTTATTTAATTAATTTTATACGTATAATATATGTAAAAATATAGAAATAAAGAAAATTCAATACAACTATGCTTTCAAATTATATATAAATATGTTATTCTACAACTAGAAAGTACTGATAATAAATTATAAATAAGGAGACATTATGGAAAAGAAGGATTTAATTAAATTAGTAAAAACAGACATAGAAAAAATTAATGATTTATGGAGGGCACTTTGACATTGATCGTAAAGTAAAAGAACAACAAGAATTAGAAATAGAGACTACTCAAACAACCTTTTGGAATGATCATCAAAAAGCAGAAGAAGTATTAAAACAAATAACAGAACTAAAGAGTTTAACTTCATCAATTATTAATTTGAAAAAACAATTAACAGACAACAAAGAACTTTTATATATTTTATCAGTGGAAGATGAAGAATATAAAGAACTAGAAAAATCAATATGTGAAAATAATTCAGAAGTAGAAAAGTTAAACTTACTATTATTATTAAATGGACCCTATGATAAAAAAAATTGCATTTTAGAAATTCATTCTGGAGCAGGAGGAACAGAAGCCTGTGATTGGGCTAATATGCTATATAGAATGTATATAAGATGGTGTGAAAGTAAAAATTATAAAATTGAATTATTAGATTATCAAGCAGGAGATGAAACAGGTATCAAAAGTGTTTCTATAAGAGTGAAGGGAATAAATGCCTATGGTTATTTAAAAAACGAAAAAGGTGTTCATCGATTAGTTAGATTATCTCCCTTTGATTCAAATAATAGAAGACATACCTCTTTTGCTTCTGTAGAAGTAACACCAGAAATAGAAGTTGATAATACAATCGAAATAGATGAAAAAGACTTAAAAATAGATGTTTATCGTTCAACAGGTGCAGGTGGACAAGGAGTAAACACTACTGATTCGGCAGTAAGAATAACGCATTTACCAAGTAAAATAGTTGTAACATGTCAAAATGAAAGAAGTCAAATTCAGAATAAAGAAGAAGCACTAAAAGTATTAAAAAGTAAATTACTGCTTAAGAAAATAGAAGAACAAGAAGAAGAATTAAGAATTGTTAAAGGAGAGCAAAGAAATATAGAATTTGGTTCTCAAATAAGAAGTTATATAATGCATCCTTATTCATTAGTAAAAGATCATCGAACTAATTTTGAAACGAGCGATGTAAATAAAGTTTTAGATGGAGATTTAGATGGTTTTATTGAAAGTAATTTAAAAAAGGGGCTATAAAATATGAGGCTATTACGTAAAGATAATTTAGAAATAATTAAATATGTACAAAAAAAGTCTTATCTAAAAAGATTTATATCTTTTATAATAGGTGTATTTCTGATTGCAACATCCTACAATCTTTTTTTGGCACCAAATAATCTTGTGCCTGGTGGAGTAGGTGGAGTAGCTATTCTTTTAAATAGAGCTATTGGAATTGATAATTCAATTATAATTTTAGTACTTAATACTTTGTTATTAATACTAAGTTTGATTTTACTAGGAAAGGAAAAGACAAGAGCAACATTGTTAGGTTCAATCCTATTTCCAATCTTTGTTCAAATTACTAAAAATATTGGTTATATTATTCAAATCAATACTCAAGAATTATTATTACTTACTATTTTTGGAGGAGTATTATATGGATTTGGTGCTGGTTTAGTATTTAAAGCAGGTTTTACAACAGGAGGAACAGATATAGTAAACCAGATACTATCAAAATATTTAAAAATAAGTATGGGAAAAAGCATGCTAATTAGTGATGGATTAATAGTATGTTCATCTATATTTGTTTTTGGAATAAATCATTTTATGTATTCAATAATTATTTTGTATATTATAAGTATGATGTCAGATAGAGTTGTCTTAGGTATTTCTGATAGTAAAGCATTTTACATTATTACAGACAAAGATGATGAAGTAAAATCTTATATCTTAAAATATTTAAATCATGGTGTCACAATATTTAAAGCCAAAGGAGGATTTAAAAAAGAGAATCGAAATGTTTTAATGTGCGTATTGCCAACAAAAGATTATTTTAAATTAAAAGCAGGATTAAATGAAATTGATAAAGAAGCATTTTTTGTGGTAACAGACGCCTACGAGGTATTCGGAGGTGAATAAAAATGGAAAATAGCATCAAGAAACTAAAAATTAGAAATAAAATAAAAACCATTTTTATTTTAGTTATAGCACTTACAATAACAGCAGTATGTTACAATTTATTTTTATTGCAACTTAATATTGTAACAGGTGGTGCTAATGGTATAGCAACAATAACAAAAAGAGTGTTTAATATAGACCAATCTATAATGATTTTTACAATAAATATTTTATTTTTAATTACTAGTAGAATTTTTCTAGGGAAAGAGAAAACAATGGGAATTTTGGCTATAAGTATAATTTATCCTATCTTTGTAAAACTAACAGAGCCACTGACAAATATTGTACAAATTAATACTGGAGATGTATTTATTTTAGTTATTTTTGCAGGATTATTATGTGGTTTTGCTAACGGATTAATATATAGATCTGGTTATAACTCAGGAGGATTAAGTGTACTATGCCAAGTACTTTATGAAAAATTAAAAGTACCTCTAGATAAAGCTGTATTATTTGTAAACTTAGCAGTAGTATTGGCAGGAGCTATAGTATTTGGTATAGAAAAGGCAATGTTTGCTATTATTTATTTATATATAAGTAATATTATTATGAATAAAGTATTACTAGGAATTTCTACTAATAAAGCATTTTATATAATAACAAGTGAACCAGAAGAGATATCTGATTATATTATAAATGTATTAGGTCATGATACGACTAATTTTGAAGTAAAGGGAGGATTTTTAGAAAAAAGTAAAAAAGTAATATTAACAATTGTACCAACTAGAGATTATTATAGAATTAAAGAAGGAATAAAGATGATTGATGATAAAGCGTTTTTTATTGCTACTGACTCGTATGAAGTAAAAGGTGCTAATTAACACTTATTTTTTCTTTTTAACGTTATTTGGTTTATATATACGAATTTTTATGTTACAATAAACTAATGAAGATAGGAGGAAAAAATGGACCTAATAAGAATTAAAAATGTTGAAAAACGATATAAGAATGGCGTAACAGCAATTTATGATTTGAATTTAGCCATTGAAAAAGGTGCCTTTGTCTTTGTAATTGGAGGATCAGGTAGCGGTAAGAGTACTTTAATAAAAATGCTTTATCGAGAAGAAAAGCCAACAAAAGGACAAATTATTGTTGGTGGTTTAGATGTTGCTAAATTAAGAAATAAAAAAGTATATCGACTAAGAAGAAAGTTAGGAATAGTTTTTCAAAATTATAGATTATTAGAAAAACAGACAGTATTTGAAAATGTGGCCTTTGCTTTAGAGGTAATAGGAGCCCCAAAAGATGAAATAAGAGTAAAAGTTTTAAAAGCTCTTGAAGATGTTGGATTAAAAAATAAAATTCATAATTATCCAGACCAACTATCAGGTGGAGAACAACAAAGAGTTGCAATAGCACGAGCTATTGTTAATGATCCTAAATTATTATTATGTGATGAGCCGACTGGAAATCTTGACCCTGAGAAAAGTATGGAAATCATGCAAGTTTTGGATGATATAAATAAAAATAGAGGCACAACAATCATCATGGCTACACATGATAAAGAAATAGTAGATAGAATGAAGAAGCAAGTTATTACTCTTAAAGATGGCCATTTAGTAAACTTTAAAAAGAAAGGAACATATGACAATGAAGCCATTTAGAATGTTAGGAAGAAGTATCAGAGATGCTATTAAAAGTGTAATAAGAAATTTCAGTTTATCATTGGCCTCTATTTCATGTATAACAATAACGTTAATAATAGTTGCTGTAGGAATAATCGCTTCATTTAATGTTCAAAATTTTACTCAAGAGATTGAAAAAGATTTAACAATAGTAGCCTTCCTAGATAATGACGCTACAGAAGATGATGCAGATAAGGTTAGAAAGGCTCTAGATAGAATAAATAATGTTGATACATATGAGTTTCAAGATAAAGTAGAGGTAAAAGAACAAATACAATCAGAGTCAGAAGTCTTTGATGCTGTTT
Source organism: uncultured Bacilli bacterium (assembly GCA_944350385.1). Taxonomy (GTDB): domain Bacteria; phylum Bacillota_I; class Bacilli_A; order RF39; family UBA660; genus RUG14891. Next base: position 12,926 of record CALVOV010000005.1, read on the forward strand.
TAGATAATTGGGATGATAATGAGAGTCCTTTGAAAGATACTTTTCAAATAAAAGTAAAAGATGTAACAAAAATAAGTTCCACAGCTGAAGCTATAAAAAAAATAGATAAAGTATCAGTAGTTCGTTATGGAGAAGGTATGGTAGATAAATTGGTATCAGCTTTTTCTTCAATTGAAAAAGTTACTTTTGCAGTAGTGATTGCCTTAATATTAGTTACAGTATTCTTAATTATTAATACTATTAAGTTAACAATAGATGCTAGAAAAAGAGAAATTGGTATTATGCGTTTAGTAGGAGCAAGCAATATTACTATTAAAACACCATTTGTAATTGAAGGAATGATTCTTGGTTTATTAGGTTCAATTATTCCTGTAATATTCACAACTTATGGATATTTAGCTTTTTATAATCACTTTGATGGTTACTTATTTTCAGAATTAATTAAATTAATAGAGCCAGAACCATTTATGTATCAAGCCGCTGGAATAGTTGTAATAATTGGTATTATAGTAGGTATGATTGGTAGTGCAGGTGCCGTAAGAAAGTATCTTAAAGTATAATGAAAAAAATTAATATATTAAATTTTCTATTTGGAATATTATTAATGCTAGTTTCAATATTTGCACTACCTATTGAAACTCAAGCTAAAACAATTCAAGAATTTCAAGATGAAGTAAATCGATATACAGCAGAGTTAGAAGAAAAAAAATCAAAAATTGTCACTAACGAAGCAGAAGTTGCCAAGATAAAAGAAAAAATTTCTGAAATAGAGAAAAAAATCGAAGATTCTGAAAATGAAATTAGTGAGTTGCAAAATGAAATAGACGAAAGTAATGAAGAAATAGCTGCCAAAAGTGAAGAAAGTAAAAAGATAATGGAATATTATCAGATTTCAAATGGTGAAAATGCTTATTTGGAATATGCTTTTGGAGCAACATCTATTACAGATATGATTTATAGATTGTCAGTAATTGAACAATTAACAGATTATAATAATAAAATCATGAAAGAACTAGAAGAGTTGATTAAAAAAAATGAAGTAAGACAAAAAGAATTAACTGCCAAAAAAGTTGAATTAAAAGAAATGAAAGATGAACTACAATCAGAAAAAGAAAGAATTAATGCTGATACAGCTTCTATAAGAGATACTATGCCAGACCTAGAAAGTCAAATAAAATCAGCAAAGTTAAACTTGCAATATTATCAGAATTTAGGATGTGGAAAAACAGAAGATATTCAGTCATGTCAATTTAGAGTTCAACAAAGTAGTTCGTCATCATCAATACCAAGTACTAATGGTTTCTTTAGACCTATGGAATATGGCTATGTAACTCAATGGTATTCTGGATATGGTGGACATATGGGAGTAGATTTATCAAGTTCAGATAAAGATATTCCAATATATCCTATTGCATCAGGACAAGTTTTCAAAATATATATTGACCCTGATGGCGCTTTATGTGTAAAGATAAGACATAATGTTGGTGGAAGGTATATATATTCAACATATGCTCATTTACGATCATTTGGAAACATATCTGAAGGACAAATAGTTACTCCATTTACAATGATCGGAAGAATGGGTTCTACAGGAAAATCAACAGGACCACATTTACATTTAGAAATTACAACATGCGATTGGAATAAAGGAGGAGGTTGTACTTGGGCTACATATCAAAGAAGTACAATAAATCCAACTAAATATATAGTATTACCAAGTAGATGGAATAATCGTTAAGAGAGGTTATCTCTCTTTTTTTGTTGCATAAATACAAAAAAAGTAAAAAAGCAGTGTGAGTTTCATTAACATACTACATTATAATATTATCTTTATAATCATCTATTATTTTTTTACTAATATCACCACTACGTATTATTTTGATTTTATCATTTATAACCTTAATAATAGTAGAAGACTGATTTTCAATTAGTCCTCCATTATAAATATAATCAACATTTTTCGCTATACTATCTTCCAACCATTTAATTTCATTGATTGTTTCTTTCGAAGATATATTCGCACTGGTTGCAATAATTGGCCTTCCTATTTTTTTTATTAATTCTTGTAAAGACTCATTATCAGGTAATCTAATGCCTATTTCATCTAAAGAAGCTGTAACAATATCAGAAATATTTTTCTTCTTTAAAATTATAGTTAAAGGCCCAGGCCAATATTTTTTTATTATATCTTTCTCTAAAGAAGATAAAAAAGCTACATATTCATTTACCATATCTATATCGGATACCAATATGATCATTGGTTTACTAAAGTCTCTCTTTTTTAAATGATATACTTTTTTTACAGCTTCTACATTTAAAGCATCACATACAATACCATATACAGTATCAGTAGGTACAACAGCAATTCCACCATTCTTAAGAATTTCAACAAGTTCATTATTTAAAATATATCATCACCTCAATATGATTATTTTATGAAAATCAATATCAATTGTCAATTTATATAAAGAATGTTAATATATATGTGAAAACAATCAAAATAAAGAAAAAAGGTGAATAAAGTGAAAATAATTTCTTGGAATGTAGCAGGATTACGTGCCTGTTTAAATAAAGGATTAGATAGATTTATAGCAGAAGAAAAAGCTGACATATATTGCTTTCAAGAGTCCAAAGTAACAGAAGAACAAAATCCATTTCATCCACTAGGATATAAAGAATATTTATATCCAGCAGTGAAAAAAGGATATTCTGGAACTTTAATATATACAAAAATAGAACCAATTTCAGTAAAGTTTGGAATTGGTGATGAAGAGTATGATAATGAAGGAAGAACAATCACTCTTGAATTTGAAAAATTTTATCTGGTAAACTGCTACGTGCCAAATGTTAAAAGAAAATTAGAAAGAATGGATTCAAGAATGCGTTTTGAAGATTTAATTAGAGAATATTTAGTTAATCTATCAAAGAAAAAAAATATAATTTATTGTGGAGATTTAAATGTAGCCCATGAAGAAATAGATATTAAAAACCCTAAAACCAATCACTTTTCAGCAGGATTTACTGATCAAGAGAGAAATAAAATGACACAGTTATTATCAGCTGGATTTATTGATACATATCGTTACTATAATCCAAAAACAGTAAAATATACTTGGTGGAGTTATATGCATCAAGCAAGAATGAAAGACATTGGGTGGAGAATAGACTATTTTATTGTAAATAAAGAATTTATTGATTCAATCACTAATACAAAAATATATTCTGAAGTATTAGGATCAGACCATTGTCCAATCGGTATAGAAGTAAAATAGTCTATTGAAATAATGTATATTTTTTGTTATTTCTTCTCAAAATAATGCGATATAATAAATAAAAAGAGGTGTTTATATGTTTTGCAGTAAGTGTGGTTACAAAAATAATGAAGATGCTAGATATTGTATTAATTGTGGAAATATGTTAAATAATAACGTTAATAATAATAATGATAATGCTCTTACAAAGGCATATAAAAGAAAAAGTACAAGTACTAAAATAGGAATCATAAGTTTAATTATATTATTTGTAACTCGAACTTTAGCTATTTTATTAGCCATAATTGGACTTGTTATTGGAATAAAAGAAAAAGAAAAAAGAGGAATAATTATTAATATTATATGTATTATTATAAGTATTTTATTTATACTAGGAGGTATTATTCTTAATTTTGTATCTGAATTTGAAGAAAATAATTATATTGGTGAATATGCTTGTAGTGATTATGTTGAAAACAGCACTAACGCCTTAGAAGAAACTATGAAATTTAGTTTGAAAAAAGATAAAATTTTTTTGATGACATATAGTTATTCTACAGCAAGTGGAATAATAGATGGAACTTATGAAATAACTGGTATAAAATATACCACTAAAAATAACGAAAACTATACTACTTATACAATTAATTTTGATGCTAATACCAGAGTGATAAATGGAGAAAAAATTACCGAGCCATACGTTACACAATATAATTTGATAATAGCAGATACTAGTGAAGTATATTTACAAAATACTATTTCCAATAGCTTATATCTTTGCAGAAAAATAGAAAGTTAATCTTTCTTTTTTTATGGCAATATTTAATAAAATAGTTTAAAATTATATATAATAGGTAGGATAGTGCAAAATAAAGAGGTGTTTTTATGAATATGTTCACATTTTCTACAGTCTTTTGTTGTATTTTATTTTGTGGATTTTTAGGTATGATTTATTTTTCACAAAAAAAACTATTAAATCGCAAAAACACTATTTATAAAAATATGCTTATTTTAGATTTTATTATTTTATCTTCAAGTATGATTAGTTTATTGTCAGCTAATTATATTTCTATTAGTTCAAATTTAAGTTTTATTTATGATATTTTTACAAGAGTATATTCAACAACAGAATTACTTTGGTGCTTACTTCTTTCAATTTATACTATCATAATAATAAGTGAAGGTAATTCATTAATTGAAAATTTAGTAAATGATAAAAATACAATAAAATTGACTAAAATAATTATTTTAATTTTAAGCATAGTTAGTTTTGTTCTTCCTGCCCAATATACATATAATACTGATAATATTTTAATTTATTCAGGAATTAGACTAAATTATATCACTTATCTATTATTTGGTATTTTTTCAGCAACAACAATACTAGTTATATTTAATTTTAAACACGTAAAAAAAATAAAGATACTACCATTTTTAGTATTTGATGTTTTATTAATATCTTTATTTTTGATCAGTAGATATGATCCTTCTACTAACGTTTTTCCACTTGTTATAACTTTAATTAGTTATTTGCTTTACCATACTATGGAAAATCCCGATTATAATTTGATTTCAGAATTAGGAAAAGCTAAAGAACTAGCAGAAGCTTCTAATAAAGCAAAAAGCGAATTTTTAAGTAATATTTCACATGAAGTAAGAACACCTTTAAATGCTATTGTTGGATTATCTGAAATGATAACTGAAAGTGATGATTATGAGAGTATGCATAGTGATTCTAAAGATATTTATATCGCCTCACAAAATCTATTAGGAATAGTTAATGGTATTTTAGATGTAAATAGATTAGAAACACAACAAATGTCAGTTATAAATAACAATTACAATCCAGTTGAAAAGTTTAACAAAATTGCTGATACAGCTAAATTAAGAATTGGGAGTAAACCAATTCAATTAGTGACTAACTATACCTCAGATATTCCCGTAGAATTAAATGGAGATATTGATAAAATTCAAAAAATAATTGCCAATATTCTTAATAATGCAATTAAATATACAAATAGTGGTTTTGTTTATTTTAATGTTAGTTGTAAAAAAAAGAATGAAAAGTGTGAGTTGATTATTTCTATACGCGACACAGGACGAGGAATAAAAGAAACAGAGAAAAGTAAATTATTTACGAAATTTTATCGGTTAGAAGAAGATAAAGGAACAACTATTGAAGGAGTAGGATTAGGCTTAGCAATTACTAAATTATTAGTGAATTTATTAGGTGGGAGTATAACTTTCGATAGTATATATGGTCAAGGTTCAACATTTACTATAGAACTTGAACAAACTATTGTTACTGATTTTTCAACACAAAATAAAGAAGAACTAACTATAATTTAATAAAAATTGAAAGAGTTGATAATTTATGAATATTTTTACGTTTAGTATAAATTTATGTTGCTTATTATTTTGGGAAATATTGGTAATCGTTTATTTTTCTAAAAAGAATATGTCCAACATTGAAAATAAATTATATCGTTTTATAATTATTATGGATTTTTTAGTATTAATATTTCATTTCTTAGGACTAATAGCTGCTTATTACATTCCAAAGAATGATAATCTTTTCTTAATTTATGAAATTTTAGGAATATTATATTGTGTAGCAGAAGGAATATGGTGTATGTTTTTTGCTAGTTATGCAATTATTATAATAAATGAAAATAACGATAAGTTTAAAAATATTTTTCAAAAATATCAAAAAAAAATAACTGCTTTTTTTGTTATAATAACAATCCTCATTAGTTTAATCATTGGTATATTACCAGTAAAATATGATTATACTGATACCAATATAATAATATACAATGGACCAAGAATAGACTTTATGACAATTTTTTTGATAATTTTAGGTTTTGCAGGAGTTGTTTCCATAATTTTAAATATAAAAGATATTAATGCTAAAAAAATATCTCCATTTTTACTATTTATAATATTACAAGTACTAGCATTATTCTTCTATATGATTGATCCATCAATAAGTATATTTACACTAGCAATTACATTAATCAGTTACTTGATGTATCATACAATTGAGAATCCTGATATTAAAATGATAGCTCAATTAGAATTTGCTAAAACTCAAGCTGAAAAATCTAATAAAGTTAAAAGTGATTTTTTAAATAGTATGACTCAAGAAATCATAAATCCACTTAATATCATAGTTGATAATTCAAAAATAATAATGAATACAAAGAATAAAAATGAAATGCGTTTAGATTCTAGAAAAATTTTATTGGCATCTGAAAATTTAATAGAAATAATAGATGGTATATTAGATATGAATAAGTTAGAAGCAAATAAAATGGAAATAGTAAATAAAAAGTATAATTTACAACAGGAATTAGAACCTGTTATAAAAGCAATGAAAATAAGAATAGGAGAAAAACCAGTAGATTTAGTTACTTATTATGCTGATAATTTGCCACAAAAATTATCTGGTGACATAGAAAAAATAAAACAAATAGTAACAAACTTATTAACTAATGCCATTAAATATACAGACAAAGGTTTTATATATTTTAATATTATATCTAAAAATAATAGGGACAAATGTGAAATAACTATATCTGTAAGAGATACAGGTAGAGGAATAGAAAAAGAAAAATTGGATAAAATAATTAATAAGTTTAATCACACTAACAATATGAATTCAAATATTGAAGAAACAGGATTAGGTTTAACTATTGTTAATTCTTTAGTTGAATTATTTGATGGAAGTATAGATGTTACCAGTATATATGGTCAGGGTTCAACTTTTACTATTACTTTCAAGCAAGATGTAGTAAATTAAATGACAAGGTCAAATGATTACCTTGTTTTTTCATATAAATAATGATAAAATACTAGCGAAAAATTGGTATTAGAAAGGAGCAGATATGTTTAAAATTCATTCTAAATTTAAACCAACTGGTGATCAACCAGAAGCAATTGAAAAGTTAGTACAAGGCATAAAAGCAGGAGAAAAAAGTCAAGTATTAATGGGGGTTACTGGCTCAGGTAAAACATTTACCATGGCTAATGTCATAGCAAGAATAAATAAACCGACATTAGTATTAGCACATAATAAAACTCTAGCAGGACAATTATATTCAGAATTTAAAGAGTTTTTTCCGGAAAATCGTGTTGAATATTTTGTGTCATACTATGATTACTATCAACCAGAAGCATACGTTCCTTCAACAGATACTTACATAGAAAAAGATTCTTCTATTAATGATGAAATTGATGAATTAAGACATGCTGCAACTAGTGCATTATTATCAAGAGATGATGTTATAGTAGTAGCGTCAGTTTCTTGTATATATGGGATTGGAGAAGTAGAAGAATATAAAAGTAAAATGTTAACTCTTTCAGTAGGAGAAATTTTAGACCGAAATGAAATGTTGGCAAAATTAGTAGAAATGTTATATGAAAGAAATGATTTTGATTTTAAAAGAGGCACATTTAGAGTACGTGGAGACGTAGTAGAAATAATACCAGCCAATCAAAATACTATAGGTTACAGAATTGAGTTCTTTGATAACGAAATAGATAGAATTAGTGAAATAGACACACTAACAGGTGTAATTACTAAAAATTTAAAGAATATTTCAATTTTTCCAGCAAGCCACTTTGTTGTGAGTGATGAAAAGCTTCAAAAAGCAATAGTAAGAATTAAGGAAGAATTAAAAAATAGGTTAGAAGAATTAAAAAGTCAAAATAAATTAGTAGCAGCTGAAAGATTAGAGCAAAGGACAAATTACGATATCGAGATGTTACAAGAAACTGGTTTTTGTTCAGGTATTGAAAATTATTCAGCACCTATGGCTGGAAGAAATCCTGGAGAGACTCCAACAACTTTGATGGACTTTTTTCCCAAGGATTATTTATTAATAGTAGATGAATCACATGTAACTTTACCACAAGTTAGAGGTATGTATAATGGTGATAGAGCAAGAAAAATGAATTTAGTAGAATATGGCTTTAGATTACCTAGTGCCCTAGATAATAGACCTTTAAAATATGAAGAATTTGAAAAGAAAATTAATCAAGCAATTTTTGTTTCAGCAACACCAGGAGATATTGAATTAGAGTATACAAATCATAAATGGGTAGAGCAGATAATTAGACCAACAGGATTATTAGATCCAACAATTGAAGTTAGAAAAAGTGAAGGTCAAATAGATGACTTAATCGGAGAAATAACAGAAAGAATTGCTAAAGATGAAAGAACACTTGTAACAACATTAACAATTCGTATGGCTGAAGAATTAACAAATTATTTAAAAGAATTGAATATAAAAGTTGCTTATTTACATTCAGAAGTAAAGACATTAGAAAGAATGCAAATCATTCATGATGTTAGATCTGGAAAGTATGATGTTTTGGTAGGAATAAATTTATTAAGAGAAGGATTAGATATACCAGAAGTTTCATTAATAGCAATTTTAGATGCTGATAAAGAAGGCTTCTTAAGAAGTAATAGAAGTTTAATTCAAACAATAGGAAGATGTGCAAGAAATGCTAATGGACACGTTATTATGTACGCTGATAAAATAACAGACTCTATGCAAAATGCTATTGATGAAACTGCTAGAAGAAGAAAGATTCAAGAAAAATATAATAAAGATCACAATATTATTCCTCAAACTATTCATAAAGAAATCAGAGAAATAATTAGTAATAATGATATAAAGAATGAAACTAAAAAAGGTAAAAACAGAAAAGTTAGTAAGAAAGAAAAAGAGCAAATAATGGAATCATTAGAACAAGAAATGCGCGAAGCTGCTAAATCACTTAACTTCGAAAGAGCAATGGAATTAAGAGATATCTTATTTGAAATGAAATCCAATATGTAATATAATTTTTTTGAGGTGAAATATATGGAATTATCATGGACGCTTTTTTCTGAATGTCCAATACCAAAGGATATTTATGAGATTTTAGCAGATGGAGAAAATCCAATAGCAGCATATAAAACTTTCAGAGATAGTGCAATTTTTACTAATAAAAGACTAATAGTTCGAGATGTTCAAGGAGTAACTGGTAAAAAAATAGAATCGTATTCATTGCCATATTCATCTATATTGATGTGGTCGTCAGAAAATGCTGGTATAATAGACATTAATGCTGAAATAGAAATTTGGACTAAATTAGGAAAAATAAAAATTAACTTAAGAAAAGATATTGATATTAGAAAATTTGATAAACTTATTTCTGATGCAATACTAAAATAGTAATCTTATAGGTATAAAATATGAAAAAATTTAAAAAAATATATATTGAAATAACTAATATATGCAATTTGAATTGTAATTTTTGCTCAGCTAATACAAGAAAATTAGCATATATTTCTGTTGATAACTTCAGTAAAATAATTAATGAAGTAAAAAATTATACTGATTATATTTATCTTCATGTTAAAGGAGAACCACTACTTCACCCTCAACTTGAAGAACTTTTAAAAAAAGCAGAAGAAAATAATTTAAAAGTAAATATTACAACTAATGGAACTTTATTAAAAGAAAAAGCAGAAATTTTGAGAAAAGCAAATAACATAAATAAAATAAACATTTCTCTACATTCAGAAAATAATAAAATAAATTATTTTACAGAAATATTTGAAACAGTAAAAAATAAATTATCAAATAAAACTATTGTTTATCGTATTTGGACTCTTAATAACAATAAACTAGATGAAAAGTCTAAAAATATTGTGGAAAAAATAAAAGAGTATTATAAACTTTCCACAGATATTGTGGATAAAATAAAAAAAGAGCAAAATATTAAAATAGGAAGTAATATATATTTAGATAAAGCTAATAAATTTGAATGGCCAACAATGGATAATGAAACAGAAAGAAATGGTTATTGCTATGCTCTAAAAACACAAATCGCTATATTAGTAGATGGTACAGTGATTCCATGCTGCCTAGATAGTTCTGGAAAAAATTCATTAGGTAATATTTATAAAGATAGTTTTAAGAACATAATTGAAGGAGAAAAATTTTTAAAATTAAAAAAGTCTTTTGAAGATAGAAAACCAATATCTGAATTATGTAGAAAATGTACATTTAAAGATAAGTTCAATAAAAATTAAACATTATACTAAGAAAGTATAATGTTTTTATAAGAATTTGATAAGTATACGATATAAGTAAAAACTTATTTTAATAATTTATAAATTTTGTTATAATATGTCCGAGGTGAGAGTATGTCTTTAGATAAAATAATCGTAAAAGGTGCTAGAGAAAATAATTTAAAAAATATTGATATAGAACTTCCTAAAAATAAATTAATAGTTATGACAGGATTATCAGGATCAGGTAAATCATCATTAGCTTTTGATACTATTTATGCAGAAGGTCAAAGAAGATATGTTGAAAGTTTATCGGCATATGCTAGACAATTTTTAGGTGGTAGTGAAAAACCAGATGTAGACAGTATAGAAGGATTATCTCCGGCAATTTCAATTGATCAAAAAACCACCTCTAATAATCCAAGATCAACTGTTGCCACAGTTACAGAAATTTATGATTATTTGAGACTTTTATTTGCTCGTGTAGGAGTACCATATTGTCCTACTCATCACATACCTATAACTTCTCAAAGTGTAGAAGAAATGACAAATAAAATATTAGAATATCCATTAGGTACTAAAATAATAATTTTGTCGCCTGTAGTATCAGGAGAAAAGGGAACTCATAAGGATACTATAGAAAAACTAAGAAAAGAAGGTTATACCAGAGCTAGAGTAAATGGTGAAATGAAAGATCTTAGTGAAGATATAGAATTAGAAAAAAATAAAAAAGATAAAATAGATGTTGTAATTGATAGAATTGTAATTAAAGAAGACTCCTATTCACGAATTTTTGAAGCAGTGGAACAAGCAACAAAATTATCAGAAGGAAAAGTGATAATTCAAATTCTTGGAGAAAATGCTAAAGAGATGGTTTTTTCTGAACAATTTGCTTGTCCATATTGTGAATTTTCTATACCAGAATTAGAGCCTAGGATTTTCTCATTTAATGCACCATATGGCGCATGTCCAGATTGTAAAGGATTAGGAGTAAAATTACAGGTTGATGAAGATTTAGTCATTCCAGATAAGACATTAAGTATAAATGATGGCTGCATTAAAACATTAAGCGATGACCAAGAAGGAATATATTATAAAAAGTTAGAAATAGTATGTGAACACTACAAAATAGACATGAACAAACCATTTAATAAATTAACTAAAAGAGAAGCAAATATAGTTTTACATGGTTCACCAGAGCCAATAAGATTTAAATATACTACTAAGGGTGGTACACAATACAACAACGTAGATTATTACGAAGGAATTTTGGATAATTTACAAAGACGTTATATGGAGACATCATCTAGTTGGATTAGAGAATGGTTAGAAAATTATATGGTTGAATACACTTGTGATACTTGCCATGGATCTAGATTAAAAGATGAAGTTTTATGTGTAAAAATAAATAAAAAGAATATTTATGAAATAACACAAATGTCTATCAAAGATTTATTAGAGACATTTAAATCGCTTAAACTTACTGAAGAACAAACCAAAATAGCAGATTTAGTACTAAAAGAAATAAATTCTAGACTTCAATTTTTATCAGATGTAGGTTTAGAATATCTTACTTTAGATAGGAATGCTGGTACATTATCAGGAGGAGAGGCACAACGTATTAGATTAGCAACTCAAATTGGTTCCCATCTAACAGGTGTTTTATATGTTTTAGATGAACCAAGTATTGGATTGCATCAGCGAGATAATGAAAAGCTAATTCAATCTATGAAAGAGATGCGTGACCTAGGCAATACTTTAATAGTAGTAGAACATGATACAGACACTATGCTTGCTTCTGATTATTTAGTAGATATAGGTCCAGGAGCTGGAGAAAATGGTGGCAGAATTATGGCTGCTGGAACACCAGAAGAAGTAATGAAAAATGAAAATTCTCTTACTGGTCAATATTTAAGTGGTAAAAAACGTATAGAAGTTCCTAAAATTAGAAGAAAAGGCAACGGTAAAAAAATAATCATCAAGGGTGCAAGTGAGCATAATTTAAAAAATATTGACGTAGAAATACCATTAGGTACTTTAACATGTATCACAGGAGTTTCCGGATCAGGAAAATCAACTTTAATAAATGATATACTTTGTAGAGAAGTTTCTAAACAATTATATAATTCAAAAGAAAAACCAGGAAAGTTTAAGAAAATATTAGGTATAGAAAATATTGATAAGATAATTGCTATCTCACAAAATCCAATTGGTAGAACACCACGTTCTAATCCAGCAACATATACCGGAGTATTTGATGATATAAGAACATTATTTACTACTACTAAAGAAGCTAAAATGTATGGATATGAAAAGAATAGATTTTCTTTTAACGTAAAAGGTGGAAGATGTGAAGCGTGTCGTGGAGATGGCGTTAAAAAAATTGAAATGAACTTTTTACCAGATGTTTATGTTCCATGTGAAATTTGTCATGGAACTAGGTATAATAGAGAAACTTTAAATATAAAATATAAAGGAAAGAATATTGCTGAAGTTTTAGATTTAAGAGTAACAGAAGCTTTAGAATTTTTTGAAAATGTTCCTAAAATTAAGCAAAAGCTTCAAGTTTTAAATGATGTTGGATTAGGTTATATAAAGTTAGGACAACCAGCACCAACACTATCAGGAGGAGAAGCTGAAAGAGTTAAATTAGCTAAAGAATTACAACGAAAAGCGACTGGAAAGACTTTATTTGTTTTAGACGAACCAACTACTGGATTACATTCTGACGATATCAAGCGTTTGCTTGCAATTTTACAAAAAATAGTGGATAATAAAGATACCGTAATAATAATAGAACATAACTTAGATGTAATAAAAACGGCTGATTACATTATAGATCTCGGACCAGAAGGTGGAGATGGTGGAGGAACAATAGTGGCTAAAGGAACACCAGAAGAAGTAGCTAAAATTAAAGAGTCATATACCGGACAATTTATTAAAAAATTACTATGAGGAGAATAATATGAGTTTGATAGTAATAGAAAAAAATAAGTTAAAATTAAATAAATTTGTAGAATGGTTGATTCATATGCTAGGTTACAGCCTTGTTTTTGCAGCTTCAACAAGTTTATTTGATAGTGTAAAAATAGATTCTAATAATCATTATCTTATAATTTTTCTTATAGTATTACTTATTTATTTTCTAAATAAAACTATCAAACCTATACTTGTTACTTTAACTATTCCTATTACAGGAATAACATTAGGGCTTTTTTATCCTTGCATTAATTTATTCATCTTGAAATTAGTCGATTGGATAATGGGTAGTCACTTTGATTTGTCTAATTTATATGCTGCCTTCTTTTTAGCAATTCTTTTATCAATAATGAACTTCATAGTAGCTGAAATAATTAACAGTATATTAAAGAAGGTGAAAAAACATGGATAGAGTAGCACTAGATTTAGGATTTATTCAAGTTTATTGGTATTCAATATTTATTTTTCTTGGGATACTAACAGGATTCTTCTTTATTTATAAGGAAGCCAAAAGAAAAAAAATAAATGATGAAATATTATTAGATTTAATTTTTAATTCTATATTAATTGGTATTATTGGAGCTAGATTGTATTATGTTATTTTTAATCTTCCATATTATCTTTCTAATATAATTGAGATATTTGAAATATGGAATGGAGGATTAGCAATCCATGGAGGAATTATTTCAGCATTAATTTTTATATATTATTATTGTAAAAAACATGATGTAAAATTTATAGATATTTTAGACATTTTTGTGGTTGGTTTGATAATTGGTCAGGCCATAGGTAGGTGGGGAAATTTCTTCAATCAAGAAGCATATGGTGGTGTAACTACTTACAATGAATTAGTTAATGATGGAATACCAACTTTTATAATTAATGGAATGTTCATATTAGGTGAATATCGTCAACCAACATTTTTCTATGAATCATTATGGTGTTTATTTGGATTTATATCAATGATTATAATTAGAAGATTAAGTAAGACATTAAAAAAAGGTCAACTAACAAGTTTTTATTTAATTTGGTATGGAATAGCTAGATTATTTATTGAAGGATTAAGAACCGACTCATTAATGTTAGGTCCAATAAAAATAGCTCAAGTAGTTTCAGTAATATTTATAGTTGTGGGCTTATACCTATTCATAAAATATAAAGATAAAAAAGGTATAGAATATTCATATAATTATATTGAAGCAGATAAAAAGCCAGCAATAGTTTATTTTAAATAGAGGTGAAAAAATGAAAAAAAAAGTAGTAGTTTTTGGAGGAGGAACAGGAATTTCTTTCTTATTAAGAGGATTAAAAGATTTTCCAATAGATATAACGGCAGTAATTACTGTATCAGATAATGGAAGGTCAACAGGTAAATTAAGACAAGAATTTCATACTCCTGCAGTAGGTGATATAAGACAAGTCATAACTAATCTTTCATCTATTGATGATCCAATCAAAAAAATGATGTCTTATCGCTTTAAAACATCCAGTGACTTAAATGGTCATGCAGTTGGTAACTTGATTTTAACAGCAATGCTTGATATAACAGGATCATTAACAGAATCAATTAAAAGCTTAGGAAAATTATTGGATGTTAAACATACGGTATTACCAATATCGGAAGATAGTGATTTAACTTTAATGGGAGAAGATGAAGAAGGTAATATCATTGAAGGTGAAGAAGAAATCACTTTGGCTCCAAATAAGATTAAAAAAATTTTTTATAAAAAAGAGCCAAAAGTACTACCAGAAGTGATTAAAGCAATCAATGAAGCAGATTTAATTATTTTAAGTATAGGAAGTCTATATACTTCTATTCTTCCAAATATTATTTGCAAGGAAGTTCAATTAGCGATAGAAGATTCAAAAGCTCCTATCATGTATGTTTGTAATGCTGTTACTCAACCAGGAGAAACAGATAATTTCACTGTAAGTGATCATGTTAATATGTTAAATTCTTATTTAAATAAAAGAAAAATAGATTGCGTAATTGCCAGCAATACAGTCATTCCTAAAAAAATGGCCGAGAAATATGCAACAGAAGAGCAAAAGGATCCAGTAATGATAGATTATGAAAATTTAGAAAAAATGAATATAGAATTAATAGAAGATGATTTAATTATTGTTGAAGATAATAGATTGAGACACAATAGCTTAAAATTAAGTTCAATAATCTTCTCATATTTAATGCGATAATGTCATACACAACAACAATTAAACAAGAAATAGCAACCATTTCATGTACCAAGTCAGAAATGATTGCAGAATTGTCTGGATTCATCAGAAATAATGGTACATTGTCAGAAGATACTATCATATTAACAACAGAAAGTGAAACTACTAAAAATAGAATAAAATCTTTTTTAAAAGCCTCTTATGAAGTAGAATCGTTAGTGGAAATAAAAGATAGTCTAAATTTTAGTAAAAAAGATTTATATGTAATTAATATAAATGATAAAGTCGATTTAATTTTAAAGGATATAGGATATATAGACGAAAGTGGTAAATTATTGCCATCTCCTCCTACTTATATAGTTGGAGCTAATGAAGAAATTAGAGCTTATTTACGAGGAGTATTTTTAAGTTGCGGTAGTATAAATGATCCAAAAACATCTAGGTACCATATGGAATTATTAATTTTTTCTCCTGATGAAGCTGTTTTTGTTCAAAAATTATTAAATATATTTGATTTAAATGCAAAAATTTTAAATAGAGATAAAGGATACATGATTTATATAAAAGAAGCAGAGAAAATAAGTGATTATATAAAAATATTAGGTGCTAATAATGCTGTAATGTATTTTGAAAACGTAAGAGTTTATCGAGATAAAAAAAATAAAACTAATCGTTTAAATAATTGTGAGCAAGCTAACATAGATAAAGTTTTTCAAACGGCTGCTGCACAACTAGAGCAAATAGAAATAATAGAAAACACTGGAAGCGTTGATTTATTGGATGAACGTACCCAAATAGCTTTAGAATATAGAAAAAAATATCCAGAAACATCTATTAAAGAATTATCAGAAATAATTTCTGTAGAAACAGGGAAACCATTAACAAAATCAGGGCTAAATCACCGACTAAGAAAAATAAAAGAATTAGCTGAAAGAATAAAAAAACAAGAAAGCAAAGAAAAATAATCTTTGTTTTTTTAATTTAAATGCATAATGTAAAGTAATAAAAATATCATATTATTAAGCATAAAATTGTGCTATACTGAAATAAAGAATAGGAAGGGTAAATATATGATAGAAACTATACAAGTTACAATAAATAATAATAATTATGATGTTACAAAAGGAATGACTTTAGAAGAAATAGCATCTACATTTGCAAAAGACTATAAATATCCCATTCTTTTAGCAAAAGTTGATAATAGATTAAAAGAATTAACTAGTATTGTTAAAGAATCTTCTAATATTCAATTTTTAGATTTAACTTCTTATGAGGGAAATCGTTGCCATATTAATGGAGTAATATACATATTAATATGTGCAGTAAAAAAACTCTATGGAAAAAAAGCTAATGTAATAATTCAACATTCACTAGATAAAGGTATATATATTGAGACTAATTTCAAATTAACCAAAGAAAAGGTAGAAGCAATTAAAGAAACAATGAATGATATTATTAAAGCAGATATGCCAATTACTAGAGTAACAATTGATAGAATTGAAGCTATGAATTACTTCGAAAGTATAGGAGATCATACAAAAGCTGGAGTTTTAAGATATAATACTAACACATTTATTCATTTATATCGTCTAGGAAATTACTATAATTATTTTTATAGTTTCATGGCAACATCTACAGAAAAATTAAAAAGTTATGATTTAACTTATATAAAAGAAAATGGATTATTGTTAAGATTTCCAACTATTTATATAAATGATAAAATCAAAGATTACGAACCTCATCCTCATATGTTTGAAGTGTTTAAAGAATATCGTGATTGGGCTAAAATAATGAACATAGAAAATTCAGTAGAATTAAATGAAGTAGTTTCTAAAGGAAAAATAAACGATTTAATAAAAATTGATGAAACACTTCAAAGCAATCGTTTACTAAGTGTTGCCAAAGAAATAAATTCTAAAAAAAGCAAAGTTAAAATAGTTTTATTAGCAGGTCCTTCATCATCAGGAAAAACCACTACATCTAAAAAACTTTGTATGTATTTAGAGAGTTTTGGCTTAACACCAAAAGTTATCGGTATGGATGATTATTTTGTAGATCGTGAAAATACACCAAAAGATAAAGATGGCAATTATAATTTTGAATGTCTAGAAGCAGTTGATTTAAAGCTGTTTGATAAGCAAATAGCTGAATTGTTAAAAGGAGAAACAGTAAAAGTTCCAACATTTAATTTTCAATTAGGAAAGAAAGAATATAAAAGAGAAATTAATTTAGGAAAGAATGATATCCTAGTAATAGAAGGAATTCATGCTTTAGATAGAAAAATATTAACAAATATCGATAGAGATAGAAAATATAAAATATATATATCAGCATTAACAGAAATTAATATGGATGACCATAATCGAGTTTCCACTACAGATAATCGATTATTAAGAAGAATTATAAGGGATAATAGAACTAGAGGACATAGTGTTGAACACACTTTAGCAATGTGGGATAAAGTTCGTGAAGGAGAAGAAAAATACATTTTTCCATACCAAGATGAAGCAGATTATACAATAAATTCAGCATTAATTTACGAAATCGGTGTCTTAAAGACTTATGTTGAGCCACTGCTTTACTCAGTACCAGCTACTTCACCATATTATGAAGAAGCTATAAGACTAATTAATTTTCTAGGATTGTTTTTGCCGATTCCATCAGATGCTATTCCAAATGATTCTATATTAAGAGAATTTATAGGAAATAGTTATTTTGAATAAATATCCACAATTTTTGTGGATATTTTTTTTGCTATTATTTTATCCACAATTTATGTGGATAAAATTTACAAAGATAAATGTCAAACTTAGTCTACTTTATTGATATAAGAAATTAATCATACTATAATAAAGTCAGGAGGATGAATTAAATGATAAAAGTAGCAATTAATGGATTTGGAAGGATAGGAAGATTAGCATTTAGATTAATGGAGGAAAACCCAGAATTTGAAGTAGTCGCAATAAATGACTTAACAGACGCTGAACAATTAGCATATTTATTGAAGTACGATACAAATCATGGAAACTATCGTATTGATGAAATTTCTTATGATGGAGATCAAATTGTTGTAGGAGATAGAAAGGTAAAAGTTTATGCTGAAAAAGATCCTGCAGCATTACCATGGAAGGATTTAGATATTGATGTAGTATTTGAATGCACTGGATTATTTACTTCAGAAGAAAAAGCAATGGCACATATTAATGCTGGAGCAAAGAAAGTAATCATTTCAGCACCAGCAAAAGGAAATGTTAAAACAGTTGTATACAATGTTAACCAAGATATTTTAACTGGTGATGAAAAAATCATTTCTGCAGCTAGTTGTACAACCAACTGCTTAGCGCCAGTAGTAGATGTATTAGATAAGGAATTTGGTATCGTTAAAGGTTACATGACAACAGTCCATGCTTACACGAATGATCAAGCAACATTAGATGTAGCACACAAGAAAGGAATTAAAGCTCGTCGTGGAAGAGCATGTGCTGCTAATATAGTTCCTGCTTCAACTGGAGCAGCATCAGCAATAGGAAAAGTTTGCCCTAATCTAGATGGAAAATTAGCAGGAACTGCAATGAGAGTACCTGTATCTACAGGATCAGTAGTAGATTTAGTGTTAGAATTAGGTAGAAATACAACTGCTGAAGAAATTAACCAAGTATTAAAAAATCATACAAATGAAACATTACAATATACAGATGACCCAATTGTTTCAAGTGATGTTATTGGTAGACGTTGTGGATCTTTAGTAGATGGTTTATCAACAACAGTACTAGAAGTAGAAGGAAAACAATTAGTTAAAGTAGTATCATGGTATGATAATGAAATGAGTTATACTGCTCAAATGGTTAGAACTGCAAAATACTTGATGTCTAAGTAACTTAAAAAGGAGTTTCTCCTTTTTTTTCATAATAAAAGATGATATACTCATTTTATGACAGGAGGATTAGAGTGTGAAAACAATCAGAGATATAAATCTAAATAATAAGAAAGTAATTATAAGATGTGATTTTAATGTGCCAATTAAAGACGGAAAAATAGTAGATGATACTAGAATAATTGGAGCAATACCTACAATAAAATATGCTTTAGATAATAATGCTAAAGTAATTTTAATGTCTCACTTAGGAAGAGTTAAAGAAGAAGCTGATTTAACAAAGAATAATTTAGAGCCTGTTGCCAAAAGACTAAGTGAATTATTAGGAAAAGAAGTTAAATTTGTCAATGCTACTCGTGGTGAAGTATTAGAAAATGCAATTAATTCCATGCAAGATAAAGATATTATTTTAATGCAAAATACTCGCTATGAAGATTTAAATGGTAAAAAAGAAAGTTCAAATGATCCAGAATTAGGAGCTTATTGGGCTTCATTAGGAGATGTTTATATAAATGATGCATTTGGAACTATTCATAGAGCACATGCATCTAATGTAGGAATTCCAACTAATTTACAAGGAAATTCTGCATTTGGATTCTTAATTGAAAAAGAGTTAAATGCTTTAAGTGTTCTAGAAAATCCACCAAGACCATTCGTGGTAGTTTTAGGAGGTGCTAAGGTAGCAGATAAAATCGGTGTAATAGAAAATCTAGTTACTAAAGCAGATAAAATATTAATCGGTGGAGGAATGGCTTTTACATTTTTGAAAGCTGAAGGATTTAATATAGGTAAGTCATTATTGGATGCTGAAAACTTAGAGTTTTGCAAAACTATTTTAAGTAAATATAAAGATAAAATAGTTTTACCTGTTGATATAGCAGTAACTAATGAATATAGTAATGATGAACCATATCGTCAAAAAGACATAACTGATATAGCAGAAGATGAAATGGGATTGGATATTGGTAATAAAACATTAAATATTTTTGAAAACAATTTAAAAGATGCCAAAATAGTTATATGGAATGGTCCACTAGGAGTATATGAATTTGAAAAATATAAAGTTAATACAGATTCATTACTACAATTTTTAGTTGATAATGACATAAAGACTATTTTAGGTGGAGGAGATATCGTTGCTGCTGCAGGAGTAGCAAACTTAAAAGATAAAGTATATCACGCATCTACAGGTGGAGGGGCAACCTTAGAATACCTTGAAGGTAAAAAATTGCCAGGAATTGAAGCTATAAAATAGAACAAGTAGGTGAGTGAATTGAATACAGATAACTTCTTCATCGCTGATCCATATAAAGATGAACATATTAAGTTGTTTATGGATTTTGAGAATGCTAATGATTACAAAAGACCAGTAACAACATACTTAACTGGAATAAGAAAAGCCTATGATAAAGAGTCATATAATAAAATTGTAAGAAATAATAATGAATTAAATATTATAAGCTTTATGATGAATAAAAATAAAATGAGCGATTATTGTTATATAAAAGGCGAAAAAGACAGAAAAGTATGCGAATTGTTTTTTGCGCACTTAAATTTTCCTAGCAAAAATAGACATATCATGGAAAAAGCAAGCTTTTATGCTTTAAATATATTAGGCATGGAACAAGTTTTTGTATCAATTGCACAAGAAGAAAAAGATTTATATCATCAGTTAATAAATAGTGGTTATGAGGATATTGGAGAAGTAAATGGCAAAAGAACTTTGATAAAAGAAAAGGAAGAAATCAAAGAAGTTAGTAAGGTTATATAATGCAAATAATAAAAAATATTAAAAAAAATTCAATAATTTTAATATCAATAACAACAATAATTTTAATATTACTTTTAAAAGATGATTATCAAGAAATTATTAGAAATCTTGTTTCTATGAATATATTATGTATAATCATTGCAGCATTCTTTTTCTTTTTATCTATTTTCTTTAAAGCATTAACAAACTATTTGACTATTAATAATAAAAAGAAAATATCAATTATAGAAGCTTTCAAACATGAAGTAATCATTCAATTTTTTAATGGTATAACACCATTTTCTAGTGGAGGACAACCAATGGAAATATATATGATGACTAAACATAATATTTCCATTGTAGAAGCAACGAATATATCTATTCAAACATTTATTTTTTACCAAGTTGCCTTAGTAATTTATGGTATATTAGCAGTTTGTTATAACTATTTTTTTCAAATATTTCCTAATTCTGTTTTATTAAGTAAATTAGTATTATTAGGATTTTTCATTAATTCCTTAGTAGCAATATTATTATTTATTTTTGTTATTTCAAAAACAATTACAAACAAAATTGCGACTTTTCTTATAAAAATGTTATCAAGAACAAAATTAATCAAGAATCCTGATGATAAAATAGATTTTTTATCTAAAAAATTAGATGAATTTCATCAATGTGCTAGATTAATAAAACAAAGAAAAGGCTTATTTACTAAGGGCGTAATTTTAAATTTAATTAGTCTAACATTTTTATATATAGTACCTTTACTTATAGTTTATAGCTTGAATGATTATAGTAGTCTGACACCATTAAAAACTTTAACAACTTCTGCTTATGTTTTATTAATTGGATCTTTTGTACCAATTCCAGGTGCAAGTGGGGGAATAGAATTTGGATTTTTAAGTTTCTATGGAAACTTTATTAAAAAAAATATTCTTTATTCTGTTTTAATTGTTTGGAGATTTATCACATATTACTTAGGTATAATAATTGGCGCTATTACTTTTTGCTTAGAAAAGAAGGTGAAATAAATGCGAATAGGTTTATTTACAGATTCATATCCACCATATATAAATGGAGTTTCTACTAGTGTTGCAATGCTAAAAAAAGCATTAGAAAAGCAAGGACATGTTGTGTATGTTGTTACTGTTAGTAACCATGCTTTAAAATATGAGTACAATGAAAAAGAAAGAATCTTAAAGATTCCAGGTATACCTATTGGGATATATGATTATCGATTAAGCAGAATATATCCAGTTTCCATGATAAACAAAATGCGTAATTGGAAATTAGACATTATTCATTCACATACAGAATTTGGAATTGGAATATTAGCAAGAATATTTGCTAAACAATTTAATCTACCATTAGTTCATACTTATCATACTTTATATGAGGATTATACACATTACATTACTCATGGTTATTTTGATAAATCTAGCAAAAAAATAGTAGAGTATCTAACAAAATTTTATTGTGATAAAACAGCTAATGAACTCATTGTTCCAACTAACAAAATATATAAATTATTCAAAGATAAATATGAATTTACCAAAAATATCCATATAATTCCAACAGGAATTGAAGTTGAACGTTTCTTTGAAGAAAATATTGATAAAAAAGATGTAGAGTTATTAAGGAAAAAATTAAATATAAAAAAGAAAGATTTTATAATTTTGTTTGTTGGAAGGCTTGCTGAAGAAAAGAACGTTACATTCTTGATTAATGCTCATAAAAAGATAGTAGAGCAAAATAAAAACATTCGCTTATTAATTGTTGGAGATGGACCAGATAGGGAGAAATATGAAAAGCTAGCTAAGTCATTAGACTTAGGTGATATGGTAATATTTAATGGTAAGGCCGCATGGGAGGAAATACCTATTTATTACCATGTATCAAATATATTTGCTACTGCATCTAAGTCAGAAACTCAAGGATTAACAGTTATTGAAGCTATGGCTTCCGGAATAACACCAATATGTATAAAAGATGAATCTTTTCAAGGCACTGTTACTGATGAATTAAATGGTCGTATCTTTGAAAATGAAGAACAATATGTTAAACAAGTCCTTGAATTAGTAAATGATAACAATCTTAGAACTAGATATAATAGTCAAGCAAGAATTCAAGCTGAACATTTTTCGTCAAAAGCATATGCATCTAGTGTAGTTGAAGTATATAATAGAGCAATAAAGGATAAACAAGCAGAATACCGTTTTGGATTTTTATCAAAAATAATAAAAAAAATAAAAGGAGAATAGAATGATTGTCGCTTTAAATAATAAAAGTAATTTAACAAAAACAGAGTTTGAAAAATATATTGAAGATTTAAATAAAATAAAAACAGAACATACTATGATTTTGGCTCCTAATTTTTTAAATGTTGCTAATTTTAAAAGTGAAAAAATTTATTTAGCAGCTCAAAATGTTAGTAGTTATGAAAAGGGAGCTCATACTGGAGAAGTATCAGCAGATCAATTGAAATCATTTAATGTAAAATATTGCATAGTTGGTCATTCAGAAAGAAGAAAAAGTCAAAAAGAATCAAATGAAGAAATTAAATCTAAAATAATTAATTTATTTGCCAACGATATAACTCCAATATTATGCGTAGGAGAAACAAAAGAGGAAAGAGAAACTGGAAAAGCACAGGAGATTATTGAAGAGGAATTAAAAATTGCTCTTGATGAACTATCACAAGAACAAAGAGATAAAGTTATTATAGCCTATGAACCAATATGGTCTATTGGAACAGGTTTGATACCTACTAATGCTCAAATAGAAGAAATAAATAAATTTATTAAAGAAAGATATAATAATAAAGTATTATATGGCGGAAGTGCAAATGAAAAAAATATTGACGAATTAAAAAAATGTCCTAGTATTGATGGCTATTTATTAGGAGGCTTAAGTCTAAAGCCAACTAATCTTCAAGAATTTGTAAATAAATTGTAAAATTCATTTATTCGACATAAATAGAGCTTTATCGCTCTTTTATTTTGTAGAAATGTGTTATACAATGATTATGCTAAGTAGTTATAGATAGGAGACTAAATGAAAATAATAAATATCTTAGTTGTAGATGACAATAAAGACTTAGTAGTAACAATGAAAAAATATTTTGAAGAAAATTCTAATATAAGAATAAAATATGTTGCAAATGATGGTGAAGAAGCCATAAATTTAATCACTTCAAAGAAAGAAGAATATGATTTAATTCTTATGGACACTTTAATACCTAAGTTGGATGGTATATCACTATTGGAAGAAATAAAAAGTAAAAATATAAATAAAAAAATTTTTATAATAAGTTCTTATAAAGATTTAGAAATATTGCAAAGAACGACAGAGTTAAATATTATAAATTATATGTTAAAACCATTTGATTTAAACATTTTAAATAAAAGAATTACTAATTATTTTGAAAATGAAAATTATAATAATTGTATAGAACATGAAAAAAATACAATTAAAAAGAAAATTACTAAAATTATACATGAATTAGGAGTACCATCAAATTTAAAAGGATATAACTATATACGTGAAGGTATTATGTTAGTTTATTATGATCCTACCTTATCAAGTAAAATAACAAAAGGTCTTTATCCACAAATAGCAAAGAAATATACTTCAAATGAATCACGAGTAGAAAGATCAATGCGTCATGCTATTGAAGTAAGTTGGAATAGAGGAAATTGGGATATGATGGAAGATATTTTTGGATATAGTGTTAGTATAGATAAAGCTAAGCCAACTAATTCAGAATTCATTGTAACTATAGCAGATATGCTTCGCTTAGATTATGAAAAAGTAAATATTTAAAGATACTTAGGTATCTTTTTTTGTATTCTTGACATGAAAGTCTAATAAAAGTATACTTAGTTTATAAAATGTGTTAGGAGGTTACAGTTTATGGAACGAAAGATAAATGCGTTTTTACTTAAGTGGAAAAAAGAAAAAGTTGGAAAACCATTGATAATATATGGCAATAAACAAATTGGTAAAACTTTTTCTGTATTAGATTTTGGTGAAAAAGAATATAAAAATATTGTATATTTTAACACAGAGAATAATCAAATATTAGATAATTTATTTAGAAGAGAAAAAGCCATTGATAAAATTATTAGTAACCTTGCAATTATTTCTGGTGAAACAATTTTAAAAGGAGATACTCTGATTATATTAGATAACCTTGTAAGTAATGACATTGTAAAAGGAATGAAATTGTTTGGTAGTGATAGAAGTGATTACAATATTATAGGAATAACTTCTAGAAGGGAAAAATTAAGTGAATTTAAGGGGGAAGAAATTCAGTTTAAAAATATGACTGAAATGGACTTTGAAGAATATTTATGGGCTATAGATGAAAAAAATTTAGCTAATATTATAAGAGAATGTTATGAAAAAAGAAAAACCAATCCATTTCATAAAGTATCATTAAATTTTTTTCATGACTATATTATGACAGGAGGTTTTCCAGAAGTAATATTAGCTAAGAAGCATGGAGAAAAATTTTATCAACTAGATGCTATCAAGCAAAAAATACTAGATGTTTATAAAAAAGAAATTGCTCTTAATACTAATTTAATTGATATTCAAAGAGGAATAGAGGTTATTAATTCTATTCCTGAACAATTAAGTAAAGCAAATAAAAAATTTCAATATGGTGTAATAGGAGAAGGAAGAAGAGCAAAAGAATATGAGACAACGATTGATTATTTAATTAATAACCAGATTATTTATAGGAGTTATAAAATAAAGAATGTTAAGTCACCATTAAATAGTTGTAAAGATATAGATAGTTTCAAATTATATTTACCTGATGATGGTTTGCTTTTTTCTATGTTGCATATTAATAAACAGCAATTTTTAAATGATGAGCAAAAGAAAGAAACACTATATGAAAATCATTTAGCAAAAACATTAGTTGAGTCAGGATACTCTCTTTATTACTATCAATCAGAAGGCAAAGCAGAAGTAAATTTTGTCATTCAAAATAGAATGGGAAAAATCATACCTTTTGAGATAATTGTTAGAGCAAATTCTAAAGCCAAATCATTGTCTGTTTTTATGAAAAAATTTGAAGTAGAAGAAGCTTATCGTATTACAGAAAATAATTTTCAAACAAAGAAACAAGTTAGATACATTCCAATTTATGCTGCATTTTGCTTAAATACTATTAAAATTTAGCAAGGATAAATTATTGTTAAATTCGAAAAGATGTTCTATAATTCACATAGGAGGTATCTTATGGATAGAATTATTTTTCATATTGATGTAAATAATGCCTTTTTATCTTGGACTGCTATATATTTATTAGAGCATGGCTATAAAGAAGATATTCGAAAAATACCTTCTATAATTGGAGGAGAAGAAAAAGAACGTCGTGGAATAGTGTTAGCCAAATCACCTATAGCGAAAAAATTTGGTATTGTTACGGCAGAACCAATTTATCAAGCTAAGAAAAAGTGTCCAAACTTACAAGTGTTTCCAGCAAATCACGAATGGTATAGAATAGAATCACATAAATTTAAGGAATATTTAAAACAATATTCACCAGTAATCGAAGAATTTTCTATAGATGAATGTTTTGTAGATATGACAGGAACTAACTATTTATATAAAAACTATATTGAATTAGCTCATAAAATAAAAAATGAGATAAAAGAAAAATTTGGTTTTACTGTTAACGTTGGAATTGGAAATAACAAATTATGTGCAAAAATGGCTTCAGATTTTGAGAAGCCAGATAAAGTGCATACTTTGTTTAAAGACGAAATAGTAACTAAATTATGGCCGTTAGATGTTAAAAATCTATTTATGGTTGGAAAAAAAACAGCTTCTGAATTATATAAAATAAACGTTCATACAGTAGAAGAACTAGCTCATACAAATATAAAAAAGTTAGAAAAAATATTTAAAAAGCAGGCTAAATATTTAAAAAATGCTAGTTGGGGAATAGATGATAGTGAAGTAAGCGAAGCTAATTATCATAGAAGTATAAGTATTAGCACGACAGAAACATTTCCACATGATATAGATGATGAAGAAAAGTTAAAAAACTATTTACTTGTTCAAACAGAAAAAGTAACTAGAGAACTACGTGAAAAAAATAAATACGCTAACACAGTAGCAGTTATATATAAAGATAAAAATTTTAATTCTTATTCAGCACAAGAAAAATTAAAAAATCCGACCAATGAAACAAAAATTATTTATAATAAGGTAATAGAAATTTTAGATAAAAGTTTTAAAAAACAGCCATTAAGGTTAATTGGAGTTAGACTTTCAGATTTATGCGAACAAAAGAATGAACAATTAACAATATTTGAATTAAGCAATAAAATTGAAGACAATTCTTCTATTCAAAAAACGATAGATGAATTAAATAAAAAATTTGGTTCAGATTTAATTATCCCAGCTTCATTAAAAATGATAGCTAAAGAAAATAAAGAGAAATCTTAAAAATTGGATTTCTTTTTTTATTAAATTAAAAAATGTCGAAAAATAAGGAAAAAACAAAAAAAACTCTTGCAAAAATAGACCTCCCCTGTTATAATTATTCTCGTGTGACTGCTTAGATGTGCGAGGTTGTCGATACTCCAGGTTAAGTTGTTAAATGGTTATCGGGTTATTTGCACGGAGCAAGTCTATACTAGATATAGGCGAAGGGAGGATTTAAAATGTCAACAGAAAAAATTCGCATTAGAATCAAAGGATATGATCACAGAATTCTTGATAATGCAGCAAAGAAAATTGTTGAAACAGTTAGAAGATCTGGTGGAGAAATCTCTGGACCAGTACCACTTCCAACTGAAATTGAAAAATTCACAATTTTAAGAGCTGTTCATAAATATAAAGATTCTCGTGAACAATTCGAAATGCGTACACACAAAAGACTAATTGATATCAAAAATCCTAGCAAGGAAACTATGGAAGCGTTAGCTCGTTTAGATTTACCAAGCGGAGTAGATATTCAAATTAAAACTAAATAATTAGGAGGAAAAAATAATGAAAGGAATCTTAGGTAAGAAAATCGGAATGACTCAAGTATTTACTAAAGAAGGTAAATTAATTCCGGTTACTGTTATTGAAGTAGAACCAAATGTTGTTACTCAAATTAAAACAGTAGAAAAAGATGGTTATGAAGCTGTACAATTAGCTACTGAAACAATCAGAGAAAGCTTAAGCAACAAACCAGCTATGGGTCATACAAAAAAAGCTAATACAGAACCTAAGCGCTTCTTAAAAGAAATTAGAGGAGTTAACGTTAACGAATATACTTTAGGTCAAACTATTGGTGTTGACGTTTTCAGCGAAGGCGAGATAGTTGATGTTACAGGAACTAGTAAAGGTAAAGGGTTCCAAGGCGTTATTAAACGTTACAATCAAACAAGAGGTCCTATGGGACATGGTTCACAATACCATAGAGGTGTTGGATCACTAGGTACTTTATTACCAATGCACGTATTAAAAGGTAAAAAGATGCCTGGACAAATGGGTAATGTTCAAAGAACTGTTCAAAATCTAGAAATAGTATCAATTGATAAAGAAAATAATGTTATCTTAGTTAAAGGTAATGTTCCTGGTCCAAAGAAATCATTAGTTATGATTCGTACTGCAGTTAAGATGCCAAATGTAAAAAGAGAGACTGCTGAATTAGTAAGTTATGCTGAACCAGTAGTTGAAGATGTACAAGAAGAAACAACTGTAGAAACAGCTGAATAATAAACCACACTATATAATATAGAAAGAAAAAATATAAATATTAGTGATGGAAGGAGGAATCGTAAATGAAAAAAGTAGAACTTTTAAATCTTAAAGGTGAAAAAGTAAAGGACATTAATTTAAATGAAGAAATATTTGGAATTACCCCAAACAATAATGTTTTAAATGATGCTATCATTTTATCAATGGCTTCATTAAGACAAGGAACACATAAAACAAAAAATCGTTCAGAAGTTTCTGGTGGTGGAAGAAAACCATGGAGACAAAAAGGAACAGGACGTGCACGTCAAGGTTCAATTAGAGCTGTACAATGGGTAGGTGGAGGAAGATATGGAACTCCAATACCAAGAGATTATAGCATTAAACAAAATCGTAAAGAGAGAAGAATTGCATTAAAATCTGCATTAAGCGAAAAACTTTCAGAAAATGCACTTATTGTTATCGAAAACTTAGCTTTAGAATCTTCTAAAACTAAAGATATGATAGCTCTTCTTGAAACTTTAAAAGTAGCTGATAAGAAAGTATTGTTAGTAGTTGATGAATTTGATGACAATACTATCTTAGCTTCAAGAAATATTAAAAACTTAGTTTTAATTTCTGCTGAAGAAATCAATGTTTTAGATTTAGTTAGCACAGATGTAGTAGTTGCTACAGAAAAAGCAATTAAGAATATTGAGGAGGTGCTTAAATAATGAAAGATACTAAATACTTAGAAATAATCAAAGCACCAGTTGTAACTGAGAAATCTCAAATAGCTAAAAGTGAAGGAAAATATACTTTCAAAGTTGATCCAAAAGCAAACAAAATTGAAATAAAAGAAGCTATTGAAAAATTATTTAATGTAAAAGTTAAAGAAATAAAAACAATTAATGTAAAAGTTAAGAAAAGAAGAGTTGGTCGTTATACAGGATTAACAAATCGTTCAAAAAAAGCAATTGTTACTCTTGAAAAAGGACAAACAATTGATCTTGGTTAGAAGGAGGAGAAATTATGGCAATTAGAAATTATAAACCTACTACACCAGGACGTAGAAAAATGAGTACATTAATTAACAATGAAATTACTAAGAGTACTCCAGAAAAATCTCTTGTTGTTACTAAAAAGAAAAATAGTGGACGTAATAATCAAGGTAAGATAACAGTTCGTCATCAAGGCGGAGGAGTAAAAAGAAAATATCGTATCATTGATTTTAAGAGAAATAAATTAAACGTACCTGGAACAGTAGCAAGTATTGAATACGATCCAAATAGAACTGCAAACATTGCTTTAATCAATTATGCAGATGGTGAGAAAAAATATATTATTGCTCCAAAAGGTTTAGTTGTTGGACAAACAATCGAAGCTGGAGAAAATGCTGATATTAGAATTGGTAATGCATTACCAATCATGAACATTCCTGTTGGTACAATGATTCATAATATTGAACTTCGTCCTGGAAAAGGTGGAGAATTAGTAAGATCTGCTGGTTCATCTGCTCAAATTCTTGGTAGAGAAGGAAATTATGTAATGATTCGTTTATCAAGTGGTGAACAAAGAAAAGTTTTAGGAACTTGTATGGCAACAGTTGGTGAAGTTGGAAATGAAGATGCTTCACTTGTTAAAATAGGAAAAGCAGGACGCAAACGTCACATGGGTATAAGACCTACAGTTCGTGGTTCTGTTATGAACCCTAATGACCATCCACATGGTGGTGGTGAAGGACGTGCTCCAGTAGGACGTAAAGCACCAATGACACCTTGGGGTAAACCAGCATTAGGATTAAAGACACGTAAGAAAAAACAATCTGACAAGTTCATCGTACGTCGTCGTAATAGTAAATAGGAAAGGATGATTTAAAAAATGGCAAGAAGTTTAAAAAAAGGGCCTTACGTTTTCGATAGATTACTAAAGAAGGTTCAAGAATTAAATAAAACAGGTAAAAAAGAAGTCATTAAAACATGGTCACGCCGTTCCACTATTTTTCCAGACTTTATAGGACACACTTTCGCTGTTCATAATGGAAAAGAATTTATTCCAGTTTATGTTACTGAAGATATGGTAGGACATAAATTAGGTGAATTTGCATTAACACGTAAATTTGGTGGACATGGTTCAGACAAAAATGAAAAATAATGACTAGGAGGGTATTAAATGGAAGCAAAAGCAATTGCTAAAGGTCTTCGCGTATCACCTATTAGAACTCGTATAACAATCGATCTAATTCGTGGAAAAAATGTAACAGAAGCATTAACAATTTTAAACAATGTTAATAATAAATCCGCAAGACTAATTAAAAAAGTATTAGATTCTGCTATTGCTAACGCTGTTAATAATAACGGTGCAGATGCTGCAACCTTATATGTTAAAGAAGCAAGAGTAGATGCTGGTCCAGTTATGAAACGTCATTTCTTTGATTCACGTTCTCATATCGGACATAGAGATCATAGAACTAGTCACATTAATATAGTAGTGGCTACAAGAAACTAATAAGGAGGTTACACAAATGGGACAAAAGGTAAATCCTAATGGACTTAGAATTGGAATCAATAAAGATTGGCAAGCAAAATGGTATGCTAATAAAAAAGATTTTTCTAAAACATTAGAAAAAGATGTAAAAATTCGTGAATACATCGAAAAAAAATTAAAAAATGCTAGTGTTGCTAAAGTTGAAATTGAAAGAAATTCTAAGAATAGATGTGAAGTTGTTATTCACACTGCAAAACCAGGTATAATCATTGGACATGGTGGAGAAGGAATTGAAGAATTAAAGAAGCAAATTTCTAAAGTTGCAGGTGAAGAAATTCAAATTACAATTAAAGATATAAAGAAAGCCGATTTAGATGCTCAATTAGTTGCTGATACAATTGCAAATCAAATTACTAATAGAGCTTCATTCCGTATGGCTCAAAAGCGTGCAATTAGAAGTGCAATGAAAGCAGGAGCAAAAGGAATTAAAACATCAGTATCTGGACGTTTAGGTGGAGCAGATATGGCTCGTAGTGAAGGATATACTGAAGGAACAATTCCTCTACATACTTTAAGAGCTGATGTTGATTATGGCTTTGCAGAAGCAGACACAACATTCGGAAAAATCGGAGTAAAAGTATGGATCTATAAAGGAGAAATACTAAATAAAAAGGCTAAAGGAGGTAATTAATATGTTAATACCGTCAAGAACAAAATATCGTCGTGTTCATAGATTACCTTACGAAGGCAGATCACGTGGAAATAGAGAATTAACTAAAGGTGAATATGGACTAATGGCAAAAGAAGGAGCTTGGATTACAGCTAATCAAATCGAAGCTGCTCGTGTTGCTATGACTCGTTATATGAAACGTGGTGGAAAAGTATGGATCAATATTTTTCCACATATGCCATTAACTAGAAAACCTATTGGTACAAGACAAGGTAAAGGTAAAGGTAATGTAGAAGGTTGGGTAGCAGTAGTTAAAGAAGGAAAAATAATGTTTGAAATAGCTGGAGTTGATGAAGCTACAGCACGCGAAGCATTAAGATTAGCTTCTCACAAACTACCTATTACAACTAAATTTGTAAAAAAAGAAAATGGTGGTGAAATAAATGAAGGTTAAAGAAATAAGAGAATTATCAACTGAAGAAATCAACCAAAAATTATTTGAAGCAAAACAAGAATTATTTAACTTACGTTTCCAACAAGCAACAGGTAATTTGGAAAAACCTTCTAGAATTAGAGATTTAAGACACACCGTTGCAAGATATAAAACCGTTCTTAAAGAACGTGAGATTAGCGAATAGGAGGGTATACAGTGGAAAAGAAAATCAGAAGAGAGTTAGTTGGTAAAGTAGTTAATGCCACTAATGATAAAACAATAAATGTTTTAGTAGAAACTTATAAAATCCATCCTAAATATCACAAAAGGGTAAAAAGCTCTAAAAAATATTGTGTACATGATGAACAAAACATTGCAAAAGTTGGAGATGTTGTTCGTATAGTTGAAACTAGACCATTATCAAAGACTAAACACTTCTATTTAAAAGAAGTAGTAAAAGAAGCAGTTATTATTTAACGCTTAGATGAGAAGGAGGAATAATTTATGTTACAACAAGAAAGTCGTTTAAAAGTTGCAGACAATTCTGGAGCACGTGAATTATTAGTTATTCGTGTACTAGGAGGAAGCAAAGTTAAGACAGGTAACATTGGTGACGTAGTAGTTGGAACAGTTAAAAGCGCAATTCCTAATTCACCAGTAGCTAAAGGCAAAGTTGTAAAAGCAGTTATCGTTCGTAGTCGTCAAGGCGTTCGTCGTGAAGATGGATCATACATTAAGTTCGATGACAATGCTTGTGTTATCATACGTGATGACAAGAGTCCGGTAGGAACTCGTATCTTTGGACCAGTAGCAAGAGAACTTCGTGATAAAGATTACATGAAAATTGTTTCTTTAGCAAAAGAAGTACTATAAGAGGAGGATAAATATGAACTTTAAAGTTGGAGATGAAGTTGTAGTTATCACTGGTTCTGATAAAGGTAAAAAAGGAAAAATCATTAAAACATTAAAGGATGAAAATAAAGTAGTAGTTGAAGGTGTACATATAGTAAAGAAACATGAAAAATCAACAACTATGTCAACTGGTGGAATTGTTGAAGTTGAAGCACCAATTAATGCATCAAATGTTATGATAATTGATCCTAAAACTAAAAAAAGAACTAGAATAGGACATACAACAGACAAAAATAATAAAAAAATAAGAATAGCAAAAAAATCAAACGAGAAGCTTGATTAATTGGAAGGAGGGTAAATATGAACCGCCTAAAAGAGAAATACTTAAATGAAGTTGTTCCAAGTTTACAAACAAAATACAATTATAAATCTATTATGGAAGTTCCAAAATTGGAAAAAATCGTAATTAATATTGGAGTTGGTGATGCAACATCAAATTCAAAGTTAATAGATGCTGCAGTAGCTGATTTAACAAAAATTGCTGGACAAAAGCCAGTAGTTACAAGAGCTAAGAAATCTATCGCAGGATTTAAAGTAAGAGAAGGACAAGCAATAGGTTGCAAAGTTACTTTAAGAGGAGAGAATATGTATAACTTTATGGATAAGTTAATATCTATTTCACTACCTCGAGTAAGAGATTTCCGTGGAGTTAGTCCAAAAGCTTTTGATGGTAGAGGAAACTATACTATGGGAATTAAAGAACAATTAATCTTCTCAGAAATTGATTATGATGATGTTGTAAAAGTACGTGGAATGGATATCGTATTTGTAACAACAGCTAAAACAAATGAGGAATCATTCGATTTATTAAATGGACTTGGAATTCCTTTTAGAAAGTAAATGGAGGAAAATTATGGCAAAGAAAAGTATGATAGTAAAGGCTAATAGACCACAAAAATTTAAAGTACGTGAATATACTAGATGTTCTCGTTGTGGTCGTCCACACGCAATTATGAGTAAATTCGGAATCTGCCGTATTTGCTTCCGTGAATTAGCTTATAAAGGACAAATACCAGGAATTAAAAAATCAAGTTGGTAATTGGAAAGGAGGAGTTTATTATGGCAGTAGTAACAGATACAATTGCAGATATGTTAACTAGAATTCGTAATGCTAATCAAATGCGTTATGAAGAAGTTAAAGTTCCTGCTTCAAATATTAAAAAAGAAATCGCAAGAATTCTAAAAGAAGAAGGATTTATTAAAGATTATAGTGTTAGTAATGAAGATTCAAAAGAAACAATTACATTGACACTAAAATATACAAACAAAAAAGAAAGAGTTATCACTGGATTACAAAGAATTTCCAAACCAGGACTTCGAGTATATGCTAAAAGTGATGAAATTCCACAAGTATTAAATGGATTAGGAATAGCAATTATTTCTACTTCAAAAGGAATTATGACTGATAAAGAAGCTCGTAAACAAAATATAGGTGGAGAAGTTCTAGCTTATATTTGGTAATTAATAAATAAATATAAGGAGGTGTCATTATGAGCCGTATTGGAAATCGTATCATTACAATTCCAGAAGGTGTTACTGTAGAAAACAATAATAATGTTATTACAGTAAAAGGACCTAAAGGTACATTAGAACAACCAATGTTAGATAATATTACAATGAAAATTGAAGGTAATGAACTTAGCTTAGAACGTGAAAATGAAAACGCAAAAGCTAAACATGGAACTATGAATGCTTTAATCAATAACATGATCAAAGGTGTTACTAAAGGTTATGAAAGAGGATTAGAGATAGTTGGTGTAGGTTATCGTTTCGCAGTTTCAGGTAATAAAATAACAATTAGTGCTGGTTACTCACATCCAGTAGTTATCGAAGTACCAGAAGGTTTAATAGTAGAATCAGTAAGTAATACTGAAATAACAATAAAAGGAATCGATAAAGTTTTAGTAGGTGAATTTGCTGCTAAAGTTAGAAAAGTAAGACAACCTGAACCATACAAAGGTAAAGGTATTCGTTACAAAGATGAACATATTCGTCGTAAAGAAGGAAAGAAAGCTGCTTAATAAGTAGGAAGGAGAAATAAAATGATAAAGAAAGAATCTCGCAATAGTATGCGTGTAGTACGTCATGAAAGAATTCGTTCAACTATGACTGGAACAAGTACTACTCCAAGATTATGTGTATTTAGATCTAATAAAGAAATATATGCACAAATTATTGATGATGAAACTAGAACTACTCTTGTATCTGCTTCCTCATTAGACAAAGAATTAAAACTTGAAAATGGAAGTAATGTAGAAGCAGCAAAAGCTGTAGGAAAGTCAATTGCTGAAAAAGCAAAAAATGCTAAAATTACAAAAGTAGTATTTGATAGAGGTGGATACCTTTATCATGGACGTGTAGAAGCTTTAGCAAATGCTGCACGTGAAAATGGATTAGAATTCTAATAGGAGGGTATTATGGCAGAAAGAAAAAACAGAGAAAACAATGATAAACTATTAGAAGAATTAGTAATTGATGTTAAAAGTGTTGTTAAAGTTAACAAAGGTGGACGTCAAAGAAGATATTCTGCTATAGTTGTTGTTGGTGACCGTAAAGGTAAAGTTGGATTAGGTATTGGAAAAGCTAATGAAGTACCTGATGCAATCAAAAAAGCAATTCAAGATGCTAATAAAAATATGATCACTATACCTCTAATTGATGGAAGAACAGTTGCACACGAAGCAATAGGTACTGCAGGAGCTGCAAGAGTTATTATTAAACCTGCTGTTGCTGGTACTGGTATTATAGCTGGTGGATCTGTTCGTGCAGTATTAGAATTAGCTGGTGTTCGTGATGTTGTCTCTAAATCACTAGGAGCAAGAACAAAATTAAATATGGCTACAGCTGCAATGAATGCATTAAAGTCTATTAAGACTGCTGAGCAAGTTGCAGAACTTCGTGGTAAAACAGTAGAGGAGATATTAGGATAATGAAATTACATGAATTACAAAGAAATATCGGTGCTACTCATAGCAAAAAACGTGTAGGACGTGGATCAGGTAGTGGTCTTGGTAAAACAAGTGGTCGCGGACAAAAAGGACAAAAAGCACGTAGCGGCGGTAGTATAAACACAGTATTTGAAGGTGGACAAACACCATTATATAGAAGAATCTCAAAAAGAGGATTCTCAAATCATATGTTTAAAACAACATATGCTGTTATCAATTTAGATGCATTAAATGTATTTGAAGATAACACAGTAGTAACTCCTGCATTATTAAAAGATGCTGGAATTATTAAAAATCAATTAGATGGAATTAAGGTTTTAGGAAATGGAAAACTTGAAAAGAAACTAACTATTCAAGCAAATAAATTTTCAAAAAGCGCTTTAGAAAAGATTAAAGAGGCAGGAAGTAAAGCTGAGGTGATCTAATATGTTTAAAAGCATGAAGCAATTATTTACTTCAAGTAATAAAGATCTAAGACATAGAATATACTTTACACTTGGAGCATTAATGATCTTCATATTAGGTATCTCTATAAGAGTTCCAGGAACAGAAGATGTAACTAGTAACCTTGGATTCTTAGAGCTTCTTAACACCATGGGTGGTGGAGCATTAAAGAACTTCTCAATATTTGCTTTAGGAATTATGCCTTATATCACAGCATCAATCATTATGCAATTATTGCAAATGGATGTAATTCCATATTTTTCAGAATTGAGAAAGCAAGGCGCTACAGGTAGAAGAAAAGTAAATCAATATACTAGATATGTAGGTATAGCTTTTGCATTTATCGAAGGTTATGCTTTTGCATTTTCATTTCTAGGATCAAGTTCAGATCCAATTAAATATCTATATATAGCAACAGTACTTACAGCTGGTACTTCATTCTTACTTTGGTTAGGTGATCAGATTACTCAAAAAGGTATAGGAAATGGTACAAGTTTAATAATTATGGCTGGTATAGTTGCCACTTTACCACAAATGTTTATTGATGCATTTAATGGATTAATCACATTTGATGGTACAACTCAAGCAATAACTTTAGGTATTATTAAATTTATATTATTTGTAGTAATTTACTTTGCAATCGTTATAGGTATGATTTTTGTTCAAGAAAGTGAAAGAAGAATACCAATACAATATGTTAATAAATCTTCAAGTACATATGGTAATGGTGCTCAAAGCTTTATGCCAATTAAATTAAATACTGCTGGAGTTGTTCCAGTAATATTCGCATCAAGCTTGATTTCAATACCAGCAATCATCGCACAAATAATGAAAAGTGAATCAATTTCACTATTAGTGCAAAAGTATTTTACATATACAACACCAGTTGGTTTTGCCTTATATGTATTCTTTATATTTATTTTTGCATTTTTCTATACTTTTATTCAATTAAAACCAGATGAATTTGCAAAAAATTTACAGGAAAATGGAGGATATATTCCAGGTATAAGACCAGGTGATGACACTCAAGATTATGTCTCTAAAGTATTATGCAGATTAACAGTATTAGGAGCGGTATTCTTAGTTGTAATAGCAGGTTTACCTATATTATTCTCTGAGCTTACAAGTTTGCCTACTTCGGTTTCTATTGGAGGAACAGGAATACTAATTGCTGTTGGAGTAGCTCTAGAAACATACAAACAATTAGAAAGCAGTATATTAACTAGAAGTTATAAAAGAGGATATAGTAGAAGGTAGTTTATGAAAAATATAATGTTTATTGCTCCACCTGCTGCAGGAAAAGGCACACAAGCTGAATTAGTTG
This sequence comes from uncultured Bacilli bacterium, assembly GCA_944350385.1. Classification (GTDB taxonomy): domain Bacteria; phylum Bacillota_I; class Bacilli_A; order RF39; family UBA660; genus RUG14891. The sequence goes on from CALVOV010000005.1 coordinate 50,928, forward strand.
TTCAAAAATATGGTTTACCTCACATATCAACTGGAGATATTTTAAGAGAAATATCAAAAGAAGATAGTGAGCTAGGAAATTACGTATTTGAAACCTTAGCAAGTGGAAAATTAGTAAAAGATGAAATTACATATCAATTAATAGAAAATCGTCTTGCAAAAGATGATTGCAAGAATGGTTATATAATAGATGGTTTTCCAAGAAATATTGAACAGGCTATCGAATATGACAAAATAATTAAGAAATTAGGTTATGATATAGGTAATGTAATCTTAATCAACATCGATGAAAAGACATTAGAAAAAAGAATTACTGGAAGAAGAATTTGTGAAAATTGTAAAGCAATATATAATATAAACGATGAAGCAAGTTCTCCAAAAGTTGAATCTATATGTGATAATTGTGGTGGTAAACTTTACCAAAGAAATGATGATAATTTAGAGTCATTTAAAACACGTTATCAAATGTATAAAGAAAAAACTGAACCAATAATTGAATATTACAGAGATAAAAAAGTTTTAAAAGAAGTAAACGGTGAAGACACTGTTGAAAATGTATTTAAAAAAATAGATAAAATTATTAGTGAATAGTAAGGGGAAGCAAAAATTAAGCAAACGTGAATTGAACTTCTTCATTAGCTAATAATAGTCTATTTATAAGTATCTTGAACCATAAAAAAAGAAGGTCATCAAGAATAACAACACGATCCTTCTTTTCAGGGATACAAATGTTTCCCTACAGCTTTAATCAGTGAAAAAATCACTGTAGGAGAAGAATATATTTTACACTTATTTAAAGTGTTTAAGGAGAGAAATAAATGGCTAAAGAGGATACAATTGAAATTGAAGGAAAAGTTCTTGAAATTATTCCAGGAGGAAAATTTAAAGTACAACTAGAAAATGGACACATTGTGGAAGCTCACGTTTCTGGTAAAATACGAATGAACTATATTCGTATCTTAGCAGGAGATACCGTAATGATAGAACTTTCGCCTTATGATTTAACACGTGGGCGTATAACCTATCGTAAATAATAGGAGGGAAAAAAATGAAAGTAAAAGCATCAGTAAAGCCAATGTGCGAAAAGTGCAAAGTTGTTAAACGTAAAGGAAAAATCAGAATAATTTGTGAAAATCCAAAGCACAAACAAGTTCAAGGATAATTAATTATAGGAGGTGTACTTAATGGCACGTATTAAAGGTGTAGACATTCCAAATGATAAACACATTTGTATATCATTAACATATATTTATGGTATTGGAAGAAGTCTAGCAAAATCAATTTTAAAAGAAGTAAACATTGACCCAACAACTAAGACTGGAGATTTATCTCAAGATGACTTAGTTAAGATTCGTGACGAAATCAATAAACATTTAACTGAAGGTGATTTACGTCGTGAAGTAAGTATGAATATTAAGACTAAAATGGAAATTAATTCATACCAAGGAAGCCGTCATAAAAAAGGATTACCTGTAAGAGGACAAAGAACTAATCGTAATGCTCGTACTCGTAAGGGTAAAGGTAAGACAGTAGCAAATAAGAAGAAAGTTTAGTTAAATAATTAAAAGGAGGTAAGACTTATGGCATATAAGACTAGAAAGAAAAAAGTTAAAAAGAATGTTCCAGAAGGAATAGCAAATATTCATTCAACATTTAATAATACAATTACAACAATTACAGACAATGAAGGTAACGTAATTAGTTGGTCTTCATCTGGAGCTATCGGTTTCAAAGGAAGTAAAAAATCTACTCCTTTCGCTGCTGGTATGGCTGCAGAAGCTGCAGGAAAAGTTGCATATGATATGGGAATGAGAAAAGTTGAAGTTCATGTTAAAGGTTTAGGACCAGGACGTGAAACAGCTATCAGATCATTACAAACAGCTGGATTAGAAGTTACAGCAATCTCAGATGTTACACCAATCCCACATAATGGATGTCGTCCACCTAAACGCCCTCGTGGATAGTTTAGTTTGATAAAAGGATAAACAATAGTGGAAAAATAAAGGGAGGTTAGTTCCATGTTACAATTTGAAAAACCAATTTATAAAATAACTGATTCTATAGAAAGTAATTTCTATGGAAGATTCGAATTAGAACCATTAGAAAGAGGTTTTGGTACTACTATTGGTAATGCATTAAGAAGAGTAATGTTATCATCTCTTCCAGGTAGCGCAATTAGTAGTGTCAAAATTGATGGAATACTTCATGAATTCCAAACAATAGATGGAGTTTATGAAGATGTAACTACTATTATTTTAAATTTAAAAGGTGTAGTATTTAAGAATTATTCAAATGAACCAAAGATAGTACGTATTAACACTACAAAAGAGGGAGAAGTTACTGCTGGAGATATCGAATGTGATCCTGATATTGAAGTAATAAATAAGGATAAAGTAATTTGTACTTTATCTAAAGGAGCTTCTTTAAATATGGAAATGACTGTAACAAATGGTCGTGGATATGTAAGAAGTGAAGATAATAAGAAAATTTATGATATCAACAAAAAAGGTGTTATTGCAGTCGATTCTATTTATTCTCCTATCGAGAGAGTATCATATGAAGTTGGTAGTGCACGTGTAGGACAAGATGAAAGCTATGATAAATTAATTTTAGATGTATGGACAAATGGTTCAATCAAACCAGAAGAGGCAATCGCTTTAGCATCAAAAATTTTAATTGAGCATTTTAATATATTAACTGATTTATCATCTATTGCTGATGTAAGCGGCATGATGATGGAAAAGAAAGAAGATCCAAAAGTAAAAGCGTTAGAAACTTCAATTGAGGATTTAGACTTTTCAGTAAGAGCATATAATTGCTTAAAGAGAGCCGGTATTCATACTTTACAAGATCTTGTTAATAACAGTGAAGCAGATATGATGAAAATCCGTAATTTAGGTAAAAAATCTTTAAAAGAAGTACTAGATAAAATTAAAGAAATGGGCCTAGTATTACGCGACAATGATTAAGATAAGGAGGAATAACTAATGGCATATAGAAAATTAGGTAGAGATAACAAACATAGAAGAAGTATGCTTGCAACTATGACTAAACAAGTAATTATGAACGAAAGTATCACAACTACTGAAACTAGAGCTAAAGAAGTACGTAAATCTGTTGAAAAAATGATTACTTATGGAAAAAAAGCTGATTTAGTTTCTCGTCGTAAAGCATTAGCATTCTTACATAACGATACTGCTGTTGTTGAAAAGATTTTTAACGATTTAGCAAAACGTTATGAAAATAGAAATGGTGGATACACTCAAATTTTAAAATTAGATGAAAGACGTGGAGACGATGCTTTAATGGTAATTTTAAAATTAGTAGAAGAAGCTAAGTAAATTCATAAAATAAATTAAGCAGTTTTTAATAGCTGCTTTTTTGTGGCAAAAAAATATATAATTTGATATAATAAACTTGTGAAGAGGTGATTTAATTGAAAGCACTTATAACAGGAGCATCTTCGGGTATAGGATTATCAATTGCAAAATACCTTGCTACTAAGAAGTATGAATTAATATTAGTAGCTAGAAACAAAGAAAAGCTAGAGCAAATTCAGAAAACTCTTCCAACTAAGGTTACAATAGTAGTAGCAGATTTAGCAAATGAACAAAAAGTAAAAGAATTGTATATTTTAATAAAAAAAGAAAATATTGATATTTTAGTGAATAATGCTGGATTTGGATTATTTGGTGACTTTACAGAAACAGATTTAAATAAAGAGTTAGAAATGATTGATACTAATATAAAAGCAGTTCATATTTTAACTAAATTTATTTTACGTGATATGGAGAAAAAACAAAGCGGCTATATTTTAAATGTTGCGTCAAGTGCAGCTTTTCAGCCAGGACCATTAATGAGCACATATTATGCTACAAAATCATATGTATATCAACTTTCTGAAGCTCTATATTATGAACAAAAAATTAAAAAAACTAATGTTCAGGTATCTGTTTTGTGTCCAGGACCAGTAGACACTAACTTTAACAATGTAGCAGGTGTAAATTTTGCAGTAAAGCCATTGTCAAGTAGTTATGTTGCAAAGTATGCAATTGACAGTATGTTTAAAGGTAAAATGTTAATTATACCTGGATTTAAAATGAAATGTGCAAAGTTTTTTAGCAGATTTGCCTCAGATAAATTATTATTAAAAATTATATATAAAATTCAAAAAAGAAAAGCTAATTAAAGATTGGCTTTTTTTTTAGTATTATTATATAATATAGTTTGTACTGGAGGTGGGGTTATGGTTAATAGTATCGAAATAACTAACTTAAATTACTTAAATATTTTTGATAATTTAACATTAAAAATAGAAAAAAATAAGATTACCTCCATATCAGGACCAAATAATTGTGGTAAAACAACGCTGATAAAAATACTATCTCGCAGCATATATGTTGATCAAAACATTTTAATAAATAACACCAATTTAAATGATTATAAAATGACGGACTATTTTAAAATAGTTAAAGCTATTTTTCCATTACGTGAAATATTCATGTACGAAATAGTTGAAGATGAATTAAGTTATTATATTGATCAATTATTTTTAAGTCGAGAAGAAAAAAATAAGCGCTTAAAAAATATTAGGAAAAATCTAGGTATCAATAAGATAAAATCAAAAAAAATAAAAGAATTGTCACAAAAAGAATTCATACAGTTCCAATTAGCTTTAGCAATTGCTGCTATGCCAAAGATCATTCTTATAGATGATTTATCACCTTACTTAGATTCAGAAGAAATAAAAAAAATAATAGCATACTTCAAATATTTGATAAAAAATTATGATTTAACAATAATTTTTATTTCTACAAGATTAGAAGATATTATAGATACAGATTATCTCTATATATTAAATGAAAGTAAAATAATTTTACAAGGAAAACCTCTAGAAGTATTACAAAAAGATAATGTCTTAAATAGAATAGGACTAAAAGTTCCCTTTATGATTGATTTATCAGTCAAGCTAAAGGATTATAACTTAGTAAAAGAAGTAGAACTAGATATGAACAGGATGACAGAAAAATTATGGAATTGATTTTTGATAACCATAATTTAGAAGAAGAACAAATCAATCTAGTTGTACATCATAATACTATTACCGGTTTAATAAATGATAAAGAAAACAAAATATTTAATTTAATAAGTTTAAAAAAATGTGGTAAAGGAAAAATAATTATAAACAATGCAAAAGTAGCAAAAGATGAAATTTATATCAATCGAAAAAGAATCTCACAAGTAGAAGATAATATAGAATTTCCTGCATATTTAACAACAGTTGAAGATTTGATGAATAATTATTTAAGAATTCACCAATTAAATGTAAAAGATTCTAATAAGAAAATAAGAGGATCATTAAAAATAGTAGGAATAAGTGAAGAATATATTAGTCATAATCTAAATACTTTATCTTCATCTGAGAAAAAGCTAATCACTATTGCAGTAGGACTATTATCAAATCCAGATACAATTATTTTAGAAGAACCATTCAAGTATTTAGACTTAAAACAAGAAAAACGTTTATTTATGATATTTCAAAAATTTAAAGAACAATATGATAAGACTATCATAATAAAAACAGAAAATCCAGAAATACTATATAAATATACTGATGAGATAATTATTGTTAAAAATAATAATATATTAATAACAGGAGCAACAAAAGAAGTATACCAGAGAGTAGATTATTTAAAAAGAAATAGTATACCTATACCTGAAATTGTATTATTCACATATTTGGCAAAAAAAAATAGAAATGTTAAAATTGATTATCATGATGATATTAGAGATATAATAAAAGATATATATAAACATGTTTAGGAGGTTAAAATGAGATTTTTGATAAAATTTTCTTATGATGGAAGTTCATATTGTGGATTCCAAAAACAAAAAGGAAAAAACACCATAGAAGAAAATCTTGAAAATGCTTTAACTAAAATAAATAATGGTATCAAAACAACAATAACAGCCACAGGTAGAACAGACAAAGGTGTACATGCCTTAGCTCAATATGGACACGTAGATTTAAATGTTAATATAACAGAGTATAAATTAAAAAGAGCTTTAAATAGTAATTTACCAGATGATATTCATGTTATAGAAACAAAAGTAGTAGATGACAATTTTCATGCTAGATATAATGTAAAAAGTAAAACATATAAATATGTAATCAATTTAGGAGAATATAATCCAATAGAAAGAAATTACGTTTTTCAATATAACTATAAGTTAGATATAGACTCAATGAAAAAAGGAATAAAGTATTTTGAAGGTGAACATGATTATCGATCATTTGTAACTGATAATAAAGAAAAAGACAATTGTGTCAGAAACATTACCTATACAGATATTCAGCAGAAAGAAGATAAATTAATCATAACCTTTAAAGGAAATGGCTTTTTAAGATATCAAGTAAGAAATATGGTAGGATACTTAATAAAAGTAGGTGAAGGAAAAGTATCTCCAAGTTCAGTTCAAGAAGTATTAGAGAGTAAAGACAGAACTAAATCAGGAAAAACAGCACCTGCACAAGGTTTATATCTTTATGAAGTAAAATATTAGGAGGATTTATGTTAGCAGAAACAACGACAATATCATCAACACTTTCAACTTTAGATACTTATGGTGCAGATGAAGACTTATTAACAACTGTTGGGTCTTCATTAACTACATCTTTAACAGCAATGCCAAATTATAGAGTACACAATTATTACTATTATGGAGATAGCTATGTGAAATCATTATCTGACATTGAACTAGCTAAGTTAGAATCAAAACTGGTAGAAAAAGAGGAAAGTTTAGAAAAAAATAAAATATTAACATTAAGATAAAAAAGAAAATTTATTAAAGAATTTTCTTTTTTTGAATTTTGTGATATAATAAAGGACATTCGAGAAAAGAAGGGGTTTATATGAATACTGATTATGACAAAAAGATACTTATTTGTGAAAAGTTAGGAGCCAAAAAATTTCAAAAATTTGTTTTAAACTTTGACTATATAAAGTGGAAAATAATAAAAAGATTACTTCCAAACTATGTCAAAATAGCTGATGGTTTTATTGATAAACAAAAAAATAAATATATTAAAAAAGCAAAAAATCAAAATGAAATAGACATGATTTTAAAAAAATGTACATATCAAAAAATGCTTTTAAGAAAAGAATATAATAAAGGTGAAAACATAAATTATCATATTGCTAGTAAACCAAGTGAATTTATGATTTACCTTAATTGGAATAAATCAGTTCATAAAAGAGGATTAGTACTTGATGCTATAGCTATTCCAACATTTATTGCATTAGGTATAATTGGCTTTCCTGCTGGTATTCCTTTAGCCTTACTTACTGGTATAGACTCATTAAAAAATTTTCAATGTGTTAATATTCAAAATTATAATATTTATAGGTTAAAAAGAATAGAAAATAAACTAAAGAAAAAAGAAGCAACAAAAGAGAAAATAGAAATGGAAAAATATTATGATGCTTATGAAGTTATTTATAATACTCTAGATGAGAAGAAAGATATAGTAAGTATTGATGAAATATTAAATAATGTTAACTCTAAAGAACAATTAATTCAATTAAAAAAGTTAATAGAAAATGAGAAAAAGCAAAGAGAAAACAAAAACTATCAAGGGGGAAAAATAAAATGTATATAAGTGGACATGCTTTATTTAATACTAGTACTGCATTAGGAAGTACTTATGGTTCAGTAAATTTAGTTGATTATGTGGCATATAACAATAAGCCACATTATGATAGAGTCAGAAAATTAGCGGCAACTAGTTCAACAACTGGTTTAACAACAACAGTAGTTACGGGTTATAAAATAGGAAGACAGATGAAATATGAAACAGCTAGTGCTTATATCGAATCTTTAAGTGATGAACAATTAGCTGCCTTTGAAATGAAATTAGAAGATAAAGTTGAAAATAGTACAAGCTTAATTTTGAAAAAATAATAATAAAAAAATATCAAAAGTGTTGGAAATAAACAAAAAAGTATTGATTTTTATTGTATAATTTAGTATAATTTAAATCGGTACATTCGAACATCCCCACATAAATTAGACCCTGGGAAAGTCTGATTTAATAGGATTAAGGAGAAAAAATATGAATAGTTATATGCAAAAGAAAGAAACTGTAGAACGTAAATGGTATGTTATCGATGCTGAAGGAAAATCTTTAGGTCGTGTTGCTACATTAGCAGCTACATACTTACGTGGAAAAAACAAACCAACTTACACTCCACATATTGATTGCGGAGATAATATCATTATTGTTAATGCACAAAAAGTAAATTTAACAGGAAATAAATTAAACGATAAAATGTATTACAATCACTCTCAATACACTGGTGGTTTAAGAGAAAGAAACGCTAAGACAATGAGAGAAGAATTTCCAGTAGAAATGATGGAAAGAGCTATTAAAGGAATGCTTCCACATAATAGATTAGGAAGACAAATGGCAAAAAAATTATTTGTTTATGCTGGTAGTGAACATAAACATCAAGCACAAAAACCAGAAGTGCTTGAAGTTAAGTAGGAGGGTTTAAGTTATGGCAAAAGAAAAAAAATATACTGGAACAGGACACAGAAAAACAAGCGTTGCTAGAGTTACTTTAACTCCAGGAACTGGAAAAATCACTGTTAATGGAAAAGATGTTCATGACTATTTACCTTTCGAAGTATTAGTTATGGATTTATGTCAACCATTAGAAGCAACAAATACAAAAGAAATTTTTGATGTTGATGCTAAAGTTACAGGTGGTGGATTTCAAGGACAAACAGGAGCAATTCGTTTAGGAATTACAAGAGCATTATTAGCTTATGATGCAAATACACCTGCTGATTCAGAAAATAGTTATAGAAAAATTTTAAAAGCTGCTGGATTTATTACAAGAGATTCTCGTAAGAAAGAACGTAAGAAACCAGGTTTAAAGAAAGCACGTCGTGCACCACAATTTTCAAAACGTTAATTCAGTTTTTTTCAAAATACTGCTTATGCAGTATTTTTTTTGTAAAAATTTATAATACATTGATATGAATAATATAATGTAAAAGGGAGGATATATGTTAAGCGTAGACTTTTTACAACAATTATTATTTATCTCAATGATTATAAGCACAATAACCTGTTCGTTTATTCAAAAGACCAAAAGATTACTTGAAAATAAAAAATATATAATATTATATTCGTTAATTATTAATATTTTATTTAGTATTATCTTTTGTTATTCATTCACAAAAATTACAATTCCAACTAGTTTTTGGATAGGATTATTTTCATTTATAGGTGCGGATACTATATATAAATCTTTAGAAGGCAAGTTAACAACATATACTCAAATAAGACAACAAAAAAATAAAAAGTAATGAGTTATTAAATATTTTAAAATTATTGTAAAAACATAAAAAAAAAGATATAATGACTATAAGATAGAGTATGATGGGGTGAACTAAATGATAGTAAGGTTAATTAAAAAAAGTAAAATTATAAATTTTAGTTTGCCTAATACTATTAAAGGAAATTATTGGATTACAGATACAGATTACTTAGGAAATACACGTAATTTAATAAATGTTGAAGAAGAAGACGGCAAATGGAAAATTAAGAGTGATTTTGAAACAAAAATTATGGCTGGGTCTAAAGAAATAGAATCAGCATATTTAAGTGATTATAGCATGTTTTTTTTGAAAATAAATACTGATAATGAATATGTAATATTATATTGTTCTCCAAATGCTGATAAGGTAACAACAACTTTAATAGCAAGAGACAATACAGAATATATTATAGGTAATGATCCAAAAGCCAATATTATTTATCTCAATCCACTAGTATCAATTCAGCATGCTAAACTATCATTGATTAATGGTATGTGGTCAATAACAGATTTAAGCAGTAAATATGGTACCTATGTTAACAATACAGCCATTACCCATCAAGATTTAGAATATGGCGATATTATTTTCATTATGGGTCTTAGAATTATTATAATGCAAAATTCAATAGTTATAAACAACATAGGTAACTATGTTTCTTATGACCAAAATGTTTTTCAAAGAAAAATGCCAATTGTTCAAAAACAAACTGAGTTTGATAATCCTGATGAAGAAGCAATAGAATTTTTTAAAGAGGACGATTATTTTTATCGTGCACCTAGATTCAAAACAATGATTGAGGATGTAGATATTACGATAGATCCACCTCCTGGCAAACAAGCACCTGATGAGACACCGGCAATTCTTTCTGTAGGACCAATGCTTACAATGGGAATGGTTTCAGGAACGACAGCATTTCAGTCACTAAATAATGTTTTAAATGGTACTATGGATCTTTCACAAGCTGCACCGAGTTTAGTTATGTCTGGTGGAATGTTGGGTTCTTTAATTCTTTGGCCGATATTAAGTAAAAAATATCAAAATAGACAAAGAAAGAAAAAAGAAGCTTTGCGTCAAACAAAATATATGCAGTATATTGAAGAAAAAAGATTAAAAATTCAGTCTGAAATGAAGATTCAAAGACAAATTCTTATTGATAATTATTTACCAATTTCTGCCATAAAAGAAATTTTATATCAGAAAAAAAGAAATTTATGGGAAAGAGAATTAGATCAAAATGATTTTTTAGATTTAAGATTAGGAATTGGCTCAACAAATTTAAGTGGAAAAATAAATTTTCCACAATCCCACTTTGCTGTTGAAACAGATAATTTATTAGAAGAAGTTTATAAATTAGGAGCCGAATCTACTATGTTAGAAAATGTTCCTATCTCTCTTTCATTTTTGAAAAATAGAATAACAGCAATCATTGGATCAGCAAATATTAAAAATCAATTCATAGATGCTTTAATGCTTCAGATTTTAGTTTATCATAGTTATGAAGACTTAAAAATTGTAGTTTTAACAGATGAGAAAAATGCTACTCATTGGAAATATTTAAAGATAGCTCCTCATTGTTGGAACAATGAAAAAACAATGCGTTATTTTGCAACTAATTTAGATGAAGCAAAAGAACTATCTTTAGCTTTAGAAATAGAAGTACAAGCTAGAAAAAATAAAGAAAACAATGGTAAAGTAGAAAAAAATACGTTAGATTATCATCACTACAAACCATATTATATGATTATTACAGACAATTATAAAATGTATAGAGACGTAGAATTAGTAAAAGATGTAGCTGAAATGGATATAAACTATGGTTTTAGTATGGTAGTAATTAGTCCTAGATTAATTAATATACCAAATGAATGTAAAACATTTATTAGTATCGGTGACAAAAAGTCAGGTATTTTTGAAAATGAATTAGTATCTAATAAGCAAAAAGAGTTTACTGCTGACTATGATCCAACATTAAATATGTATGAGTGTTGTAAAATATTAGCTAATTTACCAATAGATATTGCCAAGGAAAATCAAAATTTACCAGCTAGTCTTTCATTTCTAGAAATGTATAATGTTGGAATGGTTGAACAATTAAACATTTTAAATAGATGGAAGAACAATGATCCGACTAAGTCACTACAAGCTCCAGTAGGAATAGATAGACAACATGAATTATTTAAATTGGATTTGCATGAAAAATTTCATGGACCACATGGATTAGTTGCTGGTATGACTGGTTCTGGAAAATCCGAATTTATTATTACATATATATTATCTATGGCTATAAATTATCATCCATATGAAGTATCATTTGTACTAATTGATTATAAAGGTGGAGGTTTGGCAGGAGTTTTTCAAAATAAAGAAACCGGAATGAAATTACCTCATTTAGCAGGAACAATTACTAACCTAGATACTGTAGAAATGAATAGATCATTAGCATCTATCCAATCAGAATTGCATAAACGTCAAAGAATATTTAATGAGGCTAGAGATAAATTAAATGAGAGTACTATTGATATATATAAATATCAGGGATTATATCGCAAAGGGTTAGTTTCGCAACCTGTATCTCATTTATTTATAATTTCTGATGAATTTGCTGAATTAAAAGCTCAAAGGCCTGAATTCATGGATCAATTAATCTCTACTGCTCGTATTGGACGTTCTCTAGGAGTGCACTTAATTTTAGCAACTCAAAAGCCTAGTGGAGTAGTTAATGATCAAATCTGGTCAAATACAAAGTTTAGAGTTTGTTTAAAAGTTCAAGATAAGTCAGATTCAATGGATATGATAAAAGTACCTGATGCAGCATCATTAAAAAATCCAGGAAGATTTTACTTACAAGTTGGTTATAATGAATTATTTGCTATGGGTCAAGCAGCATGGGCAGGAGCACAATATTATCCAACTGATAAAAGAAAAAAGAAAGTAGATCAGTCTATTGACCTAATTGATAATGTTGGAAATATTATTAAACAACTTGATACAAAGCAAAATGATATTGTTGTAGAATCAAAAGGAGAAGAAATAACTAATATAGTCAAATATATAGTTGATGAGGCAAAACAAGCTAATATATCAATAGATCAATTATGGCTTGATAGGATACCAGATGTAATAATAGTTGATGAATTGAAGAAAAAATATAGTTATCATGCTAAGAAGAATGATATTAATCCAATAATTGGTGAATATGATGATCCAGATAATCAAAGACAAGCACTTCTAACATTACCTTTATCTCAAAGAGGAAATACAATTATTTATGGTTCTGCAGGTAGTGGTAAAGAGTTAATGCTTACAAGTATTGTTTATTCATCAATTACAAATCATGATTCTGAGGAAGTAAATTTTTACATAATCGATTGTGGTGCAGAAACTTTAACAGTATTTAAAAATGCTCCACATGTTGGAGAAATATTATTATCAACAGAACAAGAAAAAATAGAAAATTTATTTAAAATGGTTTTTGCACAATTGGAAAGTAGAAAAAAATTATTTGTAGATTATAATGGATCTTATAATTTCTATATTAGTCATGGCGGTAAATCAATGCCACTAATAACAATTATCATTAATAATGCAGAAGCTTTCTTTGAAACATATCCAGATTATGAAGATGTTATTTCACAAATAACTAGAGATTGCTTAAAATATGGAATTATCTTTGTTTTAAGTACTAATGGCTCTAACACATTAAGATATAAAGTCAGACAAAATTTCAGTCAAAGTATCGTTCTTCAATTTAATGATCCTTCAGATTACATTTCCGTAATACCAGGAGTTAGAAAAAAGGAACCTTCAAAAATATTTGGTCGTGGCTTGATTTTATTAGATAGTATATATGAGTTTCAAACAGCTTATCCATATGAACAATCTTTAATGACAGATTATATAAAAATAGTTTGTAAAAAATTAAGAGATATTTGTACATATCAAGCAAAAAAGATTCCAGTATTGCCAGAAATCGTTTCTCTAGATACAGTTGAAGAAGAACTAGGAAAAACGTCAACTATACCAGTAGGAATAGAAAAAGAATCTTTATTAACTTCTAAGATTAATTTAAATGATAATATAATTTACAATATAACGGGTGATGATATTACATCAGATCCAGATTTCTTAGACGGAATTGTTAAGGCCATCAGTAGAATAAATTTATCAAATATCTTTGTTATAGATACAATATCAGTATTAGAAAATTATAATTATAAAGAAGAAAATAATGTTCATCAAGCAGAAGATATCTCGGAAACATTAGAAGCTATGGCACAAACAATAAATGCAGAAATAGATAGTGGTACAACTAATTCAATAATTTGTCTATTAATTGGACCATTAAACTTTATGAATAAAGCAACCCCAGAACTTAAAGAACAATTTAATTCAATAATTGAAGTAGCAAAACAAACAAATTATATAAAATTCATCTTTGTGGAAACAATCAATAATATCAAGACTATTGCTTTTGAAAATTGGTATAAAGCCAATTGTGATTTATCAGAAGGAGTTTGGATTGGTAATGGTATAGGAAATCAATTTACTTTGAAAGTAACGACAGCAGCACGTTTATTAAGAGCTGAAATCGAACCAGGTTTTGGATATAATATTCATAAGGGAAAAGCTACTTTAATTAAATTACTTTCAGGAAAGTAGGGATGAATATGAAAAATAAAATATTAGTAGAATTAGACATTCCTTTGATAGAAAAAAAATATGATTTATTTATTCCCATTAATAAAAAAATAGGTACCATAAAAAAATTAATTGAACAAGAATTAGTAGAGCTAACAGAAGGTGCTTATATTATGAATGAAGATACTAATTTGTATAGTAAAGAAACAGGTATGATTTATGAAGTTAATATGACTATACGTGAAACAGATTTAAAAAATGGTTCAAGAATTATTCTTATATAGGAGGAAACATGTCAGAATATAATAAATATGTTTTAGCAGTAAATAAAATATTTGAAGTATTGGGCAAAGTTAAACAAAATTATACAGATAAAGATAATTTGAATTATATTTCTAATATTGAAAGCTACAAGCAAGTTTTAGTGGCAACAGCAACTAAATTTTCTAATAAAAAAGATGAGTCTACAAGAATAACAGAACAACCAACTATGCAAAAACTAAGTAGTTTGGAGGAAGAAATATGATAGAAAATATAAGTTATGATGACATGATAAATTATTCTAAAGAACTAAAAGCCAGTGCTGATGTTATAGCAGAATTAATAAAAAATAAAGAGTTATCTGAAATACAAAATTTTGTTGATGAAGTATCTAATTATTCAAAATACCTAGAATCAATTGTCAAATTATATAAAGATGCTGATAATAATTTATTGGATTTACGTTCACAAAAAGGAGCTTCCCATTAAGGAAGCTCTTTTATATATTTATTAATTTTAGTCTTGGGGAAATAATATTTTAAAATATTTGGATAATCAATACCATCTTTAGCAAGTTCATTAGATCCATATATACTTAATCCTAAAAAATTTCCAAATCCAAAAGTAATAATTCTAAGATAATTATTATAAAGTATTATATTAAAGTTTAAAGATTTTAATGAAAGAATTCTTTTTAATTCTTCACCAGTAAAAATTTTATTATTTATTTTTACTTTTAAAATTTGGTTATTAGTATCAATTTCTAAAATACGGATAGGTGTAGTTTTAGTGATTTTAACACTCAATAGTTTAGAAATTGTTTCATAATCATAATCAGTAATTTCACGATTATTTTGACAAGCTAAATCCCATAAGCTGCTTACTGAAGAAAGATATGGATAATTTTTACTGCTAAAAGTAAATCCATTATTACATACATGAATAAAAGGTAAAATATATTTATTCTGGTAACTTAAAAACATACAATCAGTTTCTTCAATAATATCTAATAATTTTTTATAAATATTATCATATTGATTTAACCATTGTAATTTATAGTTAGTAATATCTTTATAATCCATAAAATAATTATTAGCATCTATATACTTGTTTTCTACCATTTCTTTATAAGCATAAGTCCTATACAGAATAGTGATACATTTTAAAGTTTCTTCATGAACTTCATCATTATAAATGTTTGCTAAAACATTAAGCAAATATTTTTCAAGATTTACCTCAATATATGAATTGTCATTTAGTTTAAGATTTACTAAAAATTGTTTATTAGAATAATCTGGATTATTTTTAGCAGTTTTATCAGCAATACTTATATCTACAGTTTTGACAACAAATCCATCAATAATTAAAAACACTTTTTTTCCGTTAAATTTAATTTTATTATTAATAATAAAATTATTTGTACGACGACTTAATTCTTTATTATCGTGACCATTAATTAATTCTCTTGAAAATTCACTTTTCATATCTAAATATAAATATAAAATATCTTCTTTTCCATTATTTTTTACATCATATCTATATATCATATTATCACCTAACTATATAGTGATAATAAAAGAAAAAAATATACAAAAAAAATTAAAATTCAAAATATTTTAATTCTTTCTTTAAATCACAATCTATTCCAGTAACATAATTTTTATTAGTAAACACTTTATTTAAATCAATATATTTGCCATTTAAATAATCAAATGAACTACAAATAATATTTTTAGCTTCATGAATTGACTTCATATATAAATCTAGAAAAGATTCCGTACTAGTCATACCATAAGTAGTAGGATTTCTCCATAACTTATGATCGCTATTTAAAAAATTATGTTTATCATCTAGTGGATAATGATAACTAATAGCTTCAAATCTAAAAGTGTTTTTAAAAGTAAAAGTATCAACTAATTTGTAAATATTTTTTTTCAAACCAAAGCGATCTTTACGAAAAACTACTAAAGCATTTTTCATTTGTTTTAAAGATTTATAATAAATGTAACTCATATCTTTAATTTGAT
Source organism: uncultured Bacilli bacterium (assembly GCA_944350385.1). GTDB lineage: Bacteria > Bacillota_I > Bacilli_A > RF39 > UBA660 > RUG14891. Next base: position 67,240 of record CALVOV010000005.1, read on the forward strand.
AAGTTTTAAAAAAAGTAGAATCTATTAAATAATCTAAATTTATTGAAAATTCTTTTAAATCAAAACAAAATTTATCTAATTTAAATTTATATGGATTTATATTTTCTCTTCTTTTTACCATGTCATTATCTATAAATGTTTCCATAAAGGTGTGAATATTATTGTATTTATAGGTAAGAGGATTTTTTTTATCAAACTCACCAGTTTTATATATAATAAAAGGATGTAAGTTGGAATCTAATACATAATGACATATAAAACCAGCTAAAAAAGAACAACACTCCAAATCAGAAGTCAAATTTTTTTCTCTCATAATTTTTAGCATGTTGATAAAAAAATCTCTAGTTTTATTTTGATGAAAATAGTCATCCTTTTTTCTTATTTTCTTCCCTGGAAGAATGCTGAATAAATTATAAAACATAATAGGATCAAAAGCTTGTCCAAACATTTTAAAACGACTTAAAGATATCTTCTTTTTAATATCATCAGGTAAAACATCATATACATCAATAGTAAAATAAGAATGAGTTATAGTTGCTGGCATAGAAATTTCCCCCTAACTGATTTGTTTTTTATTATATCATATAATAATAATTAAAAATTAATTATTTTATTGAAATAATATGTTATAATCTATAATAGGTGAGATTATGGTAGAAAAGAAATTTAAAACCTTAGACGAACAATTAGATATATTTAGAGCTAAAGGACTTATAATTAATGATGAAAAATATACTAAAAAAGTTCTTCTACGTGAAAATTATTTTTTTATTAATGGATACCGACATTTATTTTTAAAATCTGAAGCAGACAGAAAATTTAAACCAGGTACTACTTTTGAGGAATTATATAGTCTTTTTCTATTTGATAGATCATTCAGAAATATATTGTTTAAATATCTATTAGTAATTGAAAATAACCTTAAATCAATAGTTTCCTACCAATTATCCAAGAAGTATGGTTATAGAGAAAGTGATTACTTAAAACCTAAAAACTTTACTTCAGCACCTGAAAGACAAAAACAGATTAACGACCTATTAAAAAAGATGAAGAGGCAGATAAGAGTTAATGGTCAACAACATAGTGCTACTCAACATTATGCATCTAATTATGGATATATTCCACTATGGATACTAGTAAAAGTATTATCTTTTGGAATAGTAAGTGAAATGTTTTCTATATTAAAGCCAGAAGATCAGAAAGAAATAGCCAGTATATATTGTATAGATCCAGAAGTTCTAGTAAATTATCTTCCAATGTTAGCAAATTATCGAAATTTATGTGCTCACGAAGATATACTATATGAGAACAGAACTCAAAAAGAAATAAATGATACTGTTTATCATCAATTACTAAAGGTACCTAAAGAAGATGGCGAATATATAAAAGGTAAAAATGATGTCTTTGCTTTAATAATAATTTTAAAACAAATGTTAAGTGAAGAAGATTTTAAAAATATGACCATTGAATTAGATAATGTTATTCAAACTCTAAATTATAATTTAACTACTATTCCAATAGAAGCAGTATTTGATAGAATGGGATTAACGCTAAACTGGAAAGAATTAGCAACAATAGAAAGGAGTATAGATGAAAATCATGAATAAAGCAGAAGAAAAGAAATCTAAAGACATAGAAGAAGCAATTATTGAAGAAGAACCTAAAAAAGAAAAGATAGAAAAAAAAGAATCCACAGAATTTGTGGAAAAAGAAGAAAAAATAAAAGAAGCAGAGATAGAACCTGTGGAAGAAAACAAAGAAGAAGAAAAAAAAGATTACTTACTAGAAGAGTATTATCGTCGTAAATCTAAAAATAAAACCGGTGAGGTTTCTGGATTTAAATTATTTATCATAATAGTAATTGCTTTTATAACAGGTGGAATAGTCATGGTAGGACTATCAAGATTTGTACCTATACTTGAAAGTGCAATAGATACAAATGGAATAAATACAATCACTAAGAATGAAACTCAGGTTTATGAAAAAAGTTCATTAGCACCTGCTGTAGAAAAAATTTATGATGCAGTTGTACTTGTTCAATGCTATAGCAATGATGAATTAGCAAGTTCAGGAACAGGATTTGTCTATAAAGTTGATTCAAAATATGGATATATTTTGACAAATGCCCATGTTGTAAATGATATGGAAAAAGTAGAAGTAACATTTACAGATGATGAAGAAGCGGAAGTACAAGTATTAGGAAAAGATTCATATTTAGATTTAGCTGTCTTGAGAGTTGACAAAAAATATGTTTCTTTAGTTGCCAACATAGGATCAAGTGAAAAAGTAAACTTAGGAGATACTGTATTTACAGTAGGAAGTCCAATGGGATATGATTATAGAGGAAGTGTTACATCTGGAATTCTATCTGGAAAAGATAGAATGGTAACAGTAAGTGTTGGATCATACTCAGAAGATTGGGTTATGCGAGTATTACAAATAGATGCATCAATTAATCCTGGAAATAGTGGAGGTCCATTATTGAATGTAAATGGAGAGGTAATTGGTATTTGTTCTATGAAATTAGTTGATTCAGAAATAGAAGGTATGGGATTTGCTATTCCAATTGAATATGCTATGAGTCATGTAGAGCAATTAGAAAATGGTGAAAAAATAGAATGGCCGGTATTAGGTATTAGTATGGCAAATCTTACAGATTTAGCTAATTTATATAGATATAATGTAAGAGTTCCAGATGGTGTTGATGAAGGTGTAGCAGTAGTAGAGGTACAAAAAGATAGTGCTGCAGATAAAGCAGGAATTAAAGTAGGAGATATTGTTACTAAATTAGGAGATAAAGATGTTAAAAACATTGCTTATCTAAGATATGAATTATATCAATACTCAGCAGGAGAAGAAGTAGAAGTTACTTTCTTAAGAGATGGAAAAGCAGAAACAGTAAAAGTTACTTTAGGAAAAAGCTCATAATGAGCTTTTTTTATTTTTTTTTGTTTGCTATAATATAATTTGTTAATTTGGAGGAAATATGAAAATTTTAGTTACTGGATCAACAAAAGGGATAGGAAAAGCTATTGCTGAAAAATTCTTATCAAAGAATCATCAAGTAATAGGTATGGATATAGAAGAGTCAAGTATAATAAATAAAAATTATAGACATATAAAAGAAGATATTTGTAGCGACAAATTACCTGAAATTTCAAACATTGATATTTTAATAAATAATGCTGGAGTTCAAAATTCAAAAGATGATATTGATGTAAATTTAAAGGGAACAATAAACATTACTGAAAAATATGGAATACAGCCAAATATAAAGTCAATTATTTTTATGGCCTCTGCTTCGGCTACAACAGGAGCAGAATTTCCTTATTATGTTGCAAGTAAAGGTGGTATTGTTTCCTACATGAAATATGTAGCTTTAGAAATAGCTAAGTATGGAGCTACTAGCAATAGTATCTCTGCTGGAGTAGTTTGTACAGAATTAAATAAACATATTATAGAGAATTCAAAACTATATGAAGCTGTTTTAAATGAAACATTATTGAATAAATGGGCTGATCCAGAGGAAATAGCTGAATTAACATACTATATGACAATAGAAAATAAATCCATTACCGGTCAAGATATTTTAATCGATAATGGAGAATTTCTAAAATCAAATTTTATTTGGTAATGATTAGTAGTTATCATCACCTACTATAAAAAAATGGGAGTGATTTTTTATGAATACTATCTTAGGAATATTATCATTAATTATTTGTTTTACGATGGTTGTAATAATGGAAAAAATATTTAAAAAAGAAGGATTATTGGTTTGGGTAAGTATAGCAACAATAATAGCAAATATTGTAGTATGTAAAACTATTAATATTATGGGTTTTACCTCATCATTAGGAAATATAATGTTTGCTTCAAACTTTTTAGCAACAGATATTTTAGTTGAAAAATATGATTCAAAATATGCTAAAAAATCTATTAATTGTGCACTAGCTTCAACCATAATCTTTTTAATTACAACACAATTAAGTTTATTATTTGTACCTGACATAACAGACATTGCTCAAGATAGTATGCAGACTTTATTTAGTCTAAACTTAAGAACTAGTGTAGCTAGTTTAGCAATGTTTTATTTAAGTAATAAATTAGATATATTTTTATATGAAAAAATTAGAAATAAATATCCAAAAAAATTGTGGCTTAGAAACAATGTATCTACAATAATATCTAACTGTTTAGAAAATTACTTATTTGCAACATTTGCTTTTATTGGTATTTTTGATTTCAATACAATTGTTTCAATTGCAACTATCGGGTCTGTAATCGAAATAATTATAGCTTTACTTGACACACCTTTTCTGTACATATCTAAAAAATTAAACTAGTTCACAACTTTTCTAAAGACATATTTTGCTTTTTGTGGTATAATATGCCTAGAATTTAGCGAGGGGTGATAAAATGTTAAGAATATTCAAGACTGATATTGCAAGTAAACATGTTAAAAAAACAAAAAAATTTCAAGTCGATAGTTGGATAGATTTAACAAATCCAACAAAAGATGAAATTGAAAAAGTCGTTGCTAAAACAAATGTTGATACAGACTTAATAAATAAGATGCTTGATACAGAAGAATTACCTCGTGTTGAACAAGGGGAAAATGGAACACTAATTGTAATAGATATACCTTATCTTGAAAATGAACAAGCAGATCATAAATACACAACTTACCCATTAGGTATTATTATTACTAATAACCGATTTATAATAACTGTTTCACCTAAGAAAACTAGGATACTAGATGACTTTAAAATGAATAAAATACTTGAATTTAGAACAGCTAAAAAAACAAGATTTTTAATACAAATTATATTAAGAACATCATCATATTATTTAAAAGCATTAAAAGAAGTAAATTTGGACATTGAATCAAAAGAAAAGTTTTTAAAAAAATCAACCAAAAATAGGGATTTGATAGATTTATTAGAAATAGAAAAAACATTAGTGTACTTCACAACTTCATTAAAAGCTAATGAACTAGTATTAGAAAAATTATATAAAGGAACAATAGTAACTTTATATGAAGATGATAAAGATTTATTAGAAGATGCTGTAATAGAGAACAAACAAGCTATAGAAATGAGTACTATTTATAAAAATATTTTACAATCAATAACTAATACATATGAAACAATAGCTTCTAATAACTTAAATAATGCGATGAAGTTTTTAGCAGGAATTACAATAGTTTTATCTATACCTACTATGATTTCCTCATTCTTAGGTATGAATATTCCTCTAGGAACAATAATGAATGATTCATTTGCCTTTATAAAAATAATAATATTATCAACTATTGTTTCTTTAATTTTAGCTTTTGTATTAAAGAAAAAAGATATGCTATAAAATTATGATTAAAAAAACAATAAAAGAAAATATAAAAATCATCTTATTATGATATAATCATAAATAAGGTGGTTTTATGAATAGAATAAAAGAAGTATTTATAGGAAGTTATAAAAAAAATGATTATCTTGTAATTAAAAGTAGTGATAAAACGATGGTTTTGAATATAAGTAATGGTATAGAAGAAGAAAATATAAAACTATCATTAGAAAATATAGTTGATATTTATATAGAAAATCATGAATATCAAGAACCTATTGAATTAAGTTCAATAGAAAAAGTAGAATTAATAACTAATGTAGAATTGATAAATAAATATACTAATAAAAACGTATCATCACCATATTTAATTTGTTTAGAAGATAAAGAGAAAAAAAAGTTATATATTGATATAGCTCTTAATATAATATATTCTAGAAAAGATCATTATAAATTAAAAACATTTGCTAATACTAAGATAAGAGATATATATGAAAAAAATGAGAAAAACAAGATTTTCAAAAATAAATTATTAATTAAATTATTCAGAAAATTTCAAATATTATATGAAATAGATGAAGAAGATATAGTTTAGCATTAATTAAGGATAAGGAGAAAACATGACTATAAGAGAAAAATATCATATTTTAGATTATGAATTTTACAATTATATAAAAGATATAATCGAAACAGATATTGTACAAAAAATGGACAATTATATTCAACATGGTTCTACAACTACGTTAACACATTGCCTAGCTGTTTCGTATGTAAGTTATCGTATTGCTCAAAAATTCAATTTAGATTATATTTCTGTAGCTAGAGCTGCCCTACTTCATGATTTTTTTCTTTATGATTGGCATAATATAAAAAAGGTAAAAAAATTATTCGAAAAACATGGTTATGTACATCCAAAAATTGCTTTAAAGAATTCCTTAAAATATTTTGAATTAAATGAATTAGAAAAAGATATAATTTCAAAACATATGTGGCCGCTTACCATTACTAAAATACCTAAATATAAAGAAACAATGTTAGTTTCAATGGTAGATAAGTACGTATCTATAAAAGAATTCTTTAGCCCATATTTTATTTTATTGAAAAATAAAATATGAGTTATTTTTTTAATATATAATTAGCACTCTATATTGACAAGTGCTAAAAAAGTGTTATAATTATACTGTACTGAAAAAGTACACTATAAAGGAGGAATAATTATGAATAATCAAAATCCTTTTGAAGAAAGTTTAAAAAATCCATTAGAAAAATATGGTCGAGATATAACAGAACAGGCTAAAAAAGGAAAAATAGATCCCGTTATTGGTCGTGATGAAGAAATAAGAAGTATTACTAGAATTCTTTCTCGTAAAACGAAAAACAACCCAGTATTAATTGGTGATCCTGGTGTTGGTAAAACTGCGATAGTAGAAGGTTTAGCAATGCGTATCGTTAAGGGCGATGTTCCTGACGATTTAAAAAATAAAAAAATTTGGGAATTAGATTTATCTGCTTTAGTAGCTGGAGCCAAATATCAAGGTGAATTTGAGGAAAGATTTAAAGCAGTATTAAAAGAAGTGTCAAAAGCTGATGGAGATATAATCATGTTTATTGATGAGATTCACATGATTGTAGGAGCTGGTTCTAATAATGCTATGAACGTTGGTAATATGTTAAAACCAATGCTAGCACGTGGTGAATTAAAATTAATTGGTGCTACAACATTAAAAGAATATCGTGAGTTCATTGAAAAAGATGGAGCTCTAGAAAGAAGACTTCAAAAAATATTAGTCAAAGAACCATCATTAGTAGATACTTTAACAATACTTCGTGGTTTAAAAGAAAGATTTGAAATATATCACGGAGTAACAATAAAAGATAATGCTTTAGTAGCTGCTGTAAACTTATCTGATAGATATATAACTGATCGTTTCTTACCAGATAAGGCTATAGATTTAGTTGATGAAGCATGTGCTACTATAAAAATGCAAATGAATTCTGTACCTGTGGATTTAGATAAAATCAACAGAGAAATAATGACTCTAGAAATAGAACATCAAGCTCTAAAAAAAGAAAAAGATGAAGTTTCTAAAAATCGTATAAAAGAAATAGAAAAACAAATGGAAACTTTAAAATCAAAACAAGATGAATATCGAAAAACATGGGAAGAAGAAAAGAAACTAAAAGATTTAATTAATGATAAAAAAGCAAAACTAGAAGATTTAAAATTCGAATTAGAGCAAGCTGAAAATAATTATGATTTAAATAAGGCAGCTAAAATAAAGCATGGCGATATTCCAGCTCTTGAAGAAGAACTTTCTCAATTAAAACTTACAATGCAAAATCAAATTTTATCAGATATAGTAGATGAAAATAATATTGCAGAAATAGTTTCACGTTGGGTAAATGTTCCAATTGCTAAATTAGTAAGTGGAGAAAAAGAAAAATTATTATCATTAAAAGAAAATCTAAAACATAGAGTAAAAGGTCAAGATGAAGCTATTGAATTAGTAAGCAATGCCATTATAAGAGCTCGATCTGGAATAAAAGATCCTAATCGTCCTATTGGTTCATTTATATTTATGGGACCAACAGGAGTTGGTAAAACTGAAGTAGCTAAGTCTCTAGCATATGAACTATTTGATGATGAAAAACATATGATTAGAATTGACTGTTCAGAATATATGGAAGCATTTAATGTTTCTCGTTTAATAGGAGCACCTCCAGGATATGTTGGATATGATGAAGGTGGAGAATTAACTGAAGCTGTTAGACGTAATCCATATTCAATAGTATTATTTGATGAAATAGAAAAAGCTCATCCAGATGTATTTAATATTTTACTTCAAATATTAGATGATGGAAGAATAACTGATTCACAAGGAAGATTAATTGATTTTAAAAATACAATCATTATCATGACTTCTAACTTAGGTAGTGATGTAATTCTAGAATCAGAAAATAATGATAATCGCGATGAATTAATAATGAATATCTTAAAATCAAAATTTAGACCAGAATTAATTAATCGTATTGATGAAATAGTAATATTTAACTCTCTATCTAAAGAAGTTATTTATGAAGTATTAGATAGAATTATTGAAGTAGTTAATAATCATTTGAAACAAGTAAAATTACATATCGATTTAACTAAAAAAGCTAAGGATTTTATAATAGATAAAGCTTATACTAAAGAATTTGGAGCACGTCCAATAAAAAGATTTGTAACTAAAAATATTGAAACATTAATTGCTGAATCATTGTTACAAGAAAAAATTCATGAAAATGATAAATTATTAATTGATTGTGAAGATGATAAATTCACAATAAATGTGGAAAATTAATTTCCACATTTTTTTATGTGACAATTTATTATTATTTACATAATTTATAATAGGTGATTTTATGAATAATTTAGTAGGAGTAATAGTTGATGCTGGCCATGGGGGAGAAGATCCAGGAGCTGTTGCTAATAATTTAAAAGAAAAAGATTTAAACTTAGAAGCTGCTCTTTATATGTATGATAGATTAAAAGAATTAGGTATTAATGCTAAATTAACTAGAAATACAGATGAATATTTACCAAAAGATGCAAGAATAGCTAGAGTTAAAAGTTTATTTAATAATAGTCCTGGAGTAATACTAGTATCTAATCACATAAATGCAGGTGGTGGCAAACAGCCCTTGAGCGAAGTTGGTTTACAGAGCGATTTAAGGCATATTTGAGATATTTTAATTATATCTAAAACCACTTTTAAATAAAGTGGTTTTTTAGTGATATAATTAAAGAAAGTGGAGGTCTATTATGTGCAAGAAATTTGATTATAATATTTTAAATCCATTAGAATTTGAAGAGTTTTGCAAGGATGTAATGAAATTTAAGTATAATATATCTTTAAAATCTTTTGCTCCTGGAAGAGATAATGGAATAGATTTAAGAAATTATGATAAAAAAATAATATGTCAATGTAAAAGAATCGTTTCGTTTTCAAATTTAAAATCAACGTTAAAAGATGAAGTTTTAAAGGTTAAAAAATTATATGATGATGGTGAAGTAAAGGATTATTATTTATTAATCACAAACAAATTAACACCAAAACAAGAAAAAGATATATTAAATATTATGAAACCATATTTAAATTCTGATAATTTAATATCGTCAAGCGAATTAGATGATATTCTAGAAGATAATTCTAATCTAGAGATACTTAGAAGAAATTTTAAGCTATGGTTAACATCATCTTCTATTTTACAAATGTTTAATAATAAATTTATGCTTTTTAAAAGATTTATTATTTTTGATGATATAAAGAATTATTCAAAATATTTTGTTGAGACAAAGAAATTTTTTTCTGCATACGAAATTTTTGAAAATAAGCATTGCGTTGTATTAACAGGTGTACCTGGAATAGGAAAAACTATTACAAGTTATATGATTTTGTCAAAGTTTCTTATTAATCACAGTGATTATTCAATAAAAACAACTTCAATAGACAAAATTGACAAATTAATTGAAGGATTAGATAAATCTGAAAAAGAAATTATTATTATTGATGATTTTTTGGGAAAAAACATATTGGATTTAAACGATAAGGAATTAGAAACCTTTTCTCAAGTAATTCAATATTGTAAAATATTTAAAAAATATTTACTTTTAAATTCAAGAACGTATATTTTAAAACAGGCCGAAGAAGAGAATGATAATTTAAAAAGAAAGGTTTCTCTAATACCAGTAGTAGATATTAGTGAATTTAATGCCATGGAAAAGGCAAAAATATTATTTAATATTCAATATTATAATAAGGTGCCAAATGAATATTATAATAATTTAAAAGATAAAAATATTTTTTATAGCCATAATTATTTGCCAATTATTTATCATAGAAATTTTAATCCACGAATTATTGAATATTGTGCACATAATTTTGAAAATGATTCTATTAAATCTTCTTGTTATTCTAAATATATTTTAGAAAATTTAGAAAATCCTGAAGTTGTTTGGAAGAATCAGTTTAAAAAATTTACTGATGAAGAAAAATTATTTTTAAATATTATGTTTATTTCATTAAAGAATAATGTTAGTAGTAACATTATGTTAAATACTTTTGAAAAAGCATGTAAAAATAGAAGTATAAATGTTGATAGTAATATCTTTTATGATATTATTGCCAAATTTAATAATTCATTGATAAAAACTAGCAATGATAAGGGAATGGAATATTTATCATTTATCAATCCATCTGTTTCAGATTATATATTAAATAATCTTAATCAAATAGAATGTAATAAATTGGTTTATGATTGCTGTTATATTGAACAATTATATAAAATAATAAAAATCAATGCATGTGGTCTTGATAAAATAAATTATGATTTATTTACATTGAAAACTATAGAATATAATTCGATTAATGATGGGGTTCTCTCTTTTGTTTACGAATTTAATTTTGGGTCTGAATTAATAAAGGATAAGTTAAATGAATTAATATCAAAAAAAAGAATATTATCTTCAGAAGTGTTGAAAATTATCTCTAATAAAAATTTGATTGAATTTTATAATCTTAATAATATTTTAGATGATTTTGATTATATAAGTAATTTGATTGAAATTTCAAGCTATGATACTGTTAAAAAGTTTGTTAGAAATGTAGATGAATTTTTATTTGAAAAAGATGAAGAATATATTAATGATTATGTTAAAAATTTTAAAGCTAATACAGATTCTTTATTAATAAATATAATTGAAAATGAAGCCAGTACTTATTATTGTGATGTTGATTCAGTTACAAGTGCTTATAAAGAAGATTTAGAAATTAAAGTAATAGATGAAGATCCAGTATGTACGAACTTTGATGAAATAAAAGGAATAATATTAGAGCAATTGAAAGATGAAATTGAGGAAGCATTCCAAGAATTGAAAGATGATTTAAGATTTGATTACATTAATTATGATAATCTTTATTTAAATGCTTATAATTGTATAAATGAAAATGAAATAGATAATTCACTCGATGATATAATATTTTATAGTTATTCAGAAAATTCAAATTCTGAAACAATTGAAAGAAATATTGATGACATTTTTAATCAGTATTATGATTTTTAATTTGTTAGCAAGCAATGGATTTGTATAGCACAAATCCTTTTTATATAGGAAAATCCCAAACCCTCTAAAAAAGCCAATACTTATTGTATCGACTTAAATATTAATTATTGAATTCTTCTAACACTTTTCTCATGTAAGTATTATTTATCCAAAAGCAATGTTTTGTATAATTATCAGCGCCAGTTAATTTGTCTTTTAC
>CALVOV010000006.1 GCA_944350385.1 uncultured Bacilli bacterium
ACAGCTAAGATACCTAATATAGTAACGACTGCCAGTACTTCTACCATAGTGAAACCTTTATTATTTTTAATTTTCATTTTATCACAACCTTTTTCTGATTTTGCTATTTTATATTTAATACATTACTTGTATCTATTAGGTTATTCTTTTTAGCCTCTTCTATATATTTTGTAATTCTTTCTTCTCTAGTGTTTTCTAATTCTTCTACATCTTCATTATGAAAATTAATTCCTTGTAAAAGATTCAAATATGATAAAAGTGACATGCTAGTACTTTCTTCATCTTCATACTGATAAACAGCAGCTCCACAATATTGATCGTTATTTTTATATTGATTTAATTTTTCATTTAATATTTTCATTGCTACAACTTTAGCTTTATATTGTTCTACTTCTTCATCTGTGATACCATTAGAAAGCTTGTATTCTTCAAATAAAACTCTTTGAAGTTCTTGTAAGTCTTGAAGATAAGTCATTTGATAAAAAGCTTTTAAAACGCCATAGTATACCGTAGCGTCATTTATTTTAGCTGTCTTTTTTTCTAATTCAAAAACGAAGTTATCTTTTATTAATTTTTCAACGATAGTTGCTAATGAATCTTGCTCTTTTTGATATTTTTGAAGATTATATTCATCTATCTTATTTTTTGATGGAAGTAGACGCATATAACTATCTTCTCCTGTCATTATAGAAAGTGAATTAATATCATCAACATTTATAGCAGTGGCAAGTTCTTCTTTAGTTGCTGATGATATTACCAAATTATTTACTTGAGCTATTTTATCTTTCATCTTCATACTTATATCTTGATTTTTAGAAAATAGTAATAAAGCCACAATCATAAAGATAAAAGCTATACAAATAGTAATAATTCCTATTTTAATATTTCTTTTCTTAGACATATTAACTCTCCTTTTATAAATCTAGTACATTTTCCTTGATTATATTATTTTGCTTAGCGCTAGTAATATAGCTGGCAATTCTTTCTACTCTATTTTGTTCATATTGTTCCATGATGATCTTGTCATGATAGTTTAATCCTTGTAAGATGCTAAGATATGCACTTAATGAAGCGATTGTTTTTTCCTTATCATTTTTATATTCATATACGTTTGCAATGGAATATTCATCGTCATTAACATATTCATCTAATTTTTCATCAAGTATTTTCATAGCGACAACTTTTGCTTTATATTTTTTTATTTCTAATGATTCAGGTGATTGATCTAAAGCTAGTAATTGTTTTTGTAATTCTTGTAAATCCAATAAATATGCTATTTGATAATATGATTTTAAAGTAACCTTGTAGACAACATAATTTTCAGTATTATCAGTTTCTTCTTCAACTGTATAGGTAAAATTAGTTCTTATCTTTTCTTCAACATTTTTTACTAATTGGGTTTGTAGTGTAACATATTCAGTTAAGTTATTAGCTAACTCTACTTCTTCTGATGGTTTAAGAGCAACAAAAGAATCAGGTCCCGTCAATAAACTTAGAGGATTTATTTCTGGAATACCCGTTAGTTGTTTTATTTCTTCTGCTGAAGCACCATTTAATAACTTATCATTAAGATTATTTATTAAATTTTTAGTAGCTTCTTCATCGATGCCACTTGGTCTGATTACATTAAATCCGATAATAACTAAACCTATAACAATTAAAATAGATATTGTTATTTCAACTATTATTCTGAATTTATTATTTTTCATATAATCGCTCCTATTCTATTCAATTATATATTTTTTTTAATTTTTCTTCAACTGAATTTTATGAAAAAAAAGGCAAAAAAAAAGAAACTATTCAGCTTCTTTAATTTCTACTACTTTCTTACCTTTATAGCTTCCACATTTAGTACATACCCTATGAGGTTTAATTACTTCACCACAAGTTGGGCATTTAGTCATTCCAGGTACATCCATAGCATTATGACTTCTTCTCATTCTCTTTCTTGTTTTTGAAACCTTGCGGAAAGGAACGGCGAACATTTGGATATCTAACTTCATCATCTTTATCACTCCTTTTCAAATTCATTTAGTAATTCTTTGAATGGATTATTGGTGTTAGTAGGTTCTTCTTCACTGACTAAGCGCCATCCATCCCCTTGAAATCTATTTAGATCTTTAACCTTAGAAAAATGTAAGGGGACCTCTAGTACAATATTTTCCCATAAAAACTCGAATATATCAAGAGAATTTTCACTTTTTTTGCAATTTTCTTCAATATAATCATCATATTCGATATTATATTCATACTCAACTGGTTCTAATGAAATAGAATCTTGTAAAATCATGGTCCCCTTTATAGAACATTTTATATTATCTTCTTCTTCAGTGTATACTTCTTCGGAAGGAACAAGTGTTATTTTACCATGAACTTCAATATTATTCAATTCTAAAACTTCAGAATTTTTAAAATATTCTTTAGGAATAGAATATACATTAGAAATATCAATTTCTTTTAGACTATGATTATGTAATAAACTTAAATCAATATTCATATTACTCCTTTATCCTTCTTCTACATTTATCGTTCCATGGTAATGTAAATTACTACCATTAGGAATAGTTGTGTCTTTGTCAATCCATACTCTAATTGAATAATTTTTTTCTCCTAAAGCTTCTATTTCAGTATCCAATAGAAGTGCTTCTGGTAATTCAGATAAAGTATATATTTCATTTTCTTTATTATTTTCTTTTATAGATATTTTGATATATTCTTTTCCTATTAAATATTCTTTACAATTGTCTTTAAGAATAGTGTTAATATCATCATTTATATAAATTTTATATTTAACTGGTTCAGTACGATTATTTGTTATTGTAAAGGTATAGGCCTTAGAAGATAATCCTACTGAATCTGTTACTGGTGTAACTTTATCTAAAGTAATATTAGATCCAGTTTTTTCATGAAAAACAATATTTAAAGATTCAGAGCTATAGTCAACATTTCTTTCTTGTTTATATTTGAAATAAATGTAGCGAGTTGAGACTATCGCAATTAATAATATAAGTCCAATAATTACAACGTTTTTTAATAATTCTTTTTTTTGACTAGTGTACATAGATTCACCTCTAAATAATATTAATTTAATCAAATCATTTTGTCAATTAAAAAGCCTTTTCCATATAATTAATTGTCATTTTTTGATATGGCTTTCTTAACTAGTTCAATAGCAGCTTCTTTTGTCTCAGCACTAACTAGGAATCTTCCCATGTGACAGAAAGTAGCTCCAGTAACACCAGATACTTCAGCTAATTTTTTATCAAGTCCAGCCCACTCTTCTGGAAAAGCAATTCTTTCTGTATGATCTTCTGCTGACTGATATATTGTTTTAGCTGCATAACCACCACGATTAGATGGATATATTACAAAATATATTTCTTTATTTGTATCGTAGCTATATATAGTATCTTCGTATGGCATAAATTCATCTAGTTCTAAATAATGTTTTTCAATTGCTTCTGGTATTTTTGGCTCCAATATTTTTCGTGCTTTGATTCTACCATTTACATTAATTATTTCTTCTGAAAATATTTTTATCGCAACATCTACTGCTTTTAAAAATTGTGAAGATTCATCTTCTAAACTACCATAGCTAGGATTAAATAATTTTATAATGTCACATAAATTTCTAATTTTAAATGTAGCTTCTACTTTGGGAAAGATACCATTATCTATAGCATCAATTCCTTCTATAAAATCTCTGTCTATCTCATTAAATACTTCATCGACATCCGATATATTTAGTTCTTTTAAATATTCTTTTCCAAAGTCATTCCATAATAATCCAAAGGAACAATATGGAATACCATTATCACGTATTTTTCTATCTTTTTGATGGTGATCATATTTTCCTCTACCAACATCATAAACAAGTACATTCTTATATTCTTCTGGATTTATTTCAGTTGTACGAAACAATTTTATATTATTTTTATATAGACTTAAGAAAGCAGTAGCAAATACTTCATCTGCATGCATTGTTCCACTATGAGTTATATATTCTGCCTCTTCTATTTTTTCTACTAATTTTATCATTGTTACCTCCTTTTTTACTAGCTAACTATATTTATAAATGATTGTAAGCTTGTTGATGCCATGATTGGGTATCTTGGAATACGCCATTTATCAGAACTTCTAGTAGCTTTTGCATTTCCACCAATAAAAGCTAAGTCAAATCCTAAACTCTTAACAAGATTAACTGTTCTATTATCATAAGCATAGAATGGAAAACAATAAGCTAATTTTGATCCAATAACATCAATTGATTTTTGAAGGTCAGCTCTTATTTGCTCATCACTTTGACATAACATTCTGGCACCTCGATATACTCCTTGACACCAACTCTCATTATGCATATCGTTAGAATGTGATTCAATATCTAAATAAGGAGAACGATAATTTTCAATATCCCACCAACTAGTAATTAAAAATAAAGTAGCATGCATTTGATATTCTTCTAGAATTGGTATTAATTTATTGCCATTATGTTTACCTGTTCCCATAGCACCATCATCAATAGTAATTAAAACTGATTTCTCAGGAATTTCTGTTACTCCATACATCCAATCTCTGAATTCTTTCATAGTTAAGGTTTTATAATTATTTTGTTTTAGGTAATCTAATTGAGCTCTAAAATCCTTAACGTCTTCACAAATACCTTCATTACAAACTTCCCCAATCGACGGATCATAGAAAAAATGATAATTTAAAACTGCAACTTTAGTTTCTGTCTTTGGTTTTGCAATAACATTTACTTTTCTAGATATAGTTATCGTATTATTGCTAGAATCACTAACAGTATAGTCTACTTTATATTCTCCTATTTTGCTAGTATCAATATTGTTGGTTACTTTGACATTAGAAGTTATATCGCCATCATAATTATCTTTTGCTGAGTAACCGGGTTCAGTATATTGACTCCCAACTACTAAGTTAATATCTGAACTTACTAAATTTATTGTTGGTTTAGTGGTATCTATTACTTTAACTTTTCTTTTAATTTTCTTTTCAATTCCTTTATATTTAACTGTATAAGTTATTTCATATATTCCTATTTTATTGTTATCGACCTTTCCAGTTACTTTAATATCAGAAAGTTTTTCATTGTCATAACTAGCAGTTACTCCTTGATCTTGATATTCTGAACCAACTTCAACAATCGTTGTTTTGTCCCCATTTATTTTTATATTCAAGTTGTTTGATAAACCATGAATATTAATATATAAAATACTGCCTATTCCAATTAGAATTATTAAAATACTGATTACTATTATAATTACTTTTACTTTCTTATTTTTTAATATTGTCCTTTTTTTTACCTTCACTATACTCACCAATTTAAGTATATCATATTTGTTTTTTTAGTAATATTTTTTTGCTATTTTTTCTGCTACTTTTATTCCGTCCGCAGCAGATGTCGTAATTCCTCCAGCATAGCCTGCTCCTTCACCGCAAGGATAAATTCCTTTAATATTAGATTCTAGTTCATCATTTCTTAAAATACGAACGGGTGAAGAAGTTCTAGATTCTACTCCTAGAAGGAGACAATCATCACGATTGTAACCATTTATTTTCTTACCAAAGTTTTCAATAGCTTCTTTTAAAGAAAAATTAATATATTCTGGAAATATTTCATTTAAGTTACTTAAAGTATAGTTGCCTTTAACTATTGGTAAAACGTTTCCTAATTTTTCGGTTTTTACATTGTTCTTATAGTCAATATAGGTTTGTAGAGGAATATTCCCTTTACCAATTTTATAAGCCTTTTCTTCTAATTCTCTTTGAAATTTTATTCCATCTAGAGGATTATTACCGAAATCTTTAGGAGTTACTGTTACTACTAAAGCGCTATTAGCATTAGCACTTTCACGGGCATAATTACTCATACCATTTACTACTAAACGATTTTTTTCACTTGATGAGTTAATGACATATCCGCCTGGGCACATACAAAATGAATAAATACCACGATTATTAGCTTGATATGTCAATTTATAAGAGGCTGGTGTTAAGTATGGAGATGCTTCCATTCCATATTGACTTTTATTTATCATTTTTTGTGGATGCTCAATCCTTATACCAACAGCAAAGGATTTTGGTTGCATATCTAATTTATTTTTTAGAAGCATTTCAAAAGTATCTCTAGCACTATGTCCAATTGCTAAAACTAATATATTACAAGGAATTTTTATAATATTATTTACTTCAATGCTAGTTACTTTATTATTATTTATTTCAATATTAGTTAATTTGGTATTATATCTAATTTCTCCACCCCAATTTAGTATTCTTTCACGAATATTTTTAATAACTACTCTCAATATATCTGTCCCAATATGTGGCTTTGCCTCATAAAGAATTTCTTCTGGTGCTCCATTTTCTACAAATATTTCTAGTACTTTTTTTATTCTATTTTCCTTATCTTTAATAGAGGTATTTAATTTACCATCTGAAAAAGTTCCTGCTCCTCCTTCACCAAACTGTACATTGGATTCTGGATTTAATTTGTTATTTTGCCAAAATTCTTCAATTGTTTTTACTCTATCTTCAACCTTTTCTCCTCTTTCGATAATTAAGGGATTAAAACCATATTCAGCTAAAAGATAAGCACAATAAAGTCCTGCTGGACCTGAACCAACAATAATTGGTCTTTCTTTACTAGTTGTTTTATTTGAAATAACAAATTTATATTCTTCACTTGGTGACAATAAAATATCTTTAGAATGACATCTTCTAAGTGTTTTTTGTTCATTTTTTACTTCAACATCTAGTTCATAAACAAATAATAAATTCTTTTTTTCACGAGCATCTATTGATTTTTTGACTATTCTTATTTTTATAATATCATCTAGTGATATATTTAATATTTTAGCTACTTTTTTTGATAATTCATCGCTTGAGATTGGTAATTTTACTTGTCTAATTCTAATCATTTGCTTCTCCTATTGTCATACCTGCAACTATGCCACTTCTCCATGCAATTCCTAGATTATATCCACCACAATCACCTGTTAAATCTAATAATTCGCCAATTATATATAGATTTGGAATTATTTTAGATTCCATAGTATCTAAATTTATTTCTTCTAAATAAACTCCTCCTGATGTTACTTGGGCTTCTTCAAATGTTTTAGTTGCTACTACCTCTACTTTAAAAGATTTTAATAATTCTATTAATTTTTTCTTTTTATTATATTCTAATGAACTCCAAAGTTCTTGTTTTAAATTTGCTTCTTCTAAAATTATTTCAACTAATTTAGCATTTAATAAACAGTCTAATATTCTTTTAATGGATTTGTTTTTGTTTAATATTTTATCTAGTTTTTGATTATCTATTGTTGGCAAAAAATCTATTTTTATTATTTCTTCTTTTTTTTCTGCTAAACCACGTGCCACTTTATTTGATAAATTAAAGATACAAATACCACTTATACCATAATTGGTTAATTGTATTTCTCCAACTTCTTCTTTTAATATATTTCCATTTTCTATTAAAGTTACTTTAGCATCTGTTCTAATTCCTTGCCATTTTTTTAAAAATAAATAATTTTTAGTGATTAATGGTACTAAAGCTGGCAGTGGTTTTCTTAGATGATGATTGAATTGTTTTAAAAAATCATAGCCTATACCTGTAGATCCTGTTTTAGGAGCTGCAAAAGAACCAGTTGACAATACTATTTTATCAAAGAGCAATTCATTATTAATCAAAAATTTATTATGTTTTAATTGGATATTTTTAACTAAATAATTGTTTTTTATTTTTACTTTTTTATCAAGTACTTCTTCTATTAAAACATTTCTAATGGTCAAAGATTGATTAGAATTAGGATAATAACAACCATTTTTTATTTTAGGAATAATTCCTATTTCATCAAAAAAGTCTTGAACGTATTTTTCTGTTTTTTCATTAATTAATCCACTAATTTGGTTAGGTGTAGATGATTCGTAATGCAATAGATCTTGATTATTATTCCAATAATTACATCTGCCATTACCTGTTGCTAATATCTTTTTACCACATTCAGGATTTCTTTCTAGTATTATTACTTCATTATCATTATTTTTAGATTTAATAGCACAGACTAAACCTGCTGCTCCTCCACCTATAATTCCTATCTTCATACTACCACTTCCCTTGTTATTATAACATTATTTCTTTTTCTGATAAATTAAGATACTATCATTTAATTCTCCTTCACAGCAATATTTAAAATTTTCTACTCCAATAAATGTTTTTAATTCAGCACATTCAAAAATACGTAAAGTATTTTTGAGATTATATATCTTACTATAATTTTCGTTATAATTAGAATGTTTATCTGTTTGATATAGATATGATATTAATATTTTTCCATCTATATTTAATTTTGTTTTTAATTTTTCAAACAATTCAAAAGTATCAAAAACATTATTATAGTCAGCAATATTAGATAAGAAAATATTATCATAATTTTTGTTTAAATGATATTTATAAATATCTTTTATTAAAAATGTTGGTTTAAGATTACTAATTTTACTTTTTAATTTATTATAATTTTCTTCACTTGTTAGATATTTGTTATAATTTTTTATCTCTAATAACTTAGGAGTATCAGAGTGAAATAAGAATCTTTTAATTTTTCCTATCTTTTCTGTTTCCAATAATGTCTCCCAAAATATTTTTGATGAATCATCTTCCATTTTGTTAAGTATTTTCTTAAAAACTTTTTTATTGTACGCCTTGGAGTTTTCAAAGAAAAAGCCCTGCATTGACATAAACTTAAAAAAATCTTTATAATCTAGTTCTTCAATAGCAGATTTTTTTAAATAAAAGAACTCTTTAATAAATGGATTGATATCTAATAAAGTAATATCTGAACATCCTAGCATATAAGCATTTAATACTTGATCCGAAGAGGAACCAACTGTTAATAGTGATTTGTTCTCTAAGATAAATTCGTTTAGATAGCCACTTATATTTTCTGTTGTGAAAGGATAAATTTTAATAAAAAAATTATTATAGTCTGGATTTTTAATATAATTTTTAGCAAAAGCTATTTTTTCTTGTTGAGTCATAATTACTCCCTTTCTTTAGATTGCTTATTATATCATATTTTTAACTTTTTTAAAATATTGAGAAAATTTTTAATAGAAGTTAAGAAATTTTAATGATTTTTTTAATAACTTATATTAAAAATATTATATCTGAAATTCAATCATTTAATTTTATTAATATCATTATTCTCTATAAAATATGTAAAAAAAAAAGAATCTTTAGATTCTTTACTTTTTTATTATTTTTAGTATATCAAAAGGAATTATTGCGACTATAGCAATTGAAATAGCAAGTAACAATTCTTTTAATGATAATGATGTTGTTCCTACTAGCTCTCTTAAGAATGGTACATATATTAATAATAATAAGATTAATACTATGATACAATTTATTAAACAAATTATCTTATCTTTGAAATCAATAATAAAGTTTTTAATCGCTAATTCATCAGATTGTAGAACATAAACTACTATAACGTTAGATAAAACTAGAGTTGCAAAAGAAAATGTCGTAGAAAATGTTTGAGTTGCACCAATCTTCAATAAATAGTAATAACTTCCAAAGAATGCTAAGAAAATAATTGAGCCTTGTAGTATGCTTTTAAAAACAATCGCCTTATTAATGATTGAATCATCAATTTTTCTTGGTTTTTCGTGCATGACATTTTTATCTGGTTTTAGGTGCTGGAAGATTATTGATGATGTTGGGTCTATTATTAATTCTAATAAAACTACATGTATTGGTAATAATAAAGCTGGTAGGTTAAACAGTGGAACAAAAAGAGCAGCAAAAGCAATTGGAATATGGATAACTAATATATAAGCTATCGCTTTTTTAATATTACTATAAATAGTACGACCATTTTTAATTGCATCAACAATTGTATTAAAATTATCATCCATTAAAATCATATCAGCTGCTTCTTTAGCTACGTTGGTACCCCTCTGTCCCATTGCAACGCCAATTTCAGCTTTTTTAAGTGCTGGAGCATCATTCACTCCATCACCTGTCATGGCAACTACATCACCATTTTCTTGAAGAGCTTTTACAATTCGCATTTTATGATTTGGATAAACTCTGGCAAAGATATTCGTATCTTTAACCTTTTCTTTTAATTCTTCATCACTCATTTTTTCTAGTTCAATACCTGTTATAACATTCTCGTTATGTTGAAGTCCTATTTGACTGGCAATTCCTTTTGCTGTTTTGCCGTTATCACCAGTTATCATAATTATTCTAACTCCAGCGTTGTAACATGATTTAACAGATTCTTTTACTCCCCATCTTGGTGGATCAACTAAAGCAATTAAGCCAACAAATTCTAATTTGTTTTCCTTTAATTTTTTTGGAATATCTTTGATGTTATTTTTCTTAGCGACAGCTAAAACACGATAACCTAAATCAGCATATTTCTCTAATTGTTTTAATATTTCTTTTTCTTCCTGTGAGGATATTTTGCATAATGGAGCGACACTTTCATAAGCACCTTTAACGCATAATAAATTCTTATCATCAATATTCCAAATTTGCCCCATCATTTTATCTTCATTATTAAATATGTATTCATGGACTAAGTCATAGGTATAAATTTTCTTTGTTAGTCCTTTCTTAATTACATAATCTTGAATAGCAATTTCCATTGGATCATATGGATCTTTTGGACAAGCAAGTAAAGCTATTTCTAGAAAATCTGCTGTTAAACTATAGGTATCTTCAACAGTCATTTTATTTTGAGTTAATGTACCTGTTTTATCTGTACATAATACTGTTACTGCTCCTAGTGTCTCAACAGCTTTCATATTTCTAGTAAGAGTCTTTTTCTTAGCTAGTCCCCAAGCTCCCATTGCTAAGAAAACAGTTAAAACAACAGGTATTTCTTCTGGAATTGTTGCCATAGCAACTGTTATTCCAGATAATATTGATTTGATTATACGATCTTGCAATAATAAATCACTATTATGAAGAAAATTAATAATTATTACTGCAATAAAGAAAGATAAGCTAATTACAGTACAAATAACAACTAATTTATTTATCTGCTTCTCAAGAGGAGTCTTTTCTTTAGTTATGGAATTTAGAGCTGTACCTATTTTTCCATATTCTGTATTAACACCGACAGCTGTTACTTTAATCATTGCCGATCCATTGGTAACATCTGTTCCTGAATAACACATATTAAGTTTAAAATGATTACTACTATCGTCTATTAATTTCTTATGTACTACTTCTGATTCTCCAGTTAGGGCTGATTCATTTATACCTAATCCTTGACTTTCTAAAATAATACCATCAGCTGATATTTTATCTCCTTCTTCTAATAAAACAAGATCACCTACTACAATATCTTTACTATCAATAATAGAGATTTTACCATTTCTTATTACTTTAACATTTAGTGATGATAAGATATTTAATTCTTCTAAAGCTTTATCCGTTTTTTGTTCTTGAACAAATTCTATTCCACTAATAAATAAAATAAAACAAAGCATAATTATACCATCACTTGCTTCTCCTAAAACAAAATATATACTAGCGGTAATGAACAAAAGTAAAAACATTGGTTCAGTAAATACATGCAAGATTTTTTGAAGAAAATTTTCTTTCTTCTTTTTTTCTAATTCATTAGAACCATTCTTTTCTCTTGACTCTAATACTTCTTTTTCTGTTAATCCACTATACTTTTCATTTTTTTTCATAATTAACCTCTTTTATTAAAATTTATTTATAATTTCTTCCATATGATTGAAGCCATATTCCAGTATTACTATAACATGGTTGTCAGTAACACTATAAAAAACTGATTGACCTTTTTTTTCTTTTTTTACTAAGTCATATAATCTTAGTATTTTTAGTTGATGAGAAATAGCTGATTGATTCATTTGCAACTGTTCACAAATTTCACTTACGCATTTTTCTCCATTTAATAATGTATATAAAATATTTAATCTAGTTGTGTCACCCAGTACTTTATAAAATTCACTTAGTTTAGCAATAACTCTCTTCTTATTTTCCATTTTAACCTTCTATTCTATTATATTAATATTTGTTCATATATTCATTATATGTTTTTTTTATTCATTGTCAATAAATAATCATTCATAATATTTTATTTTTTTTATTAAAAATATTGACAAAAAAAAAGAAAATTTTTTTCTTAATTTTTATTAATTGATAAAGTGATTTGTACGTCTCCAATACCTAGTATGTATCTTAATTCTTCAGAAGTTACATTATCTATTTTACCTAATCTAGTATAGTTCCAACTATTAGATGCATAATGAATAGTTAATTGATCTCCTTGATAGAGAATTAAGTCTCCTGCTGTTGTTGTAATATATTCATCTTCTGTTGGAAGGAAAAAGCCTATGGAACCTACTTTTTCAAAGTTACCATATTCTTTCATTTCAATTGTTATATCATTTTTTAAAAGTTTTTTTATCAAATCATCAGTTGCTGAATTGTTAACTAATGTTACTGGCAAAACATTATCATTTACTTTTAAATATATTTTCATATTATCACTACTTTCTATGTTAATTTGTTCGTTATTTTCTTGTTTAATATTTGTTTTTGCATTTTGAATATTAAAATAAGTTATGAGTAAAATGGAAATGATTAATAATATTATAATTAAAATAATTAATCTTTTTTTCATAATGTACCTCTTTTCTATAATTTTTTTGATTATTTTATTTTTATATTGTTTTAGTGAATGTTTGTATAAATCAAAATAATAGGCTCTGTGATATTCTTAGTAAAATTAGATAATTTTAAAATTGAAACTTTTTTGATAATTCTCACGATGATAATATTCAACTTCCAATGTTGTTTTATTATAAATAATACTCCACTCAGTTACTGTTCCATCATTGTAATTATGTTTACTAACACTATTTAAAGCATCTTTTAATTCATTACTTGATAATCTATCATTCTTTTCTAAGGTATCTTTTAATATTTGATAACGATTTTTAGATTGAGAAGTTCCTATACCATATTTTTCTCCTTCTGCTAAATAAAAATTAGTTACTACATTATCTTCTATTACCTGCATTTCATTATTAACATATTCTACTACTACCGACTTTCCAGTATTATCAGATAATACAAAGTGAACCATTAAATTCATTGATGAATGTACATCATATTTTTTTAATAATTCAATGGCTTCATCTACTGTCGCTGCTTTATTTAGTAATAATCTAACAACGGTTGTTGTTGTTAAATCTGGTTTGTCTGTTTCTTGATTAATTATGTCTTCATCTTCTATCATGTTTACAGCTACAGCTAAACCTTTTTCATTCATTCCATCTAATGGAGCATATAAGGCCATTTGAATTTTTAGCTCATCAGGAAGGCTTTTGATAATATCGCTAAAACTAGCAATAAAGTCTAAATTGGCAGTTGAAATTGAAGAATAGCCAATATCAGGCTTAGATAAAATTATTAAAGCTTCACTATTCATCCAATCAAAATTTCTACCAAAAAGATAATTGTCATTATCATCTTGAGTTGAAATAGTACTACAACCAAAAGCTTTAATTGCTCCTCCTAATGGAGCGTTTTGATATAAAATATTTTGATATATAAATTCTGTTAATTTATAATCTGAAATGGCTCCTCCATTTTCTAAAAACTCTTCAAACAAATAATCACCTTCAAATTTTGCTACTGAAAGACCACTCTCTAATCTTTCAATACTATTATTTGCTGGATTAATTTCTAATGATCCTTTACGATTTCTTTCTTTAAAATAATCAAAGGAGAAGGTACTTATAACGATTATAATTAATATTACAATAATTATTATTCTTTTTTTATTCATCACGAACACCTCTAATATAATTTTACTTGATTAGTCTTTTATTTTCAAATTATTATCGTATAAATTAAAAAAGTTATTTTAATCACTTAAAATAACTTTTTATAATACATTTATTTTAAATTTTTATTAAAAAAGTCTTCGATCTTGTCAAATGGAATTACATCTAAATTATCGTATAGATCAGTATGAACAGCATTTGGAATAAGCATTAATTCTTTATTATCAGTATACTTACTATTTTTTATCATATTTTGATAAGCATCTTTTCCCATATAGCAAGAGTGAGCTTTTTCACCATGTATAATTAAAACTGCACTTCTTATTTCATTAGAATAGTTAAGTATTGGCTGATTAATAAATGACATACAGCCTATTTTATTCCAACCACTATTAGAATTTAGGCTTCTTTTGTGATAAGCTCTGCCTTTATAATACTCAGAATAATCTTTAACAAAGAATGGTGATTCTTCAGGAACTGGTAATTCTAAGCATCCACCGGCTTTTTCATATACATTATTTAAATAATCCTTAGTTCTTTGATTGTTTAATGCCTCTTTTGTCTTATATCTTGCCTCTTCGCTATCATTTTCATCAAAATAACCTTTGGCATTTATTCTAGACATATCATACATTGTTGATACGACGGTTGCTTTAATTCTAGTATCTAGAGCTGCAGTATTTAGAGCTAAACCACCCCAACCACAAATTCCAATGATACCAATTTTTTCTATATCTACATTTTCTTGTGTTGATAAAAAGTCAATAGAAGCTTGAAAATCTTCGGTATTGATATCGGGACTAGCCATATCTCTAATAACTCCGCCGCTTTCTCCAGTAAATGATGGATCAAAAGCAATTGTTAGGAAACCTCTTTCAGCCATTTTTTGAGCATATAGTCCACTACATTGCTCTTTAACTGCTCCAAATGGTCCGCATACAGAAAGTGCTCTCAATTTTCCTGTATAATTTTTTGGTTCATACAAATCAGCAACTAAAGTTATTCCGTAACGATTATGAAATGTTACTTTTCTGTGATTTACTTTATCACTTTTAGGAAATGTCTTATCCCATTCTTCAACTAATTTTTCTTGCATTTTATCATCCTTTCTTCTACTAACTACATTACTATCTTATAAAATTAATATTAAAATAGCAAGCATTTCTATTAGTGATGATGGTGATGTTGTTCTTGAGAAACACTTGGTTTTATATTACATTCTTTTTTATCACAAGCATCTTTTTTATCTTCTATTTCTATAGTACTATGAACGATTCCTAACTCTTCCATCTCTTCTCTAATTTCTTTTTTTAATTCACTAATATTTTTACTATCAGTTACAACATGCATTGTTGAATAATTAGTATTTCCGTCTATGCTCCATACATGAATATGATGAACATCTAAAACACCTTTTGCTTCTCCTATATGACGCTTTATTTCATCTATAGAAATATTATTAGGAATTTTTTCTAAAAATAAATCCAAAATATCTTTTAAATTTTTGAATGAATTTATTAATATGAAACTTGCTACTCCAATTGACATTATTGAATCAATTAAACTAATATCTGTAAATTTCATTAGGATAGCTCCTATTAAAACAACTATCCAACCTAAAACATCTTCTAACATATGTAGATTTACAGCTTTTTGATTTATAGAATCTCCTTCTCTTGTTGAATAAGCTGCTAAGAAGTTAATAATTACTCCTAATATTGCAAAAATAATCATACCATTGTAATTTATTTCAACAGGTGAAAATACTCTTTTAATACCACCTATTATTACAAAAATAGATCCTAGTGTTAAAATAATTGTAGTTATTAAGGCTCCTAATATTGAATATCTAACATAACCATAGGTATAAATTTCATCTGGTTTTCTTTTGCTAATTTTTTCTAGAATGTAAGATATTCCAATACTTAAAGCATCTCCAAAGTCATGGATAGCATCAGACATAATAGAAATGCTATTTGTGAAAAATCCGCCAATTAACTCTATAATAGAAAAAGCTAAATTTAAAATAAACGCTACTAAAATATTTTTTTCTGTTTTCATAAATTCCCCTTATTGATTAAATTTTTTGAATAAACCAATTAATTCATTAATAGTTTCTGTATTTTTATCTTTCAACTCTTTAGTAACACATTTTTGTAAGTGACTTTCTAATATAAAATTAGACAAGCTCTTTACTGATTTTTCAACGGCTACAGTTTGAATTAATATATCATTACATTCAAAATCATTATTAATCATTTTTTCGATTCCAGATATTTGACCTTTAATACGATTGATTCTATTAGTGATTAACTTTTTTTCTTCTTCTGTTCTAATTGTTTGTTTATTTTTTTCTTTTTTCATTTTATCACCATGTCCATTATATACCCTGCTGGGTATATTAAGCAAGATAAAAAAATCATTTTTTCAAATGACTTTTAATTATTTTTTTTAATTTTAAATTATCTGGAAAAAGTTTCTACTCTTCCAGCTACTTTGTAATAGTCATGATTTTTATTATCCATACTTATATTATAGTATATTTAAATATATTTAAAATAAAAAAAGAAGTTCGAATCGAACTTCTTATATTACATTGCTGAGTATCCACCATCTATATATAATTGTGCACCAGTTACGAATTTAGCTTCATCACTAGCCAAATATAAGCAACCATATGCAACATCAATTGGTTCTCCAGCATGACCAATTGGATGTTTCTCACTCATTAATTTTTCATATGCTGGTAAACCACCTTCCATTCTAGAACCTAATTCTTTAACAAGTGGTGTCATTATTGTCCCAGGATGAATTGAATTTACTCTAATATTGTTTTTAGCATAGCTGATAGCATCTTGTCTAGTCATAGCAAATACTGCACCTTTTGCTGCATGATATGGTGTTAATTCATGAGCTCCTAAAGTTCCATAAATACTTGATAAATTTACAATACTACCTTTTTGATTCTTTAACATATAAGGAACTACGTATTTAGTACAATAGAAAACACCTTTAACATCTACATTAAATACTTGATCCCATTCAGCAACTGTTAATTCATGAGTCTTTTTATCTACTCCTGTAATTCCAGCATTATTAATTAAGATATCAATTTTTCCAAATGTTGCTGCAACTTCATCTACTGCTTGTCTTACATTTTCTTCATTTGAAACATCAACTTTCCAAAACTTTGCTACCCCACCATTAGCGATAATATCGTTAACTGTTTGCATGCCGTTTTGTTCGTTAACTTCAAATACTGCTACTGCACATCCTTCTTTTGCAAAAAGGATACTTGTTTCTCTACCCATTCCTGCTCCAGCTCCAGTTACAATAGCTACTTTATTTTTTAATCTGTCCATATTTATATCTCCTATTCTATTATTTATTACAATTATACTATAGCACAGACTGAGCTAGTTGTCTATTTTTTGTGTAAAGAGATAGTAAACAAAATAATTACTTTTTAAATAATAATTAAATAATAGTAATAGCAAATAAATAGCAAAATCATTATTATGCCCTCAATTCTACTTATTGCTTTTTCACTACAACTTACAAAATAAAACATTAGTGCTGATACAAAAACTATGAATAAATCTAAATAGTTAAAAGCATAGCTTTGAATATTACCATATATTAATATAGGTAAACCTAAGACAATACAAACATTAAATATATTGGTTCCTATTATATTTCCTATTGCCATATCAAACTCACCCTTTTTAGCTGATGTTAGAGTAATCATTAATTCAGGTAGAGATGTTCCTATTACTATTAGAAACATAGAAATTATTTTTGTTTCTATATTAATTTTTTCTGATAAATATAGTGCTGAATTTACAATCATCTCACTAGATATAACTATTATAATGAGTGAAATTATAGTTAAAATAATGGATTTTATTTTACTTATTTTTTTATAGTCTTCTTCTATTTTATGAAATCTTTTTATAGTTCTATATAAGTAAATACAAAATATAATAAATAAAATAATTAAAACGATAGCATCGTTTCTTGATAGTTCATTATCTAAAAATAATAAGCAAAAAGTTCCCGTAATAGCTGTTAATAATGGCAATTCTTTTACTATTGTAACTCTTGTTACTTTAACTGGCTTAATGATACTAGCACATCCAACAATCAATAAAATATTTACAATACAACTTCCTATAACGTTAGCCAGCGTTAAATCATAATTATTAGAACTAATACTGTTAAAAGATATAGCAAGCTCTGGAGCACATGTACAAAATGATGCAATTGTCAAAGCTATAACCATTTTTGGTACTTTAAAACTAGTTGCTAAATTAGAAGCACTAGCAACAAATAAGTCTGAGGATATTATTATCAAAATTAAACCAATAATAAATAGAAAAGTATTTAATATCATTTAATACTCCTTTTATGTTATTCTATAATAAAATTATATCAATCATTTATTTTTTATTAAAGAAAAAAATTGGAATTAATTAACCAATTTTTTAATTTTTACTTTAATAATTTTGTTTTTCAAATTCAAAAGTTTATTAATTTAATTCAATAAGTTCATATTTTCTACTTCCTAAGCCCAATTCTTCGGCATAAGGTAAAATATGTCTGCCTAATTGTCTGTCAATTCTTTCTTGTAATTTTTTAGCTCCTGGATCATTTGAGTTCCAAACCATATCAATAAAGGCTTGATCATTAGCAACAGGATCAAGGGAAGCAATAATTCCTAAATCGGTCATTACTGGATCTGTTTGATTACAATCGCAATCACAATCTACTGATAGGAAATTCATAACTGTTATATATGCTATTTTTTTTCCATTATCTTTAAAGTAATCTGCTACTGCTTTAGCTGATTCTGCCATTGATTCTATAAAATCTTTTTGTTCATATTTAACAGTCCAAGCTTTATCTGGATCTTCTGTTTGACCACAACTATGAATATAAGCTTTACCATTGCGAGATGCAACACCTATCGATTGATTCTTTAAATTAGCTCCAAATCCACCCATGGCATGTCCTTTTCCATGAGCTAAGTTAAGCATTGAATCATAATTATCTAAATGTGTACCAACTAAATTATATTTTAAATGCTTACCATTTTTTACTGGTATTTTCTTTTCACCTTCAGAATCCATAATATCTACATCAGCAAAAGAAGTAAATCCATGTTCTTCAGCAACTTTCATATGATCTTCTACTGTGTTTCTCTTTCCAGGATATGCTGTATTACATTCTATTATCGTTCCATTTAATCTTTTAACTAATGGTCCAATTAAATCGGCCTTTAAGTAGCCTCTTGAACCAGCTTCTCCTGTTGAAACTTTAACACCAACTTTTCCGTCTAAATTAATTCCTAATGCTTCATAAATTTTAATTAAATTTTCAGGTGTAATTTTTTTTATAAAATAAACTTTTGATTTTTCCATAATTAATCGCTCCTTTTTCTTTATATTAATTTGCTATTCTTATTATATACTGGTTCTAATCAAACCTTTTTTTGTATTTAAATCAACAAATATTTGGACATATCTTTACCTAATTGCTGTCACTATGTAAACTTTATTTCGATTATATATTTTATTTTCACTTTGTGTCAATATTCAATAAAATAAATCTATTAATAAACTTATAGTTTTTCTTTATCAATTTTATGCTCTTAAACTTCTGCAAAAAAGTAATTGTATTCTTAATTACAATTACTTTTACTTAATATATAATTTTAATGATATTTTAGTTTTTAACTATTTTCATTCTCTTCAAATATTATAGCAGTTCCGTGATCTCCTAATTTATCTTGAATCCAAACTCTTGATTGTTCACTACTAACTAGAACCTCTAAATCTTCCATATGGGAAAACATATTTGTGCTCTTTGTAACTTTGTTAAATGTAGCGTTTTTAAAATTTAATTTTTTTAAATTTGGACAATAATAAAAAATATAACTAATATTGGTTACATTAGAAGTGTAAAAGCTACTTAAATCTAATTCTGAACCATAAAATTGATAAAACATAGAACTCATATTGGTTACGTTTGAGGTATCAAAATTACTTAAATCTAAGGAATATGAACTATCATATTCTCTAAACATAGAACTCATATCTGTTACATTTGAGGTATTAAAACTACTCAAATCTAATGTGGAACCTTGAAATTGATAAAACATAGAACGCATATTTGTTACGTTTGAAGTATCAAAATTTTTCAAATCTAATGGAGCTGAACTGCTATAGTTTGAAAACATAGAACTCATATTTGTTACATTCGAGGTGTCAAAATTACTTAAATCTAGATAAGAACCATTATAACCTGAAAACATAGCAGACATATTAGTTACTTTTGAGGTATCAAAGCTGCTTAAATTTAATTCATAAATATCGCAGCTTAGAAACATCCACTCCATATTAGTTACTTTTGAGGTATTAAAGTTACTCAAATCTAATGATTCAATTGCACCTAGTTTATAAAACATCGCATGCATATTCTTTACTTCTGATGTATCTAAGTATTCTAAGCCCTCAAGAGATTCTAATTTAGTAAAATTATAAAATAATCCTGAACTATCTTCGTTTGCTTCTATCTTTCCATTTCCTTGCATATAAATAGTATAAGTATTATTATCTTCATTTAATACTGCATACGCCATAACTGAGCCATCTTCTTCCGCTGAAATATCCCAAGATTCTACCGCGTTATCTATTGGGTCAAGCTCTTTTTGCAATACTATTTTTGTTGTTTTAATGCGATATGAATCTTTCCACATCTTGTTTCTATAAATTCTATTATTCCTTACATCAGTTGGCGTAGCTTGTAAAACAGATTTCACTTGATGTACTGTTCCATTCATGGAAATATTTATGTCTATTTTTGACCATACTGCTCTAACTACTATATTGTTTCCATAAGATCGTATATAATCATCGCCTATAAACTCTGTGTCCTCTTTATTTACTACTTCCCATCCTTTGAATTGATAACCTTCACATGTTAAAGCTGCATCTTCTATGTGTATTGTATCAAATGTTGAATATTCCTTTGTTTTTGGTATATCTCCCTCTATTGTACAACCATTTGGTACATTAGATTCATATATAATCTTGAAATTAGTGGATAATATAGGAGTTTCTGTACTGCTTATTTTTTCTTCTACTCCAGCAATATTACTTAGTACCTCTTCTTTATTGTTTGTTTCAAATACTGATAAAACTTCTTTATATTCATCTTTTAAACTGATATCTATGGTCATCTGTGCTTTATTTCCAGCTAACATACTTGATAAATCCCAAATAATTTTTGAATTTTCTTCTAATTTAACATTTCCTTGCGATATAGCAATATCATTACTACTAGCTATTTCAAAATATTTAGTATTAATATAATCTGTTATTACTAATTCGTCATAACTAACAATAGGTAAGGCAACATCAATCAAAACATTATCTAATGTATTCATACTTGCAATATGTTGTTCATCACTAACCTTTTTTACATTATCTAATATTTTATCGCCCATTTCATATTAAATAGCTTTTATATTTAAATACTTGTATTTATCTTTTAAATATTGATATTGACCAATTTTATTTGGAGTATCTAAAGAAGGTTTACTATCTGTTAAGAATATCGCAACTAGTTCTTTATTTTCTTCTTTCTCATAATCTTTCAATAATTCATCTAATTTTATAAAAGCTTGGTAGTAATTGGTACTACCAGTAGAACTTATGGATTGAACATATTATTTAATTCTGTTTTATTATTAGAAAAATTAGATAATATTTGTGAGGTAGAATTAAATGTAATAATAGATACTCTATTCTTACTTTTTTCTAACGATTTAGAAATTAAATTTATAGAAGCATCTTTTACTTTTTGAAGTTTTTAAATTGACATAGAACTAGAATTATCTATCATTAAAATGATATCTGTATTGATATTGTCATTTAGGAATCTTTTTGTATCAACATCAAATGTAATTCTAGCTTTTCCCTCCCAGTCCATCTAGCACTCTTATCTACTTTCCAAGATCCTTCTTCATTTTCTTCATAACTTAATTCTTTAGAAGAAAAAGTAATCTTTTCAATAGGAGCAGGGATAGCTAAAACATTACCTAGAAAAAGCAATCCAAAAGCACTAATTACTAGTACTACAATTAAGATAAATTTATTTTTCAAAACGCTTTGTTTTATAAAATTCAAATAAATCACCTTCAATTTTAATTAATAAAATACAAATAAAAAAGTATAAAACAATCTATTTACACTTTCTATCCTATATAATATGATTTTATCATGATAAGCATCTTTTTACAATTATTTATTATGTGGATATTTGTAAAATAAAAATTTTGATTGTGTGAGGTGTTTTTATCATACTATCATATATTTAACTAAATCTTATATGAATTTAAATTTTAAATAAATTATTTTATTAATTTTTGACTTTTCTAAATAGTTCTATTCAATTTTCTTTATATATAATTTGATTATTGTAATTTTTAATCATAGTAATTACTTCATCGATATCAAACCACTTAATTTCAGAAAGTTCTTATTGAAGTATGAATTAGAAATTCATAATAAATTCGAAAAGAAATAATATTTTTTGAATCAATATCTATGCTCAATTCTTCCTCTTTTACATACAACAATAACACATTAATCTTTTTTGGTATGTCCATCACTTGTTTGGATATTTTTTATTTGCATTTCTTTTTTAGCAGTTTTATTAATAAATTTTTCATTAATATAACATGAATATATCCTGCAAAATAAAGAAAAACTACTTTTCTCATTTTCTTTATTTAAACTATTATGTAGTCCAATAATAAACAATTTTTTTAGTTTGTATGCTTTGATATATTTAAAAGTATTCCTATACTTAACATACTAATTAAAAGGGAACTTCCACCATAGGATAAAAATGGTAAAGTAACCCCCGTTACTGGTATTAAACCTACTACAACACAAAGATTCATAATACTTTGAAAAATTATTTGAAATGTCATTCCAAAAGCTAAATATTTTGCAAATGGATCCTGCTGCTTATTAGATATTTTTATACCACGATATAATATTAGAGAAAAAAGGGCTGCTACTATAAAAGAACCAACTACTCCAAATTCTTCAGCAATTATTGAAAAAATAAAGTCTGTTTGGGGTTCTGGCAAATAAAAATGTTTTTGAATAGAATTCAAATATCCTGTACCAAATATTCCTTGCGGGCCAATTGCATATAAACTTTGAATTATTTGAAAACCACTACCTAAAGCATCACTCCAAGGATCTAGGAAAGAAGTTATTCTAGCCATTCGATATGGTGCTATCAATATTAAAAAAATTATTCCAGTGATTCCAACAATTCCTGCGATAAAGAAGAATTTTATATTTAGTCCAGCTATAAATAATAAGGAAACAATTGATACTAATAAAATAACTCCTGTTCCTAAATCCGGCTGAAGCATGATTAATCCAAAGAAAATTAAAGTTACCAAGAGAATTGGGATGACACCTTTTATTGATGTTTTTGAAGTTATCTGCATTTTTGATAAATATTTACTTGTAAAAATTAATAAACCTAATTTAGCGGCTTCACTTGGTTGAATACCTAAGGAACCTATTCCAAACCAGGAACGACTACCATTTCTAATACTACCTATTCCTGGGATTAACACTAATATTAATAAAATAAGACAGCCTAATAGTATTTTACTGGCGTATTTATAATACAAATTATAATCAATCTTAGAAACAATATATAACACTACTATTCCAAAAATTAGAAAAACTGCCTGATATTTTAAATAATGAAAACTATCATTAAATTTATATTCTGCCCAAATAGAAGATGATGAATATACCATCATTAAACCAAAAAGAGCTAAAGTAATTACAGAAAGCAATAAAATTTTATCAATTTTTTTGTGCATTTTCTTCACCTATTTAAGTATATTTTTTCAAATAAAAAAAAGAACTTTTGTTCTTTAATATACCTTGTAATAACCGGAATTTATATATTGTTTAGCTTCTTCTTTGATTTTTCTTCTATACTTTGGAATACTACTTCTATCAAGATTAGCTATTTTTTTTATTGTACTATGAAATTTAATATCCCCCACTGATTTAATACATTCTCTAAAATAATTATCTTTATCTATTTCTATTGTACTATGATTTACTACAATATGTGCATCAGCTGGATCCACTTGATAAATATATTCAATACATAATTCAAGAACTCCTCTAAGTTGGCTTTTCTTGTCATCATTATCTGAGGAAATTCTAAAATTATCTAGGTCGCATATTTTAATATCATTATTCTTAGTATTAAGTAAAATGTTACCAGTATGGAAATCACTATAGATTAAATTATTATAATTATATTCTTGAAACATATTAATAATTTTCAAGCAATCTTTTATTTTATTATCAAATTTTCTTGTTTTTAATTTATTTAGCGATTTATGATTTTTATATTTTTTCATAGTATAACCAATTATTTCATTATGATTTTCAATAAAATTAGTTACTTTTACGACTCCTTTTATTTTATTTTCTTCTATATACATTAATGTTTTTATAGTATCATCATACATATGATAAGGTATTTTATGTAACCTATTGGCTTCATAATAAATTTTACTACTATTATTTGTGTCAAATGGAAAATATATTTTTAGTTTATTAATCTTGTTAAATT
The DNA here is from genome assembly GCA_944350385.1 of uncultured Bacilli bacterium. GTDB lineage: Bacteria > Bacillota_I > Bacilli_A > RF39 > UBA660 > RUG14891. The sequence continues at coordinate 24,550 of CALVOV010000006.1, forward strand.
CGATATTTTTATCCATAATGTAACACCTCTTGTAATTATATTTTGTTTTTTATTGTAACATAAAAAAGGACATTTGTCCTTATTTCATATATTTTAAGAAAGCTATATAACATTTGTAAGCTTCATAAATATCAGCTTTAGAGGTTACTTCCCATGGAGCATGCATACTAAGAACTCCTACTCCACAATCTATAACGTCAACATTATAGTTAGCAAGAATATAAGCTATTGTGCCACCTCCACCTAAATCTACTTTACCTAATTCAGATATTTGGAAACTTACATTGGCATCGTCCATTACTTTTCTTAATTTAGCAATATATTCAGCGTTAGCATCATTGCTACCACTCTTACCTCTAGAACCTGTATACTTGCAGAAAACTACTCCTTTGCCAAAATATGAAGAATTTCTTGGATCCATAGCTTCTTTATATAGTGGATCATAAGCTGCATTAACATCGCTAGATAGCATGCGAGAATTTTTTAAAACTCTTCTTACTGCTAATGGTGAGTCATTACCTAATAATGAACAAATTTCAGCGATAGCATTATCAAAAAAGTGTGATTCCATGCCTGTTGAGCCAACACTACCAATTTCTTCTTTATCTACTAATATACAACTAGTTGTTCTAGTTGGATTTGTTACTTCTAAGAATGCTTCTAGAGATGTGTAGGCACAAACACTATCATCTTGACCATAGGCCATAATCATACTTCTATCAAGTCCAAAATCTCTAGCAGAACCTTGTGGTACTACTTCTATTTCAGATGATAATAAATCATCTTCTTCAATATTATATTTATCTTTTAATATTTTTAAAATATTAGACTTAACTTTTTCTTTTTTAACATCTTTTAGTTCTCTACTACCTATTAATACATCAAGTTTTTCTCCTTCTATTACCTTATCTGCAGTCTTTTTCATTTGTTCTTGACCTAAATGTGGCAATAAATCTGTAATACCTACAACTGGATCTCTAGCGTCTTCACCAATATTTATTTCTATTTTAGTACCATCTTTTTTTACTACTACTCCATGTAAAGCAAGTGGTAAAGTAACCCATTGATATTTTTTTATACCACCATAGTAATGGGTATCAAAATAAGCAAAACCATCTTCTTCATATAAGGGAATAGCTTTTAAGTCCAATCTTGGAGAGTCAATATGAGCTCCTAAAATATTCATACCAGTAGTAATATCTTCACTGCCGATTACAAATAATGCTACAGCTTTATCGTTATTATTAACATATACTTTATCTCCAACATTTAAAGAATTATTATTATTAATATAATCTTCTAAATTTTTAAATCCTCTAGTTTTAGCTCTTTTGATTATTTCTTTTGTTGCTTCTCTTTCTGTTTTACAATTTGTTAAATAATTTTTATAATCATTAGAAATAGATTCTAATTTATCTAAATCATTTTGATTATATTTATTCCATGCGACTTTTTTCAATTTATCCCATCCTTTCTTTTATAGTATATCATTATTTCGTTAAAAAATAAAAAAAGTTTGATTTTTATAACCAAACTCCAAATATTATTCCAGCCATAGCTAGAACTAATCCTAGAACCCAAAAAAGTTTAACAATGTCTTGTTCCATCCAACCTAATTTTTCAAAATGGTGATGAATTGGGGTCATTAAAAATAATTTACGATGAAATACTTGAACCCAAAATGTTTGGATAATAACACTTAGGGTTTCAATAATAAATATTCCAGCTACTACGATAAGTGTCAACTCACGATGTGTTAGTATTGCTATCGCACCCATTGCTGCTCCTAATGATAATGAACCAGTATCTCCCATAAATACTTTAGCTGGATGGGTATTATAAATTAAGAAGCCGACTATCGAACCAACTAATATTAAGCTAAATAATCCAATTTCTTCAAAACCTACAGTTAATGATATTAAACTATATGCTATCAAGGCTATGGCTGCTAGACCACCGGCTAAACCATCTAAACCATCTGTTAAATTGACAGCATTAGATGCACCAACTAAGAAAAATAAAATACATAAGCCATATAACCAACCTAATTCAATATCAATATGAAGCGTACCTACTACCCAACTTGTTTGGCCTCCGCTGCGCATATAAATGTAGAAAAATCCAATAGCAATTAATACTTGCATAAATAGTTTTTGGTAAGTAGTTAAGCCTTCATTATCACCTTTTTTAATTGATAAAAAGTCATCTAAAAAACCTATACATGCATAACCAATAAAAACTAATAAGACAATTCCTAGATTAGATGTATATGCTATCTTATCTGTTAATATTAGGGCTGTAGTTACTAAGATAGTTGGTATTATAAAAATTAAGCCACCCATAGTAGGTGTTCCCTCTTTTTTTCGATGGGACTCACCCACAAAAATACTTATTTTTTGTCCTACTCTAAATTTTTTTAATACAGGAACTAAGAACAAACCTAGTATTGCTGATGATAGAAAACCTAGCATAACAGCGAACACTGCTTTAGTTAGTAATAGCATTCTTTTTCCTCCGTTCTCATGGTAAATTATATCATAAATATTTTCTATTATTATTCTTTTGCAGTATTTAGACACAACTTTACATTAATACACTGTAAATTATAATTAATTTTTCTTATATATTTCAATCATTTTACTTAATTTTATTCTGCTTAGCTAAAAAAAATACAAATTATTTTTATTTAACAAAAAAACACAATTATCTTTGTGTTTTTTCCATGTTTTCTCTTGCAACTGTAAGCATTAGTTTAATTCTATTTGTTTGATTAGTATGAGAAGCTCCTGGATCATAATCAATAGCAACTATATTAGCATCTGGATATAAAGCTCGAATTCTTTTAATAACTGATTTACCTACAATATGATTTGGTAAGCAAGCAAATGGCTGAACGCAAACTATATTAGTTACCCCACTTTTAATTAATTCAACCATTTCAGCGGTTAAAAACCATCCTTCTCCTGTCTGATTACCTGTTGATAATATTCCTTGAACATTTTTAGCTAATTCATAAATATTACTTACTTGCCTAAATCTAGTATTCTGAATAGCTTGACGAACTGGTTTTTCATAAAAATCTATTAAATTTAAAGCTATATGATTTATCATAGCAACTTTTTTAGATGTTTTTAAAAGTTTTTCTTTAATCATGCCATTGTAAGCACAATATTTAACAAAGCCCATCAAGTCTGGAACTGTCGCTTCAGCTCCTTCTTGTTCTAATTTATTAACTAAGTAATCATTACCAAAATAATTATATTTGATTAATATTTCTCCAACTATTCCTACTTTAGGAATAGTTTTATGTTTTATTTTTATATTATTAAATTCTTCGATTATTGATTTTATATTCTTTTTGAATTCTTTATAACTTCCTTTTCTAACAGCTATTTGACAAATATTTTGCCATTTATTATATAAATCTTCTGTTTTACCTTTTACTACTTCATATGGTCTAGTGGCATATAAAAGTTTCATTAATAAATCTCCATAAACAACAGCTTGTAAGATTTTATTTACTAGTGATGGTGTAAATTTAAAAGCTTGTTCTTTTTCAAGTCCACTCAAATTTAGAGATAGAATTGAAACTTTTTCTAATCCTGCATCTTTTAAGGCTTTTCTTATTAATCCAATATAATTAGTAGCACGACATCCTCCACCTGTTTGAGTAATTATAACACTGGTGTTTTCTGGATCATACTTTCCACTTTTTAATTCATGAATAAGTTGACCAGTTACTAATATTGCTGGATAGCAACTATCATTATTGACATATTTTAGTCCTGTTTCTACTGTATCATTTGTTGTTTGGTTTAAATAGACCGCTTGATATCCTTCACTATTTAGAACAGATTCAAACATCTTAAAATGAGCACTAGACATATCTGGGAATAAAAGAGTATGCTTTTTATCTTCTTGTTTAAAATAATTTTTTTCATATTTATATGGAATATATTGAGTATTCTCTATTCGTTTATTCATTGATGCAATCAAAGAGCGAATTCTTATTTTAATTGCCCCTAAATTATTTATTTCATCTATTTTAATAGTAGTATAAAGTCTGTTATTGTATTTTAATATCTCTTCTGTTTGATCTGTGACAATAGCATCAAGTCCACAGCCAAAGGAATTTAAATTAACTAATTCCATATTAGGGTGACGTGCTACAACATCAGCAGCATGATATACACGAGAATGATATGTCCATTGATCTACAACACGTAGCTTAGTATCTATTTGTGATAAATGACAAATAGAGTCTTCGGTTAAAACAGCTAATCCTAAGGAATTAATCATTGTATCTATGCCATGATTTACTTCTTTATCTAAGTGATATGGTCTGCCAGCTAAAACTATTGCTTTTTCATTATGTTCATCAATATATTTAATGAACTCTTCTCCTTTAGTACGAACTTCTTCTTTAAATTTTCTTTGTTCACTAAAGCCTTTTTCTATAGCTCTTTTCAATTCTTCAATAGTAAAATTATATTCTTTAAATTCTTCTAGTTCTTGAAATCTTTTTAATAGACCTTTTTCTTCTAATGGTAAAAAAGGATTTATATATTTTATATTGTTAGTTTCAATGTCTTCAACATTTAACTTAATAGCTTCAGAATATGATTGAACTATTGGACAATTGTAATGGTTATCACTAGTTTTAAATTCTTGATGTTCAAACATTATACACGGATAAAAGATAGTTTTTACTCCTTTTTCTATCAAATTTATAATATGTCCGTGAACTAGTTTGGCAGGATAACAAGCAGACTCTGAAGGCATTGATTCAATACCTTTTTCATATAATTTATGATTTGAATGATCTGATAAGATTACCTTGAAACCTAAATTAGTAAAAATAGTAAACCATAATGGATAATTTTCGTACATGTTTAGCACTCTTGGAATACCAATTTCTCCTCGTGGAGGATTTTCTAAAGGGGTATAATTGAATAATCGATCATACTTCCAAGAATACATATTTGGTAAAGTAGTATTGCTACCATTATTACCACTACCTCTTTCACAACGATTTCCAGATATTAAAATTCTTTTATTGAATTTATTTATAGTTAGAGCGCAATTATTTTGGCATCTTCCACAACGTGCTTGAGATGTTTCTATTTTTAAATTTTCTATTTCTTCTTTGGACAACATTGAACTTTTTACATCTTGATCATCATATTGTTTGTAATTATTTGAAGCTATTAAAGCCATTCCATAGGCACCCATTAATCCAGCAATATTTGGCCTTACTACTTCTTTGCCAGTTATTTTTTCAAAAGCTCTTAAAATAGCATCATTTAAGAAAGTTCCACCCTGCACTACAATCTTTTTACCTAATGTTTCATTATCACGAATCTTCATAACTTTTTGTAAGGCATTTCTTACAACTGAATAGGCTAATCCAGCAAAAATATCGCTTAATGGTCGTCCTTCTTTTTGTGTTTGTTTTATTTTAGAATTCATAAATACCGTACATCTTGATCCTAAATCAATTGGTGATTTAGAAGTTACTGCTAATTTTACAAATTCGTGAACATTCATATTTAGTGATTTAGCTAACGTTTCAATAAAAGAACCACAGCCAGATGAACAAGCTTCATTTAACATAATAGAATCTACAGCGCCATTTTTTATTTTGATATATTTCATATCTTGTCCACCAATGTCAATGATACTTTCAACATCTTTTAGAAAATAATTAGCCGCTTCATAATGAGCCATAGTTTCTATTTCACTTATATCTAAGTTAAAGGCTGTCTTAATTAATAATTCACCATAACCTGTTGAACCAGCACTTCTAATGACTGTTTTTTCTGGAAGTTTATCATATAAATCAAATAACATTTCCTTAACAGTATCGATTGGGGTTCCTTTGTTGCTACGATAATTCTGATATAGTAAGTTTCCATCTCCATCAATAGCAACTACCTTAGCTGTTGTTGAACCAGCATCAATTCCTACAAATACATCACCAACATATGTAGAAAAATCTTTTTCTAGCACTTTGTATTTAGATTGCCTTTCTTTAAACTTTTCATAATCTTCAGCACTTGTAAATAATGGTTCTAGACTGCTTGATTCTTTTTCTTTAAACTTATCTATTTTTATTAATAATTTATCTAATTGATTTTTAGTAATTACTTTTTTATCTTCTTTATCAAGTACTGCTCCTAAACAAACAAATAAATTAGCATCTTTTGGAATAATTACTTCTTCTTTCTTTAATCCTAAGGTATCAATAAATCTTTCTCTTAGAGTTGAAAGATAGGTTAATGGACCACCTAAAAATATAACATTACCTTTAATTGGTTTACCGCAAGCTAATCCAGAAATTGTTTGATTTACTACAGCTTGCATAATTGAAAGAGCAATATCTTCTTTTTTAGCCCCCTCATTTATTAATGGTTGAATATCTGTTTTAGCAAATACACCACATCGAGAAGCTATAGGATATATCTTATTACCCTTTTTAGCTAATTCATTCAATCCTTCAGTTGTTTGATTTAATAAAACAGCCATTTGATCTAAAAATGCTCCTGTTCCACCAGCGCATGAGCCATTCATTCTTTGCTCAATTGTTTGATCAAAGTAAATTATTTTAGCATCTTCACCACCTAATTCAATTGCAACATCAGTAGAAGGAGCATATATTTCTATAGCATTCTTACAAGCAATAACTTCTTGGACAAAACCTACTTTTAAATATTTTGCTAAAGTTATTGCTCCACTTCCTGTTAATGTTAAAGTATAGTTATAACTGTCATTTCTTTTTAAGAATTCATGAAGTAAATCTTTTATAGTTTTTTTTGTATCAGAAAAATGTCTTCTATAATCACTATAGAGAACATTGTCTTTTCCATCCATAGCAACTATTTTTACAGTTGTTGATCCAATATCTAATCCAATATTTACTAACTTCTTCATACTACTAAACCTCCTGAATTATTATCGAATTCATTAATTCTCTTATTAAGTCTTTATTAAATTCTTTTAAATTTTTAAATGTAAATGTATATACTTTATTATTAAAATAAATTAATAACTTTCTACTATTTGCTGAGGCATGAAGTAAATAACCTGTATAATCTCCTTCTACTAAATCAAGACTATATAGTACAGGAAATTCTTCTAAAGCAAATTTATTTAATATATAATCTTCTTTATTTTTTCTATTTATTTGTATTATACTTGGAGAGTTTTTTGCTTCTTTTATTTTAGACATCAACTCTAAGTCTGATAATATTTTACTACTTTTTATAATCTTAGTAGTATCTATAATTTCATTTTTATAATTTTTGAATTTTTCTAAATAAGGAATATTTATTTCTATTGTAAAAGAAGTCTTTTCATCTTTGATACATGTATATTTATTTTCTTCTTCTAAGCAATCATAATCAGAAAAAATATCTTTTATTTTAATATTTTTATATTCGATGTACTTATCTACTTCTTCAGTATTTATTACTAGCAAATCTGTTAATATTAACCCTTCTTTTATCTGTTCTAATTTGTTTTTTTCTGTTGCTGATAATTGTAAATTATTTATTGATAAGTATTTTATTGTTATTAGTATCATTATTATAAAAATTATAATGAAATATTTTTTTAATTTACTACACATATTTTTACCTCGTTATATATTGTAGCAAAAAAAAAGACTATTAGCTAGTCTCTTAATTTATACTATTTATCTCTATGTACTTTACTTTTTATATGTTGCAATTCAAAACGGTATTTTTGTTTTACTTCAGGATATTTCTCATGATCTACCTCACTTAGAAATAAATCAAGTGGTCTTGCCCATAAAGCTCCATCATCATATAACTTTCTATATAAAACTAATTCTTCTTCTGTTTCCGAATGTTTAGCAATATCTTCTACTATATAATAATCTCCTTTAAAGTGTTTATATACGCCGTGTATTTTCAATTTATTCATTTTATTCTCCTACTTTCTTTATTAAATTTATTGTTCTAGAATGATATCCCTGTTTTTGATAGAAATTCTTAGCTGAATCATTATAAGCAAATACTTCAATATTAATATATTTACAATTTTGTTCTTTTAGATAATTTTCCATGTGATTCATTAATTCTTTACCAACACCTTGACTTCTTTGTTTTCTAGTAACTACTAATTCGATAATTCTTCCAGTTTTGGGACATTTATAATCTAATAAATCTTCTTCATCATATTTTCTTAAACAACCCATTATCAAACCTACTACTTGATTATTTTCGATTGCTAAAAAGCATTTTCCATTATTTTCTTTAATTGTTTCTAAGTCTACCTGGAACATTTTTTCACGATAGTCTTTACCAAGTTGATCTAAATTATCTTGATCTATTGAAATAATATATTCCTCTAATTCTACAAGTAAATCTTTACATTCTTCTAAATATTTTTCTTGATATTCAATTACTTTCATATTTTACTCCTCTTTTTTATTGTATCACATATTTTATCCTAATAATAATTTTACTATTTCACCATCTTCTTGCATAGTTCCAGCTTGTGGAGATTGTTCTATAATTTTCTCTCCGTTTCCTGAATATTCAACATGAAAATTTACTAACATTTTCTTAGCATCAGCTACATTTTTCCCAATAACATTCGGTACTTCATAAGTTACTTTGTCATTCCATTCATAATCTTTTTCTACTTCACCTTGTTGTTTTTCTATGCCTAGGGCATCGATGATATCTAATAAAATTCTTCTAGCTATTGGTGTTGTTGTATAGCTTGAGAGTAGTGCTGTATTTTTAGGATTGTCTATTGCTAGATATAAAATTGCTTCTGGATCATTAGATGGCACTACGGACATAAAAGACATGATATAGTTATTTACTAAATAATGACCATCTACTGCTTTTTGTGCTGTTCCTGTTTTACCACCTATTCGGTAGCCCTCAATATAAGCTGATTTCCCTCCGCCTTTTGCAACTACATATTCTAGTGCTCTGCGCATAATAGCAGAAGTCTCACTGCTAACAGTCTTTCTGATTAATTTTTTAGTATTTTCTTGAATAATAGTATTAGTTTCTGGTTCTGATATACTTTTAACAATATATGGTTGATATAAATAACCTCCATTAACTACTGAGGCAACAGCAGCTACTTGTTGTATAGGTGTTACTGATACTCCTTGTCCGAAAGCCGTTGTTGCTAGTTCTACATTACCTACTCTTTCTAAATCAAAGATGATTCCTTGACCTTCACCATTTAAATCAATACCTGTTTTAGAACCAAATCCAAATTTTCTAATATATGAAAATAACCTTTCTTTTCCTAACATTTGTCCTAGTTTAACGAATCCTGGATTACAAGAATTCTGTAATACCTCTAAAAATGTTTGATCTCCATGCCCTCCAGCTTTCCAACAACGAAGTTTGGAACCATCGACTGTTACACTTCCAGAATCATAGAAGTGATCTTTATCTAAATCAACTACTTTTTCTTCTACAGCAGAAGCCATAGTAACTATCTTAAATGTACTTCCTGGTTCATACGATGACCAAATTGGTAAATTACGGCTTAATACTTCACTACTATAATTTTGATAATTGTTAGGGTCATAATCTGGACGTGATGCCATACCTAAAATTTCTCCTGTTTTTGGATCCATTACAATGGCAAGAGCATTGTCTGGAGTAAACATATCAACAATATTATCTAGTTCTCTCTCCAATGATTTTTGAATATTTAAATCAATTGTTAAATTTATATTCAAGCCAGGTGTTGGTTCATTATAAACTTCTGCTTTATCTAATTTATTACCTTTAGCATCAGAGAAATATTTTATGGCCCCTGCTGTTCCAGTCAAATAATCATCATATTGTAGTTCTAATCCAGATAATCCTTGATTATCAATTCCAACATATCCTAAAGAATGCGATAAGAGATTTTTATAAGGATAATTTCTCTTAGATTCTTTAATTAAATAAACTCCTTCATAATTTAGAGAATTAATTTTATCAGCTATTTCAAAGGATAATCTTCTTCCTTCAGGATGAACTCTTTCTATTGATGTTTCTTTGTAGACATGTTTTTTCATTTTTTCATAAGAAACATTTAAAATTTCTGCTAAATTTTTAGTTACTTCTTCTTTATTTTCAATTTGGTTAGGTATTAAAAAGAGACTTGTTGTCGTTAAGTTATCAGCTAATATTTCGCCATTACGATCAGTAATTATACCTCTATCTGCTTCTGCTGGTAATTCTCTACTCCAAAGGGATGAAGCATAGTCTTTTAATTTATTATAATCAATTACTTCAATGAAAAGTACTCTAATGACGATGATAGTAAACATAATAAGCATTAATAAGAATAGTATTTTTATTCTTTTATTTACAGTTTTTAAAAACATGGTCCACCTCTTTAGAATATATGATGAATAGTCTTTATTTCATTACATATATTTTGATAGGAGGTTTATATGTACGAGGAATATGTAGTAAAAAAAGGTGATACTGTTTATGGAATAAGCAATCAATTTGGGGTTAAAGCTTCTGATATTGCTAATTTAAATAACTTAGATAATTTTGTTATTCAAATTGGACAAATTTTAAAAATTCCTACCAAACAAGGTGATAATCCTAGCAGTTATTTTACTTATACTGTTAAGAAGGGAGATAGTTTGTATTCAATTGCTAAAGTCTACGAGACTACTGTTAATGATATTATTCAACTGAATAAATTGACAAGTAATTTGTTGTCTATAGGTCAAAAGTTATTGATACCTGAAAATGATTTTACAGTAACTGCTAAACCTAATTTTAGTAAGTATACTGTAAAAAAAGGTGATACTTTATATAATATTTCCAAAAAATATGGAGTATCTGTTGATACTATTATGAAAGATAATGGTTTAAAGTCTTCTGTTCTATCTATTGGACAAGTTTTAAACATTCGTACTCCTATCACTGATGAAGTTTTAGTAGAAGAATGTTATGGAGAGGAATATGTTCCTAAAAAAGATATTATTTATATTGTTAAGAAAGGAGATAATCTATATTCGATTGCCAAAAAATATAATACCGATGTAAATAGCATAAAAAGCAAGAATAATCTAACTAGTAATTTATTAAGTATAGGACAAGAATTAAAGATTTAGGAGGAAAATATTAGTATGGAAAAATATTATAATGATATAAATTTAAAGAATGATACGGCTTATCAAAATTTTTTGATGGATAATCCTGGTAGCGGATATTTAAAAGTTCGTGCTTCGGCAGCTAATCAAGCTTATCCTATTAGTGGATTGAAAATTCGTATCTTAAAACATATTGGACAGTATGATGTAATTTTTTTTGAGGGAATTACTGATGATTCTGGAATGATAAATAATATTGTATTACCTACACCAGATCATGCATTGAATGATTTGATGATTCCTGATTATACTTCATATGAGTTACAGGCATCTAATGCTTTAGAAAATCTTTATCAAAGTTTTCAATTAGCTATGTATAATGGTATTACCGTTATTCAAGATATTAATGTTGTTCCAACTCTTTCTGGTTCAGAGGTGATTTAATGGCGATAAAATATCCTGTTGTTCCTAACGAAATTATTGTGCACTTGGGAGCCCCAGATGCGGCAGCTAAAGATATTACTGTTTCTTTTACAGACTATATTACTAATGTGGCTTCTAGCGAAATTTATCCTACTTGGCCTACAGAAGCACTTAAAGCTAATATTTTAGCAATCATTTCTTTTACTTTAAATAGAATTTACAATGAATGGTATCGTAGTAAGGGATATAATTTTGACATTACTTCTTCCCCTGCTTATGATCAAACTTTTATCGAAAACCGAAGTGTTTACGAGAACATTAATAATATTGTAGAAGATATATTTAACAATTATATTTATAAAGATGGGCAGGTTCAACCTTATTTTTCTCAATATTGTGACGGTCGTAATGTAACTTGTGATGGCTTGTCACAATGGGGAAGCGTTTCTCTGGCAAATAGTGGAATGGATTACTTAGAAATATTAAGAAAATATTATGGCGATGACATTAGTGTTAAATATGATGCGCCTGTTGGTGATACAATGAGTTTTCCTGGATATGATGTAGGTCCCGGACAAGTTGGCAATCCCGTTTGGGCTATCCAAAGGGATTTAAAAAGAATTAAGCAAAATTATCCCGCTATTCCAGTTATTAAAGATACATTAGGTATTTATAATAAAGAAACTGAAGATGCTGTCAAAAAGTTTCAAGAAATTTTTAGTTTACCTGTTACTGGTGTTGTAGATAAGGCTACTTGGTATAAAATTAAATACATTTATACAAGTGTTAAAAAGTTAGCTGATTTATGTACTGAGGGATTATCTACAGAAGAAGCTAATTTTCTTTATAAAGATGTTTTACAATATGGTGATACTGGAATTGAGGTTGAATACATTCATTATTATTTGGATGCTTTGTCATTTTTTGATGATGACATTCCTCATTTAAAAACTAATTCCGTTTACAATGATGCAACTAAAACTATGGTTACAGCTTTTCAGGAAAAATATAATTTACCAGTAACTGGCAAATTTACTTATACAGATTGGAATGTTTTAAAGAATGCTTATGATAATATGCTTAAATCTATTCCTGAAGAATATATAGAATATGCTGATGACTTATTTCCTGGATATTTTATTAGTGAAGGCGTTAGTGGTGAAGATGTTTATACTTTACAAAGATTACTTTTGAAGATTTGTCGCTATGATGGATCAATTCCTGGTGTTGTTGTTAATGGTGAATACGATGCTTTAACAGAGAGTTCTGTCAAAAAAATTCAGGACGACTATGATTTAGGTGTTACGGGAATAGTTGGACCTTTTTCTTGGAGAAAGATTGCAGAATTAGCTAGAAGATAAAAAAAAGAGAGTTTCTCTCTTTTATTTTTCTATATAATAGTGTCTAATTGGAGTTAAATCATCGTTTAATTCGTAGACAATTGGAGATCCTGTTTTAATTTCTAGACTTACTACTTCTTCTTTAGATAAGTTATCTAAATATTTCATTAGACCTCTTAAACTATTACCATGGGCTACTATGATTACATTTTTTCCAGCTTCAATTACTGGTTTTATATCTGAATTCCAGTAATCTACTACTCTATCAACAGTATCCATTAAGTTTTCAGTTAATGGTAATTCTTCTTCTGTTAAATCTTTGTATTTTGGATCATTACCTGGATATCTTTCATCATCTTTTGTTAATTCTGGTGGGCGAACATCAGCACTTCTTCTCCATAAATGAACTTGCTCTTCACCGTATTTCTTTTTTGTTTCATCTTTATTTAAGCCTTGTAATGCTCCATAATGTCTTTCATTTAATTTATAACTATAATGAATTGGAATATCTCTTTCTCCTAATTCATCTAGAATATGATATAGAGTATTATTGGCTCTTTTTAATACTGAAGTAAAAGCTTCATCAAAAGTATATCCTTCTCTTTTTAAAGCTTTACCTGCTTCTATAGCTTCTTTTACACCATTTTCTGATAAATCAACATCTGTCCATCCTGTAAATCTATTTTCTAGATTCCAAAGACTTTGTCCGTGTCTTACAATTACTAATTTTTTCATTCTATTACCTCCTGTACTATTATATCAAAATATTAGTTTTTATTTCAATTTTTTAAAATAAAAATTGCAGTTTTATCTGCAATTAATATTATAAATCTTCTTCATGTAAAATATATTCCCAACCAGGTTGCCAGTCTCCTGTTTTTCGCCAATCTTTAGCATTAGCTTCTTCCCAAGAAATATGTTTTGTAATTACTTCGATAGCAAGTTGAGGAGCACGATGAGCCATAATTCCAATTGTTTTTCCTGGATATTTTTTTTGAATATCCTTTAAAAATTCTCTAATTCTTTTTTCAACATCTTTTAATGATTCTCCATTTGGAAATGGTATATCGATATGATCTTCATATACTACTAATTTTTTATCTTCTCCATCATAATCACCATAATTGCATTCTCTTAATCTTTTGTCTTGATGTTTTTCTACATCTGGAAAAGCAATATTTGATGAATCAATAGCTCTTACTAAATCAGAAGAGAATAAAACATCAAATTTATATGGAGTATTTTTTCCTAGATTAGCAGCTTGTTCTTTTCCTAAATCGTTTAACTCTACTTGTTTCCAACCACTACATTTTTTAGAGGCATTATCATATGTTGTACCATGTACATAATAAATTATTTTTGTTTCCATTTTCTTTCTCCTTTTATATTTATTATACTATCTTTCTGCTTCTGTGTCAGATTTATATCTTAAAAATTTAACTACACGTTCTCTATCTTCGATATCTTGGTTACATCTTTCATAATCAGAACAAATAGATTGACCTAATGAAGAGTATTCTCCTTTTGCTGTTCTTGCTGAATTAGTAACAAATAGTATTTCGTCGCCTCTTCTAAATTTTCTGCAGAAATGGCATAAACATTCACCTTTACGTTGAGCTTTTGATACTTGTGTAACTGCTCCAACTAATTCTCCATCTTTTTGAGTCAAAAAAACTAGTTTATCATCAATACGTTGACTATAGTATGTTAAGTCTCTTTGTGCTACTGCATCATTATATCCTTTAACAAAAGAATTTAAAGCTTTGTCTTTTAATTTTAGCATTTTTTTAACTTGGCTTGCTTGGATTGTAGGTAATTTTTCAACAGAGTATTTTCCTAAAACCATATCTGTCAAATCAACTATTTCTCTTAAACTAGACATTTGACAAGCTTCAAAAGCTTCAGCATAATCTTCAAAAAAGTTTGGGAATCTCTCACAAATTTCATATAATGTTCTTTCTTTTACTGCTTGTCTTACTTTTTGATCAATGCATTGTTTATAAGTTTCTTCTAATCTTCTCATTCTAACTCGTAAAAAGTTATAATCTTCATTTGTCACTTCTTCTCTTCCTTTTATTACAATATCCATTTTTAGTTCCTCCTAATTCCTAAAGTCTTGGCAAAATCTTTTTGAAAATCTACGTGTCTATCAAATTCTTCTTGGCTAAATTGTCCTTCGCCTCGATCTATTTTTACTAATGATCTCTCAGGAAAATTCATGATACTTGCTCCACCAATTTTTGTATATAGTCTTGGAGTACAATTCATATAGGCTGTCTTTTCACTATATGGATTTTCTTTATCAATATAGCTATTTGAGAAGAAACCTATCGAATATGCTAACCAACGCATTGGTATTATTGTATCACGTAAATCTGTATTTTTACTGATTTCTTGGAATTCTTCATTAGTAATTGATCTTACTCTACCCATCAATTTAACTAAGGCTTCTTTAGTAGTATCTTGGAAATCAGCATTAGCAATATTTTCAATAATCATTTTTTGTGGTAATAGTAAATGTCTAGTATATAATTCTGGCATTGTATCCTTACCAGTAAAACATTTTAATATTTCTTTATATCTTTTTTCCAACTTTTGGTGAGTGGTTTTTAACATATAAGAAAATTCATCACTATCTAAAAATTTCCAGCCATCCTTTAATTTGAATATAGCTGAGTAAGCAATTTCTTGATCTCTACATATTGGATTAGCTGGTTCTAAATACTTAGCTAATTCTTTATCTTCTAAAGCATCATAAGCTAATGTTCTAGTTAAATCAAAAATTGGATCTACTACTGATTCATAGTAATATGGTGATACTTCTTCTTTGTTTATTTGTGTAATTTTATCTATTGTTTCTTTTTTCCATGAATTTAAATGTAAGTGATATGGCTTTTTAGACATTCCACTATGTCTATCTGTTGTAAATTCATCATAATTGAATACTAAATATGGATATCCTCCATCCATTTGATATTTTTGAATTATGTTTTTATCACTTAAAAATTGAATATATTTGTATCCAGTACTAAAAATGTAATGAACTGCTTCATCTGTTAGTGATGTCACTGGACTTTTTACTATGCTATCGGTTGATTGAAGCATCATTTCATAATCTGAATGTGGTTTAAATTTTGGAGCTAATGAAATATAATCTGCTCCCTTGTCTGTAATTATTTCTTTTTCATTGATGATTCCAGAAAAGTTTATTTTTTTACTTTTATTTAGATAAAATGGCCTATTGAACATATTTTTATCTTTTCCTGGAATACTTAAATGGTATACTTTAAAATTTGAATTCATTTTCCTATCCCCCTATTTTTTTATGTTGTTATTGGTCGACATTGAATTAGATAAATAACATTATCTTCACAAGCCCATTCTACATCGACTTCACAACCATAATATTTTTCTATTTTCTGACCTAGACTTGCTAATTCTAGGATTATTTCATGTGAAATATTATTTCGATTAATTTCATCTACTATTTCTAATCTTTCTTGATTTACAAAGAAACGATCTGGAACAACACGATTATCTACTAATTTATCGGCCACTCCTTTAACTGATTCAATAACTATACAATCTTTATTGTTACTTACTGGATTTTTAGTAAACATTACTCCAGAGAAATCGGCTGTTACCATTCTTTGAACAACAATTCCTCCAAAAATTGCATCATTATTAGCATTCTTATACTTTTCCAAGCCTACTCCTAATAGTGACTTCCAACATTTTTTAATACTCTTAATAGTAAAATCTACAGAGTTACAGAATAATTCAGTAATATATTGTCCAGCAAATGATTTATCATCACTATCTTCATTTGGTGAAGAACTTCTAACCGCATAAGTATATTTATCAAAATTTAATCTTTCTTTAAAAATTTCTGGATCAATATAAGTATCTTCTATTAATTTATAAATATCTTCTTTATATTTTCCTAAATCAGTAGCAAATTTCTTATATTTTTCTAAGTTACCTTGTTCTTTTAATATATTTTCAAAGAAAGATATTCCTAAGAAAATAGCTTCTGGTACATTGTTATTAAATTTAGCTAATTCAGCAAGATTATAAGCTTTATTTCCTACTTCTTGTCTCTCAACTTTACTTTGAAGTGTATATAGTCCTACTATTTTATTGCTATCAGCTTTTGATTTTTCAAGTATCTTAACAGTTCCATTTTCAGCATCTAATTCAATTAAATCTCCATCTTTTATTAATTTTGTTATCCCTTTAAATGCAATGATACAAGGTTTCTTTAATTCTCTAGAAATAACGGAAGCATGGGACAATATTCCACCCTCTTCTGTAATTATTCCGCTTGATTTTACGATAGCATTCATAAAATCAAAATCTGTTCCATATGCTATTAAGATTTCGCCTTTTTCTAGTTTATTACTTTCTTCAAAAGTAAGGCAAATTCTAGCTTTTCCTCTAACTACTCCAGGAGATGCACAAATTCCTTTTCTGGTATCTAAAACACTCTTATCTTCTTTTTCTGTTTTTACTGCTTCAAAATATTCTTCTCTGGCAGTACCTCCACTATATAGTTTAGAAACTGATGAAATATAAACTCCTTGTTTTCTTCTTTCTATTTCTTCTTGGTCAACTTTTTTATCACTTAATAATAAATCTTCAAATTCATCCATTAAATAAAAACGAATTATATCTTTTTCAAGATTATACCTATTAGAAACTTCTTCTATAATAGTATTCCTAAAGGCTACTGATTTTCCAAGAAAAGCTTTTTTTCTATCACGCATAAAACCTAATTTAGCGGCAAGTGCAAATAATTCTTTTAATTGTTTATTATTTAATTTTTTATAAATTTTGCTTTTTTTAGCTTTTAATTGTTTTGGATATTCTTCTATTTCATGCATTCTTCTATCTAAATAATCTTTACCTAGAGTTTGCATTTTTTCATATCTTGTTAATAGGACATCTTCATTTAGAGGACTACTTCCATATCCTATTGTTACATAGCTATATTCTTTTAAATGTTTTTTGATAATACTTTTTATATTCTTATTAGGATTTTCTTTGATAGCTTTTAAGAAAGCATACTCTTCTCTTATAACTGCTGTATTATCATCCAAAGAATATAGAATACTTATCTCATCTGATGTTAAATATTTTGATGCATTTAAATCAGAAATAGCTCTTTGTAATCCTAATTCTACAGGAGCTAAATTGATGTAATATATTTGATTCAAAGTTATTTGATACCAATTGAATAATAAATCATACAACTCTTCATTAGTTAATTTTTTTAAATTTACTCTAGATTTCTTTTTAAGAAACTCTTCTAATAAAGTTTCTTTTCTTTCATAGTACCATTTACAATTTTTAATAATATCTGGATTACTATTTTCTTTGGGATTTCTAAATTGTTTAGATATCTGATCTAAAGCTTTTTCCCATTCATCTTGTGGAGTGAATGACCACAATTTATTATCTTGAAAATATAAACAAATATTTTTAAAACGGAACCAGTTAATAGTTGATGAATGTTGATCATACAAATCGTAGATGAATTGTACTGATAGCATAGAGTCAACATTTCGATAATTAATTTGTTTCCAATTTGTTATTTTTTTTGTACGTATATACATTATATTACCTCCTTATAATACATACTTATTCTTTATTAACTCTAGGAATTCATGATATCCTTTATCTTTTTCACGTGGAAATTTTAAAGGATTTTCGATTTTTTCATATTTATTATTCTTTCCTAATAAATGAATGTAATCTCCTAGTTTTACTGCTTCTTCCAAATAATGAGTTGATAAAATCGAAGTAAATTGTTCTTTAGAAAATTCATTTAAAAATATTTCATGAATGTTTTCTTTAGAAATAAAATCTAGAGCACAAAATGGTTCATCTAATAATACTATTTTTGGTTTAGTAATTATAGCTTTACATAAAGCAACTTTTTGTTTTAAACCTACAGATAATTCAAATGGATAAAAATCTTTATATTCAGTTAAATTATGCTTTTTTAGTATTTCTTCAATATATTCATCATTTTTGTCTTTTATATTACACGCTTCTAATGCAAAAGTAATATTTTGATAAACCGTCAACCAAGGAAGTAAGTTATTTTCTTGAAGAATCATTGAAATAAAAATATCATTTTCATGTTTTTCATTAAAGGTTATTGTACCACTTTCTATTTCTTCTAAACCAGCAATTATTCTAAGCAATGTTGATTTACCGCAACCAGATACTCCTAAAATACAATGAATTTTTCCTTTTTCAAATTCTATATTAAAGTTATTAAAAACTTGTTTTTTAACATCGTGCCCATTTTTATAATTTTTAATCAGCCCTTTTACTTTTATACTATATGTTTTTCTTTTTTTCTTTGCCATATTACTCACCATTCCTTACCCAAAATAGTGTTTTCTTAGAGATTAGTGAAATTATACCCGAAAATATAGCTCCTAATATTCCCATAAATACTATTCCTAAAAATACTTTTTCATAGGATAATAAAGTATAGTTTTTCCAGGTATAATACCCCAATCCTACTTTTCCACTTATCATCTCTGCCATGATAACACTTAACCAAGCTCCACTAATTCCTAACATCAGTGCTGTAAATATATTTGGAAGAATGCTTGGGAGAACTATTTTTAAATATTTGTCCTTCCTATTTAACTTATATAGTTTGGCTATATTTAAATAGTTTATAGGAATGTTATCTAGTGATCGATAAATATTTAAAAACATAGGAAAAAAAGCCCCAATGAAAGTAATAAACAAAATACTTTGTTCAATAGTTGCACATATTATAATGGCGATAGGTACCCAACCTGCATTTGGGATTGGTCGTAATAATTCTATTATTGGATACACTATTTTTCTTAGATATTTAAATTCATATAAAAGAAAAGCAAGTGTAATAGCAACAACAAAGGCAATTGAAAAACCTAGTAATACATTTTTTAATGATTCTAGAATATTCAAATAAAGATTTGTTGTTAATAATTCATCGATAATAATTTTAAAATTCATTATTTCACTCTCCTTTGTAGATATATTTATCCAAATCGAATTTATCTACTTGCTTTAAATTTATTAAGAAATCTTGCTTATCTTTTAAAGTATCTATATCTTTTGTAGTAATTGAAGTATCCCACAAAATACTTTTTACTTCAGTTTCAGTAACCGTTTGATTAAAGCCATTTTCAATGCTAAATATTTTGGCTGCTTCTTTTGGATTTTCTTTAATAAATTTATGAGCTTCTTCTAGAGAATCAATAAATAATTGCACGATATCTTTATTTTCTTTTGCCCAATTGTTATTTACTATTACACCTGCTAAATAATCTATTTCTGATTCTGTGCCTTCTGCCAATATTTCTGCACTTCCTTCATTTACTAAGAAATTAGGATATGGTGCCCAAATGGCGAAAGCATCGGTTTTCTTTGTTTTTAATAATTGACTTGCTAAAGCAACATCTTGATGAACAATCTCTACTTTATCAAGTAAGTCGTATTTTTCTAATACTTTCATAAGCATATAGTGCGCACTTGATCCTATAGGAGTAGAAATTACTTTTCCTTCTAAGTCAGATATTTCTTTAATCTCAGAGTTCTTCGGTACTAAAATACTTTGATTTTTTCCAGACTCTCCTTTACCATCAAAGGCTATTAAAGAAGATTCATAGTCATCTAGTGTTGCTGATTTAGACATGTTTAAAATTAGGGGCATATCTCCCATAAAACCAATTTGAATTTTATTAGAAATCATATTAGTATTAATAACCGCTCCTGATATTTCATCATGCCAAATAACTTTTACTTTTTTATCTGGATATTTTTCTTGTAATTTTTTTGTAAAAATATTCTTGTTTTTAATTATTAATGCTCCCCATGTTTGGCTGGTAACACTTTGATAACCCACATCAATTTGAAGAGTGTCTTTCTTATAATAACTACTTGTACCAATTACTAATAATATTACAAATAATATTATTACTATTATCAATATTTTCTTCTTTGAACCCATTTAAACCTCCAGCTTTAGACAATTATACAAATTTCATTCTAACTCAATTAATTTTATATGTCTATTTTTTATTGCATTTTTATAGGCTTTTTTTACAAAAAAATGTGAAAAAATCAAGTTTCTCACATTTTCTTTGACATTATATTATTTTTGTTGTAGTATAAGAGTGTTGGTCTAAAAATTATCTTTATAACAATATAAAGAACTTGGTCTATGTCTAATACCATGTTCTTTTTTATTGATCTTTTTTACTTTATTTTTAATGATGCGATGAAAAGCGGAATCTAATAACTTTTTACCAGTATCAATTCATAGACTTTTTGCAGATCTTTTAAAGTAAAATATTTGGGCATCAAATTAAAAACAATATCAGTATAGCTTAGTTTATTTATAATTCTATATAGACTATTTATTATTACTAAAAGAATACTCGTTTTTTTAATCGGTTATACTATAGTCAGTTGTTTTTTCATTAGAAATGCTAACTAATAAAATATCCGTTGTTATTGATAGTTTTTCATATTTTGATGAGTCATAATTTCTTAAAAATTCTTCTTCATTTTTACACATATTCATCTCCAGATATTAAACATTTTTCAAAAATAGTTCTTTGACATTTTCAATAACTTGCTGTTTATTTTCTTTTCTAGTTTCTTTAGTTACTTTAATAACACTATCATAATATTTATTTTTTTCGCAATCATATATACTAATATAAACTGTTTTATCATCTCCTATTTCATTATTTTGATCTTCTCTGTTTAACTTTCCAGTTATGCCTACTCCATAATCAGCGTTAGAAAACGCAGTAATAGCTTTAGCCATATCGTGCGCTGTTTCTATGCTATAAACACTGTAGTTAGTAATGGTTTCTTTTGAAACTCCCATTTTTATTTTAGAATCATTAGAATAGGTCACGGCACTATATTCTATTACTTCACTTGCTCCTTCAATATCTGTTATAGCGGATGCTAAAGCTCCTCCAGTACATGATTCCATTGTAGATATTTTTTTATTTTTCTCAATTAATTTTTTTACTATTTCTTGCATATTTATTTTATCTCTCTTTCGTATAAATGATAATTTTTAATGTATGTTAATACTCTTTGGTCTAAGTTGTTATCACTCAAATTATTTCTAATTATAGTTGATGATACTTCTATAGGAATAAAGTTATCAATAACTATAAATCTATTATTAGGGAAATTTTCTAAATATTTAGTAATCGCATCTTTGTCTCTTTTGACTATCATTATTTTATATGATAGTATTTCATCAATATTTTTCCAAAGATGTAATTTTTTTAAATTGTCAGAACCTATTATTAAATATAATTCATCTTTTGGATATTCTTTTTTTAGACTTCTTAATACTTGATATGTATAGGGATAATTATTGTGAATAGAATCTATTTTTATTTTCGATGTTTCAAATATTTTTAAAATATTTAGGCGATCTTTAGTAGGTGCCAAATCTTGTTTATCCCAATAATTAGGTGTTGGCAATAATAAAATCATATCTAAATAATTATTATCTACTAAGTAATTTGCAACTTTAATATGTCCTTTATGAACAGGATTGAAACTACCTACATATATACCTAAGCGCATCTTTTATACTCGGGAATAATGAATTTATGTAGACTATTTTTATGTAATTTTTCTATTCTTTCTTTCGTATCTTGTGATAATTTTTCATTATTCAAGTATTTTTCTATGTCTTTATAAGAAACACCTAATTTTTCTTCATCTGTTTTATTAGATAAGCCATCACTTGGTGCTTTATATAATACTTTTTCAGGCACTTCTAAAACTTCTCCTATTTTTATTACTTCAGAAACTGTTAAATTGATTAAAGGCTTTATATCACAAACCGAGTCTCCTCCTTTAGTAAAATAGCCAACATAAGCTTCTGATCTATTTGATGTACCAGCAACTATATAAGTTCCTTTTTTAATATTTGAAAAAATTGAGGCAACATAATATAAAGTACTCATGCGAAGACGCGGCTTAATATTTATATCAGCATTAGTTGTTTCTTTTGTAATATTTGAAAATTGTTTTTTAAAAGTATAATATGTATCTGTTAAATCTACATTAATTAGTTCGATATCATATTTTTTAGCAACCAACTGAGCATCTTTACGATCATTTTCTTTTGATTCACAAGGCATAGTAACACCAATTACATTTTCTTTTCCTAAAGCCTTAGTCATTAGCGCTGTTACTACAGCAGAATCTTTTCCGCCACTTATACCTACTACAGCCCCCTTTAATTTGTTATCAACAAAATATTTCTTTATAAATTCGATAATTTTTTTAGTTTCTTCTTTAGCATTAAACATAGTTATTCTCCTTAATATATTTTTTACCTTTTTTACTTTTTTATTCTATTATTTACTTTTTAAGATTTTATTAATAACATTTTAATTTTATATCAAATCATTGTCAATAAAAAATAAAAACTCAAGATTTTATCTTGAGTTTACTTGTTCTTTAATGGCAGTCGTTGCCGCTACTGAACCATCTCCTACAGCTGTTGTTAATTGTCTTAGAGTTTTTACGCGAGCATCACCCGCTACATATATACCTGGACAATTAGTATGAACACCATCTGTAGAAATAATATAGCCCTTGTCATCTAATTCGATAATATCTTTAAATATTTGATTTTTTGGTGTTTGACCTACAGCAATAAATAATCCTTCTATTGCTAATTCTTGTTGTTTACCAGTATTATATTCTATTACAATAGTTTCTAATTTGTCTTTTCCTTTTAATTCGATAATATTGGCGTTTAAAATATATTCAATATTTTTCTTTTCTTTTAATTCTTCTAGGCTTTTAGAATCTGCTCTAAATTCATCACGACGGTGAATTAAATAAACTTTAGAAACGATATCTGCAAGATAGATAGCATCTGCAATTGCTGTATTACCTCCACCTGCTACTGCAACAACTTTATCTTTGAAAAAGTTTCCATCGCATGTTGCACAATAAGAGACCCCTTTACCAATAAATTCTGTTTCTCTATTTAAATTTAATTTTCTGTTTTCTGATCCTGTTGCTAAAATTATACTTTTAGCTTGATACTGATTTTTATTAGTATATACATTTTTGTCTTTATCTATTCTAATTACAGTTTCATATTTTATTTCTCCACCCAATTTTTTTACTTGATTATATAAGGTAGTAGCAAAATCGAAACCAGATATTTGTTCTATTCCTGGATAATTTTCAACATTACCAGCATTGATGATTTGACCACCATAACTCTTAGCTTCGAAAACTAAAATTTTTTTGTTGGCACGTAAAGCATATAAAGCTGCTGTTAAACCGGCTGGTCCAGCACCTACAATAATAATATCATACATAGTAAATACCTCCTGTTTCATTATACTATATTATCTATTTTTCCTGCCACTTTTTTATAAAAAAAAGATAGCTATAACTATCTTTTTCTATTAGATTCTATTTCTGTTGTTAATACTTCTTGATAATTTTGATAATCATCAACTATGTTAACAATGTCTTTTTGATATTTTCCTCTTTTTTTGTTTGTTTTTATCGTATTAATTAAAGTTGGTATATTACTAATATTGTTAATCGATTCTACTAATGGCTTATATTTCTTTTTACTTTTACCAATTATTTTTCTATCTTTTTTAGAACTTCTATTTAATAAGCATTCTGTTGCGATAAAGATTCTCAAAGCCATTTCATCGTTACCTTCTTGAATAGATTTTTTTTCTGCTCTTTCATATCTAGCTTCTTTTTCAAGTAAGTCAATATCTAGGTTACGCTCTTTTGTAAGTCTTCTAGTAATAAATGGAATCTCTAGTGTACGAGTACCTTTATTTAGAGCTTGAATTCCACTAGATACGAGTGTTTTAGCTGTTTCATAATCAGAACGAACTTTAGCAACTTCTAATGCTTTTCCTTTAAGAGCCTTAGTACGATATTTTAAATATTGTTCTTTTTGTTTTGGTGCTAAATCGTTATTTCTTAATATGTAATCAATTGTATCTATTTCACGCATGCAATTATATAATTCTTGATATTTAGTTACAATATTTTTATTAAGTTTACTTACTTTTTCATTAGCAAATCTAACTACTCTATCTTTTATCAACTTATTTATACTACTACCTAATTTTTCTTCTTTTGCATGATTACCATATTCTTTAAATAAAATCATTAAATCTTTATCTGGTAGGTGATCTAGTCTATTCTTAACTATATTTAATCTTTGTTTTACTATTTTTTGGGAAATTATTCTTTCTTTGGCCTTTTGAAATAATTGAAAAGGAAGTTTGATTACTCGTGGAACAATATGAATAACATTATATAAAACTTTACCTAAGTGTAATTCATTTTTAAATTTTTGACTTATAGTAAGATTGGTAGCACGATATGGTTTATTGCTTTTTATTGTTGGTAAATCTTTAACTAACTTAGCAAGAATAGTCTTATAGCCATATTCTGGTTTTGGTAATTCTATTGATTCATGAATTGGTTTCTTTGGTGTTTCTTTCATGATTTGTTTTGGTATATCTTTCATTGGTCTTTTAGTAATTTCTTCTAAATCATGTAGTTTTCTATCAATTATTTTTTGAAGAGATTCAACAGATAATTGCTCTTCTTTTGCTACTACTTCTTTTATTTCTTTATTATTAGGTAGAGGCTTTTTGATACTTCTTTTTGCTTGTTCAACTTTTGATGCTAATAGTTTATCTTGTACTATTTTTTTATTTTTTTCTACTTCTTCACTAGATTGAACAAATAAACTATTTCCTTTATTAGCTAATTCTGTTAATCCTAAATCATTTAAAAATTTATTTAATTCTGCACGTTTATTAGTTCTATTAATAATACTTTCATAATCATCGGGATTAATATTTATTTTTTTAGCTTCTTTTACAATAGTTCTTCTCATATTTATATTTTTATCTATTATATCTATTTGTTTTCTTAATCTATGAGCCACTTTTTTATTTTCTTCTAATATTTTATTTTCTGATATTTTTTGATTCATATAATCAAGATTAAATTTATCTAAGTCTTCTTCTGTTTCAAATAATCCTTTTGAATTTCTCTCTTCTTTTTCATTAGTAAAAATGTCACGTATTTTAATAATAGATTCAGCAATCTTTTCTTCTACTTCTCTCACTTGTTGTTCTAAAGTACTTCTTTGTTCTAGTAATTCATTTATTTTTTTATCTTCTACTACTGGAGAAGCTATTATTTCTTTTGATAAGTTTTCATCCAAAGAATAATTTAACTTTCTAGTAATAAAGTCGCTTCTAAGTAAAATTTCTTCACTAATTTGATTTTTTAGAGATAAATCTTCTTCTTTATTGTAAATTTTAGCTAACTTATCAATATCTTCTCGATAACTATTTATTAAATCTATTGTTGAAAGTAACTCTTTTTCTTCATTAAGTGTCTTTTCTATTTTAGCTATTGAGTCGTTTATTCTTGCATTTTCGATATTATAATTTTCTACTGACCAAGCACGATGTGATTGAGCCAAAGCTCTTCTTTCTAAATATAATCTTTCTAATTTGATATTATTATCTTTAATTGATTGTTTTAATTTTTCATAATAGGTTGTCATCTTTACACCTCTTCTATTTACTTTGTCGTTCTATTTCAAGTAATACATCATGAATCATATCTAATTCTTTAGGATCTGTTATGTCTTCTAGAGAGCCATTTCCTAAAGCAGGGTCATAGGAAGAAATATATATATTTTTTCTGCCATCATCAGTTATGCTATGATCTGTATAACCTATATAAGCTTTATTGGTATCTGGTGAATCAAAAGTGAATAACACTTCGCATTCTACTTCTTCTCCATCCTTTAGTATCACTATTTTCTCGTTCTCCATTTTATTCCTTACACCTCTTAAAAAAAGTCACCTATAGGGTAACATGCTATGCTAAAAAAGTCAATAAAATGACTTATTAACTGATGACTTTAACTGTTATTAATTCTCTATCATTTGTCTTTTTATTGGCTTTTATTTTTATAGTAAATATATCTTCTTGCTCTACATCTGCTATTAATTTATTTTCTATTAAAATATTGTTTTCTGGAAGAACATTTTCTTCTCCATTATTTTTATATAATTCCATCGAAATTTCTTCTGGAGCAGTTAGTTGAATTGCATATAATACTTCTTCTTGATTAATGTTATTATCTTTAGAATTACTTACTTTAAAAGAGTAGTATTTTTCTTCTCCTGGTGACATATTGGCTACATCAACACTTATTTCACTATTGGTATCTTTTCCTAATACTGGTATAACAATACTAGATTTAACTTTATTTTTATTTTCTTTATTTAAATTAACTGCTTTATATCCTAAGAAGATAGTTATTATTAGCATACAAATAAATACTAAAGCTAGAATTAATTCTAAGGTATCATTAGGTTTTAAATTTATTTTTTTCTTTTTCATTAATATCTATCTCCTTGATAAAATTCTAATAATGTGTCACAATCTATGCTATCGATTTTTGTTTTGTTTATTAATGTATTTTTATTGTTTAAAAAGTCATAAATATCTTTATCTCTAAAACCTATTTTATCAGCTTCTTCTCTAGTTGAAGAATAATAAATGTCTTTTATATTAGCCCAAATAATTGCTGATAAGCACATAGGACAAGGTTCACAAGTTGAATATATTTTACATCCTGATAAGTCTTGAGAATTTCTTTTTCTGCAAGCTTCTCTAATTGCTACTATTTCAGCATGATTTGTTGGATCATGGCTGGTTAAAACTTTATTATGGCCCGTGCTAAGTATTTGATTATTTTCGTCAATTATTACAGCACCAAATGGTCCTCCATCACCTAAAGATATTCCTTTTTTTGCTTCTTCTATTCCTAATTTGATAATTTTTTCTTCCATAATTTCACCTAATTTAAATTTTTCTTTAATCTTGTTTCAAATAAACTTTTCAATTCATTTTCTTTTTCTTTTGTTATTTCTTTAGAAAATATAACGTCATTGGTATCTTCTTTAATTTCTGCTTCATCAGTTATTACTGACTCTGTAGTTATCTTACCACCTAAAATAATTTTACCATTCTGTTCTATGTTAATATTAGTAGTAATATCACTATTATAAGAATTATTTTTTCTATTAGATACTTTATAATTAAAATCTATATCAATATCATATTCACTATCATCATAATCCATTGTAAAATGAGTTCTTTCTTGGGTCTTGTCTAATTCAATAGTACCTACTTGCTTATTATCTTTATTCTTAATGTTAATTATTAAATTATTCTTTTTTATATAATTTAAGTAATATTTAACATTATTATTTTTGATAATAGTTATTAGGTTATTATTAATTTCATAAGTCAATTCTTTTGATTCATTTCTATTTGTTAAATTAATCTCATATTTTTTAATATCATTTAATATTCCTTTGGTATATAGGCTTATAGTAAGTATTTCATTTGTATCAAGAAATTTTATTTTTGAAGGTATTTCATAGTCAGTGAAATTTTCAATAAGTCCATTTAAAATATTAAATGCTTCTTTATCTTTCTTTAAAACTTCTAATGTTTTATTTAATATTTTTCTAATTTTAGTATTATCTAATTTTATAGTTATTTTTTTAACACTTTCTGTTTCATTATTTAAAAATGTTGTGGTATTAGAAATATTATACTCATTTTCATCTATACAATCGGCAATATTTTCAAGAATTATTTTATATAAATATTTAATATTATAAATAACATTTTTATCTTTTGTAATAGTTTCGAAATAATTATTATTTCCATCATTTATGTATTTTTCAAAGAAATCTTTAACAAAATAATATGCTGTTGAATTTTCTATTAAATATTTATCATTAATTATTAACTTATTATTATAAATTGTTTGTCTATTATAAAATAGTTGCTTTGTTTGCAAATTTTGTTTTAAAGCGATAGTTGTCTTAGAATTATTTAAATTGTTTAATAAATAATAATATTCAGCCATTTTTGAATCAGTAGTATGTTCTTCTTCTACTTTTTGACTTTCTAAAGATGTTGTTATAATCGTTTCTTTAGAAAAGTTATCTCCTAATAATGTTAATTGGTCATTTATATCAATAAGTGATGATATTTCTTCTCCTAAAGATAAGATTGCTTTTTTAGATATATTTTTTGGATTATTTATATACAAATATCCTCTTACTAAGATAATTGAAATAATTATAATTAGTATTAATAAAGAGATAACTATTTTAGCATTCTTCTTCATGTGTGTTTTTATTTTTACTTTTGTTTTTTGTTCTGTTTTTTGATCAGTAGGAGCTTCGTCGTTAGATGTAGGAATTGTATATGGTATCTTAATATCAAAAACTTTTGTTGCCTCTAAAGTGGATAAACGATCAATTAAGTTTTGCTTGGGTTGTTGGTTTTGTATTGGCTGAGAAATTTGAGGCTGTGGATTTAATTTTTCATCAGGCACAACAACACTACTAGATTGATTAACTGAGGCAGCTTGTTTTATTTTATCTACTGGTATTTCTCCTGTTTGTCTTAATTGTTCTTCTTTAAATGCTTGATTAACTACTGCTTGTGGATTTGGCATTTCTTGTTTTAGATTTTCACTAGTAACACTACTAAAAACCAACTTTTCTTTATTCTCTTCCATACTTAATACTCCCTCATTTTAATTATAGCATTTAAATAATTTGCTGTAAACTAAAGAAACTCTTGATAGAGTTTCTTATTATAATAATTAATTATCAGAGGCAACTATTAAAGATAATTTATAAGGTATGGTAGTAGTTTTATTGCTAGAACCTTGACCATAGATAGCAACTACTTTTAGAGTTGTTTCTTCATTAGGAGCTAATACTTTTCCAGATATATCTGTTGTTGTTAATTTTATTGGTCTAATTAAATTGACAAGTCGAGAATCACTTTCATAATCTGGAGATGCAACAACATCTATTATTTTAGCGTTCATTGTTCCTTTATTTTCGATAGTTATTGTGTAAGCTAATTCATCTAATTGATTGTATAAGGTAAATTTCATATCTAAAGTATGACCATCATCATCAATACTATAAAGACCTATAGGTTCTTGGCCACCACCTTTAACAGATGTTCCTCCATTTACTTCTGTAAAGACTACATCAAATATTTCTTTTTTAGATTCTAAAGTTTCTAGTTTTACAGATAAAAAACTAAAACCTGTTCCTAGACAAATAATTGTAAGACATAACAAGGCAATTATTAAATTTCTAATACTTACTTTTTTCATTTCATCCTCCTATGACGTAAATTTTGGATTAAGAGTTAAAGTAATCTCTTGACCTGTTGTTACTGGAGTACCAGAAGCAATAGATTGAGCAGTCACATAACCAGTACCTTCTAATTTAACTTTTAACTTCATTTCTTCTAATATTGATTTAGCAACTTTTCCCGATAAACCACTTACATCTGGAATTGTTAAACTAGAATCATTTGTTATTAAATAGATAGTGTCTTTGTTAGTGATAGTAGTATTTTTTTCTGGAGTTTGTTTAATCACTTTATTACCATTACCTATTAAAACATAATTCATACCTTGCGAACTTAAAGTTGTTTTAACTATATCTACTTTTTTATTTATAAAATTAGGTAGCGTATAATCATTTACTTCAATAGATGATGTTTGTGAATCAGAATTTCCATAGTACTTAGAAATATTATTTACTATTTCTTTAACTGCATTAGAAATTGGTTTTTGAGAACCAGCAGTTGGTCTTTTTACTGCTGCATAAATAATAATTTGTGGATCACTCTTTGGATAGATTCCAGCAAATGATGAAATTATATCTGATTGACCTGATAAATAACCTCCTGAATTTTCATCGGCAATTTGACTAGTTCCTGTTTTACCAATTAATTCACCACTATTAATACGATAACCACTTCCCGTATTACCAATTCCGTTAACACAATCATCCATTAAGGAAAGCATTTTTTGGACTGTTGCTGTTGAAGCAACACGCTCAATTTCTTCACGACTATTTTCAACTACTACTTCATTATTTTCTGGATTTACTATTTTATTTACTAAGTATGGTTTAATAAGCATACCATCATTGGTCAAAGATGTCATAGCTTGTATCATTTGAATAGGTGTAATTGTTATACCTTGACCAAAACCAGCATTGTAAATTTCTGTTTCATATTTGAATTCTAGGTTTCCTTTACTTTCATTTGGTAAGGTTATTCTAGTTTTTTTACCAAATCCCAATAGTTTAAGATATTGTCTTAACATTAAACTATTCATATGTCTATTAATTATATTTATTACAGCAACATTACTACTCATGGCATAACCTTTATCAAATGTTAAAGTACCCCAACCATTACGATTCCAATCACCTATTTCTGTACCATCAGAGGTTGTAAAAACACCTGATTGATACGTTTCATTTCCATCATAGACACCATTTTCCATGGCAGCCATATAAGTAAATGTTTTCATAGTACTTCCTGGCTCATATGGAGAAGCAACTAATAAATCAAGATAATTAGTAATATTTCTGATATTTGGATCAAAAGATGGATTATTAGCTGTACCTAAAATAGCTCCTGTCTTAGCATCTGCAACTGTAACATGAAACCATTCCCAATCATAATTTATATCTGAGTTTTTAATTGCTTGTTCAATATAAAATTGAATATTACTATCTATTGTTAGATATATATCATTTCCCTGTCTAGCTTCTTTAGTAACTACTGGAGTCCCAGCTATTTGATACCCTTTTAAGTCTTTTTGATACTTTCGATATCCATCTTCACCTGAAAGTAAATCATCATAATATTTTTCAATTCCCATTTCTCCTACTATTTTACCATTTTCATCGGTTTTAGCATAACCTAGGGTATATGATGCAAAATCACCCTTTGGGTAATATCTTCGATAACTTTCTTCAAAACCTATACCAGGTAATTCCAACTCTTCTATTTGTTGTTTTGTTATTTCACTTAATCCCTTTCCAGCTACACCAAACTCTGTTTGTTTCAAACCATCTTTATCTTTATTTAATCGATATAAAATATCTTCATAAGACATGGCGATTATTTTAGATAATTCTTCAGCTGTTTTTTCTTTATCTACTACATGTTGAGGATTATTTTCGTTTATTGTACGTTCAGGATCTAGGTAGGCAATTAATTTATAAGAGGTAACTGTTTGAACTAATGGATCATTATTACTGGAATAAATAGTACCTCTTTTAGCAGAAATTATTTCTGTTCTAGTAGTTCTTTGACTCTTTAATTCTTTTAAATTAGTACCATCAATAGTATCTGATAAAGTTAATTGACATAGTCTTAATATTATTGCAACAAACAAAAAAAGAGCAACTAGAAAAACGAAGACATTGTATCTTATATTGTTTTGTTTTCTTTTTCTGCTCAATTTAATCACACCCTATTACCAACTAGTTATCTTTTTCTGTCTCTGTCTGAGTAATATCTTTATTATCTTCTTCTACTATTGTTTTTATGTTATTATTATTATAACTCAACCCTTGCTGTTCTGCAACCTCTTGTATTTTACTTAAAGAAACTAATTCGTTAATAGCCATATTTAGACTTTCATTAGTTTTCTTTTGCTCTTCTATTGCTTTCTTTTCTTTTTCGACTTCAAAGTTTATTTTTGATAAAGTTGCTTGGGTAAATACTACTAATATTGGTGATAATAATAAAAATAAAGCTGCACAGAAATATAATATTTTTTCAAATAATGAAAGTTTTATTTTCTTTTTAATTTTGCTTTTCTTTTTCATATTATCACCTTTCTTTTTATTTTATTCTTTCGATAACTCGAAGTTTGGCGCTTCTTGCTCGTTGATTATTATTTAATTCTTCTTGACTAGGTTCAATTGCTTTATTTATTACTAGTTTAAAATTAGGTAAATATTCCTCTGGAATATTGGGTAATCCTTTTACTTTTTCATCAATATTAGTAACTTTTTTAAAATAATTTTTAACTAATCTATCTTCTAATGAATGAAATGTAATCACAGCTACTCTACCGCCTATTTTTAGCATTGAAAGAGCTTGTTCTAGAGAAGGTTCGATTACATCTAATTCTTTATTAACTTCTATTCTTATAGCTTGAAATATTTGTCGAGCTGGATGTTTGTCTTTTCTAAATTTCATAGGAACAGCTGTTTTTATTATTTCCACTAATTCTAGTGTTGTTTCTATTGGCTTTTTTGCACGATATTCAACAATTTTTTTTGCGATATTATTGGAAAATTTATCTTCGCCATATCTATAGAATATTCTTGCTAAATCTTCTTTGGAATAATTATTTACTACCTCATAGGCAGATAGTGGATTTTCTCTATCCATACGCATATCTAATCTAGCATCTTCATGATATGAAAAGCCTCTTGTTGAGTCATCTAGTTGTGGTGAAGATACTCCCAAATCGTATAGTACTCCATCGACTTTTTCTACTCCTAATTCATTTAATTTTTCTTTTAAATTTACAAAATTACTTTTAATGATAGTGAAGTTAGCACCAATTTTTGATAGTCTGTTGGTGCTATACTCGATTGCTTCACTATCTTGGTCAAAGGCGAATAAGAACCCCTTCTTAACTTTTGCCAATATTTTGCTGCTATGTCCTCCATAACCTAATGTACAATCTACTATTGTACTATCTTCTTTGATATTTAATGAGGATATAGATTCTTCGAGTAATACACTTATGTGTCTTTCCTTCATATTTTCACACTTTCGTCTATTAAATTTTCGGCTATATCAGACATATTTTCATATGCAGTGCTTATAAAAGAATTCCAATTCTCAACAGCCCAGATTTCTAATTTATTTCCTACGCCTACTATTACGCATTCTTTATTTATGTTTGCGTAAGAAATTTGTGGGGAGGTAATATTTACTCGACCTTGAGAATCAAATTCTGTCACAGTAGCACCTGATAAAAAAAATCGTGTAAATTCTCGTGTGTCTTTTTTAGTAAATGGAAGGGATTCAAGTTTATTGGTAATTTGTTCCCATACATCAAAGGGATATAGATATAAACAATGTTCTATTCCTCTTGTCAATACAAATTTTTCTCCAACATCATTTCGAAATTTTGAAGGAATTATTAATCTTCCCTTGTCATCAATCGAATGATGGTATTCACCCATAAACATATAAATCCCCCACATTTTCCCATCATTTACCACTGCTCAATTATAATATAGCTAAAATTAAAAAGATTGTAAATAAAAGCAATATAAATTATTTTTTATTGACAAATAATTTACAAATCAATTTAATTTAAATTAAATTTAGAATAGACTTTTTTTCTCCTTTCTTCTTGAAACTTTTTTTCTTTTTCTTTGACTTTTATAAAATCTTTAATACGATTAAACTTATTATCCTTATGAGGAAACATCGTAATAATATTCTTAGTTTCTGGTAATACTATGACACGATATTTATCTATTCCATCTCCTATATTTTGATAGTCAATTTCATAAACATCTAAAATATCTCCGTATACCCTATTTTCTTCTATTAAATTATTCATAGTATATTGATATAAATCTTCAAAATTAATATTTTTATTAAAAGAAGATTTCTTTTTACGATGTCTAATTATATGATCTTTAGATTTTTCTTCTGAAAAGTTAAGTATTTGACTTTCTAAATATCTATTAGATTTTTTTAAAGAGATTGTTTTTTGTTGATATTTTTGTAAAAGAATTTTTAAATATTGATATTTATCTTGATATTTTTCTTTATTAGGACAATTTTTCTGCATCTTTTCTAAAACTTTTTCTGCTTCACAATAATTTCTTTCTGATATTAAAATAGAAATCAAATTAAGATATAGTCTAAAATTATTTTTAAATTGATGATTTAATAATTCTTTATATATTTCTTTTGCTTCAGTAAATTGTTTGTTTTCGTGCAAAAGATATGCTAATCTCCACTTAGCAGTATTTTTTACTCTTTTCTTATTTGATTTTAGAGCTTCTAAAAAACACTCTTCAGCTTTCTGATAGTCAGATAAATGTTGATAGGCTATTCCCTTAGATATAAAAATTTCTTTGGAGTCATCAATTCTGCATTCTAATATTAGTTCATTACAAATATCAAGTGCTGCCCCATATTTACCTATCATATTGTAGATACGACTTTTTTCAAGTAATGTTAGAGTATAAATTTCATCATGAATGGTGGTAAGATATTTTGATATTTCTAAGGCTTTATTGAAGTGCTCATTAGCTACTTCTATTTCCATTAAATATAATAATGATTCTCTATTTAATTTTTTTATATTTATATTACTCAATTCTAAATTAGCCTTTGCTTTTTGTCCCATTAAAACATATAATTTAGCTTTGCATAAATGATAATTATCATCTTTATTTTTTATTTTTTTTAATATGTTATTAGCATCATTTAACTTATATTGATTTATTTTTACATCAAATAATAATCTTAAAGCTAAACTTCTTAATGAAGGATTGTTATTTATTACTTTTTTTAATAATAAAATTGCATATTCTTCATCTTCTTCTAAATATATTTTGGCAAGTTCAATAGAGGCAAAGTCTTTTTTTATAGTATTTTTATTAATTATATCTTTAAATACTAATTTAGCTTCTTCAGTATCATTAGCTTTAATTAAAATTTTTCCATGAAGATATTGAGCAAATTCATCATTAGGATACTCTTTTAAATATTTTTCTATTTCAAAAAGAGCTCTAGAATATTGTTCTTTTTTAAACAATTCTTTTATACTATTATAAGTTTTTAATGAACATCTTCTTTGAAACATGAATACCCTCCTAGCTGTTTGTATATTATAACATATTTTTATAATAAAAAAACGACAATGTCGTTATTTTATAAAGTATTTTAAGATATAACTGCCAATTAATAGACCAGCACTGGCTGGAACAAAAGCACTACTTCCTGGTGTTCTAGTGCCAACTTTTATTGGTAGCTCTTTGGATGTGCATACTAAAACTTTGGATGTTATTTTTTCATCTTTAATAAATTTTCTTAATATTTTAGCAATTGGATCATTAATTGTTTTTCGAATATCTACTATTTCTAGTTGTGATGGATCTAATTTATTGCCTGTTCCCATACTACTAATAAAAGGTATTTTGTTGGTTAAACAAATTTTGATTACCTCTTTTTTTACAGAAATAGTATCACAAGCATCAACAAAAAAATCTATTTTATAATCAAATAATTTTTGAATATTATTGTTATCAATAAATTTGTCTATTTTTATTACTTTACAATCTGGATTAATATCATTGATTCTTTTTTCTAAAACGTCTACTTTTTTCATATTAATAGTTGACTCTAGAGCAATGATTTGCCTATTAATATTACTTTCATCAATAGTATCAAAATCGACAATAATGATTGTTCCTATGCCACTTCTCGCTAAACTTTCTACTACGTAACCACCTACTCCACCTACTCCTAGTACTAAAACTGTTTTGGTGGATAAAATGTTTATATTATTAGAGCCTATTATTTGTTCTAATCTACCATATCTAGCCTGCATTTTGGATATTTAATTGTTCCTTATACTTAATTAATTGTTTTTGTTTTTGTTTATTAGATTTAATCAAATTAAGTGGTCTATTATAAACTAATTTACTAATATAGGAAAGTTTAGCATAAATATCTCTATTTTTTTGAGCCATTGTATAGTAATTTCGTAAATTTTTAGAGTCTCTTGTTCTTATTACCTCTAAAGCTTTTAAGGTATCATTTAAACTATTTTCAGGAATAGTTGTATCTGCAACAACAGTACAATCAAAATTTTGAATAAAATGAATAGTAGCTGTTAAGTCAGCTACTCCTGCCATTTCAAATAAAGTTGGCCATTTAGTTGTATCTCTTTCTTCTCTAACTATTTGTTGTAATTTCATAATTTTATCATCAGTTAGATTTTTATCTAAACCGACTTTTTCAAATGATAGATAACGCCCTTTATTTGTACCTGGGACTTCTTTTCTCATATCTGTTAATACTCGACCATATAAATTATCAAGTTCCTCACTAACTTTTTTAGGAGGTGGTGCTACTTCATAAACATCGTAAAATTGTGAATCTCTTTCTTGTTTAGTAGTAATTAGATAATTTCTTGGATAGTGTAGAGTGTTAAATCGAATAAAGTTTAGAGCAGCTTTATCTTCTTTGGAATTTTTATATATTGATTCTGAAAGTTTTTTACCATTAACTATAATTTCACTTTCTTCAGCATCTGGAAAGCTTACTCTTTTTCTGATCTTTTCGGCATTCTTTAAAGTAATCTGTACATTCAAAATTCTGTTTTTATTAACTATAGGTAAAATTAACATTGAATACACCTCGCAGACCATATTATAACAAATTTATTATTTTTATTCAACAAAAAAATCAGGTTGAGCGTCCTTGCTAACGATAAAACCTGCGCGTTCCCACAGGTGGGTGTCCGTACGCTATCTTTAGGATTCTTAAATAATATTAAGCATTCAACACGGATAACTGATCAAGACTCCCGTATCGTTATTTTAGTCGGTTTTATAAGAAGCAGGTCTCGCATCTTCCTGACAATTATATTGTAGCATAACTGGTATGTATAAGCAAGTAAGTTGGCACTCATTTGACATATACTCATAAAATATTTTAGGTGATTATATGTATTATGAAAATGGTAGTTTTTCCATCTATTATGAAAAATATGGAAATGGAAATAAAACTATTTTGATTCTTCCTGGGTGGGGTGATACAAGAGAGACATTCAAGTTTTTAATCAATGATTTAGCTAGAGATAATACAGTTTATATAATTGATAATCCACCATTTAGAAATAGTAAAGTAAAAGAAAGCAATTTATCTATATATGACTATGCTTCTGCTATTAGAGAGTTAATTCAACATGAAAGAATGAAAAATTTAATTATCATTGCTCACTCATTTGGTGGTAGAATTGCAACTCTTCTTAGTGGTTATTATCAAGATAAAATAGATAAATTAATTCTTATTGATATAGCAGGAATTAAACCTAAAAACACTTTAAAAAGAAGATTAAAAAAGTTATTTTATAAATTATTGAAAAGATTAATAAAGTTTATTCCTAAAAAAGTACGACAAAAGATTAATTCATATTTATTGAAGAAATTTTCTTCTAATGATTATTATTATTTACCTGATAATATGAAAAAGACTTTTCAAAATATTGTTAATGAAGATTTAAAAAGTTATTTAAAATATATTCGTAGTGAAACTTTAATATTGTGGGGTCAATATGATTATGATACTCCAATAAAAGATGCTTATAAAATAAAAAGAGAAATTAAAGATGCTGCATTAATTGTATTTAGAGGTGCTGGTCATTTTTCATATCTAGATTATCCGAAATTATCTTTAGATATTATTAATTCTTTTATAAAAGAAAAAGCATGATTAATCATGCTTTTTTTATTTCAATAATTCCATGAAAATGTTTTCCATT
The DNA here is from genome assembly GCA_944350385.1 of uncultured Bacilli bacterium. Taxonomy (GTDB): domain Bacteria; phylum Bacillota_I; class Bacilli_A; order RF39; family UBA660; genus RUG14891. The sequence goes on from CALVOV010000006.1 coordinate 62,942, forward strand.
TATTGGAGTATTTTCATCTAACCATATTTTGATATTGTAGTATTTAGTAGATTTTGCAGGAATAATATCTTCTCTAATTAAATAGTAATCATCTAATTTTGACTTGCTTAAATATGAGGGGGTATTATCGTTTATTGTATATTTTATATAAATATCATCATACAAATTATTACTGCATTGATCTACATTAATTAATTCTTTATCCTTACTAACTATTATTTGATATTTTATTTGTGAAGAACTAGTATTTTCAATTGAAAAACTATGTCCCAATTCTTCTTTTGCGACAGAGTCTTTTAAAATTTTTGAATCATTCAAAGTAATTGTTGAACTTAAACCATTTTCATTAGGTGCATATTCTATTATTAAATTACCATCTTTATACTCATTTACACCAAAGTATTCAAATGAAGTTCCTACTAATAGCATCAATAAAATAAATATCAATAAGATTATAGATGATAAACATGTTAAGTAAATTTTTTCATGTTTTTTTATCTTAGTTATGATATGTTCTTTTTCGATATTAGAATTTTTTTTAATGACTACATTACTTAATTTATGTAATACCACTCTAGAAGAAGCTTTCTTTACTTTGTTTTTATTAAAAATTTTCACTCTATCACCCTCTAGTATTACTATATTTAGTATATCAGATTAATATAATTTTTTAAAGATAATATTAAGGGTTTAATCTATTTGGTCCACGGAATAAGAATTGTGTCTCTTTAACACTTGGAATGTTTAGTAATAACATAGTAAGTCTATCTACTCCGATAGCAAATCCACCATGTGGAGGACAACCATATTTAAAGAAGTTTAGATAAAATTTTACGTCTTCTCCTAAGCCTTTTTCTTTAGCATTTTTACAAATCTCTTCATAACGATGTTCTCGTTGTGCTCCGGAAGTTATTTCTACTCCACGCCAAATTAAATCATAACCTTGAAGAACACCTTCACTATTTCTCATGTGATAGAAAGCTCTTTTTTCAGCTGGATAATCCGTTACAAACATAAACTCTGAATTAAACTTTTCTTGAGCTAATTTATAAGATAACCTTTCTGCTTCAGTTGTTAAATCTGTCTTTTCTGATTCATCGACTTTATAACCATATCTTTCTTCTAATTCTTGGTAAATATCTCGTAATTTCATAGTTGGGAATGGTGTTGTTGGTACTACCACTTCTACTCCAAACACTTCTTTAATTTTTTCTCCATATTTCTCTTTTAATTTTTCTAGAGCATATGTTAACATTTCTGCCTCTAAATTCATTACATCAGTAAAGTCATTAATGTATGAAAATTCTACGTCAAAACTAGTAAATTCTGTTGCATGTCTAGAAGTATTAGAATTTTCTGCTCTAAAGCATGGTGCAACTTCAAAAACATTACCCATACCACTTGCAATAGCCATTTGTTTATAAAATTGTGGACTTTGGGCAAGATAGGCACTACGATTAAAATATTTTACTTCAAATACTTCTGACCCAGATTCTGAAGCTGCCCCTAATAACTTTGGAGTATGAATCTCAGTAAAATCATGATTATATAAATATTCTCGCATATAACGAATTAAAGTACTTTGAACTTTAAACATAAAGTTATTTTTTTCATTACGCAAATCAATAAAACGATAGTCAAGTCTAGTATCTAGATTAACATTAGATAAATCTTTGAAATTAAATGGCAATTCTTCCTTACTTTCACTGGTAACTTCTATGTTAGTTGGTATTAATTCCATACCATTTAATTTTACTTTTGGACTTTCTAATAGTTTTCCAGTAATTTTTACTGTACTTTCTAAAGGTAGAGTATCAATGATTTCAATCATTTTTTTATTTTCTTCTACACTTTTTTCAATTGTTACTTGTACTTTACCAGTAGCATCTCTAATTATTACAAATTGTACCCACTGAAGATTTCTTATATTATCAACAAATCCGCTAATAGTAACTTCTTGGTTATAGTAATTTTTTAATTCTCCGATATTAATATGTTTCATATTTCCTCCTATTCATTATGATGGCAATTTCCACCACAGCAATGTTTTTTATTTTCATTATGGTTATGTCCGCAATTGCAAATATGTTCTTCTTCATGGTGATGACCACATTTACATTCATCTTCTTCTACTCCTTCATTAGAAAATGAATAATCAAATTCCTCAGCATCGGTATTTAATTTTTCGTCTAAATAATAAATTAAGACGTCTAGGCTGATAATTTCTTCTTCTTTTGTTTTATTATTTTTTATTTTAATTTCATTATTATTAAGATCATCACTATTTAATACAGCTGTAAATTTAGCTCCTAGACGATCTGCTTGTTTAAATTGAGCCTTTAGACTTCTACTTAAGTATTCAGTATCAACAATGAAGCCAGCCATTCTTAATTCTTGAGCTAAATATACGGCATATTTCTTCTCTTCTTCGTTGACATACATTAAAAATAAATCAATGTTTTCGATAATTGATAATTTTACTTTTTCTAACTCCATAGCTTTTACTAATCTACCTATTCCGCAAGCAAAACCAATACATGGTGTTTCTGGTCCATCTAATTGACTAACAAGACCATTATATCTTCCACCGCCCCCTAAAACGTTATTACTACCGAAACCATCTATTTTTGCTTCTATTTCAAAAACTGTATGATTATAATAATCAAGTCCTCTAACAATATTTGGATTTATTTCATATTTTATTTCTAGGATGTCAAGATAATCTTGAACTTTTTCAAATCTATCTCTACTTGCTTCATTTAGATATTCTAATGTTTTTGGTGCATTTTTTAAAATATCACTATCAGCATCTACTTTGCAATCTAAGATTCTTAGAGGATTTTTTTCAAGTCTTGTTTGACAATCTTCACATAAATCTTTTATATGTGGTTTAAAGTAATCTATTAAGGCTTTACGATAATTATCTCTACTTTCTTTATCTCCTAGTGAATTGATGTTGACTTTAATTTCTTTTAATCCCAACATTTTATAAATATTTACTGCTAAAGAAATTATTTCAGCATCAGACATTGGATCATCACTACCTAATATTTCCATACCGAATTGTGTTAATTCTCTATCTCTACCAGATTGTGGTCTCTCATAACGATACATAGTTCCATTATAGTAAACTTTTACTGGTTGATTAGCATCACCATACATTTTATTTTCAATATAGCTTCTAACCACTCCAGCTGTTCCTTCGGGGCGAAGAGTTATATTTCTACCACCTCTATCAACAAAGTCATATGTTTCTTTAGTAACTATGTCCGTTGATTCTCCAATTCCTCTGTGGAAAAGTTCACTAGCTTCAAATAATGGTGTACGAATATAATTATAATTATATTTTTCCATTGTAGCATCAATAATACTTTCTACGTATTTCCAAATTTTAGCTTCTCTTCCGTAAATGTCATTGCAACCTTTTTGTTTTTGTATCATAAATTTCCTCCTAACAAAATAAAAAGGTAGCTACCCAAAGGACGCTATTTGCGTGGTGCCACCTTATTTTTTTCTCTTTAAACTTATAACGTAGTTACCCGCTTCTAGTAATAGGATGTCTTCAATTTACATTTATAGTCCTTCTCACCACCCAGAACCTCTCTAAAATAAATTATAAACCTACTCCTTCCAAAGAAGTCACTCATAGTATAGCTCATTTTAATTAGAAAGTAAAGTTTTAATTTCCAACCATGCCAATTTTATCAGCTTGTCCTTCCTTTATTTCTTTATTTTCTTTATGAAAACTTACTATACCAATTAATTCATCTTTTTCATATTTATTAATCATGATATATTCAGATGTTTCGGTTAATATTTCATATGTAACATTTTCATCCTTATTATTCGTTTTTAAATAATAAAGAAAATCTTTTGGAGTTTCTACTTCTTCTAATTGAATCTCCTTTTTTGGTAAATTAGGGGATAAGAGTACGTTGTAAGTAATTATTCCTAATAAAAGAACTAAAATGATACTGATAGTAATTACTATTATTTTTTTTGCTTTTTTCATATTAAATACGCTCCTACTAATATCTATTTATATACATTGTTTCATTTAACGTTCCACTTACATTTCCAACTCTATCTACGGCTCTTGCTTCTGTTACAGAATAAGTTGCACCACTTCCACTATTTAATTGAGAAAGACTAGAAGTATTAGTCCAATTTGGATAATAATTTCCGCCTCTTCCATTACTTCGGAATTTTACTTGCCAATAAGATATTCCTGAGCCACTATCTCCATTTAAATAATTTGGTATTATGTAGTATGAACTTCCCCTTCTAAAATTTATTTGGAAGGAACATGTATATGAAGCGCTAGAATATAAATTTCTTCCAGAACAACTATCATTAGAAATTGTAGTGCCATAATATGCTTCAACCTGAGTAATAGCAGGGGTATATGGTGGGTCTTTATCAACATAAGCATCAACATAACAAGTTTTATTATTTCCAGCTTTATCGTAAATTTTTATTGAACCTGTTATTATTGTATAATCAAATACTTTAGTATAACTGCTTGAGCCACAACCACTACTAGAGTCAGAACATTTTACAGTTATTGTTCTATTATTTCTTGTCCAATTTCTTGATTCTCCAGTAACAGATCCACAGCTTGGAGCTGTTTTATCAACATAAACATTAACTGGACATGAAACTGAATTTCCTGCTCCATCTTTTAATGTTATATTTGAAGTCTTTG
>CALVOV010000007.1 GCA_944350385.1 uncultured Bacilli bacterium
TGACTATAAATGTGCTTATGATATAGAATTAAAATATAAGTAAAATGGTGCGGTTGAAATTACAATAAAGAAAAAAAGTAATCTTTCGATTACTTTTTCTTATTGGTGGAAATATCAATATTTGTATTTAGATCATTGAACATGCTATTTAAATCATTATTTGTAACTTCTTTATTATTAAGCACATTATTAAGATTTTTCATTCTTTCTTCACCCAGTTCTTTTTCTGTAAATGTTGTTTCTTGATTATTGTAAATAAATTTATAATTTGAGCCAAAAATACTAAGTTGGTCATCTTCTTTTACAGATACTTCTTTATTTTGAACACTGGTTATAAGATCATCCATAACATTATTTAGACTTTCTTGCACTTTTTTATTCGCAATGTCTCCTAATGTTTCTCCTGTACCTTCTACAGGATTTTGATATATAGTACCATGTGATATTTCTGCTTTCTCATGTTTTAATTTATTCGAAGCTTCTAGTAATGGTTCTGGAGTACTAAATACATTTTTTCTAAAGTTTAGATTTATATTTAACTTATTAAATATTTTTGATTGAATGATAGCTGTCTTACTATAATCTCCCGTAAAACCACTATTTAATTTTAAGTTAGCATGAACGAAATCTTCAACATCTTTTTTTACTTCAATTAGTCCTCCGTGATTTTTATGGTGAGAAATTAATTGATTATTTTTCAAGAAAGTAGAATCCATTTTCTTATTATTTGTAATATCATGTACAGAAAAAGCAGTATTAAATTTTTCATCATAGCAAGCTAACACTACTTTACCTGAATTGTCTTCTTGATATTCTATAACATATTTTCTTAACATAAAATGGGTATTTTTATCTTCTTTGGTCATATCTTCAATATTTTTTTTACTTGTTTTTTCTGTTGTCTTCTTTAAGTCATTTATTAAGTCTTTTTTTACTTCAAATAACAAAGTACTTTCTTTGGCATTTAAATAAATTCCATCTCTTATTTTTTTATTAACTTTTTCTTTTTCTAAACTATTTTGATCATTATTTTTAATCTTTCTTAATGTTTCTTTTATTTCATTAATATTATTTATGGTTATATCTTCTCTTTTTTTATTAAAACTATCTAATGTATTATTAATATACTCTATTAAATCTTCATCATTATTTTTATCAATAATATTATAAATAGATAAATTTCTGTTATTTATATAATCTTCAATAGAAGTATTTATGTAATCTATATCTAAACCAAATCTTTGAAGAAAGTTATATTTTTTAATTAATGCTTCCTTTTGATTTTTTTCTGGACCTGCATTAGGATTCATAACAAAATCATCATTTAGTTCCCTAAATATTCCAATTTCTTCTATAGAATGGGCTAATCTATTAGAATTATATAAAGCATAGATTACTCTATCAGCATAGTTCATATTTGAACGACTACTATAATTAAATATTTTTCTAGCTAGTTCTTTAACATCACCAGTATAATCTATTATGACATTATCTTTACTATCTGATTTATATTGATGTATTTGATTAAAATTTTGTATATCATATTCATTATTTACTATTAAATAATAATTTATTGTTTTTAATAATTTTGCTAATATTTTATTATTTTTATCCGACTCTTCATATTCTTTTAAGAGATTTTTGGTATCTTCAACAATTTTATTTCTAATTTCATTATTAGGATGTTGATTTAATAAATTATTAGTTAGTGAATTTAAAAGAACTTGATTAATATCTTCCTTTTTTTTATTCTTATCGAATAATTTAGGAAATGTTTTAGAAGAATTAGGATAAACCATCGTTATTTTATTTCTTAATTTATTAATTAAATTAGATTCTGCTTTGCTTTTTCTTCTTTTAATATCAAAATACTCATCTATCGAAACATTATTAATATCATATAACATCTTAGAATTTATATGTGTATTTTTATATTCTTCTACTAAGTCATTTTTTTCTAACTTTTTAATTAAATTATTTACTTTAATATTATTATCTATTTCATTATTAATGTAGGTTAAGCAAGTTTCTTTTAACGTCATATAAATTATTTTAGTTAAAAATTCATCTTTTAAAGCATTAGCTCTTTCTATAGGATCATGATATAAATCCCATTTTTGAATGGTAGAAAGATTGGAAATAAAGGAATTATATTCTTGTGTATTAAATAAATTATTTAAATCATTAATATAATTTTTATTCATCTTATTTAATCCATCATAAATTATACTTCTTACACCATCAAAATATTTTTGCTCTAAGAAAAAAGCTTTTTCTGGTAATTTTTCATTATCATATTTAGTAAAGTTTTCTATTAAGTTATGATTTAAATAATCTTCAACTTTATAAGTATAATCATCATAGTCCCTTAGACCATTAACTTTTATTATAAAAGTTAAATTTTTCACTAATTTTTCCTTGTTTTCATTATTACTTGGAATTGATAACAACTCTAATTTTCTTGGTATTTTTTCTTTGCTTAAAAGCAAATTATTTATTTTTTTTTCAATATTTTCTATACTATTGCCAATGTACATTTTATCTAATTCTTCACTGAATATTAATTGTTGCTTTCTTAAATATTGATAATTATCTTTTATATTCTGAACATCATATTTATATAAAAAATTATTTTTTCTAAATATTTCTTCCATTTCATTTTCTTTTATTTTGCCTTGAGAAATTTTATAAATATAACGAACATTAGAAACAAATTCTTTTGAAACTAAATTTTCAAATATTTTCTTTCTTTCAGATAAATTAGATTTTTTTAAAATATTTTTTATCATATTAGTATATGAAATTAACTCTTCACTTATTTTAGTATCTAAAAAGATATCATCAATATTATTTGATGGAGATACTATATTAAAAATACTATCAATTATTTCATTTGTTATATTATTATAGTCAATTTCTTCATTATAAGCTATTTGTAAACCATTATTTAATGATTGTAACCTACTATTATTCATATTTCATCACACCTATATTAAATAATTGATATTCTTTAGTATATAAATTCATGGCATATTTTAATTCATCAGGAGTATTAATAATATTATTTAAAATATTAATAATAATTTGAGATTCTGATTTTAACTCCATAACTATTTCTTCTTTAGATTTTGTTTTATATTGATATGATATCATTGCTAATAAATTTAATATTTCTACTATTTTTTTATCATCATTACTATTTTCATATTCGATTACTTTATTTTTAAATTTTGTATCTTTTGTTAAAAATTCATTTAGTTGATTGATATTAATCTGATATTTTTCTAAAAGATATATATACATATCTTTTAAAATATTTAGCTGATTAAAGCAATCTTTTTTTACAGATATCGGAGCAATAGGACAATAATTAACTATTGCTATTCCTAGTGTTATGTTTAGTATTTTGTCTTTATATTCGGCAATTAATTCTTGAAGATAAGTTGATTTATCTTTTATAGAGTACTTTTTATTTTCATCGAAAATATCTGCTGATCTTATTTGATAACTTTCAATGTCTTTATCGTAATAACTTACATTTCTTATATAACAATCAATATTTTTAAATACATTATTTAAAATAATTGGATTTTTTTCTTTTTGATATTTTCTATATAAAAATATTGTATTATTTAAATAAGTAAGTTGATCTAAATAGGGGATCATTTTAATACTCATGTCATTATAAATATAATAAGAATAATTAGAGATATTTTCTATTTTAGGAATATCTTCTTTTGTTAAATAACCATATTCTAAAGATAAGGAATACTTTTTTTGAAATAACTCTTTTTTATTTCTTAAAATTTCTATTGAAAAAGGGTATAATTCTATTATTTTATCAAGTATTATTTCATTAGAAAAATCACTTTTTATCGCATTTTCTAGCAATTCGTCATCTAATTTTATATCTCTTAAAGTTTTATAAAAATCATCAGTTTTTAAATAATCTTCAGGAGAAATTTTTTTGCTAAATAGTTTAACTATGTATTCAGTGCAAACATATAAAATTTTACCTACTATTTCATTTTTTAAATTTTCTCTTCTTAATAATTCGTCTAAATTATCCCATTCTTTTATGGTATATAATGAATCAATAAATAATAAAACTTTTTCATCTCCACTACTTATCTTTTTATAGAAAGAAGGATTTATATCTTTTAATAATTCGAACAATAAATAACTTATTCCTTGAAAATACTTAGAGTAATGACTATTTTTAATAAGGGGGTTATAGTGAGGATAGTATAATTTAAATATTTTTTTATTTTTTTCTTTATTAATAATTTCTATATTATCTAGTGTGTATCTATCCCAAATATTTAGTTTAATTGAATCATAGTAATCTTCTTTTAAATATTGTGCATTTATTAAATACAAAAAATAATCTCTTATTTCTAATTGGTTTTCTGTAGTTTCTTTTTTATTTAATAATAATATAGTATTAGATAAAGAATTATTATCTTTAATATTTTTTGTTATTATTTCAATAATTTCTTCATCAGAGTAAATAAGCTTATTAAAAAATATTTTCTCCAATGTATTATTGTCTATAATGTTTTGACTTTTTAAATATTTAAAATTTCCAATTATGTTTTTAATAGAAATATCCTGCATACTCGTTCCTCCTATAAGCAAAAAGAGAATATCATGAAAATATTCTCTTATTCACTAACTGTCATTTCTATCCTATTTCCACGTGTTTTATTAATACTAAACGTATATTTCTTATTATCAATAGTTGCTTTTACATTATCTAAGCTTCTTCCTAACTTTTCAGTTATTTCAGCGATATCATTTATATTAGCTTTTGTAGATATATAAATAACATATTCTCCTACAGGTATATCAGATAAATCTATAGTATTATCATACCAAGCTCTCGTTTTATCTAAATTATCTTCTTTTGGTAAGAACACTTTATAGTTTCCATTAGTAATGCTTCCTAAGTCTCTTGTATATGTTTTGTATGTAGATTGATCTTCAAAGATTATAGTTCTTTCTACTTTGCTATCAGGGCTTAGATCCATGCCATATGAATAAGCATTACCTCTAAGATGTAATTCATTGTTTTCATTAAATTCAAAGATGGTATATTTATCATATTGATTGTAAATATATGAGCTTGTCTTTTCTGTTAATACTTCCTCTCTTACCTTTAATTCAACAAAGGCTACTGAAGATGAATAGTTATTACTTATTAACGCATTATTATTGTCTGCCTTTACATATGTTGCTTGCTCATTATATGTTTTATTGATTATTTGTGACTTCGAATAAATATTTTTGTATTTAGCAATAACGTACATTTTATAATTACCTAGATTAAGTAAATCAACATCTATATTAGCATTAAACCATGAATATGTATAGTCTTTTCCATCTGGAGAATAAACTTGCTTAGGTATATCTTCTGTAATACGTTCTGCTTTTAAATTCGTTTCAATACCTGTAGTAATATTTTCAAATATAATGTTATATTTTATATCTTTACTAAGATCATTATCTATTCCTGTTATTGTTTGATATCCTTGTAGTTTTATTTTTCCATCGTCTTCTTTTAAATAGTTGAAGTAGAAATTACCATCAACTTCTTCCATTTCAATCTCTTCTAAAACTGTAACTGTTATAGTTTTTGTTGTTGTTTGATTATAAGTGTCTGTTACAGAATATGTTATTTCATACGTTCCTGGTTCTTTAGTATTTACTGTATTTTTAATAACTTTTATTTTATCTGTTAGATTTCCATCTTCAGCATCAGAAGCAGTAACTGAAGCAAATTCATCGAATTCTTCATCTATTAAAATTTCTTTATCTTCAGCTATAATCACCGGATGTTCATTTTCTAAAACTGTAACTGTTATAGTTTTTGTTGTTGTTTGATTATAAGTATCTGTTACAGAATAAGTTATTTCATATGTTCCTGGTTCTTTAGTATTTACTGTATTTTTAATAACTTTTATTTTATCTGTTAAGTTTCCATCTTCTTTATCTGTTGCTGTTACATTTTCTTTTAAAGTGCCATCAACTTTTAATTCAATATCTTCAGCCTCTATTTTAGGCTCTTCATTTTTAATCACCGTGACATTTATTTGCTTTGTTGTTGTCAAGTTTGTTTTATCTGTTACTTCATAAATAATAGTATAATTTCCAGGTACATCAATATTTACATTATTTTCTCTTACTTTTATGGCTTCTGTTAAATTTCCATCCTCAATATCAGAGGCTGTTACATTTTTCAATGGTTCGAATTTACTTCCTTGAACAATAGAAATATTTTGAGCATTTATTACTGGAAAATTATCATCATTTATTACACCGACTTTTTCAATATAAACATTTGGTGCCGTTGCTAAAGTCCAACCATAGACGTTGGTAGTCCCTGAAATATCTACAGGTACTCGATACCACTTATAACCATTTACTATTTGCTCTTCCAAAATTGGTACATAAGATGACGTATATAAACCACTTATTAAGGTTTCCTGTACATCTTGGGTGTTATAATTTACCCAAGTATATTGATTTCCAGGAGCAGTTACTGATGTTATACCATAGGCTTTATTAGTTATATTTATAGCATTAGCTGCTACCCAATGTTTTTGACTAAACTTATAATCTGAAGTTACTAAATATGATTTTATATTTCCATTGCTATCATAAGCTATAGAATAGATAATTACGTAACGATTTTTTTCTAATATTTGATTCTTTTTATTGAGTAAAGTTGGATCATAATAGAAATCTGTCTTAATGGTAGAAACTCCAACTTTTGGACTAAATTCATTGTTTCTAACCATGAAGTCATAGGTATAATCACTATCTTGATATTCTGTAATACTATTAGGTGAAATGAAACCATTTTTTCCTTTATTTATTAGTGTTACTCCTCCTGCTGGAACATAAACCGTTTGATTCCAATTGTAATCACCTGTTATTTCTTCATAATTACTATTAATATTTAAATCACTTACTACCTCGTACCAAATGTTACTTCCATATGAATAATCTCCTGTTGTTTCACCAACAATTACTAAAGCATCTTCAGCTTCTGGATACTTATAAACAAATTTTGATGAAGTACTTGGTCCTGAATAAGCATTTAGAGGTCCATTAGCTACAGCCAATTGATAATAGTTGTAATCTTGTAAACCTTTTGCTCTATCAAAATCATAGTAATTACGCGCCATTTTTTCACTCCAATAAGTGTCAGCTGCATATTTAACATTCATTCCAATAAATTTATCACCAAATTGTGGTCCAAAATAACGCCAATCTCTTGGATGAGCATATCCTTCAGTTATCCATTTTGAAGCATATCCTAAAATACTGCTAGCATATGTTGGGTACCATTTGGCAGATTGAATTGGGTTGCTATCAACAGCATCTAGTCCAAAACCATTATTTTTAGTAACAGCTAATTCACTTCTACCATTACTTGTTTCATTTCTGCTTAAGCTTAGAGAAAGAAGTGCATTTACTCCATATTTTTCCTGGGCATTATAGAAGAAAGTTCCTGAACCATATAATCTAGAAGCTCCTGCACCAGCAGAATTTCCATAAACATCTCTTGTATAACCCATGTTATTTCTTATATATTCGTCAATATTAATACTAGAATAGCTTGTTCTGGTATGATTTGATAAATACATGTAGTAATTATAATATTTAGCATTTTTGTTTATTGAATTATTATAATTTCCATTTTTATAATCTTTTATTAATTTTGTTAAATCATCATAGAAGTAGTGTCCATCATAGCTATAATATGTTCCAACTGGTAACATTTCCGGTTTAGGTCCTATTGTACTTCCAGCAGAACCATAATAATAATTTTGGATTTTTGCAACATAATTATGTCTTATATATTCATTAGTTACTGTATATGAACTTTTTGATTTTACCCAAGTTAATGGCACTATTTCATAAGTATTTTGAGATATCCAGCCTGTAAAATTTCCTATTGTTACCTTAGCAGTCCAAATTCCTTTTGAATTTAATGCTGAATCCACATGTGCTCCATCTACTCCACCATATAATGATCCAGTATCCATATAAGTATAAGCAGAACCACTTAATTCACTATTTTTATAAAAATATGTTAATGTTTCGGGATTAACACTTAAATCTAAAAGAGCAACATTTGCATCAACTATTTTAGTTTTGCCATTTACTTTAGTCATGATTGCTAAATCATCTGCACCATTACTCTTCATATAATTTTTAGCATCGTTATAGTTGCTATAGCAGGCAACTTGATTAATACTACCATTAGATTTAAAACTAGCTACTTCATAATTACCACATAAATTACGATAAGCATAATCATCTACTGAGTAAGCATAGGTATTTCTAGGAAAGATAAAAAATGTGCACATTAATATTAGTGTGATTAAACATTTTTTTCTCATATCTTCACCTACTCTCTCATTATTATTTTAACATTAATCGACATTCTTTTTAAATATTATTTAAAAGATTATTTCATTATTATTTCAGTGTTTACAATATTTTACAACTTAATATTAACCTTAAGTTTATTAGACTCCCCTAACTTGATAAATGTCTATAATTTAGATATAATTTATAATAGAAGTTTAATGACTGGAGGAGCTTTATGGTAAATAAAAAAAGTGAAGTTAAAAAGCCAAGATTCAGAATTATTTATTATATACTTTTTATTTTTTCTGTTTTGACCAGTGGTTTTGCTATTTATGAAATTAGCTTACTGGACTCTATAGAAAATTTTCTTAGATATATCGCTATTGCAGTAATGATCATTATAGATTTAATCCTATTTTTTAAAGTTAAGCGTTTAAATGTTGCAAAGAAAAAGAAACATATTGTACTGCCTTTTTTTATGTTGTTCTATATTGTTATTTGTGGAATAGTTGGATGTTTAATATATTATATTTATGGAGAAGTAAGTAATCTTAACAAAGTATATGTTACTTATACTTCTAATTTAATTGTTCCTTCTTCTAGTAGTGTTAATAATGTTAAAGATATTGTAGACTTAAGAATAGGTATTTTAGAAGATGAAAATTCTATTGAAGGTTATAAGATACCTATGGATATTGTTAAAGAAAATAAATTAGAAGATGAAAACGAATTAGTTAATTATAGTGATTATACTTCTATGATTGTTGATTTATATTCTAATGATATTGATGCTTGTTTTGTATCTGGTGGATATGTTTCTATCTTCTCTTCTATTGCTGGATATGAAAATATTCAAACTGATACAAAAATAATTTTGACTAAAAGCGAGAAACTAAAAAAAGCTGAAACTTCTGAAAGTGAGATTTCATCTGCTGGTAAAAGTGTTACTGAACCATTTACTATTTTATTAATGGGAATTGATTCTACGGATGAAGTATTAGAAAGAAATGCAGTTGCAAATGGTGATACTTTAATACTTGTAACTTTTAATCCTAAAACTTTAAATGCAACTATGTTATCTATTCCTAGAGATTCATATGTCCCAATAGCTTGTTGGGCTAATAAAGATGAAAATAAAATTACTCATGCCGCTGCCTATGGTAATGATTGTATGATTAATACTATTGAAAATTATTTTGATGTAAATATCGACTATTATGCTAAGATTAATTTTAAAGGTTTAGTTAAATTAGTTGATGCTGTTAGTGGTATTGAAGTTAATGTTGAACAAGCTCTATGTACTGATAATTCTGATCGTACTGGTGTAGTCTGTATTGAGCCTGGCCTACAAACCCTTAATGGTGAACAAGCTTTGGTATATGCTCGTAATAGAAAACAATTAGTAAATGGTGATTTTGGTAGAAATTATCACCAACAAATTATAATAATGGCATTAATGAATAAAGTTAAAGAAATTAAAGATGCTGGCACCTTTATGAATATTTTAAATACAGTTTCTAATAGTGTTGATACTAATTTTACTACTAAACAAATTCTATCTTTTTATAATATAGCAAAAGATATTGTAAAAAGAAGTTTAAGCTCAGAAGAATCAGAAATTATAAATATCGAACGATTATATCTGCAAGGTACTTCACAAATGATTTATGATGAGCGTACAAGATTGGTTTTATATAACTATGTTCCTAATACATATAGTCGTAAAGACATTATTCAAGCAATGAAAGAAAACTTAGAGCTAACGCAACATACTGTTATTAAAAATTTTAGTTTTTCTATTAATACTCCTTATGAAAAAGAAGTGATTGGTTATGGACCATATAAGTCATCAGGTGTTTATTCATTGCTTCCTGACTTTACTGGTGATAGTAAATCTGCTGCTTCCGCTACTTGCATAAAATTAGGCATTAAATGTAATTTTGTTGGTACTGGTGGTTATGTAGTACGTCAAAATTATCCAGCTAGCTCCAGAATTGATAAAATTAAGAATTTTACTTTAACATTATCACAAAATAAGACAGAAGAAGAGAAAGAGGAAAGCTCTACTATAATTGATGAGGAAGAGGAAGAGAAAGAGGAAGAAAAAGAGGAAGATATTGACCAAGAAATTACAGAAGAAGAAAATAAAGATGACATTGAACCTTCCAGTCCTTCTATTGAACCAAATACTCCTAATAATGATAATAATTCTACCAATGATACTACTAATACAAATAATAAGACAGAATAAAAAAACATCATAAATGATGTTTTTTTTTAATTTAATTCAACTATTTGCAATTTCTTGCCATCTCTTACTAAATATATATAAGCTGAATTTTGATAATCACTAAAAGAATCATTAGTATATGTCCAAGTTAATTCTATTTTATAAGCATCATCAATATTTTCATCTCCTAATGCATATTCAGTAGTTTCAATATTTCCGATTGTTACTTTATCTACCATAGGTAATGATTGCGACCTATTTCCATATAAATCATTTTCAACATACTTATAATAAGTAGATTCAGCATTTTCTAAAAAGTTTGCTAAACAATCTGGATGAACAAAATCAACTCCACCAACATCATTTTTTGCTACTTTATCTTCTAGTGAATAAAAATCATAAATGAACATTTCACTTATCTTAGAAGCATATTGATTATAATCAACTTCGTTTGTTTCTAAGATTTTCTTTAATTCATTAAACATTGCTTTATAAGTATCATTTTTATTATCTTTTAAAGTATAACCATAATCTTCTATTGAACCTATTACTTTGGCTTCTTTTACTTTAGGCTGAGAAAAGAAGTTTTTGTAGACCAAAAATCCTAATATAGCTACTAATAATACAAATACAAGAGCTAATGTTATTTTAACTTTCTTTTTCAATTTCAATGTTCATCCCTCTTTTCTTTTTATTAATCAGTATATTTTTCAGTATTTAATAAATCAAAAACTATGATATTATTGGATACATCTAGCAATGTATTAGTATATTCAGTATTTTTCTTTATATATTCTTCACTAATAGCTTCTTGAGTTAATGATAAATACTCCTCTTTTTGACTATTGTAATATACTTTATCGGTTACCCAATTTCCATTTGGAAAACATACTATATTATTTCCTCTAACATTAAATATATCATTTCCTAAAGAATATTTATTATAGAATCCAAACATATTTCCTAAAGTTGGTTGAACATCAATCATTCCCATTATTTCTTTAACTTCCATATTTAATTTAGTTCCTGCCATGTCATTAGTCCAAATAATGAATGGTACTTTTCTACCTAATTCATATTGATATGAGTCAAAAAGAATATAATTTGGATCATCTGAATCTAATACTCCATTAGTTTCTTTATCATAATTATATAATCTATTATAATCAGCTTTTGGTAATCTAGCATCATGATCTCCATATAAAACTACAACTGTATTTTCTAAAAGTCCATTAGCTTCTAGATTGGCAATAAATTCTCCTAAAGCAGCATCAGCATAATGAGCTGATTTGAAATAATTTCCTAATTTTGTACCTTCCATATAAGGATATACTTGTTCAGTTACAGTACCATCTTCTAATGTTATTGTCTCTTTTAAACTAACATCGAATTCACCGTATTTATCTACATCAGAAAAAGGTGTATGATTACTTAACATTATTAATAATCCGTACCAATTTTCATATTTTTCGTTTATTTTCAATAACTTTTGTATTGATTGATTGAAAAATTCTTTGTCTGACAAACCTAATCCTATAACATTTTCTGGTGAAACTTTATAGTCACTTTTGGAATAAAATCTTTGATATCCTAGAGTTTCATGCATTTTTCGTCTATTCCAAAAGTCAGCATTATTAGCATGCATACTGAATGTATAATATCCTTTATCATTGAAATATTTCGGAGTACCATTATACACTCTATCAGAATAAGAGACAAATGCTGTGCCACTTTTTGTAGGCATTAATGAAGTATTATAGGTCAATTCTGTATCACTACTTGTTCCTACTGAAACTTGTGAATAGAAATTTGAAAAATACATTCCTTCACTAGCAAGTTTGTTTAAATTTGGTGTTACTTCTACTCCATTAAATTGCATGCCGATAAGGTTATTCATCATAGATTCAGCATGTATTACTATGACATTTTTTCCTTCAAAAATATTTGTATATTCATTAGTTTGAGCAATATCTGACTTATTTATAAAATAGTCATCCACAGTTTTTTTAGCTTGATCATAACCAAACATCGAGTTTATTTTTGGTTGAATTGAGGTTACTAAATCATTAACTTGATATATATATATTCCAAAACGCATTACTATATATTCTTTATTCCATTGTTTAATAAATCTGGATACATCAAGTGAAGATAATGTTATACAATATATAAATAAGCAAATTAAACCTGCTGCTAATGTTGAAGTCATTTTCTTTTTTCTTTCTGATTTTACTTCAATTGTTTTAGCAACCTGTTTTTTATTAGTTTTTAAGTGAACAATTATCAATACTAATGGACCTAATATATAGAACAAATCTTTTAATTGAATAACATTTTCAACAACCGCATCTCCAACATCACCAATATATTGTGTTAACGATAACATTGATACTGAAGCAAAAGATGTATAAAAAGTATAGTATACTGAGTTTATCATACAAATAGCAGATAGAAAAATATCAAAAATTAAATAATAATTAAATCTATTTTTTGGTTTACACAAGTATCCGAATGATCCTATTATAATTGCTATTGTTAAATCAGCAAATATTGCTTTAAATGATAAATAATTTTCTAATGTATGCATACAAAAGAATCTAAGAACTGTAGAGTTTATTACTACTGTTAAAACAAAGGTAATAAATAGGGTATTATTTTTTAAATACTCTCGGATTAAATGTTCTGTTTTTATTCGTTTTAATTGCTTTTTTGTATTATTAATAAACTTTTTTAATTCAATTTTTATTTTTTTCATTTAATTACCTCGCTTTATAGATTATAGCATTTTTATGGGTATTTTTCAATATTTGGAGCTGATCAAAAAAAGTAGTTTACTATTCAGAAACTACTTTTAATTCTTCTGTTTTTTCTCTATAATTACCAGCATTAATAACCATTCCTAAAACGAAAATATAAGCTACTAAATATATCCATACTAATAAAATTATGATGTTAGAAATGCTTCCATAGAACTTATCATAACTATTAAATGTTCCTATATAAAATGAAAATATTTCTGATGCTATTATCCAACCTATTGTTGTAAATAAAGCTCCTTTTGTCATTGTTGATGAAGATATGTGTTCATCCGGTGCTAAAACATAAAGTAATTTAATATTGAAATGTAATACTACGACTAATATAGGATATTTAATAACTTGATATATAAAGTAAATTGTCTCTATAAATCTATTAGTAACCATATTATTTCTAATTATTTCAAAAATATAATCTCCAAAAATAGGTATTAAGAAAAGAATTAGAAATAAGCCTGCCATTACAACTGTCATCCAGATAGCTTTTATTCTTCTATTTATATAATTTTTTGACTTTATTTTATATATTTCATTAGAAGTGATGATCATGGAATGAGCTCCATTAGATGCTAGTATGAAAGCAGAAATAAAGAATATTGTGATATTGAAGTTTGGCTTTTTATTATTCATTATTTCAACTAGAAAATCAATTACTCCATCTGGAATAGTTCCCTGCATAATTTTTTCAATAGAATCTATAGAAATTGATAATGATGAAGCAATTGTACCTAACAAAGCTGCTAGAGGTATAAGACTAAGAACTAGAAAAAAAGCAAGCTGACCAGGAAGTATCCTCATCTCTGGCTTTTTTATTGTATTAATTGCTTTTTTAAAAAAGCCTCTCGCTTGCTCCATATCTATCACCTTTTATTTATATTCTTCCTTATTTGTTATCATTTCTAAAGTAGCTTCATTGATTGCATCATCTAATGTCTTTATTTCATCTGTTATCATGCTATAACCAACCGCTGCTCCAAATTCATGTGGCAATGTTTTCATTTCTTTAGATAGTTTCTTTGTATAAGTGCTCATTTGTTTATCACTATAACCTACTAAATAAATTAAGAATTCATTTCCATCTGTTCTTATAATTTCACTATTTTCTAATTGTGTATTTACAAGTATCCCTGCTGCTTTAATAATTAATTGATCTCCTTCTTCGTGACCATAATTATCATTTACATATTTAACGCTATTTAAGTCTACAATTACAACAGCTTGTGGAAATACTTTGCATTCTTCCCATTCAGGCATTTTAGCATTTAAGTAATTTCTATTTTTTAATGACGTTAACATATCTGTATATTTATGTCTGTCAGTAATTTTTACTTTTTTAACTTGCTTTTTCTTTTTAATTATTAAATAGATAATTCCAATTATAATTAATGGTATAAAAATAATTGATAATACTATTATATAAGCTTGTTCTAATGTAGAATCTCTTAAGATACTAGCATTTAAATTTTCTAATCCACTATTACGATAATTATAATATGAATTAGTATTTATTATATAATTAAATAACTTATAGAATGCTTCATTATTATTTTTAACCATAAATTTATAATCATTCATCATAGTATCTTTATATAATAATTGAAAATCTTTAAATTTTGAGTTTTGATAGTAAGAATAAACTTCATAATCTACTACTATTAATCTATCTTGAGATTTATCAACTAAGTCGTCTAAGTTGTCATATGTTTTTATTTTAGCTTGTGAATTACTTTCAAAATAATTATATAAAGAGTAGCCATCTAACATTGCAATCTCAACATTTTTTAGACTTTCCAAAGAATTAACGATAGCATGATTATTTTTTCTTGCTAATACAACATAATCTTCAATAAAAGTAGATAATGTTTCTAAATATTTTTCTCCACCATAGTTATAATAATCAAAGTAAACATCAACTTCACCTTTTTCTATGGCTTTTTTCAAATCTTCACGTGAATCATATTCTTTAAATTCAAAGTTAATATTAGCTAATCTTGAAATACGATCTATATATTCACCAGCAATACCAGCTACTTTGCCATTGACTTCTAATTCATATGGTTCATTTTCTACATATCCATAAATATAATTTTTAGAAACCAAAGATGATTTTTCTTTAGCACTAATATTATTATGTTCTACATAGTAGTTTAAATATTCTTCATTATATTCTTTTATATAATTTGTTTGTCTCCATTTATTATAATACTTAGTAACTATTTGATTTAATTTTTCATTAGAGTCACTTAGTGTTAATACAACTTGTTTTTTCATTTCTGTTAGATAATAGTTAATAGAATAAGTGTCATTTTTTATAATGTAATCTAAATACATAATGTTTGGTACTACTATCATATCAACTTCATTTTTATCTAAAGCATTGTACAATTCTGTAATCGTATTATAAGTTTTGTATGACAATGATGTACCACTTTTTAGATAATAACTAACTTCTTGAGAATCTTTAGCAAATACTCCAAAAGTTATATTTTTCATATCACTAATGTGATTTATTCTTTTGTATGTCTTGCCAACAACTATATAATTATCATTAAATAAAAGTAAATCATTCTTTCCTAATTTATCTTCATTATCTAATATTCTAATTCGATAACTATCTTTAGATGGTTTGCTATCTTTTAAATATGATATTTTATTAAATTCAATTCCAATGTTCTTTTCAAAGTCATCAATAAATTGAAAAACAACACCACTACCATTTTCACCAAATAATGGATAATCATTTATTACTTCAAAATCATAAGTTTTAGTTTTATTTTCTACTACCCATTTTTTCTCATTAACTGTTAATGAAGTTGTTGAATCTTCTTTATTGTAATATCGATATACAAATATAAAGGTTATGATAGCAATAATTATTGGCAGTATGATTAATAATTTTTTCTTCATAATCTTCCCCTTATCTATCTTTTGTCCACTTTATTTCGTCTTTAGTATGATGTTTATAACCTATAATAGGAAATTGAGTTTCTTCAGTAGATGGGTTCTTTTTATTTAAGAATATTTGGATATCATAATAACTTTTTTCTGTATCTGAAAATTCTTTGATACATTGATTAGCTAAGTCCTTAGCTGTATCTCTAGAAACGTCTGCGTTTAAATTTAAGATTACATTAATAATTCTACCTTGAGTTCTTACTGATATACTTTCAGTTTGATCTTTGAACTTTTCTTGAAATAAAGTTTTATATTTTGTTTCATCCAATTCAACATAATCTTCACTATTTAGTCGATTACCATAATATGCTTCTTCGTCACTTTCTGTAAAAATTATGACTAATTTAACGCAAAAAATTAAAATTAATATAGCTAATATAGCTAGCAAAACAAGCAATTTGTGTTTTTTTAGTTTTCTTAAAAAACTATTCATAATATTCACTTCCTATTATAGTTAATTATACACTATATTATCGTGCTTTTTCAACTTATTATTATTGTAGCTCTTCTACTAAAATATCCATGGCCATTTTTGGATTAACAGATCCTTTAGTTTCTTTCATAACTTGTCCCATTAAATATTTTATGGCTCTATCGTGACCTTGTTTATAATCATTGACCGATTCTTGGTTATCACTTATTACTTTTTTTACAATATCTCTTATTTTAGTATCATCTGTTATATTTTGAATTCCTGCTTTATCAGCAATTTTTCTAATTGAATCAGTACTTTCCATGACTTTATCTAAGATTTCTTTTAAATTTTTACTTGTTAATGTTTGATTAGAAATTAAAGTAACTAGTTCTATAAATCTATCTTTATTTAATGTTGTCTCATTAATTGTTTTATTTTCTTTATTCAAATATGCTGAAATATCTCCTAATAATAAGTTTGAAGCTACCTTAAAATCAATTTTTTGATCTAATAATTCATTTAAAAAATCACTCAAACTTCTATTTTGAATTAATTTAATAGCATTAACTTCTATGATACCATTTTCCATATATATTGCTTTTCTTTCATCTGGTAACATTGGAATTGTTTTTACAACGCGTTCAATCATTTCATCTGTTACATATATGAAAGGAATATCTGGTTCAGGAAAATATCGATAATCATTTTTTATTTCTTTGACGCGCATTAAAACTGTATTTTGAATTTTATCATCATATCTTCTAGTTTGTTCTTTGAAAGATTCTCCTGATTCTAATAAAGCTGTTTGTCGTTCTATTTCTTTTTCAATACTAACTCCTACATTAGAAATTGAACCAATATTTTTAATTTCCACTTTTGTTCCAAATGAATCAGATTCATTCTTTCTTATAGAAACATTTGCATCTGCTCTCATAGAACCTTCTTCCATTTTACAATCAGATACATCTGCATAAAATAATAATTCTTTTAACTTTTCTAGATATAATTTAGCTTCTTTGCTTGTAGTAATACATGGTTTACTTACTATTTCAATTAATGGAACACCTGCTCTATTAAAGTCTAGTAATGTTTTATCTTTTCTATGCGTACTTTTACAAGTATCTTCTTCTATATGCATTTCTTCAATAAAAATTTTCTTTTTAATTCCATCATCTTCTATTTCTACATAACCATCGTAACCAATAGGAGTTCTAGCTTGAGTTATTTGATAATTTTTTGGATTATCTGGATAAAAATAATTCTTTCTATCAAAGTGCATTTCTCTTCGAATCTTACAATTCAAAACTGTGGCAGCTTTAATTGCCAAATTAATGGCTTCTTCGTTAATAGTTGGTAACGTTCCTGGATATCCTAAATCTACCACATTAGTTAGAGAGTTAGCCATTAATCCATAACCATTTTTTGAATCGGAAAATATTTTAGTTTTAGTTTTTAATTCAACGTGTACTTCTACACCTATTGTTGGAATATATTTTGACATTATCTCTCACCTCCTGTTGGATTTAAGCTAAGATTTAATTTTCTTTCAATATAGCTTGCTAATTGATACATTTTAGCTTCTTCAAAAGAATTTCCAATGATTTGCATTCCTATTGGCATATTATTTTTATCGAAGCCTATTGGAACACTTAAACCTGGAAGTCCAGCCATATTAACTGGTATTACTAAAACATCATCCATAAAGCTCTTTAAAGGATCATTCATTGGATCTGTTAAATCATACGCTGTTGTTGTTGTTGTTGGAGCGATTATCAAATCATATTTTTCAAACACTTTTTTGAATTCTTTACGCATATCATCACGAATTGATAAAGCTTTATTGTAATATATTTTAGCATTGTCTCCACTTAATAGATAAGAACCAACCATAATACGACGTTTTACTTCATCACCAAAACCTTTACCTCTAGTTTCAAGATATAATTCTTCGATATTTTTTGGATTTTCAATAGAATAACCATATCTTATACCATCAAACCTAGCTAAATTAGAACTGGCTTCACCCATTGCAATTATCTGATAAAGGGTCATAGCATTTTCTAAGTATTTTACATCAATATAGTCAACTATTACATCATTTTGTTCTAATATTTTAATTGTTTCTTTTATTTTATCTTTGATTTCTGGTGATACAATATCGCTCATCAAATAATTAGGTACTGCTATTTTCATGCCCTTTATATCTTTTTCAATCAATCTAGTAAAATCTTCCTTTTCAACTTTAGCTGATGTTAAATCTTTTTCATCTGGACCACAAATAGCATTAAGTAAAAGAGCATTTTCATAAACATTTTTAGTCATTGGTCCTATTTGATCAAGACTTGAAGCAAAAGCTACTAAACCATAACGAGAAATTCTACCATAAGTAGGTTTCATTCCTACGATACCAGTATAACTTGCTGGTTGTCTAATTGAGCCTCCAGTATCTGATCCTAGTGCAAATAAGACATCACGATTAGCAATTGTAGTAGCTGATCCTCCAGATGATCCTCCGGAAATTTTATTTCTATTCCATGGATTTTTTGGAGCTCCAAAATAACTAGTTCTACTTGATGATCCCATAGCAAATTCATCCATATTTGTTTTACCTATGATAATCATTTTATTAGCTTTAATTTTTTCGATGATTGTTGCATCATAAATTGGAATAAAGTTTTCTAAGATATGGGAAGCACAAGTGGTTTTTAGTCCTTTTGTAACTATGTTATCTTTTATAGCAATAGGTAATCCAAATAAAAGGTTATCTTCTTCTACTTCTCCCAAACTTTCAGCTGTTTTAATAGCATCTTCTTTATTTAATGTTATGTAAGCATTTAGGTCTTTGTCTTTTTCAATTCTAGCAAATGCTTCATTAACCAAATCAATTGGTTTTATTTTCTTTTCAACTAATAGTTTATGTATTTCTTCAATATTTTTATCAAGATATCTCATACTAAGCACCTTCACTTTCACCAATAACAACTGGTACTGCTATATAATTTCCAGAGTGATTTGGAACATTTTGTAAAACTTCTTTTGGGTCTAACATTGTTCCTTCTTCATCTTTCCTTAATGTGGCTGCAGCTTGCCATGGAGCTATTAATATTTCATCATCATAGCCTTCGACATTATTTATTTTTTCAACTTCTACTAAAAGTTTTTTTAAGTCTCTTTGATATTTTTCTATTTCTTCTTCTGTTAATTTAATTCGTGCCAATTCAGCTACATGTAGCACTTCTTCACGGGATAATTTGTCTTCCATACGAGTCCCCTCCTTTAAAACATTTTTATTATATCACTTATGGTTTTACTTGTAAATTAAGTAAAAAATAGAAGAGTTATTTCTACTCTTCTATTTCAACTATTTCCACAGAAGCTGTGGACTCTGCAAAACAATAATTTAAATATAACTTATTAGATTCTTTAGTATTCTTTATTTCAAATTTATTAACTGTTCCAATAACATTAACTTTATCACCTATATTATAAATGCTTAAATTAGACTTTTTTTCAGCCATATTACAATATATAGTTAATGTATATTTTCCACCTTCATCTAAATATTCTAATACTAATTGATTTTTATCTTCATTTATTTCTTTAACTGTACTAGAAAATCTTAAAAATTTTTTATAATATTTTTTTGAAGTTTCTTCATAATTATTTTCAAATTCAATTGCTAAATCTATATCAGAAATATCTATTGGTGTTGTGTTATATTCTAAATTCCAATAGCCAAGTTCCATATCACGTCTTCCTTGCACTTGATGATATTTAATTACTTTGTATCCTAAGCCATAATATATTTTAGTTCCACCATCTTTTAAAGTTTTTGTTTTAATAGCAAAAAAGGGTCCTACATTATATCTAGATACAGCAATTGTATCAACAGCAATAATCATTAATATAAATATTATTATTAAAAAAATAATATTTATAATTCTTTTATATCTACGATATCTTTTTGTTTCTTTTTCCGTGTCTTCTGTTATTTCTTCTATAGAAGGTTCTATTATTTTTGTTTCATCAAAATTTTCATTTTCTTCTGTATAAACATCTAAATCAGCGAAATCATCTTTTTTTCTACTAAATGGATTTAACATCTAAACACCCCTCTCAATGTTAGGATATTATACCATATTTTTAGTTATTTGTAAACTCTGATAGTTTTTGTTGAAACTCATCTTCTGTCCATATTTCAATTCCTAATTCTTTAGCTTTAACATATTTGCTTCCTGGGTTTGCTCCTACTATGACAACCGAAGTTTTTTTGGAAACAGAGTCTATTGTTTTTCCACCTAAAGATTCTATTTTTTCTTTTGCTTCATCACGAGTAAATTTATTAAGTGTTCCTGTTAAAACAAAACTTTTTCCACTAAAATTTATATTTTCTTTAATTTCTTGTCCTAAATATATCATATTAACTTTTTCTTGTTTTAATTGATCTATCAAATCTTTATTTTCTTGATTATCAAAATATGCTCTTACACTTTTAGAAATAATACTGCCAACGTCAGAAATAGATGTTAATTCTTCTTCACTTGCACACATTAAATTATCTAAAGTATTAAATTTAGATGCTAATATTTTTGCCGTTTTGGCACCTACATGCGGTATTCCTAAGCCAAAAAGTAATTTTTCTAAAGAATTTTGTTTAGAATTTTCAATAGCTTCTAATAAATTAGTAACGGATTTTTCTCCAAATCCTTCTAGTCTTTTTAAATCATTTTCATGATTTTTTAATAAATATATATCATAAATACTTTTAATAAATCCAAAATTATAAAAATCTTCTACTATACGATCACCTAATCCATCTATGTTCATCGCATCTCTAGACACAAAATGAATCAATCCTTCAATATGTCTAGCAGGGCATTTATCATTCGGACAAAAGTAATCTACTTGACCTTCTTTTTTTATAAGTTGAGAATTGCACATCGGACAATTAGTAATCATCTTAAATTCTTTTTCTTTTCCTGTCCTTCGCTCTTTTTTTACTTCTACCACTTCTGGTATGACATCTCCTGCTTTTCTAATAGATACTATATCACCTATTTTTAAATCTTTTTCTAAAACATAATCTTCATTGTGAAGAGTTGCTCTAGAAATAGTCGAACCAGCTACTATGACTGGTTCTAGTACTGCATTAGGAGTTATTTGTCCTGTTCTTCCAACTGTAAAAATTATATCTGTTAATTTTGTTAATACTTCTTTTGCTGGAAATTTATAAGCTGTACACCATTTTGGATATTTGGCTGTTACTCCCAACTTTTGTTGATCATCTATACTATTTACTTTTATAACTATACCATCAATATCGTACGGAAGTGAATCTCTTTTAGTTGCTTTTTCTTCAATGTATTCTAATGCCTCTTTAATATTTTTCACTAGTCTATTGTTTGGATTTGTTTTAAATCCTAACTTTTTCATGTACTCTATGGCTTCATAATGCGTATGAATCCCGTAATCTAATGGATTTGGTAAATGATAGATAAAATTGTCTAATTTTCTTTGAGCCGCTATTTTTGAATCTAATTGACGAATTGAACCAGCAGCAGCATTTCGACAGTTTTGTAATAAAGGTTCTCCTTTTTTCTTACGTTCTTCATTTAATTTTTCTAATGTTTTTTTACTCATAAAGATTTCACCACGTACTTCAATATCTACTTCTTCTTTTAATTTTAGTGGTATTACTTTAATAGTTTTTGCATTATGAGTTATATCCTCTCCTGTTGTTCCATCTCCTCTGGTAGCAGCTCTTACTAATTTTCCCTTTTCATATAGTAAAGATACAGAAAGTCCATCTATTTTTAATTCGCAAACGTATTCAGGATTTATACCCTCCTTTCTTATTCTTTCATCAAAGGCAATTACTTCACTTTCAGAAAATACATCACTAATGGACATCATCGGTATTTTATGATTTACTTTTTCAAATCCTTCAATAATTTTTCCACCAGCATGCTGAGTTGGGGAATCTTCTCTAATCCATTCAGGATGATTCTCTTCTATTTCTATTAATTCTCTTAAATATTTATCATACTCTTGGTCTGTTATTGTTGGATTATCAAGGGTATGATAATTATAATCTGCTTCATTAATAATATCAATTAATTCATTCATTCTTTCTAGCATGTTTTCACCTTCTCATAACTTTTAGTTTGTTTTAAATCTGGTTCAAAATTTAATTTTAACTGATTTTTTGGCTCATGTAGAATACCAAATTTACCATAAATAATATAGTCATCATCTTCTTCAATTATTCCTGCTTCTTCAGCATAAATAAAGTTTTTTTGATATAAATCTACATTAAATAGTTTTTCTTTTTCATAAGTTTCATAATCAATCTTGCCATTTTGAAATTCTCTATCTAATTTTATTTTATTTAATTTTGCTATTTGAAGTCTAACTTTGATATATTTCTCATTTCTAATTTTAGAATCTTTTTCTAAGTTATATTCTTCTATGTTATAGATTAAATTTAGTGCTTCTTCTTTGCTGCAATAAACTCCCATAGCTTCTATTAAATCTAATAAAGTTCCTGTAAAGTAAATTTTTTCCATTTCTTTTTTGCCTACTAATCTCTCAATCCCTGCTGCTAAAACTTTCGGTCCATAATAATAGTCTGCGGATGTATTTCTAGAAAAATACTCTTGATTTAAATATTCAGTATATCCTTCATTAAGAGCTTCAGCATATTTCAAATAACCTCTTTCTTTTTTACTTGCAAAACTTAATCCACCATATAAACCATTTCCTTTACTACTGGCAGCATGAAGAAGTTCATGCATTAAACGTTCACGAATAGAATCATTAGAATCATTTTTAGTACGATAAATTATAATATTATTATTGTTACATATGTAATATGCACAACATTCATCGCTTTGATCTTTCTTTTTTTTACTTTTTATTTTAAGACTTTTTATTTTCTTATTGAATACTTCATAATTTTCTTTATCAATGTTATCTAAAAACTTTTGACTAAATTCTTCGACAATTGAATTATATTCGTGAAATTTTAAATAATCAGAAATATTTGAATGATTTTCTTTTTTAAGCGTTCCTATTGTTGTTTTTAATACATAATTTTTATTCAATATATTTTTTATACCAATCATTGTCGTTTCCCCCATAAAAAGTATATCAAAAAAAAGAAGTACATTCTACTTCTTAGTTTGATTTTCATCAGTTTTATTACTTTCTAATTCATCCACTAAAAGAGATGCTTTTTCTTCTTTAATATTTTTTATATTTTTATCAACTTTATTTTCATCTGCCTTGAATTTTAATAATTCATCTTCTTTGTAAATAATATTTTTATTATTTTCATCTTCTATTAAATAAAAATTAGCATATTCTATAATTCTGGTATTTTCAGAATAATTAACACCTAAATCAATAAATTGTTTAATGTAAAGAAACTTTTCTCTTTGATATTGATTTTCATCTATTAAGTTTAATTTTTTTTGTAATTGTAATTTTTTATCATAAATGTCAGCTATTTGTTTCCTTAATTTATCATATTGAGCAGATGTATATTCAGTTGTATTAAGCCTATCAATACCAATTATTAAGTCAGCTATTTCATCTAAGTCCTTCTCGTAAAAATTAAGGTATCTTATTAAATTTAATAAATCAGCATCAAAATAAAAATCAGCCATTTTATCTTTACCAATTATTCTTTCTATTCCTGTTGCTAAAACTATTTCTTCATGGTAGGTATTTTTACCTGCTATTTTAGAAAAATATTCTTGATTTAGTTTTTCAGTATATCCTTCAGTTAACCCTATACCAATATACTTTTCTCCTTTTGTAGTTTCTATTCTTTGTGTAAATCCAAAAAATTGTTCATCTTTTTGACTAGACATATGTAATAATTCATGCATCAAAATACTTCTAAATTTATTTTTATCATTATCTAATGAATCAATGTATTCTATTTGGTTATAAGAATAAGTAGCTCGTGTAACACTTCCAGTTCTAGCGATTGAAAACAAGTCGAAAAAGTTCATTTTTCTTTCGTTTATTTTTAAATTTTTAATATTTTTATTAAATAAATTCATATTATTTTTGAAATTTTTTTCTAATTTTTTTTCAAATTCTTGTATTACCGAATTAAATTTTTCAAATGAAAGATAATCACTAATGTTACATTCTTCTTTTTCTAATTGAGGTGATTTTTCAATTATCATACCAACTTTGGATTTTCTTTTTGTTTTATAATACATTTTTACATAATCAGTTGAGTTCGTTTTTCCTCCTACTAATGTCTTCATAATAATTACACCCCTATTCTAATATGTAGTATAACAAAAAGAAGTACAGATTGCACTTCTATTTCCATAAATTATTTGGATATTTTTTATTTAATACTAATTCTTTAATAGATTTTTTCACAAATTCGGCATCTTCTTTATATGTTACTCCATACCATTTTTCTTTAGTTTGCTCTACAGAAACTGTAGCATATTTTTCTTTTATGGCATTAAAAATGACATCTGGTATAAAAAATTCCACTTTACTTAAATCATTTTTGTTATTTTTTAAAAACTTTGTAAATTGCTCTTCTAAATATGGAAAAAATGATGGAGTAAATAAAAGTAAGTTCATAGATACAATAGCACTAGCTGGTATTTCAAATGATGAATTTTCGCTTAAAGGACTTGCAATAATTTTATCATTTTTCTTTTGAATAGAGCATTCAGTTATCTCTACTAATTTTCCGTTTTCTACTTTACACAATCCTCTTTTTACGGATCCATTTTCAGTTATAGTATTAGCTACTTCATACCCTATCATAGCATATTCATAAGGTTTATCTTGCTTTAGATGTTTTAGAACATTGGCTGCTTTTTTATATGATTCTGTTCCATAGAAGTCATCAGCATTGATCACAGCAAATGGTTCCTTTATATTATTTTTAGCACATAATATTGCATAACCTGTACCTAATGGTTTCTTTCTATCTTTGATATATTCTTGATATTCTTTTGGTACTAAGTCATTATTTTGGAAAACATATTCTGTTTTTATATGTTTTTCAACTCTAGAACCTATAGTTTCTTTAAAAGTCTGATAATTTTCTTCTTTAATAATAAATACAACTTTATTAAAACCTGCTTTTTTAGCATCGTAAATGGAATAATCTATAATAAATTCATCATTGGGTCCCATTGGTGTTATTTGTTTTAACCCCCCAAACCTACTACCCATTCCAGCAGCCATTATTAGTAAGGTTTTATTCATATATTATTCCTCTTCCCATAAATTATTAGGATATTCACCAGATTCTACCATATTTTTTAATGCTTCTTTTACTTCGTGGGCATCTTCTTTATATGTTACTCCATACCAAGTTGCAGTTGTTTTAATTACTTCTGTTGTTGCATAACCTTCTTTAATAGCTTTGAATAGTAATATTGGAATTAAATATTCACATGAATCTAAGTTATCCTTATTTTCTTCAAAAAATTCGACGAAATTATCTTCAATATATTGAAAAATACTAGTGTCAAATAATAGCATATTCATTGATACAGTATCATCTTCTTGTACTTCAAATGGCTCTTCACCACTTAATGGCTTAGCAATTATCTTATCATTAATTCTTTGTACTGATGATTCAGTTAATTTTAATAACTTATTGCCTTCTACTGCACAAACTCCACGTTTAACTGCTCCATTTTCTGTAATTGTATTTTTAACTAAATAACCAATCATACCATATTTTCTTTCATTTTCATGGCAACTTCTTAAAAATTCGGCACCTTTAAAATAGGCATCTCTTCCGTAAAAGTCATCAGCATTGATAATCATGAAAGGTTCGTGAACTTTTTCTTTACAACATAAAATTGCATGAGCTGTACCTAATGGCTTTACCCTATCTTTTGGTAAAGTATATCCTGCTGGAATATTATCATTTTTTTGGAAACAATATTCTACTTTGATGTGTGGTTCTACTCTAGCTCCTATTGTTTCTTTAAATGTTTCATAATTTTCCTCTTTAATTAAGAAAACTATTTTAGTAAAGCCTGCTTTTATAGCATCATATACTGAATAATCAATTATAAATTCATCATTTGGGCCAAACGGAGTTATTTGTTTTAGTCCTCCAAATCTACTGCCCATTCCTGCTGCTAAAATAATTAATGTTAAATCTTTTTTCATTTTTTCTCCTTTATTTTTATTAATTATTAATTTTAGATAATTTCTTATGATTTTTCATAAGTTTTTTAACACCATAAGGTAATTTAAAAGCAACACTTACTAGGGTATTGCTTACCTCTACTACCTTACCTGTACCAAACGATTCATGATAAACATAGTCACCAACTTGGTAATCTATATCTTCCTCTCTGAACATTTCGCCAACTTCTATTTTCTTTTCTTCTTTTTTTAGTTCATTTGGAGTATTGGTCTCTAATAAATCTGGACTAATTTCATTAATAAATCTACTAACTGGATTTATTTGCTCTTTTCCAAATAAAGTCCTATGTCTAGCATTAACTAAATATAAATCATCTTTAGCTCTAGTTATAGCTACATAGCAAAGTCTTCTTTCTTCTTCTAATTCACTATTATCCATGAGTGAATTAATGTGTGGGAATATTCCTTCTTCTAATCCTACAACAAAAACATGATTAAATTCTAATCCTTTTACTGAATGAATAGTCATTAAACTAATTTTATTAGGATCATCTTTATACTCTTCTACATCACTTATCAAACTGATTTCTAGTAAAAAATCCTCTAGAGAAATTAGGCCATCTTTTTCTTCAAAAGATTTAGTTATAGATTTAAATTCTTCAAGATTTTCTAACCTAATTTCTGACTCTAACGTTTTTTCACTTTCTAATTCATTTTTTATTCCTGATGCTGTTAATACTTTATCAATTAATTCTGTTAAAGTCAAATCATCTTTCATAGCAGATAATTTTTCAATCATATGCTTAAATTCTAATTCTTTTCCACTATTAATAGCCTCAAAAATACTAATATTTTGGCTATCAGCTGTTATTGTCAAGCTTTCAATTGTTTTTAAACCAATACCCCTCTTTGGAGTATTAATAATTCTTAATAGTGAGACATTATCCTTAGGATTATGAATTAAGCGTAAGTAGGCAATTAAATCTTTTATTTCTTTTCGAGAATAAAAGTAAAAACTTCCTATTACGCGATATGGTAAATTTTCTTTAAGCATTTCTTCTTCTAAGACACGTGATTGAGCATTTGTTCTATATAAAACTGCTATATCTTGATACTCTACACCTTTATTTATTAACTCTTTTACTTTTCTAATAACGTATTGAGCTTCATCACGTTCATTAAATGCTCGGTAATATTTTATTTTGTCTCCTATTCCACGAGAAGTCCATAATTTTTTATCTTTCTTCTGTCGATTATTTTTAATTACTTGATTTGCTGCATCTAGTATAGTACTTGTTGATCGATAGTTTTCTTCTAGAAGAACTGTTTTAGTATCTGGATAATCTTTTTCAAAATTTAAAATATTTTTATAATTTGCTCCTCTAAAACTATATATGCTTTGAGAGTCATCTCCAACACAAGTTATGAATCGATTCTTTTCACTGATCATCTTAGTTAAAATGTATTGAGCCTCATTAGTATCTTGATATTCATCTATTAATAAGTACTTATATATTTGTTGATATTTTTCCAAAATGTCCGGATTATTTCTAAATAATTCTATTGGTAAAATCAATAAATCATCAAAATCTACCGAATTATTATTCTTTAATTTTTTATTATATTTTTCATATACTTGAACTACAACTTGTTCATAATCACTAGCTGCGAATCTTTCATAGTCCTTCGGTGCCATAAGCTCATTTTTACAACTACTTATTTTATTTCTAATAGCCCTTGGATTATATACCTTAGGATCTAAATTCATATCTTTTATAATTTTTTTAACAACTGATAATGAATCATCACTATCCATGATAACAAAATTAGAATCATATCCTAATATTTTATAATTTTCTCTTAAAAGTTTTAATCCAAAACTATGAAATGTAGATATTTGAATTTTTTTAGCTATACTTCCTATTAATCCTTCGATTCTATCTTTCATTTCTTTGGCTGCTTTATTTGTAAAAGTAATTGCAAGTATATTATATGGTGACACCTCTAATTCTTTTATTAAATAAGCTATTTTAGTCGTTAATGTTTTTGTTTTTCCTGCTCCTGCTCCTGCTATTATTAACAATGGTCCATCATTGTATAATACGGCTTCTCTTTGCTTTTCATTTAATCCTGATAAGTCCATTTTTACCACTCTTTCTTTCTTCATAATTATATCTTATTTTTATAATAAGAGCAAAGAAAAAATGTAAGGTTTATTGCCTTACACCATATAATTCTTGTAGTTCTCTAAACTTTTCTAATTCTTTTTTTTGTTTTTCTTTTCTTAATGCTACTTGCTTCTCTTGCTCTTTTTTCTTTTTTAACATAGCTAATATTATCTTATAATCTTCTATTGTCAAAAGGTTATCATAATAAGAAATATCACTTTTCTTTTTTATTTGTGGGACTGTTGATGTAGCTTTCACAACATAAGGAACTGGGACTTCCTTAACATTTTTTGGTAAGTAGCGATTACCATTTTTAACAACTATTCTAGTATTTTTCTTTTTACCCTGAACTTTATCTTTTGTTAGATAAGTCATAATTCCTTTATATAAAAGCAAAAATATAATCCAGGCAATAAACAATACACTAGATAATTCAATAATTGCTTGAGCACTTTTATTTCCATAAATTGAAGCTTGATTAAACACATCTAATTTTTGATCATTAACAATTGATAATAAAACGACAAGTAAATAGCTCATTATTAAGTAAACAATAATATTTATATTTTTTACAATATCAGATGTTTTAAAACTAAATACGCTAAACCATAAAATTATACTTGTAATTATGATTGCAGCAAAATATACCGCTAAATTTGGAAAATAAATTATAACAAAAAGATTATTCATCAAATATTCAAACATATTTGCTAAAGAATCTTTATATAACAAAAAAGTAAATGAGAATATAAATATATATAAAAGTATAAATACTCTTCTACTACTTTTTACATTCATTCGATTTGTTGTTATTAGGATTAATCCTAATGCAGCAATTACTATAAGTGCTATGATAAAAAATATTGAAGATTTTGACACTTCTAATAATATTGCTAACTTTTCTAAAAATGATGGTGCTGCCATAAATCTTCACCCCCCATTATTATTCTTTCTATTCTACACTAGATAATTCTGCTATATAGATTGTTTGTGTTTTTGAATCATTATTAGTACAAGTAACTAATGTTAATGTTGTTTTATCATAATTTCTATATATAGCAATAGTACCTGTTTTTTCTTGTTTATATATTTTGGTAATAGTATAAGTATATTTTTTACCATTGTAGGATATTTCAACAATATCATTTTTTTGTAATTTATAAAGATCATTAAAAAATGCTTTCCAACCAGTTCCTGAGTGAGCTGCTATGATAAAATTACCTTTCTCAACATCAGGATAAGATGAACCAGGAACAATATAAATATTTTTTTCTACATCATTTTCTAAAGACTCTATCGAAAAAAATCCTTTTTCTAAATTTATTTTAGGAATATTTAAATATCCAATATATTTTTCTGTTTCGCTATTAGTTATGGATTCGGTTTTATCTTCCTCTTCTTTTGTTTTTTCATCTACTTCGATTGTAGCTGATTCTTTTTGTTCTGTGTATATGACATTAGCCATTTTATCAAAAGTTGTGATTTTCATAGTTTGAATATAGTTATAAGAAAGAAAGAATCCTCCGATCATAATGACTATTGCACCAATTACTGCAGTCAAGTTAGGAGAGATTCTTTTTGTCATTTTATTATTTTGCTTTTTTACCATTCTTGTATACATATCCTAAACCTGATCCAATTATAGCAATACCAATGATTGTAAATAATAGACTGTTTGTTGATGTATCTGGTACATAAATTTCTTTATAGTTTGCAAATTTAATTTGATATGAAATATGTTGATCATCTAAAGTGAATTCCATAACTTCATCACTTGTTTTATATCCTGTTGGAGCTGATACTTCACTTAATGTATATTTTCCGTAAGCTAGCCCTGTAATTACATGTGCTTCTTCTGTTGTTGTAAATCTTTCTACTTCATTTCCTTCAGAATCTTTTATTATCATAACTGCACCTGCTAATGGTAAACCAGTTTCTGAATCTATCTTTGTAATATTAACTACTGTATCTTCTTTTGGAGTATTATAAAATTTAACAACTATTTCTTTTTCTGTATCAGAAATTGTAAAATCAACTACATCTGTACTTAATTGATAACCTACTGGAGCTTCTTCTTCTGACACTGTATAAGTTCCATAAGCTAAGTTTTTAATAATATGTGACTCAGATGTTGAAGTCCAAGATGTTACTACGTTTCCTTCACTATCTTTTAAAACTAATTTAGCACCTGGCAAAGGTTCTTCTGTTATTGAATCATATTTTGTAACAATTACTTCTGTAGTTTCTAATCCTAAATCAATACTTGTTGTTACTTTATCTTCAGTTGGTTCTATATCACCTGGTGTTACTTTTTGCATATTTTCATTAGATGGTGTATATTCTAAAGCTTTATAAATCATTCCATTAGCTGTAGCTTTTACTTTGATATTCAAAGAAGTATCATTTACATTTTTTGAAGGTACTTTGATAATTATTCCCTCTGTATTATTAAATGTTGTATCAACTTTTCCTGTTGTTGCTCCTACTATTTGAGTATTTTCTGGAGCACCTTCTAAACTCACTGTGTATGTATTAGCATTTGTATCTACATTTATTATATCGGATGTATAATAATCTCCATCTAAAGTTAAACTATTATTTTCTGTACTAAGACTAATTTTTGTAGAAGTATATCCTGTATCTTTTGCTTTTAATCCACTTTCTACTAAAGATTTTACGTAACCTCTTAAATTATATTGATCAGCACCAGTTTCTTTAAAGATTTCTCCTAAGTTTGTTGAGCCTGTTGTTTCATCTAAATACCACCAAATTGCTGTTTGAGTAATGTAATAATCTTTTGATGCATCTCCAGTAAAACTTTTATTTGGAAAACCATTTAAAATTATATTAGCAATTCCTGCATCACGTTCACCTGTTAAAGTTGCAGTTGTATGCATTGTTGTGTTTTTTGCCATTTCAAGACAATACAAATATTTTCCACTTGTTGTAGTTTTTGTTGCAAAAGTTACTCCCCCAATATAAGCTGGAAGATCTTGCGCATCTCCTATTTCAATTGTATTTTGTACTGCAGAAGTTGACATTGTAACTGCAACTAATGCAATTGCAACTATAAGAATTAAACCTAAATATTTTTTTGTTTTTTCAATAACTCTACTCATTCATTCTCCCCCTAACTAATATTTGGCCATATTATACCATAAAATGGTTTTTTATGCAAGTTTTTTATGGCCTTTATCTTATAAAGACAACATGTATATTGTACTATGCTATCTTCTTTTTAGCAATAATATTATCTTCTATATCATAGATTATAAATTCATTTTCATCATAGTATAAATAACTTGGTTTATTTCCTTCTTTTGGTAATGAAATTGATCCTGGATTAATATAAGTATTAGTCTCTATTTCCTTTATAAATGGTATGTGTAGATGTCCATAAATCAATATAGAATTCATCTTCATCCAATTACTATCATTATATAAATGTCCATGCGTTAAATAAATTTCTTCCTTTTCTGTAGAAATCATTCCTATTTCACTTAATATTGGAAAGTCACAAACTAAACTATCTACTTCTGAATCACAATTACCCTTTATGCAAATGATTTTTTCTTTATAATAGTTTAAAAAATCTTTTACATATTCTATATCATATCCATCAATCATTTTATTTCTTGGTCCTATATAAAATAAATCTCCTAAAACTATTAATTTATCACATTTTAATTCTTCAAATTTTTCTTTTATTTTTGGCAAATTTGTTTTTATACCATGTATATCTGATATGACTATAAATTTCATTATTATCACCTCTTTTTTAGTATAACATATTTTTTTCATCCTCATATAATACTT
Source organism: uncultured Bacilli bacterium (assembly GCA_944350385.1). GTDB lineage: Bacteria > Bacillota_I > Bacilli_A > RF39 > UBA660 > RUG14891. Next base: position 32,935 of record CALVOV010000007.1, read on the forward strand.
TGAAAAGGAGGAATTATAATGAAAAAAATTGTCTGTTATATTTTATTTTATCTAGTAATTTTTATATGTGCTTGTAGTGTTATTTTTACATTCAACACAAAAAATAAAGATGAAGAATTAACAAAAATAAAAGTAAGTGAAGTGGCGCATACTATTTTTTATGCCCCTATGTATGTTGCTTTAGAAAATGGGTATTATGAAGAAGAAGGACTAGATGTTGAACTTATTTTATCAAGTGGTGTGAATAAAATTATTTAATCTAAAATATTCTTCTTCTGTAATTATTGCTTGATGAGTATTTGGTACTATAATCCAATGACTTTTATCTAAAAAAATTCTTTTTTGTGATTTATAACTTAATTTAGCTTGAGTTCCCTGAGTCATATTACCTGTATACATATAGTTATGTAATATTTGATAGACACTAGTTGTTGACCATTTGTGTTCATGAATATTTAGTTTATAGTCTTTTGGCGTTTGTATTTTTTTAGAATTCAATATATCTACTATTTCTTTTAAAGAATGTTTTTTTAATGCTAAATCATAAATGTTTCGAACAATCTTACTAGCATATTGATCAATTACAATTTTATGTTTGTCATTTGAATCTTTCTTATAACCATAGCAAGCACTATTTCCAACAAATAACCCTTGCTTTTTTAAATTATTAAGTATTGATCTAATTTTTTTTGAAGTATCTTTACTTTGCATATCGTTAAATAAAGCTTTGAATGGAGCTATGTCATTATTTGAGGAATTGCTCTTTGTATCAATATTATCTAATATTGATACATATCGAACTTTTTTCATTGGAAAATATTCTTCTAAGTAATAACCACTTTTTATATAATCTCTACCTAGTCTTGATAAATCTTTAGTTACTACCATATTTATTTTTTTTTCCTCTATATCTTTTATTAATTCGTTGAATCCTGGCCTATTAAAAGTGGTACCGCTAAAGCCATCATCAACATATTCCTTTTCTATTAATAGATTATTGTTCTTTATGTAATCAATTATTAAATTTCTTTGATTGATTACACTCTCACTCTCTGAGTTTTTATCTTTCAATAAATCTTCTTTTGAAAGTCTTATATAAATACCAACTTTATATATTGAAATCATCTCCCTAAGAAAGAATATGAAAATAAAAAAAAAGAAATAACTTAATTGTTACTTCTTATTAATTTAGTATTTCAATATTTTGATCATTCTTTTTATTCTTAGAGTCAACCTTTTCTTCTTTTACTTTTGACTTTAAATTTTCTTCTTTTTTAGAATCTTTTACTTTTTCTTCTTTTGTCTTGTTATTTTTTCTTTTATTTTCTTCTTTTTTGATACTATCAACATTTTCTTCTTTTTTTACTTCTTCAGATTTTGTTTCTTTTATTTTTTCTTTCAAATTCTTTTTGCTTCTTATTGGAGAAACTTTCAAATATTTTCCTTTATCTATACGAACAATAGTTGTTTTATCAATGTCATTTAATATTTCTTCAGATATATCATCTTTTTTCTTTTTAGCTTTATTTTTAAGCTCTAAATCTTTTAATACTATTTCTAATGGACATAAGACGTTTTCATTTAATTTTATTATATATATGCATGCTTCTGAATGATCTAACAAAACAAAGCTACATGATTGTTCTTGCTGCTGGTAATAAATAGGCTTTCTTATCTCCATTTGAGCATCTACTAAATCTTCTATTGAATCTACTTTAATAATATTTTTTTCATCTAATTTTGGCAAATTTTTACTTTTAACTAATATTGAATCATATGTTTTTAGAATTTTTCTTACTTTACTTTGATATATAGATTCTACAGATCTATTATTTAAGATATAATTTATTAAAACTATAGCGCAAATTATAGTAAATGTAATTGATATAATCATATAGTTAAGATATACATTGACATATAGAATATATGATAAAATTGCTAATGCTATTAATAAAATACTTAAAACCCCTATTTTATACTCTTTTTTCATACTTCTACTCCTTATTAACAATTTCCTTTAACCATAAGTTAGGATAAGCCAAATATTTAATTTTAAATAATACTTTTCCTTTTATATCTTCAATAGTTAAGTTGATATTATCCTTACTATTGTTGGCATCTCCTTTTGTTATATAGTAATTCTTATTTTCATCTTCTTTGATTTCTATTAATCTGTGAATAATTATTTTAGAACCATTTTTGAACACAATAATATCTCCTACATTTAAATCAGATTCATCAGTAATACTTTTATATATAACAGCATCACCCTTATCTATTGTTGGAGTCATTGATTCTGATCCTATTCCAATTATACTATATGTAAATTTTCCCGATATCAAACCAACGAGTACTATAATAAATAATACCATTGGTATATCACCAAATCTAAATGTTTTGCTTTCTTTTACTGGTTGAGATTCCTCTAATTTAATATCCAATGTTCTTGCAGAATACATATAAACTAGCGTTGGTAATAATATACCAATAACAGATGTTAAATACTCTCCTAAATCTGGTGCTATTGGCAAAATATTCATATATGTATCCATTATTAATCTATATATTAATAATGGTTTTAAACCACCATGTATAGCTAAATAACTCATAGTGAAGTTCTTAATTATTATTGGAATTGCAATTGATGAAACTGCTTTAAATATAGTTTCAAAATTATATAATAAAATTGTTTTAAACCCCATACTTAATTCTAAAATTGTAATTAGTATAGTAACTATATAAAATATCGATTTTTTATCACTATTAGCACTCAAAATAGTATATCTAAATACTTCGATAGCTAAAATATAAATGATTGGGGCAATTATGTTCTTTAATATTAAATTAATATCAAAATAATAAGTATTATGTATGTATCCTGTTACTACTCCTAATCCATAAGAAATTGCTAAAAATATCAACACTTCTGTTATTGTAATGCCAATAATCGATTTTTTTGTTTGATTTAATTTATCTTTTCTATATCCTAATAATAATATTGCTATAAAAGTAAATATTAATATTGTTGCTATATTAATGTAATCAGCAATGCTATTTTGACTATATGACAAAAACAATCTATAGTATGCTACATATAATCCAAATATTACTAAAATAAATATATTATAATTCATTCTTTTTGCCATATTTTTACCTCATTTTAGTCGGCTTGTACATAATTCAAATCTATTGTTAAATACAATTGTTGTGGTTCTAATGGTAGTTGGTCAACTGATAAGTCTTTTTCTAATTCTACTGTTACAAGAATTTGTTTAGATTCTGAAGCTGATAATGTATCTCCTACTTCAATTGCTGTTCCATCAGCATATGTTACCATATAATTAATATATGCATCTTGCTCTGCACTTATACCAGATAATGTTGGTGGAGTTGCTAATTTAGCATCAATTGTTCCATCATTTTTAATATCAGTATAAAATTTATAGTAACTTCCTGGTGCTAATAAATTAATGTTATATTCAATATTTGCTGTATTTTCTTGAATTGTTGCTGGTTCTATTACTTCTGTATTATTTACATCTTCAACAATATTTTCAAAGTGAATATCCCACTTAATTTGCCCAATTCCTCCTGAACCAAATATTTTCAATGTTGAAGAAAAATTAGCATACCCAATATTAATCAAAGTAAATAATAGTAATATAATAATTACAATAAGTTTATAACTATTTTTTTCATTTTCATCTTCTTTATTCATAATAACCTCGCATCATTATTATCCAGTATATAATATATATACCACGATTTAAGTTATTTTTGAAGAAGTTATAAAAAAAAGATTCACACTTTACAATGTGAATCTATATTTTGAATTACCAATTTATAAAAGCTCTAGCTTCAGCAAATTGAATGCTATCATAATAATTACTTATTGAACTATTTAAATTAATTCCTCCAACACTTACACTGTAATTTTGTGCATTTTCATAACTAATAGGTGTTGTAGCATGTGAATAATCTCCAAAAGCTGTTAATTCAGTAATTGTTGCATTAGTGTTTTTTTCAACATCAAAATACATAGTGATTTTCAAAGTACTTAAACTTCCTGACATTAATTTAAATACTGTTCCAGCACCATTGTTTCCAATTTTTGGAGTATGAACCATAGATGTCACACAATTTCCAACACTAAAGCAATAATATTGGCTATAACTTACCGTAGAGGCAATTCTTACATTTGAATACATACCAATAGCAATAATATCATAACTTCGAATGGCGGGCATTGTTTTCCAAGTTAGAATATTTCTAAAACGATAATAAGAGCTATTTTGAAGAATTGCGGTAGTCATCTTTTTATATGTTGTTTCTGTAATACCAGTGTTTCTTGTTTCAATTTTTGTTTCGTTAGCTTGATTATATTCTTCTTCACTTACTTCTACAGAATAACTTTGAGAATTTGGAACAGTTAGTGAACTATAAGAATTTAGTTGTAAATTATCTCTTGTTGTTATAGTCTTATAATATTTGGTGGTTTCGGCTATAACTTCCATTTTTTCTGTATTTTGTAATTCTTGGGCATTTACTAAGCAAGGTGAAAATGTAATTAACATAAATATTATTATTTTTATATATTTTTTCATTTGATACTCCTTTAATAAAAAATTTTATTATTTGAAAACTTTTTCTCAATCTTGATTGGAATAACAATAGAACCTTTATTATCTTTTCCTGTATAATAAATTATAATCTTAGCTTTAATATTCTTATTGTCATCTAATATATAATTAGCTATTTTATTGTCTTCACTGATTGTAATATTAAAATCTTTTATTACATCACTTAATTTTTCTTCAAAAAAATATTTTTTAGTGTTAAATACTTCAATTTTTCCTAATTTTAATATTAAATTAATGTTATCAACTCTCAACTCTTTCGTAGTGTTTGTTGATGAATCAGTATATAGCATATTAGTTATAATAATTCTATTATCTTTTTGATTGCTTGCTATTAATCCTTCTAGGAAAAAATCATCACTTCCACTTGATAATTCATAAACAAAGCACTTATTATAATTTGTTATTACATACGTTATAGAAAACGTTACTGTAACTAATAGTAAAATTGATATTAAAATAAAAATTACTTTTGTATACTTCTTTTTAAAGAAATTATTATATGCACCAATTCCTGAAACTGTAATTTCATTAACTGTTTCTTTAGAAATGGTGTTTTGCATTTTTTCACCAGTTAAGATTTCTGATACACTTATTTCTAGTATCTTACTTAACTCATTCAATATAGAAATATCCGGAGCACTAATTCCACGTTCCCATTTAGAAACAGCCTTACCGCTTACTCCTAACATATCTCCTAGTTGATTTTGTGTAAGTGCTTTTTTCTTTCTCATTTCTGAGATGATTTTTCCCATCTTCTGTAAGTCCATTACTACTACACTCCTTTTTGTCTTTTTCAAAATTCATGTTAACACACTTTTTTTGAGTTTTAAAGTATGATTACAGAAAATGTTCGGTAGAAGAAACTTCGCCTCCTTTCAATTTTAAATTTAAAAAATAGATGATTGAACTTCAATCATCTAAAACTTAACATAAAATTTGCCGATAAATGAATGACCTATTGGTCGATTTTTGTAATCTATCAGTCGAGTTGAATTTATTAATCACATTTTACAAAATAATATGTTCCTTCCACTTCTGTTAACCAAGAAAATAATGACCCATTATATATTTCTATTCCATATATTATCTCATCTGATTCTATCAATTTTGTTTCTGTTGAAATACCATCTATTACGGGTATTCTAACACATTGTTCTTTTTTACCAGGACACTTTCCTTTTTTTGGTATAAAATAAATTGTTGATTTTTTTCCATTAGCTTTTATGCCTTTTTTAACAGCAATTGTTTTATATGATTTTAGCCAATCTTTCGAATATTTAAATCTTATATCAAATTTATCTCCTTTATGACCTTCTACTTCAACTTTTAAATAATCAACTTCCATTTTTCTTTTTGTGTCCATAATTATTTTATTATCTCCTCCACCAGCAAGAAATTCATGAAAGTCCACTTTTGAAACAATCTCATCAGCAAAAACATTTTTAATTAATATTAAAAATATCATTCCTAATAATAATTTAAGTATTGTAATCTTTTTATCTGTTAATTCCATTTTTTTCTCCTTTGTATTACTCATAGTTGTTGGCCAAAATTTATATAAGCAATAAAACAAATATACTAACTTAACTAATTTATTTAAACCATTTATTAAGCGAATTGGGTCGACTACTAGTTTATTTTTTTATTCACAGGTGCTGATAAAGTAACAGCTGCTGTTTTGTCTGGAGATGCTGATATTGGTTTTTGTGGAAGCGAAGCAACGATCTATGTATATAATGGTGGAGAAAAAGATTATTTAAAAACATTTGCTCAATTAACGCAAAAAGATGGCTCTTTTATTGTTTCAAGAGAAAAAATTAATAATTTTAAATTGACTGATTTAATTGGTAAAAAAATTATAGGTGGTAGAGCTGCTGGAATGCCAGAAATGACATTAGAATATATTATAAAAAAGAATAATATTAATATTGATTCTATAGAAATTGATACTAGTGTAGCATTTGCTGCTATGAGTGGATCTTTTATTGGTGGTAATGGAGATTTTGTATCACTATTTGAACCTACTGCTTCAGAAGTAGAAGAACAAGGTTATGGGTATGTTGTTGCTTCACTAGGAGAATTAGGTGGTGTTTTACCTTACACTTCTTATTCAGCCAAAACTAGTTATATAGAAGAAAATCCTGAAATAATTTCAGCTTTTACTAGAGCAACTCAAAAAGGTTTAGATTATGTAAATTCACATGATGCTCGTGAAATTGCTAAAATAATCGAGCCACAATTTTCTGGAACTGCTATAGAACAGATTGAAAAAGCTGTTGATAGTTATAAAGATATTCAAGCCTGGCCTAATTCTACCTACTTCACAGAGAATTCTTTCAATCATTTACAAGACATTATGTTAGATTATGGTATCATCGATGAAAAAGTAAGTTATGAGAAGTTAATTTATGATCAAAAATAAAATTATTTTATTAGTAGATAAATTAAGTAAAAAATACCAAGATTTAAATGGTGAAATAGTTGCTTTAGATAATGTAACATTCAATTTATACGAGAAAGAATTTATCTCTATTGTTGGTCCTAGTGGTTGTGGTAAATCTACTATTTTATCTATTTTATCTGGCATAGATAAAGATTATACTGGCGATGTAGTTTATAAAAAAAATTTAAAAGTTGGATATATGTTACAAACAGATTCTTTGTTTCCTTGGAGAACTATTTTGGATAATTGTCTATTAGGATTAGAATTAAATCATAAATTAAATAACGACAGTAAAGAATATGTCATTTCATTATTAAAAAAATATGGCTTAGAACAATTTATAAATAAATATCCAGATAATTTATCTGGTGGTATGAGGCAAAGGGTTGCTTTAATTAGAACCCTAGCTTTAAAGCCGGATATTCTATTGTTAGATGAGCCACTTTCAGCTTTAGATTCACAATCAAGATCAATTATAGGAAAGGATATTTTTAATATTATAAAAAATGAAGGAAAAACTGCTATAATGGTTACTCATGATTTACAAGAGGCTTTAAGTGTTTCTGATCGTATTATTGTTTTAACAAAAAGGCCAGGTAGTGTAAAAAAAATATATAATATAGAATTTAATAATCTGGATTTTAATTCAAGAAAATTAGAAAATAATTTTAATAAATTACAAGATGAAATATGGAGGGATTTAGATGTCGACAATAACTCCTGAGCATAAAAAATTTCTTTTAAAAATTAAAAAAGAAAAAATCTTAATTAATTTTTGTAGAATATTATTATTACTTTTATTTTTAATTGGTTGGGAACTTTTAGCTAAATACAAAATCATTAATACTTTTTTAACTAGTTGCCCTTCTGAGATTATCAAAACTATTTGTACTTTGATAAATAATGGAAGTTTATTTCAACATATAAATATTACTGTTTACGAAATTATCATAAGTTTTATTATTTCATTTATAATAAGTTTTTCTCTAGCAACCTTAATGTGGATATTTCCTGTTTTTTCAAAAGTATTAGATCCCTATCTGACAGTACTTAATTCATTACCTAAAGTATCCTTAGGTCCTCTTATAATTATTTGGGCTGGTGCTGGTATTAGATCAATTATTCTAATGGGATTATTAATAAGCATATTTGTTACTACACTAAATATCTATAATTATTTTTCTAATACTGATTATAAATTTATCTATTTAATGAAAAGTTTCCATGCTAAAAAAAGAGAAATATTTTATAAAGTAATTATTCCTAGTAATTATAAAAATATAATTAATGCTCTAAAAATAAATCTTTCTATGACTTATATAGGAGTAATTATGGGAGAACTGCTAGTATCTAAAAATGGTCTTGGTTATCTTATAACCTATGGTTCTTCAGTATTTCAAATTGATTTAGTTATAACTAGTGTATTTATCTTATGTATTTTGGCGTATGTAATGTATTTTTTAGTCGAATTACTTGGTAAAAAATTATGTAAATAAAAAGAATATTTTAATATTCTTTTTTTATGTCAATTGATAAATAAGATAATTATTTTTTTCTTCAATAACTTTACCATTTTTAATTACATACTCTAATACTTTTTTATCTGTTTGATTATTATTAAGATCACCTTTATTTACAAAAAATATGCTATCTTTTTTATTTTTTATTTTTTCTAACAAATTATAACTTCCATTGTAACCCCAATTACCACTATTAATTAAATCAAAATAATTGATTTCTATATCGTTAATTATTTTAAAATAATAACCATCTATACTTATGAATATTATTTCTTTATCTTTATATTTATTTATTAATTTATTTATATTATTAGTAAAATTAATATAGCTATTGCTTAAATATCTATATTCAAAATATTTTATTTGATTAGGATAAATAAATTTATTATCTTTAGAATAGTTGATATTTATTAATAGCAATCCTATTATTATACCAATAGTAAATATTTTTATATTTAATTTTATTTTTATATTTATTTGGGTTAGAATAATGAATAAAAATGCTAAAAAAACAATTTCAAAATGATATAAATCAAATATAGGAATTAGTAAACTAAAAAATGCTAAAAAATAATAGTTTTTTAAATTTTTTTTATCTTTTTTTATTAAATAAATTATGATGATTAATAATAATATTCCTAAAATTAAGAATATAGTTATACCTTTATTATTTTTGTTAGCAAAATCTAATAATCCTAGAAAACATAAATTAAAAAATTCAAATAAATTATTATTTAATATTAAATATATTATAAATATTAATCCTGGTATTAAGCATCCAATAAATCGTTTTAATATCTTTTTAGGCTTATTTAGATAATATAATGTTGGTAGTAACATAATTAGTCCGACTGTCTGTTTTGTTAGAATTAGACAGGCTAAAATGAATCCTATTAAGTAATCATTAGCATCAATATCTTCCAGTTTTATTATTAGTAAAAATAAAAGAAATAGAAATATATTATAACTGGGAAAAGATATTGGTAATGGAAATATCATAAAAAGAATAAATAAATAACTTTTTTCTTTTAAATAGTTATGTAAAAGATAAAATATTAATGTTAATATTATTGCCCATTCTATATGAAATATAAGCATACTAGAACCAAAGATAAAGAATGGAATGGACATTATAATAGGAAATAATGGCGTAATAACCATATTAAAATCTTTATATGGAATAAGACTTTTATAAATATTATGGGCAAATCCAAAATTCCAAATTTCGTCTAAGCTAATTCTATTAATAAAAAGATTCCAAAGTAAAAAGAAAAGAAAGATTATAAAAAATTTAATATATGGTTTTATTTTTATTAAAATATTTTTCATAATCTACCCTTTCATTGCTATATATTATTATATCATTTTGTTACATTTAATTATTATTTATTTTTCTGCCTTTGAATTGTATTTTTATAATCATCATAATTTCCTACGTAACTTGTCAATTTTTTATCTTCCAACATAATTATTCTTGTTGCTACTTTATTAATAAAATATCTATCGTGAGATATCATTAGTATAGTACCATTATAATTATTTAATGCTTCCTCTAAAATTTCTTTAGTATTTATATCAATATGATTAGTTGGTTCATCTAATATTAAAAGATTATTATTTTTTTGAATTAGACAAAATAGTTTTAATCTGATTCTTTCTCCTCCCGATAATTTATTTAATCTAGAAAATACTCCTTCTCCATAAAATAGAAATTTAAATAAAGCACTTCTTAGTTTTTCTTCTGTTCCAATAAAATATTTATGTGCTTCATCTAATACTGTAATTGATTCATCTTCAAAAATTATTTCTTGTGGAATATAACCTATTTCTAGATTTGTACCCATTCTTATATTTTTATTTTTATTTAAAATTTGTTTTACTAAAGTTGATTTCCCACTACCATTTTTTCCCATCAAACAAACTTTTTCTTGATATTTTAATATCATATTAGCATTTTTGAATAGTTCTTTTCCTTCTATTGAATAATTAAAGTTTCGTAATTCTAAAATATCATTACCACTTCTTTTATCTATGTCAAAGTTTAGTGGTATTTTGATATCCTGTTTTGGTTTATCTAGTACTTCTATTTTTTCTAATCTTTTTTCGATACTAGCGGCTCTTCTAAAGAAATTTTCACCATTTGGATAAGCTAATTTTCCATATTCACGTAATTTTTTTATAGATTTTTTCATTGCTTCTATTTGTTTTTGTTGATTTTTATATTCATTAAATTCACGCATAATTCTATTTTCATTTTCTACTAAATAATAAGAATAATTACCATGAAATATTTCTGAAGTCCCTTTATCAATCAAAATTATTTTATTTGCTACTTTATCTAAAAAATATCTATCGTGAGATACTATTAAAATTGTTTTTTTATAATCTTTAATAAAATTTTCCAGCCATTCTAATGTATCGATATCTAAATGATTAGTTGGTTCATCTAGTAATAAAATATCCGGCTCTTGCAAAAGAATAGCCATTAAATTTACTATTGTTTTTTCTCCTCCTGATAAATTTTCATATTTTTGGTCTATTAACTTATCCATTTTAAAACCAGCTACTATTTTTTCTACTTTAGAATTTATTTCATAACCTCCTAAAGAAATAAATTCTTCTTGCAGTAGTGTATATCTTTTTATTGCTTTATCTAACAATTCGCCTGTTGTTGTAGATAACTTCTCTTCTGCTGATTTTAATTTATTACTTAATTCATTTATTTTTTTAAACGAAGAATAAAGTATTTCTTTAATTGTAAATGAATTAAGTTCTACTTTTGGTTTTTGTTCTAATATAGCTATAGTTGCATCTTTTCTTATTATTACATCACCAGATGTTGGTAATTCTTCTCTAGATATTAATTTCAATAAAGTTGTTTTTCCGCAGCCATTTGCCCCTATTAAAGCAACATGTTCTTTTGTTTTTATTTCAAAATTTATATTTTTTAAAACTTCTTTATTTCCAAAGCTTTTATTTACTTTATTTAAACCTATTTCTATCATATAATCACATCCTTAAAAATAAATAAAACCTATACATCTGCATAGGTTAAACACAGATATAGGCACGACAAAAACAATGACACCTACATCTTTTATTTTTACGATGTGGTGTCACTATATTGTAAATCCTTTAATCTGATTTGCATATAGTAACATATCTCTCAACTCCTGTGGATATTATACAATCATTATTATTATTAGTCAAATCAATAAAAAAGTAGAACTAAAAGTTCTACTTTAATACATTTTTCAAAACAATTGTTTTTATATGAGACATTTCTTGTAATGTTGTAGATATTCCTTCATTTCCAATACCTGAGTGTTTCCAACCACCGAATGGCATTTCTGCTGAACGGAAGAAACTTGAACCATTAATTACCACTCCACCAACTTCCAATTTTTCAGCTACCTTAAAAGCATTATTGATATTTTTGGTAATTATGTTTCCACATAATCCATATGTTGATTGGTTGGCAATATCTATTGCTTCTTCGATTGTATCGAATCCACAAATTGGAATAATTGGACCAAATACTTCCATATCTTTCATTATATCCATATCTCTGTTAATATCTACTAATATGGTTGGCTCAAAGTAAGCTCCATTTCTTCTACCACCAAAAGCGATATGTGCTCCTTGCTGTAATGTCTTTCTTACTTGCTCCTCAACGCGAGATGCTGCTCTTTCATTAATTAAACAGCCTATTTCAGTATTTTCATTCATAGGATCACCTACACGCATTCTACTAATTCTGGCGATTGCTCTTTTAATAAATTCTGCTTTTATGTCATTATGTACTAAGAATCTTTTACTTGCACAGCATACTTGACCTGTATTATAAAGTCTACCTGCAACCATTTCTTCTACAGCTAAGTCTAAATCACCATCTTTATCTAGAATAAAAGCATCATTTCCACCTAATTCCAACATTACATGGGTTAAGTTTTGTGAAGCTGTAGCCATTGTTTCCATACCTACAGCGGTTGAACCTGTAACACTTACTAAATGAACACCTTTATGGCGTGCTAAAGCTTGCCCTACTATTGGTCCATCTCCTGATAAGCAATTAATAACTCCATCTGGTATTCCTGCTTCTTTTAAAAGTAGGCAATATTTATGTAATGTTAATGGATTATATGTAGATGGTTTTACAATTACTGCATTTCCCATTATTAAAGCGCTTGGAACTTTCTGGCCAAATAAATCACATGGAAAGTTAAATGGAATAATGCAAGCTACTACTCCTAATGGTTGTCTTATTGTAAATTGATATGTTTTTTCTTGTCCTGGTTCATTTCCTGCTGGAATATTAATTCCATATAAATGTTTAGCTCTTTCTACGTATGCAGAAACAAAAGTTCTAGTATTACCAATTTCAATTCTTGCTTCTTTAATTGGCTTTCCTGTTTCTCGGCATAATGTAACCGCTAACGATTCAGTATCTCTTTCAACTAATTCTACAAACTTCATTAATATTCTAGCACGTTCGTGTAAAGGAGTTTCTGCCCATCCTTTCTGAGCTTCTACTGCGCATTTTACGCAATAGTCCACATCTTCTTCAGTTGATGCTGGCACTGTAGCAATTAGTTGATTATTAGCTGGATTTCTGACTTCTATAGCTTGTCCATCACTAGCATCTAATTCTTTACCATTTACTAAGTTTCTCATTTTACCTCCTAATTTTTACCGAATGCTGTGAAAGATAACATTAATCCACCACAAATATTTGCTGAGTGTTCATCATATCCATATTCACCAAATGTGAATATTGTAATAAATGGAACACCTTTTGCTTCTTTTAATAATTGTTTATAAACTTCTTCAATTCTATCACCAATACCAAGCTTTCTTCCTCCACAATGTACTAAGAAATAAGCTGCTGGATCTGTATATAATTGTTTTTTCACATCTCTTAAAGTATTTCCTGTAGAATTAATTAATTCATCTACTGTGGCTTCTAGTTGAAGAATTGCGGTACCTGGTACTGCTTTATTACCTAATGTAATAGTATCATCTGCTGTTGTCCTTGTTCCCATATCATTACCAAACATTGGATGACGTATTACAGTTAAATTTCCTAATGGATCTTTTACTCCTAATGGTTTAGTAATTGATGCTACTAATAAATTTTGACCTTTTAATGATTCTGGCTTTACATTGATCCATTGAGCATATTTCTTTAATGCTGAAATACCATCAATAGTTACTAATGTACGATTATCTTTTACTTCTGTAATAATACCAACATTTTCTGTCTCATTGTATGCACCAGTATAAGATGTTGCAATCTCATTATCAGTATAGAAAAATGCAACTGCTACTCCATCACTAAATACTTTATCATTACAGAAAATTTTCCATTTTCCTTCTACTGTATCATCAGCAGCACTTCCTCCAAACATTGGAACTCTACCAATAACATCTTGGATTCCCATTAAATAATCTTCTTCTTCTTTTGGACTAGCTACCATATAGAAATAGGCTGGTGCTCTTGTTGTTTTAGCATTTTCTACTGCTTCAATTGCAACCTTTCTACCTATTGCTCTAGCATCCTTTCCAGCTTCATGACAAGCAACACCTACTACCATATCTGGATCATCTAAGGCCATCATTCCAGCAAAACCATTATCAGAACTTATAACACCTTCTGGAGTTATAATAGCTCCTGAACTTGTACATCCGATTATTGGTGCAGTTGTAACACTTCTTACACCTTTGATTAATTCTTTAATATCATTTTTTACAGAAGTATATAGAAAACCTAATTTTGTGTATTCCATTCCTTCTGTAGCCATAGTTGCAGTTTGTACTCCTGCATTAAAACTATTAGCATCAACACTTTGTCCAACTTTTGATTTTAACATATTTTATTTTTTCCTCCCTTTAATATGCTTCTTTATAAATTTTTATAATATCATCAACAGTTACTTCTCTTGGATTTCCAGGAGTGCAAGCATCATTAATAGCTTGTTTAGCTAAAGTAGGAATCATCTCTTCTGTAATACCTACCTCTTTTAATGTTTGTGGAATATTTAATTTTTTAGATAAAGTTTGAATTGCTTCTACTACCTTCTCAACTGCCACTTCATCAGTTGTATCTGTCATATCTATTCCTAATGCAAAGCCCATATTTCTAAATAATTGTGGGCATACTTTACCATTAAATTTCATAACATATGGTAATAATATTGCATTAGCTATACCATGTGGAGTATCAAAATATGCTCCTAATGAATGAGCCATTGAATGAACTATTCCTAACCCAACATTAGAAAATCCCATACCAGCAATATATTGAGCATAGGCCATTTTTTCTATTGCTACTTTATCTTTTTCATTAGCGGCTTTTTCAAGATTTTTATAAATTAATGCCATAGCATTTATATGAAACATGTCAGGGATAAACCATGCTGCTTTAGTGATATATCCTTCCATTGCATGTGTTAATGCATCCATTCCTGTAGATGCAGCTAACTTTTGTGGCATTTCATCCATTAAATCTGGATCAATTATAGCTACTACTGGAATGTCATGTGTATCTACACATACCATTTTCTTTGTTCTTGCTTCATCAGTAATAACATAATTAATTGTTACTTCTGCTGCCGTTCCAGATGTAGTTGGTAACGCAATTAAAGGCAAGCCCTTATTTTTAGTATCAGCTACTCCATCTAAACTAACTACATCATTAAATTCAGGATTTGTCATAATTATAGAAATAGCTTTTGCTGTATCTATAACGCTTCCTCCTCCAACTGCAACAATGCAATCTACATTATTGATATTTGCCATTAATAATCCATCTTGAACATTTTTTACAGTGGGATTAGGCTTAACACCATCAAACATATAGTATCCAATTGTATTATGTTCTAATACTCTTGTTACCTTATTGACTAATTTAGATTCATATAAAGTTTTATCAGTAACAAGAAGTATTCTGTGAAATCCTCTGGATTTTATTTCTGATGCTAATTTTTGCCTAGAACCTCGACCAAAGTAAGATGTTTCATTTAAAATAATTCTATTTACCATTTTCTAGCCTCCCCATTCTATTTAATTATAACATATTTGAATTATAAGAAAAGTTTTTTTTATAAAATAAAAATGGTTTACTTAAAATAAGTAAACCATTTAATATGTTATCTTAATTCATCTTGTGATTTAGAATTTAAATTCATATCTGCTCTTCTGCCATCTAAGTAAGCATAATATCCAGCAGCCGCAATCATTGTAGCATTATCCGTACAATATTTCATTGGTGGTATGCATAAATCAAAATCTAATTCTTTTGCTAATTTTTCCATAGCTTCTCTAAGACCTTGATTTGCTGCTACTCCACCCGCTACAATTACATTTTTTATTTTTTTATCTATTATAGCTTTTCTAACTTTTGTTATTATTGCTTCAATGGCAACTTCTTGAAAAGATGTGGCAAGATCCGCTTTACGTAATT
This sequence comes from uncultured Bacilli bacterium, assembly GCA_944350385.1. Lineage (GTDB taxonomy): Bacteria > Bacillota_I > Bacilli_A > RF39 > UBA660 > RUG14891. The sequence goes on from CALVOV010000007.1 coordinate 49,000, forward strand.
TATTACCTCTTTGCTCTTCGTTATGAGCTAAATTAATAACTGCACTTTTTAATCCACTAAAAGAAAAATTATAACTATCATCTTTTAAGGGAACTGGTAATTTATATGTATCTTTTCCTTCTTTTGCCAATTTGTCTATTTTTGGTCCACCTGGATATTCCAATCCTATTACACGAGCAACTTTGTCATAACATTCTCCTATAGCATCATCTAATGTTCCACCTAATTTATTAAATCTATAATGTTTTGTCATTTCTATTAATTCAGTATGCCCTCCACTTACTACTACCGCTAATAATGGAAAAGTCATTTCTTTTACTAGACTATTGGCATATATATGACCGGCAATATGATGCACTGGAATTAGTGGTTTATTATAGACAAAAGCTAGAGTTTTAGCTGTTTCTAATCCTATTAATAATGATCCTATTAAACCTGGACCATATGTTATAGCAATAGCATCAATCTGTTCCATAGTCATATTTGCTTTTTCCATACATGATTCTAGTACCATTGTTACATTTTTAACGTGTTGTCTACTAGCGATTTCTGGAACTACCCCACCAAAATCTTTATGAATATCAATTTGACTAGAAATTACTGTTGCAACCTCTTCTGTTCCATTTTTTACAATAGAAACACTAGTTTCATCACAACTACTTTCAATTCCTAATATAAAAGTATCTTTCATTTTATACCTCTTTTCAACTCGTTCTTATTTTAACACAAAAGACTCTTTTTTACTAGTTAAAGAGTCTTTTTTCTTTCCATCAATATTCCATCAATTCCCTGATAATATCCTTTTCTAATAGCTTTTTCCACAAAATTAAATTTTTTATAAAGAGCTATTGCTGGAAAATTATCTATTTTAACTTCAAGCGTAATATTTTTATCCACAATTTCAATTAATTTTTGTAACATTTTTGAGCCTTTTCCACAGTTTCTGTGGATAAAATTAATTTCTATTTGATTAATTTCTACTCTATCATATATATCACTATAGTAAATATATCCAATTAATTCTTTATTTTCTTCAATTAATAATAAAAACTTGCCAAAAGGATTTATTTCTAATTCTTTTTTTGCATTTTCTACAGAAAAAAAATTGTTTTTTGATATATATTCTTGATCTAAAATTGAAAAATTATTTTTATCAACTTCAATAAACATTATTGTAATTTACTTTCTTCTGCTTCTGTTAATTTTAAATAATTTGGATTTACAGCATGTGGATTAATGTTTTCTTTATTTTTATATTTGTCCACTATTTTTAAAAAATTGGGAATATATTCTTCAGTTAAAGGATACTCATTAATTTTATCATTTGTGATGATAGTATAATTATCTAATTCAGCTAATTTCTTATTCAATTCTTCTATTTTTAAATAGCTTGGTTTTAAAATTTCTTCATTATCCCTAGAATAAATTCCTGCAAAGACATAGTTTCTTCTAGCATCTAATATAGGTACTTTAATAGTATTAGTATTAGAAGATATCATCATAGCTTCTAAGGAAGTTATTGTAGTGATGTTTATTTTCAGACTCCAAGCATATACTTTTGCTATTGTTATTCCTATACGAATTCCTGTGAATGATCCTGGTCCATTTACAACAATAATTTTATTAATATCTTTTGGAGATAATTTATTTTCTTCAAACATAGAAACTATTTCTGGTAAGGCTTTTTCAGATAAAGAATGTCCAAAATCTTTTCTTATTTCAGCCTCAACCTTATTGTCATTAACTATCGCAGTATATAAGAAACTAGAAGATGTATCTATATATAAACATCTCATAATACTGCCTCACATAATTCTTCATATTCATATCCATATGGAGTAATAGTAATTATTCTTTTATCTTCATCTTCTGTAGAATGTTTAAATTTTATATCTAATCTATCTTCTGGAAGATATTCCTCTATCATATCAGCCCATTCAATAATAGTGATTCCATCTTTGGTAAAATATTCTTCAATTCCTAATTCCTCTGCTTTACCATCTAAACGATATACGTCCATATGATATAATGGCATATCTCCTGAATTATATTCCTTAATGATATTAAAAGTAGGAGATGTAATTTCTTCTTTCACTCCCATTGCTTGTGCAAATCCTTTAGTAAAAACAGTTTTACCACTTCCTAAATCTCCTCTTAAACAGATTATCATATTCGGAAATTTCTCTGATTCAAAATTTTGTGCTAATTCAATTGTCTCTTCTTCAGAGTATGTTGTTATTTTATAATCCATCTTTCTCACCTACAAATAATTATAATCAAAAAAAAAGAGTTATACAACTCTTATATATCTTTTTTAAAATTTATTTTGTAAATTTACTCTATATTTATTTTGCTGCTATAGATATATTATTTATTAGTATTGAAGGTGATCCTACACTTTTTTCATAAAACTCTAAATCGTTTCCTATTAACTTAACATTATTAAACATTTCTGTTATAGTTGTTGTTAAAACACATGGCTCAAAACCACACTTTATTTTTCCATCTTCTACTATAAATCCAAAAATTTGAAGTGAAATTTTTCCTGTGTTGATATCAATAGAAGTACCTTGTGAACCCATAAAATCTGTTATGTAAATTCCTGTTTTCAGTTGTTTTAAAATTTTTTCTTTTGAATTATTTTCTGGTACAAGATAAAGATTTCTTGTATTTATTCTACCAAATGAGTTACCTGTAGATTCTTTATTTACAATCTTAGCTTCTTTTATGTCATATAAATATGTTTTTAATACACCATTTTTAATGATATCTTTATTTTTTACTTTTGTGCCTTCATTGTCAAACATTGTGTAACCAGGATATCTAATATCAAGTGGATTTTCAACAATATTTATATTTTTTCCAAATACTAATTTATTTAATTTGTTTTCAAATATTGAAGTTTTCTCTCTTATATTATTGGCATAAATTCCTGTTATTATTTTAGAAATTATAGATCCTGCTACTTCATTACTTAAAACAATATTGTATTTATCTGTTTTTAAATTTTCTTTAATAGTCATTTTTTTTGCTTCATTTATTGCTTCTTCAACTAAAGCTTTTATATTAAGTTCATCCTTTTTTGTTTTTAAAATTGATTTACTATAACTGATAGTTTCATTATTATTTTCTAAAACCAATTCACAATCATAACTATATGTAACACTTGCAGTTGATATGTCGACTCCATTAGAATTTATTATTCTTGTTTTTTCAGCAGAAGCAGATAAATAACTCGTGATTATTTTTAAAAATTTGAATTTTTCTTTTTCCTTATATATTTTTTTTACTACTTCTATTTCTTCTTTTATATCTATTGATTTAAAATTGCTAATGTTATTTTGATTTTTATCTGTTAAATATTCATCAGTATAGTATGAATCAGTGTATTTTATTTTTTCATCTAGTAAATTTAAAATATTTTCTTCTAAATAGTCGGAAGACATTTTAACTGTTTTATTATTTTTCTCAGCTTTAATTAAATAAGTTATGTTGCTACTAAAATTATTATTTTCTAATTTATCATCTATGTATTCCACATTAATATCTTCTGATGTAAGTTCAGTTATTTGAATGTTTTTAAAATTTTTTTCTTTTCCTAATTTAAAAAATTCACTATAATTCATTATTCCATTCCCCCTACTAATATTTTTGATACTTTAATAGTTGGTTGTCCTATTGTTACTGGTATTGTTCCACTCTTACTTCCACAATACCCACCAGAAATTAATAAATCATCTGCAATCATTTCCACATTTTTTAAAATTTCCTTACTTGTTCCAATTAAAGTAATACCTTTTATCCTCTTAGTTATTTTTCCTTTTTCAATTAGAAATGCAGAATCAACAGCAAAGTTAAATTCACCTGTAGCAGGATTTACACTACCTCCACTCATTTTTTCACAATAAACGCCAAAATCAATACTTTCAATCATATCAGAAATCTTATCTTTTCCCGGTGATAAAAATGTATTGCTCATTCTAGAAGTTGGAGGATATAAGTAATTTTCTCTTCTTCCACAGCCATTAGATTCTAGATGCATTTTATTTGAATTTGCTTTATCCACAAGAAATGAAGTTAGTTTTCCATTTTCTATAAGAATATTTCTTTTGGTATTATTACCTTCATCATCAATTAAATTTGAACCCCAACAACCAGATAATGTCCCATCATCTATTAAAGTAACTTTATCTGAGGCAATAATTTTATTAAGGTCATTGGAAAATACGGATAATTTTGGCGCTACTGAAGTTGCTTCTAATCCATGTCCACATGCTTCATGAAATATAACTGCTCCAAATCCTGGACAAAGTATAACTGGTAACTCCCCACCTTTAAAATTGACTGCGTCTAACTTTTCAACAGCTATCTTTGCACAATCTAAACATTGCTTTTCTAAATCTGTATCATCTAGAAATTCATATCCCTTACCTACAGCTTTATCAGTAAAGCATTTTTCTTTAACTTTACCTTTTTCTGTAAATATTTGACAAATAAATCTAGTTAAAGTTGATTTACTTTTAGTATATTTTCCTTCACTATTAGCAATTAATATTTCACGATCTGTTTCTACAAATCCTAAAGTTACTTGTGAAATATATTTTGAATATTTTCTAATTTTATTATCTAGTTTTAATAAAATATTTTTCTTTTCTTCTATAGGAAAGTCTTCATGAGAAATTTTTATATTCGGATATTTTTCTGCCAATGGATCTAATTTTATTTTAAATTTTGATTCACCTGAAATATTTTCACTCAATTTTTTTGCGATATTTTTCAAATAATTAAATTCAAGATTATTAGTAGATGAATAATAAGTATTTTCTTCTTTTATCATTCTCATACCCAATCCTTTTATCGTACTAATAGAAATATCATCTAATTTTGAATCTGAAACTTTATAAGTTTTATGAATAGTGTTTTCATAAAAAATTTCAGAAAAATCACATCCAGAAGAAGAAATAATTTCTAACAATTCCATAAGGTTTTTCTTTTCTAACATAATTAAAACACTCCTTGTGAAATTAGTATAACAAAAAAAGAGAATTATATAAATTCTC